>JBGRQE010000001.1:0-162164 GCA_041725955.1 Bacteroidales bacterium
CCCCCACGGATCTAGAACTATTTTTAGAATACCTTCATTGAAACTCGCTTCAATCTTTTCTTTATCTATTTTTTCTGATATAGTGAAGTGTTTTTCAAATGGCTCTTGTTGGAAATCTTTTCGTAAGTATTTTTTTTCTTCTTCTTTAGAATTAGTTTCTTTGTCTAAACTTTTTACAACTAATAAGTTTTTCTCTAATTCCATTTGTATATGATCCTTTTTTCTACCAGGAACGGCCAATTCTAAGATTACATTCTCTTTGTTTTGGATAATATTAATAGGGATATGAACCTCTGGAGTAGAGTTGAGGTTAAAATGATTATTAAATATAGATGGATAATTAGTTTGTTCTTTAGGCTCGTTAAAAAATCTGTTATTTATCATAATATCTTATTTTAATCTTGTTTGCAAAATTTGTTTTCTATCAGTTCTTACTCAAAAAAGATGCCTTTGTTTTTTGCAGGTCATTATGGCATTGTGTAATGAATTAGTACTGACAGAATGACTTGGTTTGATTTGCTTAAGCAGACAAATCGTATTGATATATGCTTTTTTTAAATGGATAAAATGAAAGATCAAAAAGGCGATAATGAAAAAGTGTTGAAATCCTTGAAGCCAAGTAGGATTATTTATCCGATTATTATTGGTCTTCTGGTTTCGTCGTATTTGCTTATTAAACAACTTTCTTCGGGGGCAGAAACTTTTAGTTTCTTTCATTGGACATATCAGGCCGTATTCTATTTTATTATAGCAATTGCTATGATGGTTGTCCGTGATCTTGCCTATATGTATCGGGTAAGGGTGTTAACCAATGGGTTTCTTTCTTGGAAGAAATCTTTTGATATAATTATGTTATGGGAATTTAGTAGTGCTATATCTCCAAGTGTTGTAGGAGGAACGGCCCCTGCAATTTATTTTTTCTACAAAGAAGGATTGAATGGAGGTAAAAGTACAGCAGTTGTTCTTACTGCAATATTTTTGGATGAGTTGTTCTTTATAATCATGGTGCCATTGATGTATTTGTTTTTTGGCTGGAAAGTTTTTCCTAGTCAAGAAGGGTTGATTATGAGTAATATATCGACTTATTTTCTTGTGGGTTATTTTGTGATTTTTGTTTATACATTGTTTCTTGCCTATGCATTGTTTATTAATCCATATACCTTTAAGTCGTTCTTATCATGGATATTTTTATTCCCATTGATTAGGCGTTGGCGCTTAAATGTTAGAAAATCAGCAAATCAGTTAATTACAACTTCTAAAGAATTAAAAGGACGTAGTTTTGCTTTTTGGTTAAAGGCTTTTATTTCTACATGTCTAAGCTGGACAGGAAGATATTGGGTAGTTAACTTCTTGTTTATGGCATTTTTTGCTGATCGATTGGGATTCTTTGAGAATTTTTTGATCTATGCAAGACAATTAACTATGTGGATTATTTTGTTGGTTAGTCCTACTCCTGGAGGATCTGGTATTGCAGAGATTTTCTTTTCTGATTTCTTGGGAGATTTTATTCCCAATTTAGCTTGGGCAATACCATTGGCTTTGTTGTGGCGACTAATTAGTTATTATCCTTATCTTTTTATTGGTTCGATTATTTTACCCAGATGGGTGAAAAGAGTTTATAAGATTAAGAGTTAACAGAAAAAATTGCCTTGGGCTCACTTATATATGATAGGCTTTAATTGTTTCTTTTAAATACTATAAAAGAATTGTCCTTCTAATTATTAGATGGCTATTGTTGCTTTTTATGTATGTAATTGTAATTCAGTTTGAAATATGATTGAGAAGAATTGTAGATAAATCTCTGGATAAGAAAAAAATAATAAGGGCTGTTCATCTTACTTTATGAACAGCCCTTAATAATATTTTAATATTTGTCTGGGTTTCGTCTACTAAAGACTTTTATTAACCACAGTGGAAATATTGACTTACCAAAGCAAGAACTTTGTCTTGATCATCACCCAATTCTTCTCTAAGATTTTGATCTTGATATTCATTTAGGTGGTTTGCAAACCAGTTCAAAACAGACTTAGGGAAAACATCATATTTCTCGTAGATTGCAGCTTGCTCATTTAAGCGCAAAGAAGATTCGTAGCAGCTTGTTGGTAATTGATTTAGATTAGCTACTTTATCTTTATGCTCTTCCTCGAAGATGTTAACATCTACATAGTTTTCAGCTGCATATTCTAAAGCATTTTCCATTTCAAATCCATTACGTGCTGCAACAGTAAGACCTGCCATAAGCATATAAATATCTGCAGATCCATCAGGACAGCGGAATTCAACGGTTTGTTTATCAGAAAAGTCTTTATCAAAATATGCTTCCTGTGGGTTTGCATGGTTTACCATATCAGTTTTGCCTGACCATCCTAGAGGTACGCGAACCAATACAGAACGATTACGATCACCCCAACATATATTGGTTGGTGCTTCTTGATGAGGAACCAAACGGAAATATGAAGTTGGGTTGGTATTACCAAATGCGGTTAATGAAGGAGCTAGAGAAAGATATCCTGCGATAGCTTTCTTTGCGATATCACTCAATCCATTTTCGCCAACCATTGCATTTTTACCGTTTTTCATCAAACGGGTATGAACATGAAGTCCGCTACCTGCTTTACCTGCAGTAATTTTAGGAGCAAAAGTAACCGTAACACCATACTGTAGTGCTAGGGTACGAATTATCCATTTTGCAATGATTAACTGATCGGCAGCATCTTCGATATGAGTAGGAAGGAATTCAATTTCGTTTTGTTCGTAAATTTTCCCGTCCTTTTCAAAGTTTCCTACCTCAGAGTGTCCGTATTTGATTTTACCACCACACTGAGCAATTAGTTTCATTGCTTCAGTACGAAGGGTTTCGTATTTGCAGAAAGGTGATCCTTCATGATATCCCTTTTGATCTTTTGCTGGGTATAAACCCATGTCCTCTGCAATAACGTAATACTCAAGTTCACCCATTACCTCGAAGTCTAATCCACTAACTTCTTGAAGAGAATGATGAGCTTTACGCAGAATAAAGTCAGGAGCACTTTCTAAAGGCTCTCCGTCTCTGTTGTAGTAAGAACATAAGATATCTATAGAAGGAATTTCTGTAAATGGATTTACAAATGCAGTTTTATATCTTGGAATTACATATAAATCACTACTTCCTGCTTCAATAAATGGGAATAAGCTTGATCCATCAACACGCTCTCCTGCGGAAAGAATTGAATCAAGATGTTCCTTGTTATTGATTATGAAATTTAAAGTTTTTAAACGGCCATCCCATCCGGTGTAACGGAGGTTAACCATTTCTATTCCATTGTCTTCAATGAATTTTATTAAGTCAGCCTTTGTTAATTCATTGGCTGGTTTATTTAAGTACCGAACTATTGGGTTCGGATTCATGGCAATTTGATCTCTCATAACTATCCTTATAAAAAGTAGAATACTTAGATAATGTCACGACTTATTAGATAATGCCCCTTTATGCTAATTGCAGTTTCTAATAAATCTCTCCCTCCCTCAATTTTTTACCAAAATTTAAGGATAACAAACTTAGAAAATAAAACTGTCAAAAAAAGAAATTCTAACTTCGTTTTAGAATTTATATGGAATTTAAATAGAAGACTTTATAAATGAGAATTAATGAATTAATATGGGATATGGCTTTTTATTTCTAATGTGTTTTAACACAAATGGTGTTGTTTTGTTAAATTACTGTGCATTAATAAAAATTGAATATTTTTCTCTGTATGGCTATTCATGAAATCATATCTTTTATTGTCTTTTTATTGTTTATTGGTCTGATGCTAGCTTTAGATTTGGGCGTTTTTAACCGTAAAGCTCATGAGGTTTCGTTAAAAGAGGCTTTGGGATGGACTGTTTTTTGGATTGCTTTTTCATTGGTTTTTTATCTTATGTTATTTTTTTATGGCGATTATTTGCATGGTCCTCAGAATATTGAGGATATAAAGTCTATTATTGCGAAATATAAACAGGATATTGACTTGAGTGGTTTAAATTATGAAGAGGCTTTAATTGTATATCGCCATAATTTAGGATTGGAGTATATTACTGGATACTTAATAGAATATGCATTATCTGTAGATAATATTTTTGTAATTATTTTAATTTTCTCTGCCTTTAATGTTCGAAAGGAATATTATCATAAGATTTTGTTCTGGGGAATTTTAGGAGCTATAATAATGAGATTTATATTTATTTTCGTTGGTTCTGCTCTTATTCGCCAATTTTTCTGGGTTACTTATGTCTTTGGAGCTTTTTTGTTATATGCTGGCATAAAGATGTTTATAAATCGAAATAAAGTAGATAAGATTGAAACCAACAATCACTTTATTGTGCGGATGGTGTCAAGAGTGTTTTCTGTTTTACCCAACTATGTTGGAAATAAATTTTTTATACGGCAACAGGGAAAGCTTTTTGTAACTCCTCTTTTTATAATCTTAGTGATTGTTGAGTTTACCGATTTAATCTTTGCTGTCGATAGTGTTCCCGCGATATTTAGTATTACTGCAGATCCTTATGTTGTTTTTTTCTCTAATATCTTCGCAATTATTGGATTGAGGTCACTATTTTTTGTTCTAAGTAGCATTTTAGATAAATTCAGATTTTTAAAGTCGGGATTGTCGTTATTACTATGTTTTGTTGGATTAAAGATGCTGTTGCATGTTTATTTAAAACAAATTGGGTTTTCAACATTTCATTCACTTATTGTTATTGCTGTGATTTTAGTAGGAAGTATTTTACTTTCTCTTATTTTTCCCCACTCGAAATCCGTAACCCTAAAAAGTAAGTAATTGGCTTTTGAATTCGACATTAATACCCTTAACAAATGCGCCTGAAGTAGCATTTTTCTTTACATAAACTAAATCGTTCTCTCCAAGGGTTTCTAGTTCGTTATGAAAAGGGTTGTTTAGGATTGTATAGAAGCTTTCAAGAGTAAGTTGTGTGCCGAATTTACTTTTGTTGGTGGTCCACTCAAATGAAGCTGTAAAGCTATTTGATGTTTCCGGTTCTAAATTATTGGAAAGTATACTCCTGATTTTTTGTCCACCACTAATATTTAAATGAAGATCTTCATTGAACACCTGTGGAGGCCGAAATCCACTAGCAAAGCTTCCTCTAATTTGTATAGCTTTATTTATCTTGAATAAGATATTAGTCCGGGGATTAAAACTATTAAAAGATCTTACCGGCTTTTTTGCTTTTTTTAAGTTAATTATATCTGCCCGATCATACCTAATTCCTGCAAGAATTGTGAAAATATGGAAATCGATCTCTTCCTGTAAAAAAATACCAAAAGCATTTACGCCTTGATGAGTTACTGTAGTATTGGGATAGTTAATTATACTATCTATTGTAAAGTCTGGAATTTGATAACCAAGTTTAGTGTCTTTTAACTGATTATATGTATTTTCAATTCCTGTTAGAATCGTCGAGTGTGAATGAAAGAACTTCTTGTGATTTATTTTTTGACTCCATTGAATTCCTCCTACTATAGAATAATCCTCAGTTCTTCCATAAGCGCTTTGATCTTGTTTTGCTCCATAATAACTTTTTCTTTTGGTATTTGAACCGCTGAGGTATATGCTTATTTTTCTTTGATTGTCTTTTGAGAAAGCTTCCCAGCTTAAGCCTCCATTTGTGATATTATGAATAAGCTGTTCTGCTACATCTGCAATATGAGGAGAATGATCTTCTTTATTTCCTCCTCTGCGAAGTTCGTATATAGTACCAAAATCTAGAATGAGTTTTGAATAATCGGATGTTCGGTAATATGAACGTAAGCCAAATGATCTGTTTCTGATTTTGGTAAGCTCGTAAAGGTTATCTCCATTATGATCGTAAGCTTGCCGATTTCTATATAATCCATAGGCAAATATTCCTGTACGGTAATTGTCGGTTACCTGAGATATACTAAAGTTTATGCTTTCATCAAAAGTTTTCCCATTTACAAGGGATGTATTATTGATTAGCGTAAAGGAATTATTTATAGGGTCTTTGGTGATTATATTTACAGTTCCTCCAATAGCATTTGCACCAAAAAGAGCAGAACCACCACCCCGGACGACTTCTATTCTATCAATCATATTAGCAGGAATTTGTTCCAGGCCATAAACTCCATTAAGAGCACTAAATATTGGTCGACTGTTAATAAGGAATTGAGTGTATGGACCTTTAAGTCCATTTAAACGTAATTGGTTAAATCCACAATTTAAGCAGTTGGTTTCTATTCTTAAACCTGGACTAAAGTTTAACCCTTCTGCAAGGTTTACTGCATTTGTCGATTGTAATAATTTGGGGCTTATTGTATTTACTATCACAGGAGCATCCGTTCTGTTTTGCTCTATTCGTGATGCACTAACAACAACTTGTTCCGTTGTAATTACACTGGGATCAAGGGTGAAGTTTAATTGGATTGATGTGTTTTTTTTTGTCTCTATTGTTTTGATCTGGGGATGGTATCCCACAGCGGAAGCTCTAATTTTAAGTTTACCTAAAGGAGCATTTTTTATTATGAAGTAGCCTTTTTCATTGGCAGCTACTCCAATTTTACTTTTAAGTATTAGAATATTAGCATAAGGAATTTCTTCAGATTTAGACTTTATGTTTCCTTTTATTGCTGAGTTTGATAAAGGTGGGGTTTGTGAGAAACTATATGTAGAAATAAGTAAAAGGAGAACCCATAAGAGGAGGAGTTGGTTTTTCATACGACAAATACAAGAACATTAAGTGGTTTAGCTTTTTTAAGTATGCTTAAGTAGTATGCAATATTTGACAAACTAAAACACTTAATGTTCATAAAGAGCCTATTGAATATCTATTTCAACTACAATAGGACAGTGATCGGAGTGCTTTACATCGGGTAGAATGTATGCGTCCTTTATGTTTTCTTTTATATTATCTGAAGTCAAATGGTAATCAATTCTCCATCCTTTGTTGTTTGCTCTTGCATTAGCGCGATACGACCACCATGAATAAGCGTCTTTTGTTTCAGGATGCATCAATCGGAATGTGTCTGTATAACCAAGTTTCATAAAGTTACCAATCCATTCTCTTTCTTCAGGAAGGAATCCCGACTTTTTAGCATTTCTTACGGGGTCGTGAATATCAATGGCGCAATGACAGATATTATAATCTCCAGAGATAATTAGTTTTTTTCTGATTTTACTAAGTTCAAGTATGTAATTTTGAAAATCGGCTAGCCATTTCATTTTAAATTCTTGACGTATATCTCCACTACTTCCTGAAGGGTGGTAAACACTAATTACGGATGTGTCGCCAAAATCGGCACGTATAAATCTACCTTCATTATCATATTCTTCTATTCCCATTCCATATTCAATATGATCGGGTTGTTTTTTACAAAGAATCGCAACTCCGCTATATCCTTTTTTCTGAGCTGAGTACCAGAAGTTGTGATATCCCAGTTGTTTAAGTTCTTCTGTAGGAACCTGGTCGTTTTGTGCTTTAGATTCCTGAAGGCATAAAATATCGGGTTGACATTCATTTAACCAGTCTAAAAACCCCTTCTTTACAGCAGCTCTAATTCCATTGACATTGTAAGAAATAATCTTTGTTTTCATAGTGAGTAAATAACGTTTTTTTGGCCATAAAGTTAATTGTAATAGATATATATTGGATAAGGAATTATTTAGACAAAATAATAATTTACTGTTTTCAGTTCTTTATCATATATTTAAGGGGTAAAGAAGGACTTTGTAAAAGAAAAATTCCTTTATTTTGGCGGCATTTTTTCAAAGGGTCTTCAATAACAAGTAGAAATGAAAAAGAGACAATCTTTACTAGGGAAATTTTTGATTTGGCGGGTAAAGCACCTTAGCGATAAGCAGTTCCTGATGATTTTAGGAATTATTATTGGTTTTTTAGGGGGTGTGGCAGCCGTTATCATAAAGAAATCAGTTCATTTTATTAAGGAACTGTTAACAAATGATTTTGCTATAGACTATCACAATTATTTGTATTTTGCTTTACCAATGATAGGTATACTTATTGCGGTAATTTATACGAAGTTTATTGTTCGTCAACATGTTGGGCATGGTATTCCCAGTGTTTTATATGCTATTGGAAAAAACAATGGAATTATAAAGCGACACAACATTTTCTCTTCTATAATTACCAGTACCTTTACTGTTGGTTTTGGAGGTTCAGTAGGACTTGAGGGGCCTACCGTTGCCACTGGTGCAGCTATCGGATCTAATATAGGACAGATGTTGCGCTTTAATTATAAGCAAATTACTCTCCTACTTGGATTGGCTTGTGCTGCAGCAATGGCGGCAATTTTTAAATCGCCTATTGCAGCAGTTGTATTTGCTATTGAAGTTATTATGATTGATTTGACAATGGCTTCATTGGTACCATTGTTATTTGCATCGGCTACAGCCGTTCTTACATCTTACTTCTTTTTGGGTCAAACGGTAATTTATCCTTTCCATATGCAAGATGGTTTTCATTTGTATAATATAGTATATTATATATTGTTGGGAATCTTTTGCGGATTGGTATCTGTATACTTTACTCGCACATATATGTATGTGGAAAGAGTATTTTCTCGAATGAAAAAGTGGTATACTCGTTTGATTATTGGAGGGTTGATGTTAGGTATTCTTACCTTTTTGTTTCCATCGCTTTATGGGGAAGGTTATGAAGCTGTAAATACTTGTTTAAGTGGAAACACGACTGCATTATTTAATAATAGTGTTTTCTATTTATTGAAGGATAATTTTTGGATGACAGTAGTTTTGTTTGTGATGATCTTATTCTTTAAGCCTATTGCAACAGCCACAACTTTTGGTGCAGGAGGTGTTGGAGGTATATTTGCTCCTACGTTGTTTTTGGGTGCTTTTACAGGTTTATTATTTTCCATTTCTGTAAATCACTTTGAGATTACAAGTCTAAACACATCTAATTTTGCATTAGTAGGTATGGGAGGGTTGATTGCAGGAGTGCTTCATGCACCACTTACAGCTATTTTCCTTATTGCAGAATTGACTGGAGGTTATGGTTTGTTTGTACCATTGATGATAACAGCAACCATTTCGTATGCAACTATCAGATTGTTTGTAAACAACTCTGTTTATACTCATCAGCTTGCTAAACGTGGAGAATTAATTACTCACCATAAGGATAAAGCTGTATTGAGTTTAATGAAGGTTGAGTCTTTGATTGAAAAGAATTTTGTGTCGGTGGATGTTGATTCTCAATTGAGAGATTTGGTAAGCCGAATTCCAAAAACAACCAGAAATCAATTTCCTGTGGTTGATGAGGAAAACAATTTCCATGGAGTTATTGATTTGAATGACGTTCGGGATATAATGTTTAAGCCAGAATTGTACGATAGTGTAAATGTAAGAAACTTGATGACTGTTCCTTCTTCATTGGTAGATCCTGGAGAAAGTATGGAGGAAGTAGCAAAGAAATTCCAGTCATCGGGAAGATATAATATACCAGTAGTACAAGAAGGTAAATATATTGGATTTATTTCTAGGGCGAATGTTTTCTTGTCTTATCGCAAGATGTTGAAGCATTTCTCTGACGAGTAAAGATTTTATAAGAGAGTATTATATAAAAGCCTGGAGGCTGTTCGCCATAGTGAAACGTGAACAGCCTCTACCGTATAAAATCCTAAACACTACGATATCAAGCTTGTATTTTAATTTTTATCTTGTGATTTTAAATCTGGTGGCTGAGGTTTTTCTTTCGATTTTGGATGTAACCTAATCTCGTCCTCTTCCTTAGAAAAAGGTCGGATAATTAATCTTAGAGCACTGTTGAAGGTTAAGTAGCTTAATGACCAGTTTATAAACACAATCATTCTATTTCTAAATCCAACAATAGACATAAGGTGAACAAATAGCCATGCCAGCCATGCAAAGAAACCTTTAAATCTTAAGCTGCCTAGTTCAGCAACAGCTTTGTTTCTTCCAATAGTAGCCATGCTACCTTTGTTTTTATATTTGAAAGCTGATGGTTTTTTATCAGTATTTCGATAGTGGTTGAGCATTTTTGCTGCAAAAGCACCCATTTGAATTGCAGTAGGGGCTACCATAGGGTGGCCTCTTGGGAAGTCGTCGGTAATCATTGCTGCAATATCTCCAATAGCATAAATATTTGGGTGTTCAGTAAGCTGACAATATTCATTTACTTTTATCCGATTACCAGGAACAAAGAAATCTTCATTTAGACCTTCGGGGTGATTTCCTTTTACTCCTGCAGTCCAAATTACATTTTTCGTATTTATAATTTTATCTTCCCCGATTATAACTTTCTCTCCGTCATAATGAGAGATTATGGAGTTAATAAAAATATTAATGCCCAGACTTTTTAGAAATTTGTGAGTATTGCTAGATGATTTTTCACTCATAACATGCAGAAGACGGTCGGATCCTTCCACAAGAGTAATTTGCAGATTGTCGATATTTAAATCATGATATTCTTCACGGAATACATATTTCTTTAGATCTCCAATAGCTCCGGCTAATTCTACTCCAGTGGGACCACCACCAACTATTACAAAATGAAGCAGAGCATCTCTTTTTACTGGGTCGGTTTCAAGAATAGCCAATTCTAGATTTTGGAGAATAAGACTTCTAAGGTCTAAGGCATGAGGAACTGTTTTCATTGCCATAGCATTTTCTTGCATTTCCTTATTACCGAAATAGTTGGTTTTACTACCAGTTGCGATTATTAAGTAATCGAAATTGATTTTTCCCATAGATGTGATAAGTAGGTTTTTATCTGTATCAATTTCTTTTACTTTACCCATGCGAAAGTGCAAATCTCCAAAACTCTTTACATATTTACGAAGGGGGTAGGCGATTGAGTCGGCTTCTAAGGCTCCAGTAGCAACTTGATAAAGTAAGGGTTGGAAGGTGTGATAGTTGTGCTGATCTATCATTACTATCTGGAACTTCTTTTTGTTTAAGTGTTTTATTGTGGTCAAGCCACCAAAGCCGCCACCAATTACGATTACTCTTTCTTTATTTTCTAAATCGGGAACATTAAGATCGTTACCGCATTTTTTAGTATCTGTAGTCATGGTATACAGGATTATTTTATTTTTTCCTGTTCGGAGTTATTGTGTTTTCGTAATTGAAACCATTATTTTAGATAAAAGTTCAATAGGTTGCCTTATAGGAATTTAAATAAATTACTTTTAGAAAAGTTTAACAGTATATTTACAAGTTCCTAGATAATTTGATCTTTGTAAGATTCGTTTAACTAACTGACATTAATTAAAATAATCATGGAAATTAAAAAGTTAGTTCTAAAAAAAGAAGAGGTAGTTAGTCTTATTAGCTTGAATTCAAAAAAGGATCCAAGAGAAGTAAAAGACACCAATTCTTGGAAGAATTGTTCTTGGAATAATTCTGCCTGTTCGTTTTGTCCAGTATGTTGATTATTATAAATTATAGATAGAATTCTAAAACCACAAATACATAGAAGAAAAGGCTGTTCAAATAAAATTGATACAGCCTTTTCTCTTTTAAATGTTAAAACCTCCACGACGCAGCATTTACGCATACTTTGTGGAGAAAAATGAAGTAATCATTCAGTTCGACAAATATCATATCTTTATCTGGCAAGTAAGCCTAAGAAAGCTTGTTCTTCGCTATTTGCATTTCTTGCTGATGGTACTTTATAAGGAGATGAGCTTAATTCCGAAAGACCTCTGTCTCCTGTTAATAGATATGTAGTAATAGAATGAGTGTCATAACCTCCAGAAACGTAGAAATATGCTCCTTTTGGATCAAAAGCCATATCTTTTGTGTCGGCTGTTGAAGTTCCTTTTCTTGGATAATAATCCTTTACGGTTAGTTTGCTTTTGTCTTCAATATCAAAGATGGTAATAAAATTTCCAGTAAAACTGGCAGTATATAATTTGGTATTATCTTTATTTATAAGAGCCCAGCAAGCTTCGTTTCCAATGTTATCAATAAATCCATTTCCTACAAGTTCAATTTTATTAGCTTTTACTTCCAATACCGTTGCACTGTATTGTGGTGTGTGTTTTGAAAGATTGAAATTTGCTGCATATATATAATTATTATCATTAGACCATTGAATACCTATTGTACCTGCAATTCCTGTTTTTTGGAAATAGTTTTTTTCATAAATAGGTTTCAATTCTGGAGCTTCCGCACTATTTCCAAAAAAATCATAAACATATACTCTACTTGGTTTTTGTAGTAAGGTGTCGGGAGCAGCATCAAATACAGGTACTCCCCATGTACTTACAGCCAATCTGTTACTGTTATTACTAAATTGTACATGAGCAGGGCCTCCGCTTTTTCCATCAAAGTAAGTAGCAAGTACATTTCTAAATGTAAGAATTCCTGTTTCTTTGTCTAGAGTAAAAGCAGTAATATTTCTAAGGTTTGTGGTTTCAATAGGCTGGCCGCCTAAGGGGTTTCCAAATTGATTTCCAACAATAACCCAACTTAGGTTATTATTTTCAATACAGTCGATAGTAACAGGTCTAACTCCTCTTGAGTTTATATTATCAGGTTCGCTAGTTTCTGGATTTTGGTCGACAAATTCTAGTTTACCATCTTCTTTGATTTTAAATACAGACAAACTTCCGTTAGATGAAAATTCAGCATGTTTTCCTGCATTGACAACAATTAAATAGTCGCCCAGAAAGTGTAATGCATTTTGACTATCAAAATCTCCTCGATCGGCACCTCCTAAACCATATGTTTTATATGGAGATTCCTCAATTTCTTTTAAGCTACCATCTGCATATCTGTTCATAACAATTACTCCATTTCCTGCGGGTTATTAGATGAGGTATATAATTGTCCAATAATTTCCTTTTCAGGAGTAGGTGTTGTATTGTTGTTATTATCGTCTTTGCACGAACTTAGGAATATAATTGAAGGGAGAATAAAGAAAAAAAGAAGGATTGTTTTTTTCATAAGGATACTAATTTGGGGGTTAAATTGATGTTTATCCTTATAAAGTTAATTAAAAAAATAAGTGTAATTATTTGAAATGTAGGTGTATATTATTTTTTTGATAAAAAGGATACAAATAAAAAACGTCCTTGAAGTATTTTCTTCAAGGACGTTTTTTTATATCTAAAATAGATTTTATACTATTTGATAATACTCATTTCTTCAACTAAGTGCTTAGCGCCAGCAAATTTATCAATAATAAATAGGCAGTAGCGGATGTCAAGAGTAATATTGCGACATAGGTCTGGGTCATAAACCAAATCACTCATTGTGCTTTCCCAGCATCTATCAAAGTTGACACCAATTAATTGTCCGTCTGCATTGAGTACAGGGCTACCACTATTTCCTCCTGTAGTATGGTTGTTTGCGATAAATGCAACATGAATTTTTCCATCTTCAGGATCGGCATACTGTCCATAATCTTTGGAGTTGTAGAGATCTTTTAGACGATCTTCAACAACATAGTCATAGATTTCTGGATTTTCCTTTTCCATAATTCCTTCAAGGGTAGTATAATACTTATACTGAACTCCATCGGCAGGTTTAAAGGCACTTACTTTTCCATAAGAAATTCTTAGAGTAGAGTTTGCATCAGGATAGAATGTTTTATCCTTTTGCATTTCCATTAATCCCTGAACATAGATTTTTTGAAGCTTATTCAACTCATCAGATAAGCGATTTATTTCTTTGTTAATGCGACTATAATATAGGTTAATCAAGTCGTTAAACATTATCAATGCAGGATCTTTTGCAAGTTTCTTAGCTTTTGATTTACTGAAGTTATTTACCAAGTCCTCAAGTTTTTCTTTCTTGTTGAATATAGATTTCTCGAACACATGTTTGGCATATTTACTGATGTTTCCATCATACTTCTCTTTGATTATAGAAAAGAATGCAGGTTTAAATTCAGCAGGAGCATTATCATAATAATCTTGCATTAGAGCAACAAACGCCTCCCTGTCGATAGGTTCATAATAATCTTTGAAAAAGCCTTCTATTGCAGCTATTAGTTTAGGTTTGTCTTTTTCTAACTTTTCCTTATCAATTTTCTTTTCTTTGCTAAGCTTTGCTAGGTTTCTGAATTTTCCGGAAAAGTTTACAATTTCAACGCCTAAGCCTGCTTCAAAAAGAAAGTCTCTGCCAATTTCATAGGGTAATATTTCTTCGTAAAGATCTTTGAATTCAGGAATTAGATTTCCATATTTTTCCTTACGCTGAGGAGTCTCGTTTGCCCACTGAATAAATTTCTTTTGGAAATTTTCTTTTTTATTAATTGCATGTAAGCGTTTAATCCCTTTGCTTTCACCAATCATTTTTTTCCAATAGTTGGCTACGCGTGCAGCTTTACTTGCATATTGGATACGTACAGTATCATTAGCATTTTGGTAACGCTTAAAGATAGATAGTCTTTTGTTGCGAAGGTTTATTTTGTTAGGGTTGCGTTTAATAGCAATATTTTCAACAGCAAATGATGGTAAATATTCTTGAGTACGTCCAGGATAACCAAATACAAAGGTAAAGTCGCCTTCTTTGATTCCTTTTAAAGAAATTGGAAGATGGTGTTTTGGTGTGTAAGGAACATTATCTTCAGAGTATTCTGCAGGTTGATTGTCTTTGTTTGCATATATACGGAATATAGAGAAATCACCAGTGTGGCGAGGCCATACCCAGTTATCAGTATCTCCACCAAATTTACCAATATTTGAAGGAGGAGCACCTACCAGGCGAACATCTTTAAAAGTTTCGGTAACAAATAGGTAATACTGATTTCCATAAAAGAATGGTTTTACTATTGCGCCATAGTGAGTGTCTTTAGTGGCATTTTCTTTTACAGCTTTAATATTTTCACTTATCTTTTTGTTTCTTTCTTCGGCTTTCATTTTGTCGTCAACGCCATTAAGAACAGCATCAGTAACATCATCCATGCGCACAAGGAAAGTAACAGTTAAGTCTTTGTTTGGAAGTTCTTCCTTTTTACTCATAGCCCAAAAGCCATCAGTAAGATAATCGTGTTCAATAGAAGAATGTTTTTGGATCGCCCCAAATCCGCAATGGTGGTTGGTAATAACAAGTCCTTGGTCTGAAACGATTTCAGCAGTACAGCCTCCTCCAAAATGCACAATAGCATCTTTTATAGAAGAATTGTTAATATCATAAATGTCTTTAGCAGAAATGCGCATTCCCAAGTCTTGCATTTCTTTTTCATTAAGTTTTTCCAAAAGGCTAGGAAGCCACATCCCCTCATCGGCTTTCAATCCTAAATTGGCCAGTAAAGAAAAAATTACGGCAACTATAAAATTTTTTTTCATTATATAAGCTGTTTTCTTTAATAAGTAAAATGCCTGATTACTAATGATTCTTGCTCGAAATCATTTCGAGATTAGGCAAATATATGGAAATTACAGAGATTTGTTTTCTTGTGTACAATAGAGAACAGTTTTATAATGTTTTTAGTGTTTTTAAATATTAAGAATGTATTTCGAAAATAAAGAAGAGAAAAAGAATGCTTTAGAACTTATTCTGGCGCCTATGGAAGGGATTACAGATTTACCTTTTCGTATATTGTGTTTAGAAAAAGGAGCAGATATTGTTTTTACTGAATTTATTGCAGCACCGCAATTGATATCAGGTACTAAAGATGCTTTGCAAAAGATTCGGATTTTATCTGATAAAGGTATTACAGGAGTTCAAATTTATGGAAAAGATCCTGAGCAAATGGCTTTAGCAGCTAAGATAGCATCAGACTCTGGAGCTAAGGTGTTAGATTTGAATTTTGGGTGTTCTACTCGCAAAGTTACATCACATGGATGTGGGTCTGCACTATTAAAAGATTTAGACCATGTAGAAAAAATAATATCCTCTGTAGTTCAAGCATCATCCTTGCCGGTAAGTGTAAAAACAAGGTTAGGGGCAAGGATAGAGGAGCCGAATTATATAGATAATTTTTTGCGTGCACAGGAATTGGGGATTGCTGCTTTTTGCTTGCATGGCCGTGGTGGTAATGAGAAATATAATGTAAAGTCGCGTTGGGAACCTATACATAAATTACTAACTCATCCTGGTTGTCGGATTCCAATAATTGGCAATGGAGATTTGTTTACTCCAGAAGATGTGGTTGAGAAATATAATTCTGGATTTAGCAAACTAATGATTGGTCGTGGAGTAATCGGTAATCCGTGGATATTTGCACAATCTAAGAAATTATATACCCGACAAAATACTGAAGAGGTGTCTATTGCTGAGCGATTACAAACCGTTTGTCGCCACTTGGAATTAAACTTAAAGTATAAGGCTAGTGAAGAACTTGCTGTTCGTGAAATAAGGAAACATTACGATAATTATCTACGAAATTGGGAGGATTGGATTTCGTTACGACCATCTATTATGCGAGCAGAGCGTGCTGATGATGTATTTTCTATACTCGGAAAATAATTCATACACCAGTCAGGCTATTAAACCTGACTGGTGAGAGTAATTAAATAAATTTAAAACTGCTTATATTCGTCTAGAGCCTTATAAAGTTTCCTGTTATAATCTATTGTCGGGCGAAACAATCCAGACTGAAATAAATCGCGAATATCATGCTCTTTGGTTAGATCTAGATGCACCGCTTGAATACCTGTTGAATGTGCCGCCAGTGCATTTTCGAGTAAGTCATCAATAAAGATCGTTTCCTCTGGCTTTAAGTTTGAATGAGCCATTACATATTCAAATATTTCAGGATTGGGTTTTGCAAGATGAATTTCATGGCTGAAATAAGCATCTTTAAAGAGCTCATCAAATTCGTTTAAACCCGTTTTGTTCCGAAATTCATGCAAAAAGTAATCGTAATGAATCTGGTTTGTATTGCTCAATAGGTATATATTATAATTGTTTTTCACTTCACGTATGCAATCAATTCTACCTTCAGGAATTTCTTTGAGCACCGAATTCCAGCATTCAGCAATATCTTCATTGGGCAATTCTTTGCCTAAAGCCGATCGAATTCGGTCATAAGCTAATTGTGGAGGAATAATTCCTCTTTCCAATTTTCCAAAAATTACTTCCATAAATTGAGGATCGTTGAAGAGACAGGCTTCATCTAAGCCTTTTGATAACATGCAGTTTACAAGCATGGATTGATCCAGATTTAGGATGACGCCCCCGAAATCAAAGATTATGTTTTTTATTTTTTTTGTATTTATCATAAATAAAAAGCTTAAAAAATTTGGTAATTCGTTACAAATATTTAAATTTGCAATCGCTTTTCAAAGGAAAGCTTTTACCAGTTTTCCTGGGCCTATAGCTCAGTTGGTTAGAGCACCTGACTCATAATCAGGTGGTCCCTGGTTCGAGTCCAGGTGGGCCCACAAAAATATAAGGCACCTAAGATTAACATCTTGGGTGCTTTTTTTGTTTGTATGCAATTTGCACGTAAGATTTGTATTTATATGGATCAAGTCGAAAACGGATCACCCGCAAAAGTTGGGGCTGGGGACTTTTTTCATAAAAGAGACGCAATCATTGCGTGCTCTACTGTATTGAATTTATGCGTAACTGCTGATTGCAGCAACCCTTAGTAAGCATTCATCCAAAACCTAGGAGGTATTCATCCAAAACCTAGGAGGTATTCATTCAAAACCTAGGAGGTTTTCATCTAAAACCTAGGAGGTATTTATTCAAAACCTAGGAGGTTTTCATCTAAAACCTAGGAGGTATTTATCTAAAACCTAGGAGATATTTATCCAAAACTTAGGAGGTTTAGGTTTGGCTAAAGGCAATAGTGATAGTAAATAGGGGTGATTGGTGGCGATTAAAGCCAATAGCAATAGTAATTGTTAGCTATAAAACATCAAACTAAAAACCCAAATCCACGAAACACATTGTCTTGTGGCAAATAACCCCAACAATTTGAATAATCCTCAAGAATTCCTAACTTGCCATAGGGAAACACTATGATGTCTTATATGGGAAAAGTAAGATATTATCAAAATGTAAATTGTTATCGTATATGAAAAAGGTTTGTGTGTTGTTGTGTGCTCTTTTGTTTTCTCTTTCTGGTCGTAGTCAAACTATTACTTTTCAGGCGGGGCCAGCTATTTCTCATATTGACATGATGCTTGATGTTTCGGGTTATCAGTATAAAGTTCGGAGTGAGACATTTGTTGGCTTTTCTGCTTTTTTAGGGGTAGATTATCTTGAGAAGAAATACTTTCATTTATCATCCAATTTGGGGTATATACAAAAGGGAGGTGAATATAATGAGTTTCCTGAGGAATTGAGCTTTTTTATTCAGTTTTTACCTGGATACGATTTTCAGGGAATGAAAGGAATATTGGATTATGTTTCAGTAAATACCCTTGTGAATTTAAAATATCCTATAGCAGGTAAGGTGACGCCATATATTAGTTTTGGCCCAAGGGTGGACTATCTTTTTGATTTCAACGATTTATTTGTAAAGTATGAAGAGATTAATGAGATTGGTAAATTATCCTATGGTTTACTGTTAGGTGGAGGTGTCAAATACCGATACAATAGAATGTCTTTTGGTGTTCGTTCAGATTATTATCTGAACTTTGTGAAAGTAGCAGATGAAAAAATTGATTATGAAGAGTTAGAAAAACTTGGTTTGGAAGCTAGAATTAGTGTTGAAGATAAAGTTTATTCTCTTCAGTTTAGTATTGGATACCATTTTTAGGTCCTTTGTTGTTTGTTTTTTGTTTTTTATAACAGATGTTAGAATAGAGCTAAAAAAACTATCAAAATGTTTATGCTTCTGGTTTTATTTTCATTTATGTTTTTTTAGCTTTGCTTTTCTTCAAAAATGGATTCCAAAAGGGCAGAATTATGAAATTTGATTTAGAAGGTCTTGAACGTAAGTTCAAAGAACTTGGGTGTGAGGCTGAAGATGATGAAATTAAAAAAGAAATCATTGATGATGTAATTGCTTTACGAAGGAAGTTGTTTCAGTATTCAAAGAAGAGGGGAAAAGAAATAGATTGTTGTGACATATTAAAGAAATTCTTTCCAGATGATTCTTTTTTCCAGAAATTAGAACGTAATGTTGAAGAAATTTTTGAAGGAATCTTTAGGCATCTTCCGGTGATGTTCTATATACAAGATTATAGTATGCGATTTAGGGTGGTTAATAATCGTTTATGCAGTTTCTTTGGTTTAAGTAAGGATGAAATTATTGGTCGCCGCCCTCATGATATAGTGAAGTATTGGAACTCTAATAACTATGATAGTAAGTTTCGTTATGTATTAGAACAAAACACTCCTGTTTATGGAATAAAAGATAGTTTTGTTATTGAAAATAGACCCAACTGGGTTGTTACAAATATATCTCCTGTATCTACTGATAAGGATGTGATTCTTGGAGCAATAGGAATATCCTGGGATTTAACCGAAATGAAAGAACAGGAAAGAAACCTGAAAAACTCCAGGTTGAAAGCTGTTGAGGCCAACGAGGCTAGGGGGTTGTTTATCGCAAAACTTTCTCATGAAGTTCGAACTCCTGTTACCAATATTGTTGGGATGACAGAGATCCTGCTCGGAACTTCCCTCGATTCAGAGCAAAGAGATTATCTTGCCGCAGTTTCTTCTTCGAGTAAAAATTTATTGAATTTAGTTAATGATGTATTAGATTTTTCTAAAATAGAATCGGGGAATATTCGCTTGCATTATGAAAGTTTTGATTTGCGAAAAGTGTTGAATGAAGTCTTTTATGAGCTAAGGTTGTTTTCGGAATCTAAGGGTTTGTTTTTTGAAATAGATGTTGATAAACAGGTTCCTCAGGAAATTAATGGTGATTCATACCGTCTAAAACAAGTTTTGTTAAATCTAGCCAATAATGCTATTAAATTTACCGAAGATGGTGGAGTTAGTATTTTCGTGCATTTAATAAAAGAAGAAAGTGATTCTGAAACCATTAAGCTAGGATTTCGGGTAAAAGATACAGGTTTGGGTATTGCCGATAAAGATCAGGAAAAGGTGTTTTCAATTTTTTCTCAATCCAATCAATTAACTTGGAATCAGCAGTATTTAGGCTATGGTTTGGGGCTCCCAATTTGCAAAGGTTTGGTCGAATTGATGAATGGTTCTATTTTCTTACAGAGTGAGTTAGGGAAGGGTAGTGAGTTTTTATTTACAATTCAGGCAAGAATTGTCGATTCTAAATGTTTAATTAATGATTCACAGCAAGTACAATTGCCTAATAAAAATACTATGGATGAGAAGGTAAATATAAAGGTATTATTGGTTGAAGATAATTTTTTGAATCAACGAATTATTTCACATCATTTATCCAACTCGGGTATAGACTTTGACGCATGTAAGAATGGTGTTGAGGGTGTTGATACTTTTTGTTCTGGCAAAGAATATGATTTGATATTAATGGATGTTCAAATGCCATTGATGGATGGGTTTGAGGCAACACAAAAAATCAGAGCCTTTGAAGTTACCAAATATGGATTGCCAAGAGTGCCTATTGTTGCATTGACGGCAAATGCCATGAAGGGGGATAAAGAGAAATGTATAAGTTATGGTATGTCTGATTATATTAGCAAACCTTTTTCTGGAGAAGAATTAATAAATATTATAAAAAAGAATTTAATAATCCGGGAATGACCTATTTTGAAGTGATTTCATTAGTTGTAGCCGGTTTATTAGTTGGTTTTATAAATACTTTAGCAGGAGGGGGATCTGTAATTTCTTTATCTGTGCTAATGCTTCTGGGTTTATCGCCAAGTATGGCTAATGGGACTAACCGTATTGCAATTACCATTCAAACTTTTACTGCCAGTCTGAGTTTTAAAAAGCAAAATGTTTTAGAAACAAAAACAGCTATACGTTTAGCTATTCCAGAAATTATAGGTTCGCTTCTAGGAGCTTGGATTGCTGTTGATATTCCTGAATGGATATTCAAAAGAGCAATGGGTGTTATTCTATTGTTTATGCTTGTTCTTATGAGTTTAAAACCTCAGAAATATTTATATGGAAAATCTGATGGTAAACAAAGCAAACTCACATACAAAAGCATTATTCTATTCTTCTTTATAGGACTTTATGGAGGATTTATTCACGTTGGAGTTGGTTATATTCTACTTGCAGGAATTATACTGGGCTTAGGAAAAGATTTAGTAAAAGCTAATGCTATAAAGGTATTTATGGTTTTGCTTTATGCCCCTTTTACTTTATTGATTTTTCTTTTAAACGATCAGGTAAATTGGAGTTATGGACTAATAATGACAATAGGAAATGTTGTTGGTGCCTTAATTGCTGCTCGTTTGGCAGTGAAAAAAGGAGTTGAGTTTATTAGATGGGTTGTTATTGTTGTTATATTAATAACTTCCATGCAATTATTGGGTATAGTTGATCTTGGTGTTTTATTTCAAGAATTTAGGGCTAAGGGTGTCTGATTGCTTCTTTCCTTGCTGTTGATTATTATAGCAGTTATTTTCTTTATGATTTTGTCTGTTTCTATGTCTGTATTTTCTTCCGGGATTAAAAAGTCTTTTCCTTAAATAAGACTTACGTAAATGTTTGTATTTCTTGGCTTGATTAGCTGATAGATGAGGAATTAATTCCTTTTCGAGTGAATCCAGAAGTTCTTTAGCATTTTGTTTGTAGTCGGAAGTAAGATTTTGGAATCGAATTCCATAATCATTTAAGATCGGGTAGATTTCTTTTTTTTGCTCTTTAGTTGGTTTTAGTACATGATAATATCTTTTTACAAAGCCAGAGTTTGTAGTAAAGTTACGCGAATTGTGTATATGTTTCACCATTATGCTTTGAGCTACAAGAAAGCCAATAACAAAACCTATTATAAGGGTGACAATTAAACTAATCCAAGCTTTATATTTCATTATTTTTAGTTTTAGTAATAAATGGATGCTGTTAATGTATCAAGATTTGCATAATTACTTCTTAGCAGTTCAAAGAAATCTAGGCCTTCTGTAAGCAAAATTACACATATAATAATGACAATAGCAGCGGTTCCTGTCCACGCAACTCTTTTAAATGCTTGAAATACTGAAAGTGAAAAGTTTGATACATTACTTACAGCATTTGCTGCAATCTGACTCATTACTTTGCTTGAGAAATATGGATTGAAATCGTACTTCTTTTCCCTTAAAGCTTCACGGATTGCCAAATATTTTTTTTGATCAGAGGCTAGGATCTTATCTTTGGAAATTGCCTCTTCAAGCTCGGCTATTTCCTTTGTCGATAGATCTTTGTCGAGTGATTTTAGCAGTATTTTATTTGTTTTTATTTCCATGTTTTTTCCAGATCTATTTTTAATTTCTTCTGAGCACGAGCAAGGCGCGATAAAACAGTTCCACTAGGTAGGTTTAATATTTCGGCAGTTTCTTTTACGCTATATCCTTCAATAAGACGCAAAATTACTACAGTTTTGAACTTGGGTTCTAGTTTTTGCAGCGCTTGATCTACAGAATCCTTGATTTCATATGCTTTAAATGTTTGTTCTTCCTGACCTAGACTTTTCTCTTTTCCTTCAAAAATACTAAGGCTAAGCCATCTTTTCTTATTTCTTTTCTTTATTGCATTTAGGCATAAGTTTATTGTAATTCGAATTGCCCATGTTTTTATGCTTGCTTCTCCTTTAAATGTGTTTATTGAGCGATAAATTTGAATAAAAACCTCTTGTCCAATGTCTTCGGCCTCTTCCTGGTTTCCAAGCATATTTACAGCAGTGGTTGCTACAGATGTTTGTAAGGATTCTACGAGTTCCTTAAAAGCCTGTTGATTGCCATTTTTTATTTCTTGGATAAGGATAGATTCCTTCGTTTTATTTGTTTTCTTCACTCAAAAAATAATAAGAAGATTAGATATTTTCTTTCATTATTGAATCTGTTTCAAAAAATGTTCCGTTTTTCTTTCTTTTTTAGACAATTCTAATTGTAAAATTATTCCCTAAGAGAATAAAAAAAAGTTTTTTTTGTTCGTAAATCCAAAGCTTTTACTAAACTTATAGCCTGAGGTTGAATAAAATCTTCTTCCTTGGAAGGAAATGATTTGTTAATTCTGATTTGTGTTTTATCTTTGAAGAAGTTTTGGGTATAAAATTATTATATATTCTTAATCTGTAAGAAAATGTATTTTATTTTTATTTTTGCCCTATTAAAGGCTGAAAATTTTAGCTTGATAAAAACAGGACGAATAAGGACATAAATTATGTATTCCTACATTTCTGGAAAATTAGTTGAGAAAAATCCTACTTATGTAGTAGTCGATGTGAATGGGGTTGGATATTTTATTCATGTATCTTTAACCACTTATTCAGAACTCGGAGATGAGGAATTTGTAAAACTATTTACTCATCTCATTGTAAAAGAAGACGCACATAATCTTTTTGGATTTAAGACTGAAAAAGAACGAACTCTTTTTGTACATTTAATTTCAGTTTCTGGAGTGGGTGCCAATACAGCACGTCTAATTTTGTCCTCTCTTACTCCTGAAGAGGTATACTCTGCAATTGTAAATGAACAAGCAAAAATTCTGCAATCAGTAAAAGGTATAGGTGGAAAAACGGCTCAACGCCTTGTGCTTGATCTTAAAGATAAGCTTCAAAAAGAAGACTTTGCTGTTACAGGTAGAAGTATTAGCCAAATTGCAATTAGAGAAGAAGCCCTTGCTGGGCTTGTTGTTCTTGGTTTTAACAAAAATACAGTATCTAAAGCTTTAGATAAACTCCTCGACGCTAAGGGCGAATTAAGCGTTGAAGAGCTGATAAAAGGAGCTTTAAAAATATTATAGAGTAAAAAAATTGAAGGATTTATTCCTAATTGAGCGGGGAGTAAATGCACAAATTATTGTATCATCAAAAGGGTTGTTCCATTGAAAAGAGTCGAGAAGTTTTTCTTTAGATTGTTTTTTTTGTTTTTAGCTTTTGGAACCATAATCGCGATAGCTTCTCCTGCAAAGAGAAGATTTGTGGAGCCGTTGGACTTACTCAATGATGGAGAAGTTGCTCCCCCAGATTCTTTGGGAAGCGACACCTCTCTCAATTTGCGGTATCCAATTCCTCCTACTACCGATCAGATAAGTGGTGATAAAAATCCGATATATCTAAAAACACCTTCCAATCTTAAAAAAGAGGTAGTGTATGATGCCGAGTCTAATACGTATTTGATTTATGAGAAAATTGGAGATCGAAGAGTAGGGAAACCTAAATCTCTTACTCCAGAGGAATATCTTAAATACGATATGAATAGCTCTGTAAATAACTACTGGAAAGATAGAGTAATTAGTGAGGAAGCTGCCGGTAGTGATCGGATTATTCCTCAGATTTATATTCGAAATAAAATATTCGAGACCATTTTTGGTAGTAATGTTGTTGATATTCGGCCAACTGGTTTTGCTGAACTGAAATTTGGCTTAAGGACAAATAAAAATAACGATAATACTAAACCTGAAAGAGCAAGAAAACAAGTCAATTTTGATTTCGACATGAATATACAAGCCAATGTATTGGCTAAGATTGGAGATAAAATTGAACTAAACTTTAAATATAATACTCAAGCAACCTTTGATTTTGATAATAAACTGAAACTTCGTTATGAAGGTAAGGAAGATGAAATAATAAAACTTATTGAAGCTGGTAATGTTAGCCTACCGCTAAATTCTCAGCTTATTCAAGGTAGCCAAAGTTTGTTTGGTATAAAAACTCAATTGAAGTTTGGACGTACCACCGTTACTGGTATTTTCTCGCAACAAGAGAGTGAAGTGAAAAATATTACCGTTCAGGGTGGGGCGCAGCAGAATAAGTTTAAACTTACTGCTCTGGATTATGAAGAAAATAAACACTTCTTTATTGGTCACTATTTTCGTGATAATTATGAAAAAGGACTTACCGACTTGCCTGTTGTTTCTTCAAACGTAAATATTACTAAAATAGAAGTATGGGTAACCAATGTTGGACCTCCTATTGATCAGAATAGAAATATTATTTCTTTTCAGGACTTAGGAGAAGGTTTGGATAATAATTTAAATAACCCGAATCGTGTAAAAGTTAATCCTGCCGACAATGATAAAGGCTATCCCGATAATAATGCCAACGACCTATATGCACGCTTGCTTCAAAATGCGGCGCAATTAAGAGATATTAATACCGTAACTCAATACCTTCAATCCGCAGGTTATACCCCCGGTTCTGATTTTGAAAAATTAGAGGGAGCACGCAAGTTAGAACCTAATGAATATACTATAAATTCTAAGTTAGGTTTTATATCCCTTAATTATGTCTCATTAAAATCTGATCAGGTATTGGCTGTGGCTTTCCAGTATCAGGTAATTGGTGATGAAAATAAGGTGTATCAAGTGGGTGAATTTTCCGATCAGGGAATTAATACCCCTGATGCATTGGTGGTGAAATTATTGAAACCAGTAAATACCAATACTCGATACAAGCTTTGGGATTTGATGATGAAGAACGTTTATAAAATCGATGCGACTCGAATTAATAAACAGGGATTCATTATGAATATCCTTTATCAGGGTGGTGCAGAAAATATTCCTACTGGTTATTTTAGAGATGATATTCCAGGAATACAAAGTGTTCCTTTGATTAACCTTTTTGGACTGGATAATCTAAACCAGCAACTGGTACCTGTACCCGGTGGTGATGGTATTTTTGACTTTGTAGACAATGCTTCTTCAAATGGAGGAACAATTGAATCTTCGAATGGGCGGATTTATTTTACTAAACTAGAACCTTTTGGCTCGTATCTAAGCAAGCTGTTTGAAGAAAAAGGAGATGCTGGTGCTGGTAGAAGATATGCTTTCGATTCTTTATATACTACTACCAAGAGTAGAGCGGAGCAATTTCCCGACAAAAATAAATTCTTCCTTGAAGGGTATTATAAATCTCAGGGCGGATCCGAAATTGAATTAAATGCTTTTAATGTTCCTCAGGGATCAGTGAAAGTTACTGCAGGAGGAAGAACCCTTGTTGAAAATGTTGATTATGTTGTTGAATATACTTCTGGTAGGGTTCGTATTATTAATGAAGGAATTTTAAATTCTGGTACCCCTATTAATATTTCTCTGGAAAGTAAATCGCTTTTTAATCTCCAGAAAAAAAGAATGATGGGATTAAGATTCGACCATGAAATCAGTAAAGACTTTTACTTTGGTGGTACTCTGTTGAATTTGCATGAACGTCCGCTTACTCAAAAAGTTAATTATGGAGATGATCCAATTTCCAATACTATATGGGGTGTAGATTTGCACTATCAGACAAAGTCTAGATGGTTGACAAAAATGATCGATAAGCTGCCGCTTATTAGTACCAGTAAGGAATCGGTAATTTCTGTTGATGCTGAATTTGCTCATTTTATTCCTGGCTATGCTAAAGTTATTGGTCAAACAGGTACATCTTATGTTGATGATTTTGATGGAACAAAAAGTACTATTGACCTAAGGAATCCTTATGATTGGTATTTGGCGAGTACACCTCAAGGTCAGTCTGATTTGTTTCCAGAAGCAACTGACCCTAATTCAGGATGGAGATTTCGTTATAATGTAGCTTTGATAAATTGGTATTATATAGATCCTTTATTCTATGCGAGTGGCTCTCGTCCCGGAGGAGTTCCTTCCGATGACCAAATGAAGAGTCAGTATTATCAAAAGTCATATAGTGAGCAAGATTTATTTCCTTCTAAAACCTCTCAATATCAAAATAGTGTTCGACTTCAACCTTTTGAGGTTTCTTACTATCCAGACGAAAGAGGTCCATATAACTACGATACTGAAACTATTACTAATGAAGATAAATTAGAAGATCCAGAGTCTCGTTGGGGAGGTATTATGCGTCCGATAACCACTACCGATTTTGAATCGGCTAATGTGGAATATGTTGAGTTTTGGCTATTAGATCCATTCTTGAAGTCGGAAGATTATCCCAATAATGAAGATAATGGAGGGTCTCTGTATATTGATTTAGGTACTGTTTCGGAAGACGTTCTACGAAGTGGTCGTAAAGCTTTTGAAAATGGGTTACCTACAGGGCCTGATGATACAGAAACTTTGGTGGATAAGACTACTTGGGGTATAGTTCCTAGAATTCAAGCTATTGATGATAACTTTAGTACAGTTCCAGGTGCTAGAGAATATCAGGATGTAGGTTATAATGGTCTTGGAGGTGATGCTGAACGTGAGTTTTTACAACCTGATTTTCTTAGCAAAATTCAATCAAAGCTTCTTCCTGAGGTATATGACAGACGTTATGATGATCCTTCTTCTGATAAGTTTAAGTACTTCAAAAACGCAAGTTATGATAATAATGCGGAATATAACATCGTCCGTAATCGCTATAAAAAGTATAATAATCCTTCAGGCAATACCCCTGAAAATAGCACTGAAATATATAGTCGTCGACCAAATACAGAAGATATTAATGGAGATAATACACTTTCTGAATTTGAGAATTATTTCCAGTATAAGATTGATCTTCGTCCCGATAAATTACAGGTTGAAGGAGATAACTTTATAACTGATATTAGAGATGACTTTGACGAAAGTAAGGCTACATACGGCACACGTTGGATTCAATTCCGTATTCCTATTGATAAGTTTGAGCGTATTGTAGGTAATATTGAAGATTTTAAGTCGATCCGATATATGCGAATGTTTATGAAAGGCTTTAAACGTCCTGTGCATTTGCGTTTTGCTACATTAGATTTAGTGAGAAATAATTGGAGAAGATATAACCAGAGTTTATTAGCTCCTGGCGAATATATTCCAGATGATAATCCTCGTACTACCTTTGAAATTGGGGCCGTTAACTTTGAGGAAAATAATGATAGAAGTCCAGTTAACTACGTCCTTCCTCCAGGAGTTAAGCGTGAAGAGATCTTGGGAGCGGCAAATGTTTATGCTCAAAATGAACAATCTTTAGTTTTAAAAGTAGGTGAATTAGGAGATGGAGATTCCAGAGCTGCCTTTAAGACAACTCGTTTTGATTTTAGGCAATATGGACATTTGAAAATGTATATCCATGCTGAAAATTCAGAGGATGCAAAGGAAACGGAACGAGGAACCTTAAACGCTTTTGTTCGTATTGGTTCTGATTTCACGCAAAACTATTATGAATATGAGATTCCATTAACATTTACTACGAAAGGCGACAATCTGGATACAGAAGTTTGGCCTGCAGGAAATATTATGGATATCGATTTAAAGCAATTGGTAAACTTTAAAGTAGAGCGGAATGAGTTTATCTTTAAAGGGAATTCACGTATTCAAAAAAATATACCTTATAAGATATCTGTTCCAGAAACAGATGGTCATGTAGTTACTATTTTAGGTAATCCTTCAATTAGTGATGTGGCTGCTGTTATGATTGGTGTTAGAAATCCAAAAACGGGCACAAGCACAATCCTACCTGTTGATGATGGTAGAAACGTAAGTGCTGAGATTTGGGTAAATGAGTTGCGAGTAACCGATTTTAATAAAAATGGAGGATGGGCTGCCACAGCTCGATTGTCTGCTGATTTAGCTGATTTAGGTCGTGTAGTTGTTAGTGGAAAACACAGTACTGCAGGTTTTGGTTCCCTAGAACAGCGCTTGGGCGAAACTTCCAGAGAGGCTACAACTCAGTTTGATGTTTCTACCGATATGGAACTTGGTAAATTTACTCCAGAAGATTGGGGTATACGTGTTCCTATGCACTTTGATTATTCTGAATCACATATTAAACCAGAATATAATCCTCTCGATCCTGATATTAAACTTAAAGATCAATTGTCGAGAATGGATTCTGAGGCACAAAGGAATGACCTCGAAAAACGTGTTATCGATTATACACAACGCAAGAGTATAAACTTTGTGAATGTGAGAAAAGATCGCGTTGGTACGAAGAAAAAGAAAGATGGTAAGCCTCGTAAGCCGCAGCTTTACGATATCGAAAACCTAAGTGCTACCTACGCTTATTCTGAAACCTATCATAGAAATATAGATATCCAATATGAATTGGAACGTAGATTTAATGGAGGTTTGAGTTATAACTTTACAACTTCTCCTAAACCTATTAGACCATTCCGTAAGATTAAGATATTTAGTAAATCCAAACACTTAACCTTTATTCGCGACTTTAACTTTTTCTTGATTCCAAAGAGTTTGACTTTTAATACTCAGATGAACCGTATGTATCAGGTTTCTCAGTATAGAGCAAAGAGTGAGGGAGATGTTATTATTAAACCTACTTCTTTATGGGATTGGAACTGGAGTCGTAACTATGGCTTTCGTTGGGATTTGAGTAAGAGTTTAGCTATCGATTATAATTCTACCGCTCAAGCATATATTCATGAGCCTACAGGGCAGATTGTAAACGGCGGTACTAATGTTCAGGTAAATGCCGATATGTATGAAATTCCAAATAAATGGAAGTTAACTGGAGATATTTGGAATCAGATATTTGATTTGGGCGACCTTCGAAATTTCAATCAAAGGGTAAATGTAAGTTATAAACTCCCATTTAATAAGTTCTATATATTAGATTGGATTAATGGTAGTGCGATTTATTCTGCTAACTATACCTTTATAGTACCATCGATAAACTTGGCTTATGTACCTAAAGATGCTAATGGTGACCCAATACAGAATCCTGCAGCAACTGATTTCTTGGGAAATAATATTGAGAATTCAAATACCAAGCAAATTAATGGTACTTTTGATTTGACTAAGCTATATAATAAGGTTCCTTATTTTAAGAAAATAAACTCTAATACTTCAAGAGGATTAAGAACATCACGAAGACCGGGAAATGTTAAGTCAGTTTCTGCAATTCGTATGAATACTACTGATAAAGTTGGTATGGCTGCAGATTCAACCAAGAAAAAGGTGAATTACTTTAAGATTGTAGGCGATCAAACCTTAAAGTTAATGATGTCTATTAAACGTATGAAGTTTACCTTTAATGAAGGTAATGGTATGTTCTTGCCTGCATATATTCCTCGTTCAAGTTATTTGGGTTATAACTATTCATATAATTCTCCAGGTTGGGGTTTTATATTTGGTGATGAAAGAAATGTTTTTGATGAAGCTGTTGATAAAGATTGGCTTTCACATAGTGATAAAGTTAATTCAGCCTTCTCAAAGAAATTTAATCAGAGATACCAGTTTGAAGTAACCATTGAGCCTGTAAAGAATTTGAAAATTGACTTGAAGGCTGATCGTAGTTTCTCTCAGAATTCATCTCAATACTTTAGATATTCCGATGTTGATAATAGAATAAATGTTTTCTCTCCTACTATGTCGGGATCTTTTAGTACTTCTTTTGGTATCTGGAATACAGCATTTGTAATGCCTAACAAAGATAATATTTCGGCTACTTTCGAAAATTTTAAAGATTATCGTTCTGATGTAGCTCGTCTTCTTGCAGATGAAGATTCACGTGTTGACTTAAATAATCCAAATCATTGGATTCCTTATGATACACTGTCTGATGGTTCTTTCTCAAATTATTATCCTGTGGGATATGGACCAACTAGTAGACAGGTAATTCAGCATTCATTCTTAACTGCTTATCAGGGATTAAAACCTGGGCAAACAAATACGAAGATGTTCCCCGACTTCCCGATTCCAAACTGGAGGTTGCGTTATACTGGTTTGACTGATATTCCATTTTTAAAGGAGTATTTTAAAACCATTACTTTATCTCATGCTTATCAGTCGGCATACGCAATAAGCTCGTTCCGTACGAATGTGAACTTCCTTGAAAATAAACAAGAGTATTATCCAAATACTTTTAACTTTATTGGACGCTATGAGGTAGATCAAATTGTGATCTCTGAAAAGTTTGCTCCTCTTGGAGGTTTAGAATTTACATTGCAAAATGATTTAACATTTAGATTTGCATATAATAAAACCCGAGATTTGGCACTTAGCTTTGTGAATAATCAGTTGACAGAGGTTCTTGGACGTGAATATGTCTTTAGTGCAGGTTACCGTATCCAAGGATTTAGTCTGAGCTTTTTGAGTGCTTCTTCTAAAGGTAGCGGTAAGTCGACAAAGCCAAGTGATATAAATATCCGTGGAGATGTAAAGATTCGTGATGATAAAACTACCATCCGTTGGATCGACCGTGTAGTGAATCAGGTTACTGCTGGTAAGAAAATTATTACCTATAGCTTTACTGCCGATTATAATATATCGGATAAGATTAATTTGGCACTGTATTATGACCGCCAGGTTAATAATCCTGTAGTATCATCTCAGATCAGTACATCACAAACTGATTTTGGATTTAAATTGCGATTTAATTTAGCTCAATAGATATAAATTTAAGAGACATTCTAATATGTAAACGTGCATTCTTAGAGTGTCTCTTTTTCAGATTCTTTCCAAACAATTATTTTCTTTGAAAGATAATATTGAAAAGATGTATTGAAATAAAAAAAAAAACTATTTTTGGGCAGTTACAACCTTAAATAAACATCTTTAATAAACATAGAGTCATGAATATACCTGAAAACTTAAAGTATACTAAAGACCACGAATGGTTGAGAGTTGAAGGAGAAGAAGCGTTTATCGGTGTTACTGATTTCGCTCAGAAAGAATTAGGAGATATTGTATATGTTGAAGTTGAAACCGAAGGAGAAACTTTAGATATAGAAGAAACTTTCGGAACTATCGAAGCAGTAAAAACTGTTTCTGATATGTTCATGCCAATTGCTGGTGAAGTGCTTGAGTTTAACCCTGCTTTGGAAGATGCTCCAGAAACTATCAATAAAGATCCTTATGGAGAAGGTTGGATTGTTAAAGTTAAAGTAACTGATCCTTCTCAGTTAGAAGAACTTCTTGATGCTAAAGCATACGCAGCTACCATCGAAGGATAATATCTTAAGATGTTAGCAAATAAAGAAAAAAGAAATTTCTTAATTTATAATTGGCCGGGAATAGCTTGGGCAGTAGTAATACTCGTCCTTATAGGTGTTCCCGGTAATTATATACCAGCCTATCGATCTTTTGTCGATTGGATTAGCCCAGATAAAGTAGTGCATTTCATTATGTTTGGAGGGCTCTCTTTTTTTTTGCTTTCGGGGCTTTCAAGGCAATATCAACTTACTAAGTTTCGTTGGTCATTTGCAATAGTATGCGTTTTGATATCAATCGTGTACGGAGGGGTTACCGAATTGCTGCAAGCCTATGTGTTTGTCGGACGTGATGGGAATATATTCGATTTCCTTGCCAATGTTTTAGGGGCAATATTGGGGAGTTTGGCATATGGTTTGTACCTTTATTTTAGAAAAGTTTGTAAGCAAAGGCTATAATTTATAATTTAGCGACTTGAGGAATAAATTTACGCGAAATCAATAAGTGGAATATGAAACCAAAAAAGACACCAAAAGCCGATCTTGAAGGAAAGAAATTTATTTTTACTCAGATAGGTCTAGTTATTGCGTTGGTTTTGGTTCTTGCTGCATTTAGTTATAAAAGCTACGATAAGCGAGAATTGCAGGATCATATGAGGATAGTGGATGACACTCCAGAGGAAATGATACCTATTACAACACAAAATCAGCCACCACCACCACCTCCTCCTCCAGCACCTAAGGTGACTGTTATTAATGAGGTGAAGGATGATATTGAAGTGGAAGATGTCGAAATTGAAGATGTTGAAGCTGACGATGAAACTGTTATCGAAGATGTTGCTCCTATAGAAGTTGAAGAAGAGGAACCTTTAGAGGCAGAAATTTTTACTGTTGTTGAGGAAAATCCTGAATTCCCAGGAGGCATTCCTGCTTTGATGAAATACTTGTCTTCTAATATCAAGTATCCTGTAATGGCTAAAGAAGCAGGAATTCAAGGTAAAGTATATTTGAACTTCGTTGTAGAGCCTACTGGTTCTATTAGTGGAATTAAAATTCTTCGTGGTATCGGTGGAGGATGTGACGAAGAGGCTATGCGTGTTGTTGCTGCTATGCCAAAATGGAAACCTGGAAAGCAAAGGGGTAAAGCTGTAAGGGTATCCTATAACCTACCTGTGAAGTTTACTCTTAACTAAGGTTAGAGATAAAGAAATTTAATAAAAAGAGGCTGTCCAAAAAATGTTTTGGCAGCCTCTTTTTTGTTTTTGTTACCAGTGCAGCAATTGTTTCTTTAAGAAGTCTGATTGATTATGTTTCTAATATTAATTTATCTTTAGAGATAAAACTGAAATATTAATGAATAATCCTTGGCTTGAAATTCCTGTAGAGGAATATGAATCGCATATGCTTACTATTGGGCAATTGCAAATAATGAATCAATTAATGGCACAGGCATTCCAAAAATACAAACCTGCAAATGTTGCTATTTTGGGATGTGCCTCGGGCAATGGTTTTGAACATCTCAATTATTCAGAATTACAAAATGTTTATGGAGTAGACATTAATTCTTATTATCTGAAGGTGTTGAAGGATAGATACCAGAATCAGATTTCTAAATTGAAACTGTTATGTTTAGATATTGAAAATGATTCTTTAGCAATCAATTATATTGATTGTTATTTTCTGTCTTTAATATTAGAGTATGTATCGCCTTTGCCTCTTATTCAGAAAATTCAACCATCTCTTAATCCTGATGGAAAGATATGTTTGATAATTCAAGAAAATACATCTTCCGATTTTGTTTCTAAAACCTCTTACGAATCTTTAGAGCAATTATCTGCTATTGCCAAAACTATAGATAAAAATACTATTATTGTTTTGATGGAAAATCAAGGTTTTTGTATGGATTTTTATTCTGAACATCCTTGTAAAGCAGGTAAAATATTAATATATATGGAATTTAGTATTGCAAAATAGCTGAACTTTATTTTTCTAAATTATTATTTTCCTTTTACTAATTCTTTGAAAAAGAGATGGGAGATGATTTATTTATGGTAATGCTTATAGATGATATTCCCTTTACTTTTTCCAATTGTGTTGCATAGCTCTTCCAAAGTTTTCTTTTTAATCTGTTCTATGCTTTTAAATTTTTTAAGTAATTCTTCAGCAGTATTTGGGCCAATGCCTTTTATATCTGTTAGTTCTGTTTTGATTGTACCTTTACTTCGTTTATTTCGATGGAATGTAATTCCAAATCGGTGAGCTTCATCACGAAGATGTTGTATAACTTTTAGACTTTCTGATTTTTTATCGATATACAATGGAATTGAATCTCCGGGGAAGAAGATCTCCTCCAGTTTCTTCGCAATACCTATAATAGTTAGCCTTCCTCTAAGATCTAGCTTATCAAGACTTTTTAGTGCTGAACTTAATTGACCTTTTCCTCCATCTACAATAATTAAGTCGGGCAAGCGCTGACCTTCTTTAAGCAAGCGACTATATCTGCGGTAAACTATTTCCTCCATTGAAGCGAAATCATTTGGACCTACCACAGTTTTTATATTATAGTGTCTATATGCTTTCTTATTCGGTTTTCCATTTACAAACTGCACCATAGCAGCAACCGGATAGCTACCTTGGAAGTTTGAATTATCGAAACATTCAATTACTTCAGGAGGTGTGCTCATTCTCAAGTCTTTCATCATCGTACTTAGAATTCTGTTGCTATGCCTATTTGGATCTACCAGATCGAGTTTTTTTTGTTTTTCTAAGCGATAGAATTTTGCATTTCTTTCTGATAAATCCAAGAGTTGTTTTTTATCTCCTTTTTGCGGAATGCTATATTTTATGTCGGGGAGTTCAATATCTGGAATAAAGGGAACTATGATTTCTTTAGAGTGCGAATCAAATTGTTGTCGTAGCTCAACGATAGCCATAGACAGCAATTCTTCGGGGGTTTCATCCAGTTTCTTTTTGATTTCTAAAGTATGTGCCTGCACGATTGCCCCATTGAGTATTCGTAAGAAATTGATATAGCATTCGTCTTTTTCATCTAGGACACTAAAAACGTCTACTTTGTCGATTTTAGGGTTAACTACAGTCGATTTACCTTGATAGTTTTCAAGTAACTGAAGTTTTTGTTTTATGTCTTGAGCCTTTTCAAATTCTAAATTAGCTGCATATTCCATCATCTGGTCTTCAAATTTATGGATTACATGCTTTACATTTCCTTTTAGGATTTCCTTGATTTCATCAATATTTTTCTGATAATCTTCCCGACTTTGATTTCCTACGCAAGGTCCAAGACAATTGCCAATATGATATTCCAGGCAAACTTTAAATTTCTTGTTTTCTATATTCTGACGATCTAAGTTTAATTTACAATTACGCAGTGGATATATTTCACGGATAAGTTCAAGAAGTGCTCGCATCATACGTACCGAAGGGTAAGGGCCAAAATAAGTAGATCCATCTTTTACCAGATTTCGAGTTGGGAATACTCTTGGAAAGTTTTCTTTTTTTATACAAATCCATGGATAGGTTTTGTCATCTTTAAGCAGAATATTGTATCGGGGTTGATGTTTCTTTATAAGGTTGTTTTCAAGAAGAAGGGCATCAAATTCAGTGGCAACGACAATATAATTTATATCACGAATCTTTCGGACAAGAACTTTTAATTTCGCACTTTGGTGCTTTTCTTTAGTAAAGTAGGATGCTACTCTTTTTTTAAGATTTTTAGCTTTTCCTACATATATAATTTTGTTATTTTCATCCAAATATTGGTAAACTCCAGCTTGCTCGGGAATGTTCTTTAGCTTAAGTTGAATGTTTTCCGGAATTTGTTCTTTCATGATTTGTATTGCGTTATGCGAGTTGCGTTATGCGTTGTACATAATGAGTTATGAATAGTGATATTGTTCACCAGACATAACTCATTACACATTACAAATCTAAAAGATTTATTTTAAGCTAATTTCTTTTACCTGAAGAATTTCATAATCAGCGATTTTGTCTTTGGTTTTAAAAAGAACAGCAACAACATTTAGGTTGTCTTTTACCCATCCATCTTGAACTTTTAGAGTTTTTACCATGTCGTAATTCTCATTTACAACAGGATTATCAGATTTTGGATGAATTGATTCTCCATAAAAACCATCAGTTATAGATGCTCTTAGTACGCTGTTAAATTCATAATCATCTTTGGTAACCTTGTCAACTTTTTGTTTACCTATAATTTTATCTTCAGTAACCAATAATAATAGATTATGTGCTCCAGTAACATCTTTTGTGAATTTAACTTTTGCTGAAATCTTTATATCAGAATCATTTATTTTTTCAGATTCTAATTTAATACTGGCATCAGCTTCTTTAGCAGTTTCACTTTGAACTGTAGCACCCCAATTGCTTGGATTGCTTAATAGAGTATTGCTTGATGGATCTTCTACCCAGTTTACTACACCTATAGGATAGCTTTGAACTATAAGCTCACTGTTCCATTTGGTTCCTAGATCTGTATTAAAATCTTGTGGGAAACTAGATGTTTTTCTGGCAAAAACCCCTGCATGTATGGCAACAATGCTTAATTTATCTTTTTTTATACCCTTAAGCTCGTGAGCAATTTCTGCAGCTGCAGGGCAGTTGGGACACATATGTCCAGTAAACTCAAAGATGACTGCATTTTTCATAACCTTCTCTGGATTTACAGGATCTCCTCCAGATTGGGTATTTTCTTTATATGGAGCCTCTACTTTATCGCAAGATTGGAGTAATAAACCTGCTGCACAAATCATTACCCCTATGATTATTCTTAGTTTATTCATTTTCTATAGTTTTTAGAAACTTGTAGTGATTGAGATGCTATATCCAGAAGCCGCAGGTACTTGTCTGCAAACTCCGCCAATACACAATAGCCCTTCGCGTTGACGTCCATAAGATAACGCAATTCTTGAAGTGTTATGTGTGTAACCTGCTGAAAATGTGTAGTAATGGTTTTCGAAGTCAGTTTTGTTATTTTCATAATTATACTGATCCATTGCTGCAAAGAAAAAATCTTTATAGTTGATTTCTGCTAAAGCACCAGCCCAATTACCACGACGACCTTGATAAGCTCTTTCTCCATTTTCAACTTCCTCCTCATTATTTGCGGTAACAGTATGGTTTGCAAAAGTGCGAGGATCGTTTACAAAAGCATGCTGTAATTCCCAATGCAGAGAAGTGTTATTATTGAATTTGTATGTCATATCTATTATGCCGGCATGCTGTTCAATATCAGGTTCGCCGGGATGTTGTTCAACAAACGATATATTATCTTTTACATAAAGATAAGATAAGGTAGTTTTGAATTTTCTTGAGAATTTCTTGCTGATTTCAGCATTCAGGGTTTCATATAAGAATTTACCTGCAGCAAAGAAATCTGAGGTGTAATTATTAGTATGAGCTTTTAGAGGATTATCACCTTCTATAGGGGTACGTTGAATATCATTTACTTTTGAATAGTCTATACTCACCAAGGTTCCGTATTTACCACCAAGAAGAGTTTTTCTTTTAAATTTATAGCTAATCTGTGCACTATAACCAATTTCTCCGTTAGGCTGAGTTGCATAAGGGAACAGAGTAGCCAGCGCATAGGTTTGTTGTTTACTAATTGCAGGAAGGTAATTAATATCTAAAGCCTGTCCGGTTACACCACGATCGGATTTGAAGCTGAAGTTATCCAAACGTTTAAACTGCAACATGGCTCCCAAACCTCTTGTAGAATATGAAAGGGTAGAGTATAGAGCTTCTCCTTCGTGATAAATATAATTATTTATGGCACTAGGATCTTGTCCTTTCTTTGCATATTCAGTATAGAAATCAAAGCCATTGTAGGCGAGATTGATTCGCGCAGCTCCGGCACCAACATTTTCGGGCAATTTATAGATCTGATCATTATCTTTCTGGAAACGGCTTACAAAGCTAGCTCCAAGATTAATCTGCAAAGGGATATTAAGGTCTAATAAAGAGTTGATATTAATATCAGCATCGGCACCACGAACAATTCCACGATTTTGGTTTTCATATTTCACCCAAAAGTTACGTTGAACACCATAAACACCTGTAATGCTAACTCCTTTTATAGGCCTTACAATAATACGCCCTCCATCAATAGAATTGTCGATTCCTAAGTTCCATTCTTGGTAGCTACGAAGTACTAAGCCGCTACCAAATTGTTCGTAGAAGTTACCAGCAGTGATCTCAAACTGGTCGCTTGTATATTTTGCCCAGCGATAGGGGATTCCTACACCATCATAATTGTTTTCAAATCCATTTAATGGAGGTAAATAGGCTTCAAAGCGCATTCCGGCAGAGAAATTACCTTTGGTATAAACTAAATCGGTATAACCATTAATACCAAACTTCTTCCCGTCTTTTAGTGAATCAATACCAATATTTTTATCTGCCTGATAAATCTGTGCATCAATTTGAGTGCTCCCGTGGATTTGCCCATTCCCCGAATTGCCATTCTGAGCAAAAGACGAACCTCCTAATGCAATACCTGCCATTAGGAGTAGTCCTTTGAATATATTTTTACTCATTTTGTTAGATTAAAGTTTTTGTTAGAGTAGTTAGAGGTTATTTAGTTATTTTTTCCCCTTTAGCTAATTTTTTAACGATTTCATATAGATGTTCTTCATCGCCTTCTTTATATCCAGTGTGTTGATATACAATGTTTCCTTTGCCATCTAAAACACAGGTAAAAGGAATTACACCAACATTCATTGCTCTTTTTAAGTCGGAATTTGCATCCAGAAGAACTTCAAAAGGCCAATCGTGAGCACCTGCAAAAGGAGCAACTTTACGTGTAGAGCGAGAGTCGTCTATAGAAACAGCATAAAGTTTAACACCAGTTTCCTCTTGCCAGTCTTCATAAACTTCAGAAACATTATCTAATTCTTTTATGCAGTTTTTACACCATAATGCCCAGAAGCTAATAATAACAGGTTTGCCATCATTATTTATGTCGGCAGTATTAAAATCACTTCCTTTTAGGGTTTTAATTACAGTCTTAGGGAATTTTTGTCCTTTTTGTGCAAAGCTAGAGAAACCAGCAGCAAAAATTAACAGCGAAATTAAAACGATTCTTTTCATGAGCGAAATTATGATTATTTGATTATTTGAATGTATTTATCTCAGTGTCTATATATAATAGACAACCTAAAATAGGGATAGGTTGCAATTTTTAGATTGTGACGTATAAGTATGACTTATTTGATATATACTTCAAGAATTTTAGCGCAGTTTTTTGATTCTATAAAAACCGATTCAATATTATTTGGAACTAAAATACACTCGCCAGCTTTTACTTCTTCTTTACCTCCATCATACTCAAGAGTAAAATTGTTTTCTGTACAGAAGTAGAGGATAAAAGAATCTATTTCATTAAATTCTTTTAGCATTTTTCCTTGCAATTCGATGAACTCAGTAGTAAAAAAAGGAGAATCAACAACTGAAGTTGTTTTGTTTAATTCTGGGGTATAGTGAGTTTTATAGTCTTTTTCAACTTTATAGCTAATTGCTTCTATGGCCTCCTGGGTATGTAATTCTCTTTTTAATCCGTCAATACCAATTCGGTCATAATCATATATTCTATAAGTAGTATCGGAAGTTTGCTGGATTTCAGCAATCAAACAGCCAGGCCCCAAGGCATGAACCCTACCTGCAGGAATAAAATAGACATCTCCTTGACTTACATTTTCGTAATTCAGAAGATCTGTAATTTTATTGTCTTTAACTGCTTGCAAGTACTGTTCTTTAGTAACATCTTTTCCAAAACCAGTAATTAACTGAGCATCTTTATCGGCCTGAATGGTATACCACATTTCTGTTTTTCCCATGGGCAGACCACGTTTTTGTGCCAATTCATCGTCGGGATGTACTTGTATAGACAGCCAGTCGTTAGCATCCAAGATTTTTATTAAAATAGGGAACTCTTCCCCGAATTTATCATAAACCTTTTCTCCCACTAAATCTCCCATATAAATAGACACCAACTCATTTAATTCATTGCCTTGCAAAAAACCATTTATTACTTGCGAGTTGTTGCCTTCTACGCCCGAAACCAACCATGCTTCACCACAATCGGGCATTTTATTGGTGTCTAAACCAAAGGTGTCGTGTATTTTTGTGCCTCCCCAAATTTTGTCTTTAAAGATGGGCTTAAACTTTAGTGGATATAAGCTATTCATATATAAGGAATGTCTTAATGTATTGTAAAATTATTTTTCTAAAGGGAAACAAAGTTAAAAAGTTTCAGTTTCAATAACGTATTAAAAAGTGTCTTTTGTGTGCTTGACTTATAGGCAAGTAATCTTTCTTTTCCTTATTTTTGTCCCGAAATTGGCGTAATATATCTTTAAATTCTAAAGAATATAATCATGAAAAAAATTTGTGTTTTTTGTGGCTCTAGCCTAGGTAATAAAGCGATTTTTAGCGAGAAAGCCGTTGAGCTGGCCGAGGCCATTTGTCAGAATAAAATGGAGTTGGTGTATGGTGGCGCCAATGTAGGAATTATGAAGATTCTGGCAGATCGGGTTTTGTTAGGAGGGGCACGTGCAATAGGTATTATGCCGCAATTGCTGGTAGAAAAAGAAGTTGCTCATACAAATCTCTCCGAAATGCATATTGTCGAAAGTATGTCTGAGCGTAAGCAAATGATGATTGATACTTCCGATGCTTTTATTGCTTTTCCGGGAGGCTTGGGCACTTTAGATGAAATAGGAGATATTTTGACTCTAAATCAGCTAAGAATTTCTGATAAGCCTTTGGGCTTTTTAAATATTAATAGTTTCTTTACACCACTTTTGGAATTTATCGACCATTGTGTAGAGGCAGGTTTTGTTCGACCTGAACATCGAAAAAATTTGGTTGTTGCCGATAATATTAACGATTTAATTGAAGGACTGATAAACTATAAGCCTTTATCAACCAAGAAATGGATTGATGATATTAAAGATCAAAGCCAAGATTGAAAATAAAAATATAATAAAATGATAATTATCGGAATAACTGGAACAATTGGAGCTGGAAAAGGGACTATAGTTGAATACTTGCAAAATAAATTGAGATTTGAGCACTTCTCTGTACGTGCTTATCTTATTAAAGAACTAAAAAAAAGAGGATTGGAAATTAATCGCGACACGATGACTTCATTGGCCAATGAACTTCGTTCCGAAAATTCTCCTTCCTATATTACTGATCAATTGTTTCTTGAAGCCGAAAAAAGTCACAAAAATTGTATAATAGAAAGTGTACGTACTCCCGGAGAAATTACATCTCTGCGCGAGAAAGGAGCTTTTTACCTGCTTGCTGTAGATGCTCCAAGTAGGTTGAGGTACGACCGTATTACTTTGCGAAAATCAGAAACCGATCATATTTCTTATGATACATTTCTTGCTAATGAAGAGCGTGAAATGTCGACTACCGATCCCAATAAGCAGAATTTAAAGAAATGTATTGAGTTGGCCGATTTTGTATTGAATAATCAGGGAACTGTTGAAGATCTTCACCTTCAATTAGAAAATATATTGAAACAAATTAACCCTTAAATTATAAACTGATGGAAAAGTCTGTAGAATCAGAAAAATATGTACGCCCAAGCTGGGATGAGTATTTTATGGATCTTGCCGATTCTGTTGCCAGTCGCGCTACTTGCGACCGGGGGCGTAGTGGCTGTGTTATTGCACGTGACAAACAAATTTTGGTGACAGGCTATGTAGGTTCACCACGAGGTTTGGCCCATTGCGATGATGTAGGACATTTATTCAAAAAGGTTTTACATGATGATGGAAAAATAACCAATCATTGTGTCCGTACTGTCCATGCCGAACAGAATGCAATATGTCAGGCTGCCCGATTGGGAATATCTTTAGACGGATCAACCTTATATTGTCGCATGACTCCTTGCAGAACTTGCGCTATGTTAATTATAAACTGCGGAATTAAAAGAGTGGTTTGTGAAAAGAAATATCATGCAGGTGGAGAATCTGAAGAAATGTTTAAAGAATCAGGGGTAAGTATAGAGTTCTTCTCAGACGAAATTCAAAAGTACGAGAATCAATAAATATATTTTTGATCTGAATTAAAGATATTACTATTAGTAATAATGCATAGTTGAAAAAAAGCTGACTTTTTTAGGTCAGCTTTTTTTTGTTTTTGATTGATCTAGATTGGACAAAAAAGAGCTCTTTAATCTTATGTAATATAAAATTGATTTCTTTATATATCTTAAAAGGCTAAGATATATATTGTTACGTTTGCATAAAATAGAAATCGAGCCTTTTGTTAATTCAAATGTAGTAAAAAATAATAACTAAACGTATATTACTAATGTTTTTTATAAAAAATAGGTGATTTATGCAGTTAAAAGCTGCTTGTGTTTTTGTTGATTGTTTGTCACTATAAAGCTATGTGTAAAAAAGCCTATCTGTTATTATTCAAGTATAATAGCAATAATGTTTTATAAAAATGTTTAAATTTTTTTATAAAACTAATAAGGTAAATGTACCTGCTTATTGTTTTGGGAAACAGTGTGTTGTTTTGTTTTTCATTGTCTTTGTAGTTGTTGCAGAGCTTTTATGTTGTTTTGATACTAATAGAATAGTCCTAATTTTATCCTGTTAAAGATGAATTAAAAAATAAAAAGGATGAAAATTTTTACAAAAAAGCTTTTAGGTTGGTTTAGCTTGGTCTTTGTAATTTTTCTTTTTAAGTCGTGCCAGGATCAAATAACTTCTGGCGATTCTTTAATTTCTACAGCTCCAGATGCTACTTTTTATTCTGATGAAGAAATTCATATTGAAGGAAAGATAAAGCATGAATCGGACGAAATTATTGAATTCGGGCATTGTATAAGTGCTTTTCCCGAACCTACTTATGAAGATCAGCATTCAAGTTTTACTAAGATTCCTGATAATAGAGAGTTTCAGAGTGAATTTTCTAAACTAGAAGCTTCAAAAAAATATTTCATCCGTGCTTATGTTAAAATCAAGGAACAAATATTTTATTCTGGTGAGATTTGTGTGCTAACCCTTAATTTTAGAATTCTTCCTTTGAAGGTCACAAAAAAGGGTCGTCGAAGTTTAGAAGTCAATGGCGGGGTTCAGGTGCATTCAGGAGAAATTTTGGATTATGGTTTTTACTATGGCGAAAGTAATGATGATGGTATTTACAGTAATAAGAAGTCTTTTGGAATTGCAGGTTTAAATTCAAAGTTTACCTATAAAAAATTGCACTGTCCAAAAGGGAAAAGTATTTCCTTTCGTCCTTTTGTTTATACAGGTCAATATTACTTTGGTGAAATTGTAACTATTAATAGCACAGAGCGAATTGTTGATTCATTTAAGTTTGAATTTATAAAAGACACTTTAGTTTGCAGTGGATTAATTGCAAATCCAAATAAAGATACTATTGAGGAATATGGTGTTTTTTTTAAAGAGAATGGTAAATCCGCAAAGCGACAGTATATTTGTTTTTCAAGAGATAAAAAAAACACAGAACTTCGCTGGAAACAAAAGTTTGCTTTAAACCCGCAAAAGGCATATAACTTCGGATTTTATTATTCTTCCAATCATCATAAGGTTCATAGCAAACTTTATCAGTATCAGCCCAACAAACCTAAAAAATGGTGTACTTTAGATAAAAAAGAGATTTCTGATGGAACCATTAAAGTAGATTTAAAAAAGAATCGGGAAATTAGTGAATGGGGAGTTGTTTTTTCAGAGGATAGTCAGCCTAATCTAAATGCCAATGATTTTTGCTTGCGATATCCATCAGAGCATAACCAATTAATATTAAAATTTGAGCAGCTAAGAATAAAATCACATACTCCTTACAACTTTCGTGTTTTTGCTAAATCTATTGAAGGAGATACTACCTACGGTGAAATTTATCGTTATTCAAAACTTCCATTTCGAAAGATAACAAATATAGAAGGATTACAATGGCCCTATTTTACGTCTTTCATTAGCGGCGATAAGCTTATGTATTTTTGTGGAAGTTTAAGATCTATTCATCTGCGCACAGGCTTTGAAAAAACACTTTTAAATCATGATATTTATAACTTCAATTCAACTGCTGAAGATGTAAATGGAAATATTTATTATGGTTTTCCTGTAAATTCAATGGATAGCGATTCGTATAAATTTGCTGTTCTTAATCTTAATAGTTTAGTATGGGAAAGTATTGAAACTCTGAAGATGCGCGATCGGTACAAGTTATTGTCCTTCTCTGTAGGAAACGATTATTTTGTTGGCAATGGAAGGGTTGGGAATTATAAAGGCCCCAGAAGCACAGAGCTTTTTAAGTTTGATAGCTATAAAAAGGGCTGGGTAAAAGATGGTGAGCAGTTAAAGAACTTTAAACCCCAACAATTAGATTCTGTGGGCAATGAAATTGCATATTATGAAGAGAATAATCAGGTTTATATGTTTGGATCGGGTATTGTAAAAGGGAAAAAAGGATTCTTTCTGTTTCAAGGAAAACAGGTTTTGGGCAAATTAATCTGGAAGTTGCTAAAGTTTTATAATATTCCAGCTGGATTCAAGGAAGGAAGAACTTTTTACTATAAAAACGCTTTCTATCTTCTTGATCGAAAGAAATGTCAGATGCTAAAGATATCTAAGAATAAATTGAAAGTAAATTTAAAGAAATGTCCTGTAAATATTTATGATGCACTAAAGAAATCTACTAAAATATATACATCTGAATCACGCACCTATTGTTCTTTGGTGAATAACAAAGGATTGAAATTTGTTGAAATGACTTGGTGATAAAGAGCAAAAGTATTCTAATTGTAGTTGTTGTTTTTTTATCCTACTTCTGTAAGAAGAGGCACGATTTTGATAGCTAAATGATTAGCTATTTGTTAAAACGTGCCACTATTAAATGTATAAGCTTCTTTTCGATTTATTAAGATCTGTAGACGCTAATTACATAAATGCTGATGCCGTTTTTAGAGCAGCACCAAATACAGTAATTAGTGTAATTAGTCCTATAAAAGAAATTATCAAGCCTGCAATAGCAAATCCTTTAGGCTTTTTGAATACTCCAACAATAGATAAAATAGCCCCTACTAACCAAATAATCCATCCCAATACAGGAATCCATCCGACTAGTAGAGATATTATTGCTAAAATAAAACCTGCAACTCCTACTCCATTTGATTTTTTTTCAGGCATAGTTGCAGGACTAGCTTGCAAATTTGGATCATGTGCAATATCTGTCATTTTTAAATTTTGATTTTGTTATTTCCTACTCTTAAGGCTTTTCGGAATACGCCATGTTTTATTGGCACTGGTGCCATTTATCTATATTTACCTTGGAAAAGGATGAAGTATAGGTCGATTTTGAGATGGGGTACTCTTTTTTTAACCGCTAACGATGTGTTTTTTGATACAAGAGAGTATTGATATCTAAGGTTATCAAAAAAAAAGGATAAATAATACAACTATAAGATTGTCGTTTTAATGAATCAAATTTAAGGTATTTTTGTAATTACACAAATTTTTTTGCTTTGTCTTTTTGATAGGTTTGTTGCTGTCGCGCATTCTTACCACTGATGATCGCTATCATTCTTACTTTAAATCACCCTCACAAATCCCCCTAATAGATTATAAACCTCCCAGGTATTTAGATAAAACCTCCTAGATATTTAGATAAAACCTCCTAGATATTTAGATAAAACCTCCTAGGTATTTAGATAAAACCTCCTAGGTATTTAGATAAAACCTCCTAGGTATTTAGATAAAACTTCCTAGGTATTTAGATAAAACCTCCTAGGTATTTAGATAAAACCTCCTAGGTTATAGTACAATCGTTACTATAACTGATTACAATCATTACTTGCCTTGGTCTAAAAAAGCAAGCTAAGATTATTTATTAAAGCTACCTTTATGAAAGGTGCTCATGAGTAACATATAGAAAGAGTGAGGCACTTATGGCTGCATAATTATACTTATATATGAAATGTTGGATTTGGATGGTTTCTTTTAATTTTTTCAATTAATAAGTTTAAAGTATTGGTTCTTTTTTTAGGTTTTAGCTCACATTCCCAGATAGTAATAACTTGGTATCCTTTTACATTCAGTTTTATTTCATTTAATCGATCTCTTTTTTGTGTTTCTTTAATTTTTTGCAACCACCATTCAGTATTTGTTTTTGGTAATACAAAATGATCACAACCTTTATGTCCATGCCAGAAACATCCGTTTATTAAGATTATAGTTTTATATTTAAGGAGCTCAATATCTGGTTTCCCAGGAAGTCTTTTTACATTTATTCTATAGCGAAATCCTTTCGCAAATAGAAATTTTCGGTGGTGATTTAAAAAGTATGCTACATAAATTCATCATATCCAAAATTCATATAAAAGAAAGCTAACTTAAAAGCTTTCATATGGTTATATATTTTTTTTGGAGAAACAACATGTCTTTCTAAATGCTCTTCTGATTCTATGTCTTATTTTACAGTTATTGCCTTCTATTCCAACAGTATACTTTTTCCCTATTTTATGATAAATATATATGAGCCATAATTTCTTTTCTTTTTTACCTACATATGTCCATAATTCATCAATTTCTAATTTATCATAATGCTGTTGTTTAGGAGAAAACAGAACATTTGATTTTGTTAATACTGATAGTATCTATACTGCACTAACTCCTTTAATTTCACTGACATCCCTAATTACAATTCCCCTAACTAACATTAGTTCTATTTCTTTATTTATCTGAGAATGGCATCCCTTATTATTCAGATTGTAATCTCCTATAAATTGACGTTTGCAATCATTGCAATAATAATTTTGTTTCCCATTGTATTTATGACCATTTTTCTTCAAATTTGAACTATGGCAATTGGGGCATAGAAGTTTTATTGTTATTTGCATAACCCAAATTTAACTTTATACCTTAATTGCCATTGGTTTATTGAAGCATACTTTTTAAATCACCACCCAAAAAAAGATGTCACTTTTTTGTTTTTTTTTGATTAAAACTTATATGTGTTTTTATTTTAAATTATAGTTTGAATTTTTTTAAAGCAGATCTAAAATACAGCCTGATAATAGACTGAAAGAGTATCGATAAGCTGGGATTAATAAAATACTACTATGAAAGTAAAAGCAAAAAAAAACTTTTTGTAAGTACATTGAGTAAAATCTTTTTCATGTGTCTCTGTTTTCTTGTCTTTAATTGCAAAAGCCAAAATAATGTTCAAGAAAAGAAATTTTATGACAAACGTTTTAATACATATGTAACACAGTTGGGAAATGATTTTTGACCCGAAAAGCGTTTCTTGCACTTTATTTAAAGGAATCCGTTTAAATACAAATCCAAATAAATTCATGTTATGAAAAAAAATTAACCTTCCTGTTAGTATCCGTGTTCTTTTTTAGTTTTTCATGCAAAAAAAATGAAAACTATGAAGCTAGGAATGAAAAAAAAGTAAAGAATCAAAGTGAAATCACTTTCACTAAAGAAGAAGCTTTTAGTCTTGCTCAAGAAATGGGTAACGCATACACTGTTGCAATGCAAAGTTTTTTTGATGAAATTTCAGCGGAGAAAATAGATTTACGAAAATTGACTTCTTCTATGACATACGAAGAGAAACAACAATACTGGAGTGAAAAAATGGTGTCAGTTGGTGTCAATAATGTTCTCCCTAACTTAAGCTCCAATTGGACTCCGAACGATTATTTTTTGTTTGAAACATCAGTCAATAATACATTAGTAAATCAAGATGTTTTAAATATTGACAATCACCTAGATATATATGGGCTTAGTATCAAACCAGAAGTCCGTAACTACTTAGAGAAAATGTTATTGATAATAGAGCCTTGCAATGATGTAGAGGTAACAATTTCTAAACTGGAACAATTGAGACAACAAGCTTATGAAGATCTTTCTACAGTAGATTATATGAAAATTGTTTCTGGTATAGAGGTGGCCAAAGAAAGTTATTCTTATTGGTATTATCATTTAGATGAATTTCATGAATTAACAAATTATGTTTTAAATCTAAATGATAATACAAAAGCGACTAGAGCAAGAGGACTAAAATATACTGTAGCTGCTGATGCTGTAGCTGCTGGGGTTGCAGTCACAGTAACTGCTCTTGCTGTAGCTGCTAGTGGTGGTGTAGCGGCTATAGCTGTAGGTGGTCTTGCAAAGGCAGGTTTATTGGGTGCTATTGGTGGAAGTTTAGCTAATGCTTTGAAATTTTGGTAGTATATGGAAAGTAGGATAAGTAGAATAAAATATATTTTTATATGGGTGTTAAGTTTTTTTATTTCTTTTTGGATATTAGAATCAACTGATTATCTCTCTGATTTCAGTCTTAATATATCACTCGAAAACTTAAAGATGTACACCATAAAAGCCATTTTAAGCTCTTTATTAGCTACCAGTATAGTCTATGTTTTTGAATTTGGTTTTCGTTTTTTATTCTTAAAAAAGAAATAATAATTGTATTATCTGACCCAGAGTCCGATAAATTTCCTGTTTTTTTCTTTTTTAATTCACTGTTTAAATCGTTGGTGGTGATTTAAAAAGTATGCTTCAATAAACCAATGGCAATTAAGGAATAAAGTTAAATTTGGGTTATGCAAATAACAATAAAACTTCTATGCCCCAATTGGCATAGTTCAAATTTGAAGAAAAATGGTCATAAATACAATAGGAAACAAAATTATTATTGCAATGATTTCATAACGTTTCAATTTTACTGTAACGCTATTTTAGGACGGGACACTCTCAAAAAACAAGGCTGCCTGAATAAGTCAGACAGCCTTAAGTATTTAAATTGTTTACTTTTTTTTACATATCCGCAAAGTTTCCAAATTCTTTAGAGAAGACAAAGCTTTTGCTTGTGTTTCTCTCTCTTTTATTATGTTCCATTTGCGCTATATTTTCGGGTAGTTGACTGGGGTCGCCGATATAGCCAATAGCCATTACTGCAGTAGATTTATAGTTTTCTGGAATTTTAAATAATTTATTGGCTACATCAGGTTCAAATCCACTCATCTGATGAACATGAAGACCTTGTGCGGTAGCCTCAATAGAGAGGTGTGCTACTGCCTGACCTAAATCGTAAGAAGCAGTTGGATTAGGGTTTTCGTTTAAAGAAAAAGTTTTACGACAAATATTAAGTACCAGTATAGGTGCTGTAGCGGTCCAGATCTGGTTAAATTCCACTAAGGTGTCGACGATTTTTTTATAAGTTTCATCCCCTTTAAATCCAATAATAAAGCGCCAAGGCTGCTCATTATATGCGGAAGGAGCCCAGCGGGCAGCCTCGAATATTTTGTGTAGTTTATCTTTTTCAATTTCTTTACCTGAAAAGGCCCTTGGACTCCATCTTTCTACCAGTAAGTCGTGAATATCATGATGTACAGGAGCCTTTCTGTCAACAGTTTTCTTTTCCATATTTATATAAGAGTTTAAATTAAAGACGAATATCTTTTTGGGGTGGGAATGGTTTTGATGGTTGTATAAAGATACAAAAGTTTTGGGTTTCAGTGATTCAGATTTGGTATTTTGAAAGTTCAAAAATGAATTAACGGAATCAGAAGCTCCTAAATGCAAACAATAAAGCTAGTACCCAAACCTTGTTCCGACTCGACATTAAGATCGCCATTATGCATTTGGATAATCTGGCGCGATAGGCTTAAGCCAATACCACTTCCTTGCTTCTTTGATGTAAAGAATGGCATAAATATCTTATCCATAATATCGGGTTTTATCCCTGGACCATTGTCGTGAATTTCTATTTGAGTTTGGTTTTTATTTTGGTAGGCCCGTAAGGTAATTTTTGCATATTCTGTTTGATTGCCGTGTAATGCATCAATGGCATTTCGAATAAGATTAATTAGAACTTGTTGCAGCAGATCGGGATCGGCAGTTAATTTTATCTCTTCAGGAAAAATTTGAATGTTCAGATCTATATGTTTCTCGTTTAGCTCTTTGGTGAAGAGTTGTTTTAATATAGATAGCCTGTTGTTTAGCGAGAAATATCTAAAGTTGGGTTTAGGAATACGGGTAAGGTTTCTGTATAGTGTAACAAAGTTTAATAGTCCTTGCGATCTGGTTTCAATGGCTTTCATAGCCATATTTACATCCTCCAGATCATTCTGATCTAGCTTTTGCCAGCAAGGCTTATTATTCTCGTCTTCTGTAATAATTATATCTTTTATAGTTCCTGCAAGTGAACTGATGGGAGTTATAGAGTTGGTGATTTCATGGGTAAGCACACGGATTAGTTTTTGCCATGATTCAACTTCTTTTTGATCCAGTTCATTTTTAATATTCTGAAGCGAAATAAGGGTCATCTCCTTATTGCTCATTCTAAACTTAGCAGCATGGACGGAAATTTGAGATAGCTCTTTTTCCTGAAATAAACGGAAAAGGTTTTTTTCATTATCCTTAAGATTAACAAATTGATTGGATAGGTCGTCTTCAATCTGATTAAGATCTTTTATATTGCGTAAATGGTTTAGCTTAAGGATTTTCTTAGATGTATTATTAAAGATGTGAATCTTTCCATGTTTATCGAAAACAATGATTCCTACATTAATATGCTGAACAATGGTTTGTAGATAAAGGAAATGCTCTTCAGTTTCGGATCGGTATTTTTGGAATTCATCAATTACCTTATTGAATTCATTATCTAAGTTATTAAAGGTTTTCCCCATTTTTGGGTCCTTAAAAGATACCGAGAAATCGTTAAACTGTATGCTTTGCAAAAACTTGCTAAGCTTGCGGTTTGTATTCTCCAGGTAGTGTATAAGGCGAATGATAATCCATACAATTATTATTACCAGAAATAATGTAGAAAAGTTAATGCCGAACTTAATGGAGTTATAGCAAAGTATAAAAATCATTAAGCTCAGCAGGCATACTCTAAGTATAATATTTTGTCGGAAATTTTTAAAGACCATATTTCTCGATTCTACGATATAGCGATGCTCTAGTTAGTCCAAGTTCGTTAGCTGCTTTACTAATATTTCCGTTATGCTTATCAATAACCTTTCGGATTAAGATTTTTTCTGTTTCTTCAAGATTTGTAGTTTTGGGAATAAAGTCGTCATCTTTATTTTCCTCATTTTGTTGCAGAAAAAAATCATGAGGCTCCAGAATATTATTTTCACTTAAAATTACAGCTCTTTCAATAGCATGTTGTAGCTCACGAATATTTCCTGGCCAGTCGTGTTTTTGTAGCCTTTTTAATGTTGATGAGTTTATTCGTTTTGTTGGTAAGTTATATTTCTTACAATATTTTTGAAGGAAGAACTCAGTGAGAAGTCCAATATCTTCGACTCTATCGCGCAATGGCGGGAGTTTAATTTCGACAGTATTTATACGATAAAGTAAATCCTGACGGAACTTACTCTCTTTTACCATTTGATATAGAGGCATATTCGTAGCGCAAACCAATCGGGCATTTATAGAAACTTCTTTATTAGATCCCAGACGAACCACCTTACGGTTTTGCAGAACGCTAAGCAGTTTTGCTTGCATATTAAAGCTAAGGTTTCCTATTTCATCAAGGAATATAGTTCCTCCATTTGCAGCTTCAAATCTACCGGCACGATCTTCCTTGGCATCGGTAAAAGCACCTTTTTTAAAACCGAATAATTCACTTTCAAACAAACTTTCGGAGATTGCGCCTAGATCGACGTTAACAAAAACTTCTTTGTTTCGAGGAGAGTAGTTGTGTATAGAGCGGGCGATAACTTCTTTTCCGGTACCATTTTCTCCAAGAATTAAGATGTTTACATCAGTACGTGCAACTTTCTTTAGAGTTTGCATTACTTGTTTCATGGCCAAGGAGGTGCCAATGACAAAATCTTCTTGTTTGTTGCTAGAATCTACAAGGGCTTTGTTTTTTGTTTTCAGGCTTTCGAGTTCTACTTTAGATTTTCTCATTTCTAAGGTAGCTTTAATTGTTGCCAGCAATTTTTTATTATCCCAAGGTTTAAGCAAGAAGTTTGTTGCGCCTTCTTTTATACCTTGAACAGCCAGTTCGATATCACCATATCCAGTAATAAATATTACAGCTGCACTGGGGTCTATTTCCAAAATTTTATTCATCCAGTGGAAGCCTTCTTTTCCGCTGGTAGCGTCTCGTGAAAAGTTCATATCCAAAATAAAGAGATCATAGTTCTCATTTTGAATCAGAGTCGGGATGTTTTCAGGGTTTTGTTCGGTATGAACAAATTCTATATGTTGTCTTAAAAATAATCTGGCTGCGAGTAAGACATCTTGATCATCGTCAACAATGAGTATTTTGGCTTTTATTTTTTCCATTTGAAACGCTTGATTTTGGATTTTTTTTTAAACGCGTAAAGGTACAAACTATGTTCAAAAATGTACAAAGATTTGAACGGAAATGAACATTTTGTTTCCTTTTGTATATTTTCCGGATAAAGCTATGTGCTTGTTATACTGCAAAAACAACGTCTGGCACAGAATTAGAGTATATAAAAACTGAGGTATAAAAGAATTGATACAGATGGATCGAATAATTGAGAAAAAAAGATGGACTATTAAAAAGATGTTTAGCTATACGGCTGCAGGAATATTTGCATTATTTATTATATACCTGTTCTTTTTTAGAGATAACTCTTCAAAGTTATATGTCGAGGACGATTATATTACCATTGCTGAGGTTAAAAAAGGAGACTTTCAAGAATTTATTCCAATAGATGGGGTTGTTTTTCCAAAGAACACTATTTATATAGATGCCATAAATGGAGGGAATGTAGAGCGTATACAAGTGGAAGATGGAGCTATCCTTAATAAAGGAGACACCATTCTTAAGTTGGTAAATGCTGCTTTGGAGCTTAGTTTTATGGAGCAAGAAACACGAACTTTTGATGCGATAAATAATAACCAAAACTCTCAGATAAGTTTAGAAAAAAGTCGTTTTCAATATCAATTAAAGATTGCAGAGATTCAATCTGAAATTGACCGAACAACACGAAATTTTGAACGTCAAAAAGAGTTGTTTAACAAGGGCGTAATTCCTAAGGTAGAGTTTGAGGATTCGGAAAGAGACTTTGTCTTAAACTTAAAAAAGTTAAAGATTAATCTTAGGTTACAGGAATTAGATTCTATAAGTGGTGCCAGACGGAGCAAGCAGTTAAAGCAATCTATGGTTCGTATGGAGAATAACTTGAATATGATGAAAAAAAGCCTAGATAACTTATATATTAAGGCTCCGGCTCAAGGTAAGTTATCTTCATTTTCTGTAGAGATTGGGGAAACAAAATCGGCAGGAGAACATTTAGGGCAAATTGATTTAATGGATGGCTTTAAAATTAGAGCTAATATCGACGAGAGATATATTGCACGTGTTTCATTAGGGCAGGAGGCAGAATTTACTTTTGATGATGTGAAATACGATCTTGAGATAAAAAAGATATACACTGATGTTCAGGAAGGTAAATTTCAGGTAGATATGAAGTTTCCGGATACATATCCTAAGAATATAAAACGTGGGCAAACCCTTCAGCTTCGATTGAAATTTAGTAGTCCGCAAAAAGCAGTTATGGTTAAACGTGGTGGCTTTTTTCAGGATACCGGTGGACATTGGATTTATGTTATGGATGCTTCGGGCGATTTTGCAGAAAAGCGAAATATAAGAATCCATCGTCAAAATACCGACTTCTATGAAGTTGTTGAGGGATTAAATCCGGGGGAAAAGGTTATTGTTTCATCCTATTCCAACTATGGAGAAAAAGACAAGTTAATTTTTAGATAATCTTTAGAAAAGATAGAATATGATACGTACAACCGATTTATGTAAAGTTTTTAGAACCGATGAAGTAGAAACCACCGCTTTAAATAAAGTGTCTTTTGGAATCAAAAAAGGAGAGTTTGTTGCTATTATGGGTCCTTCAGGATGTGGAAAATCGACCCTATTAAATATTCTTGGACTTTTGGATAATCCTACCACTGGCGAGTACTACTTTCTGGATCATGAAGTTTCTAGATATTCTGAGAAAGAAAGAGCAAATCTTCGTAAAAGAAATATTGGTTTTGTATTCCAGAACTTTAACTTAATTGATGAGTTGAATGTATTTGAAAATATTGAATTGCCTTTGATCTACTTGGGAATGAAGTCGTCAGAAAGAAAATCTCGTGTAGAAAAGGTAATGGAACAAATGAAAATATCGCATCGAGCCAAGCATTTTCCTTTGCAGCTTTCAGGAGGGCAGCAACAACGTGTAGCTGTAGCTCGCGCTGTAGTTGCAGAACCAAGTGTGATTCTTGCCGATGAGCCTACTGGTAACCTAGATTCTGTGCATGGTGAAGAGGTAATGAATATGTTGGCTCACTTAAATGAGCAGGGAACAACAATTATAATGGTTACTCACTCGCAGCGTGATGCAGAATATGCAAGTAGAATTATCCGCTTGTTCGATGGTCAAATTATAAATGAGAATTTAAATAATCGTAAAGCAGTATAGTCTAATCTTTATTATTGCCGAGTAAATTTTAAATTAATAGTGGGGGCTGTCTTCTAAGGCAGTCTTTTTTTATGGATTTAGATTTCGTGTTTCGATTTTCGAAACACGAAATCCGAGATGCAAAGCCTAACCTAATGGCAAAATCTCTTTTTTATAAGTCTCCTTATATAGCTCTGCTAAAGCAATGTATAGTGCTAAAGCACCAGTGAAAATTCCTTCAATGCCAGCTATTTGTTTTAGCCCATGCATACCGGTAAAATCAGCAGTAGCCAAAAGACTAAACAATAGAGTAACACATAGAAATAATAATTTACTGGCTTTATTGGCTTTTAAACTTGCCATCAAAAGCCCAAACGAAAATACTGCCCAAATGGCATGATAGAATCCCAATGAAGTGGGTTCTGGAACGTTTCCAATTCCCATCAAAGGAAATACCATAATAAAGATTAGCGATAGCCAAAAAGCACCATAAGCGGCGAAGGCTACCATACCAAACATATTATTACGTTTATATTCCCATATTCCCACCATAAGTTGTAGCATTCCTCCTAGCAATAGTCCTACTGAAAGGATCATTGCATCATGAGCAAACAATCCTACTGCATGCAAATTCAATAATAATGTAGCAAAACCAAATCCTACCATCCCCAGTGGTGCTGGATTTGCAGTGTTAAAATTACTCCCTTCCTTCATCTGTCTTTTTTAATAAATTTTATACAGCCCGCGAAAATATAAATAAGTATGCGAATACGAAATAAATAAGGCGTAAAACAAAAAAGTTTATGTATCAGGAATTCTGCTAATTTTGCAGGCAAATTCAAAGCATCATTTATGGTAAAGCCAAAAAAACATTTAGGACAACACTTTCTTACAGATCTAAGTATAGCTCAGCGCATTGTGGATGCACTATCAGAAGAACAACCAGATATTATTGAGGTAGGTGCCGGTACAGGAGTACTTACTCAATACCTTATGAAACGACCCAATCAGAAACTTCATATTATAGAAGTGGATACTGAGTCTGTTGAATACTTAAATGCAACCTGGCCACAACTCAGTGAAAATTTATACTTCCATGACTTTCTGAAATACCCATTGGAGAAAATTACTGAAGATAAGTTCGCCCTTATAGGTAACTTCCCTTATAATATCAGCTCTCAGATATTTTTTAGAGTTCTTGATTATAAAGAACAAATTCCTGAAGTAGTAGGAATGTTGCAGAAAGAAGTGGCTGAAAGATTGGCTGCAGGTCCAGGGTCAAAAACTTATGGCATTCTTAGTGTTTTGCTACAAGCATACTATGATGTTGAATATTTATTTACTGTAGATGAAACAGTATTCAACCCTCCTCCAAGAGTAAAATCAGCAGTAATTCGTTGTACCCGAAATAATGTGAAAAAACTTGATTGCAACGAAAAGCTTTTTAAGCAAATTATAAAAGCATGCTTTAATACGCGTAGAAAAACTGTGCGTAATGGTTGTAAAGCATTGATTGAAGATAAATCAGTAATGACTGATGAAATATTTAATAAACGTCCTGAACAACTTTCTGTAGAACAGTTTGTGTGGCTAGCAAACTTCGTAGAGAAGTATAGAAGGTAGTTTGATGGATTCGGATTTCGAATTTCGAAACCCGAATCCCCAATTTATAGCATTTCTAAGAACAATTTTACTCTTCTATAGCATACATTTGCCCGATTTTTAACGGGGTTGTAAATATATTGAATAGAAATTATTCAAAGAGTTAAGATTACAAACAGAAATGGAAAGGATTTTTCAGCCTAAGCTTTTTTCTATTCTCAAGGGAGGATATAGAAAAGAGCAACTTAGCTCCGACATTTTAGCCGGAATTGTTGTTGGTATTGTTGCTTTACCACTTGCTATCGCATTTGCTATTGCATCGGGAGTTTCGCCCGAGAAGGGATTGATTACAGCTGTTGTTGCTGGATTTTTAATTTCATTGCTTGGAGGAAGCCGCGTTCAGATTGGTGGTCCCACGGGTGCATATATTGTAATAGTATATGCCATTATTGAAAAATATGGCCTTAATGGATTGATGATTTCTACGATAATGGCAGGAGGCTTACTGCTATTATTTGGTTTGTTGAGGTTGGGATCATTGCTTAAGTTTTTTCCTCAACCGCTTATTGTTGGTTTTACTAGTGGTATAGCACTGACTATATTTTCTACTCAGATAAAGGATGCTACAGGAATGGCTATCGAAAAAGTTCCTTCTGCTTTTCTGGATAAATGGGCAGAATATTTTATGCATTGGAGCAGTATTAGTCCGTGGGCATTGGGTATTACTTTGGTAAGTATTCTGATTACTATTTATATGGGAAAGATTACCAATAAAATACCAGGATCTTTTGCCGCTATTATAATAATGACAGTATTGGTAGCTGTATTCGACTTGCCTGTAACAAGTATTGAAACCTTCTTTGGAGAGATTCCTAATGATATACAATTAAGCATGCCTGAATTTCAGTGGAGCCAGTTGCATAATTATTTTGCACCGGCTTTAACTATTGCGTTGCTCGGGGGAATTGAATCTTTGCTTTCTGCTGTTGTTGCCGATGGTATGATTAGTGGAAATCATAGATCCAATACAGAGTTGATTGCTCAGGGAATTGCCAATATAATAACTCCGTTTTTTGGAGGTATTCCTGCTACCGGAGCTATTGCCCGTACAGCAACTAATGTAAAGAATGGTGGTAGAACCCCTATTTCGGGTATTGTTCATGCCATTACTTTGTTGATGATTATGTTGTTTTTTGGAAAGTGGGCTAAGCTTATCCCGATGTCATGTCTTGCCGGAATTCTGATTGTTGTGAGTTACAATATGAGCGAGTGGAGAAGTTTTATTGGTATTCTTCGGGGTAGTGCCTTTGATATTATAGTTTTGATTGTGACTTTCTTACTGACCGTATTGGTCGATTTAAGCATTGCTATACAGGTTGGTGTTGTACTTTCTGCCTTGCTATTTATGAAACGTATGGCTGATATAAGCAAGACATACGACCATCGTTTAGATTCAGATATTATTGAAGATTATTCGCATTTGCCTAAGCATATAAAGATTTTTGAGATTAGTGGCCCTTTCTTTTTTGGCTCTGCCAAGCAGTATGGTCAGGTAATTAAAGCCACAGGAATGAAATCGAAGGTATTGATTATTCGTATGCGTCATGTTCCATTTATTGATGCTACAGGTTTACAGAATTTTGGATCTGCTATTAAGATATTGAAACAAGCAGGAATTCAGGTTTTGTTATCAGGAGTAAATACTGAAGTTCGTAAAGAAATAGATCGTAGTTCACTGCTAAATTTAGTAGGGAATAACAATATTTATAGTTCCTTTGGCGACGCTGTAAAAGCAGTTAAATGTGATTAAAAGAGTTGGTTGTGAAAACTTATAAATAAAACCAGACCATTCAATAGCTGAATGGTCTGGTTTTATTTTGTATGCTATTATTTCCTTGACTATACCTGGTTAAGTGCAGGTGTTTGGTTCGATAATTATTTCCTTAAAAAACTTAAGGAACTCCTCAAATTCTTCCTTTTTTTTATAAGTGAAATTGAATTTCTATGTGATTCCATAATATATTCACGTATTTTTGGAAAAGCTATGAAGTTGGGTTTTGTTATATGCATGGCATATGGACATGTTATTTTCCTATAAAACGTATTAGAGAATAAAAGCAAACGACTTATTACAAACACTATTGACTCATTAGCTCTAGTTAAAAAAAATGAGCTGGCTTATGAACAGAATGTGATTGACCAAAATAAGTTGTCAGAATTATTTTAATAAGTGATATATGTATTTCAATAAAATTATTGGGTGTTTGTTGCTATTTTGTATAGTGATTAGTAGCTATGGAGAAAACTATTCTATTTCAGGGATTGTAACAGATAATAAAAAAATGCCTGTTCCAGGATGTTCTGTTATTATGAGGTCAAAGATTGATTCATTATATTTTAAAGGAACAATTAGTGATTCTAATGGTGTTTTTAAGATTGTAGATTTACCTTCAGGGGATTATTTTTTGAAAATATCATTCTTGGGTTACTCTTCTTATATAAGAGATATTAAGTTGGATAAGAATAATGATTTGGGGAAAATTATTCTTCAGGAGAAACAACTTAATTTGGATGAAGTTGAAATTTCGGCAAGTATGGTAGAAAGGTTTTCCGATCGGAAAGAATATAAATTGACAAATATTGAGAAAGATTCATATAGTAGTGCTTTGAACGCTTTGGAAGTTTTGCCAAAGATTCAGATTCTGGATCAGAAAATTTCTACTTATGATGGAAAAGCTGTTAAAGTTCTGATTAATGGCATTCCATCAAGTTCCAGAGATTTGTCTGTTATTTCTCCTTCCAATATTTTGAAGATAGAATATTATACCAATCCGCCATTGCAGTTTTCCAATCTTGGGTTAGGTTCAGTGGTAAATGTTATAACAAAGCAGAACCAAAGAGGAGGTGTTGTCGGTTTTAATACTCAGAATGCCTTAACTACTGGATTCGGTAATAATGTTATTGATTTAAAATACAATTTTGGAAAATCTCAAATAGGTGTGCTTTATAGTATTGGCTATCGAAGTTATACTAAACGAATATTAAATGAATCCATAGAGTATCTGAATTCGGAAAAGTTATATAGAAAGAACAAGATAGGTAAAAATAGTCCTTATAGTTATGAAGATCAGTTGGTAGAGTTGAATTATAATAATGTGAAGCTAAATGATTACACCTTTAGTACAAAGGTTTCATTAAAGTCCTTGAATAGGAGAAGATCTTCATTACAAGATGTTGTTTTGCTTTCAGGGAATAATAAATTGTTGAAAACTGCTGAAAGTGATGATAAGGATAATTATTTACGTCCTGTTGTTGATATATATTTTCACAAAGCAATGGGTGCTAAACAGAATATAAGTCTGAATGTTGTAGGTACTTATTACAATTCAAATTATGATTATAGATATACTGAGTTTTCTGGTGGTGTGCAAAATTTTAATACATCAACAGATATTGGTATAGATAAATATTCAGTGATTGGAGACGCAATGTATGGTTATAGACTTAAGAATACACAACTTTTTTATGGTTTGAGGTATATTTATAATAAGAGTCTTCAGCAAAATACATCTGGCCATGGTAAAATTGAAACCAATGAGATTTATACATTTTGTGGTTTGAAAGGGGAGATGAGTAAAAAGTTAAACTATAATATTAGCCTAGGATTTGATGAAAATATTTCTACAAAAATAGAGGGGAGTAAATATCAGTTTTTATATTTCAGGCCTTCCGTTCAGTTAAGTTATTTCTTAAATAAAATGTCTGAACTGTCATTTGTTTATGAGGTTAACACAGAAACACCTTCAATAGCTAATCTTACAAATAATCCATACTATAAGGATGAGAATTATTTATTTACAGGGAATCCCAATCTAAAACCCAGTAATTATCATAATCTTTCTTTGTCTTATTTCAGAGGATTTAAGAGTTTTGTTATAAATGCAAAGACCAGTTATGGATATGGTAAGGATGCCATTTTACCAGTTTTCGAAAAAAGCTCTAATTCTACGATTGTAGAATCATTCCAAAATCTTGATTGTTCTCAGAATCTTAAAGCGAGTGTGTTTTTTCAATGGTTTCCATGGAAGAATTTTGTTCGTTTTAGGCTATACAACGAATTGTCTTGCATTCATAATGTTATAGGAGAAAAAGAATGGGATTATACAGATTTCTATGTTGTTCCTTCTGTTTTTCTTTCATATAAAAGATGGGGACTCCAGTTTTTTTATCAATCAGAAAGGAAAGTTCTTTTTGGACAGCAGCAGATTATAAAACCAAGTATGGCTTTGTGCGAGCTTTCGTATAAACCGGTAAAAAACTTATCGGTCGCAGCTGCTATTCGTTATCCATTTTATAAAGCATGGAAACAATCATCAACGATTTTGTCTTCTGATATTATTTCTCGTTTTGAGTCTGAAAGAATTGTAGATAATGCCAATATGATTTACGTTAATTTGGTTTATAATTTCTCTTATGGTGTGAAAAAGAACCGAATAAAGCGAAGAATGAATAATGAAGATAAGGATACAGGTATTTTAAATAGAAGCAACTAGAATAGTTTTTGGTTCTTAATACAAAGGCAAATAAATTCTATAATAAGTTTATTGTAGTGTTTAAAAGCTATATTTGTTATTTAGATTTAGTTATTAAATATCGACTGCCATAGAAATTTGCATTTTTTGAGTCAAAGAATATTGCAAAGGAAAAATAATTCGATTTATGGCAGTTGTGCATAAACTAAAGCTTGTTGCTTTTAGAAGTGGCAAGCTTTTTAAAAAATTAAGTTTAAAATGAGGATAAATTATATTATTAGTTGTTCTTTAGTTTTTTTTATTTCCATTATTATTTTTTCTTCCTGTCAGCAAAATAAAGAAAAGTGGCAATCTGAGAATGCAACAAAATATTTAGATCAAAAAACACTTAGAAAGAAGAGGGTTTTTTCATTTCCAATAGATTCTAATATTGCTTTAGTGAATAGCAATTCTTTTAGAATAATGAATGACAGTATAATGTTCTTTGGAAATAATGATCAATCAAAGGTATTTTATTACAATATTAAAAATGGGGAATTATTAAATTCATATTATTTTCCTCCAGAGGGGCCTAATGCATTAATAAAAGATATGTGTAATTATTTTATACCTTCTTCTATTGATGATGTAATTACGTTTTGCCACAGAAAAGCAGAGCTAGGAGTTTATCAGGATGGACAATTGAAGCATAGAATATCTCTTGTTGATACAGCGAATTTTAATAAGAAAGCTCGCCAAGGTAAGAATCCATTTTTTTCGTATCCTGCCAAACCTAGTATATTTGATGTCGTTGATTCTTCAGTTTTTGTTACATATTTTCAGTCAAAAGAAACTGAATGTGGAAATATTCCTGCCTTTAGAGTTTTTAAAATTCCAATCAATACTCATGATAGTATTAAAGCAATGATTCCGCTGGCACAGAATTATAAAACAGGGTATTATGGACATTCTTTTAATTCCACATTGCCTTGTTTAACTTATAATTCAAAAAAGAAAGTTATTTCTTCACACCAACCAGCATCTCATTATATTGAAAATTACAATTTGAATGGAGATTTATTGGAAACTAGTTTTGTAGGATCTAAATATTATAGCAACGTAATACCGCCGTTTTCAGATCAATATGAGAAAAACAGAAGAGAGGAAGTAGATCAATATCTTGCTACCCAGTTTCACTTTTTAGACTTAATTTATGATCAATATCGTAATTTGTATTATCAGTGGTGTAAACTTCCTGTGCCTCTTGATATATTTAAGCAAACGGGCTGGTATACTTATGAGTGTAGCTTATTGATTCTTGATGAGGATTTAAAAAAAATTGGAGAGGTAGATTTCAAAGGGGGAAATAATTCAAACAACTATAATGTGTGGAATACAATGATTTGTCCTGAAGGATTAATTTTAATGAGGAATGATTTGTATGAAAAGAACCCCAATTCTTTCTATTTTGAAGTTTTTGATGTTGTTGAGAAATAATTTTTGATGGAATTGTAATGGGGATATTTACAAGTATAAAGGGAAAAATAATCTTGGGTTTTGAGTTTTTCTTTGTTTTATTTTTGATTCTAGCATGTAATAATAATGAGCATAGAAAAAATAGTCAAGTAATTACAGATACTAAGGATAAAGATATTGCTAAGGTAAAGGTAATGCCTTTGTCTTTAAAAAAATTTCCATCACAGACTTTTGTCAATGCTAAATTGATTGCTAAAAATAAAGTTGATTTATGTTTTTCAATGAGTGGTAAGTTGATAACATTGAGGGAAAAAAATGGGAATTGGGTTAAAAAAGGAGATGTAATAGCTTGTTTAGATCGTGAGCGTTTAGCGTTAGAATTGAGAAGAGCTAAAGATCAATTAGCTTTAGCATATAACCAACTTATTTCATTGTCTTTAGGTTTTGAACCTGAGGTAGGTGATACCGCAAAAATTTCACCTAAGGTTTTGGCTAATCTAAAGCTAGAAAGTGGTTACAATAAAGCACTATTATTATTGAAAGAGAAGGAAATAAATTATAAAAAGTTGAGACTGTGTTCGCCGATAGATGGTCAGGTTGTAATGCTTGAGGCTCACGAGAATCAATTGGTTAATGAAAATAAGTTTTTTTGTCGCGTTATTGATAATAGAAATTTTTATGTAAAAGCAGAGTTACTGGAAACAGAGCTGAGAAATTTACATATTGGTCAAAGTGTACAGGTTAAACCCTTGGCTTATTCTGAAAAAAGTTTCAAAGGTAAGTTAGTAGAAATAAATCCTCAGGTAAGTAACAAAGGGTTGGTAAATATAAAAGCTACAGTTGAGAATTCTGAACAGCTTTTACTTGATGGAATGAATGTTGAATTAGTTATTGAGCAGAATACCCCTAATCAAATTGTTGTCCCTCGAGATGCTATTGTTTTACGTTCGGGGAAACCAGTTGTTTTTACTTATGTCGATGGTAAGGCATACTGGAATTATGTCAAAACGTCTTTAGAGAATGATCAATTTGTATGTATTAAGAGTGGTTTGAAAGAAGAAGATTTAGTTATCTATAATAATAATTTTCACTTGAATCATAATAGTCCTGTGGAGGTATTATCAAATTAGTGTATGGAAATAGCTTATTGTTTTTGAAGGTAATTTGAAGATTGTTATGGTTCGTTTTTTAATTCATAGGCCAATTGCTGTATTTATGGTAGTGTTGGCTCTTACTTGTTTTGGGGTAGTTGCATGGTTTAAAATTCCTCTGTCTTTGATGCCGAATATTGATATACCTGAAATAGGAGTATATTTTAATTTACCAGGAAAATCGGCTCCACAAATTGAAAGACAGGTTTTGCAATCCTTACGGAAGTCATTGCAGCAAGTAGACAACATTAATAGTGTTGAAAGCAAAGCAAAAAATGAAGCAGCTATTGTTAAGCTTCGTTTGTCGTATGATGCAGATGTGCAAAGAGTGTATTTTGAGATCAACGAACAAATTGATCAGATGATGAGTCTTTTTCCCAAAGATATAACTCGTCCACTGGTAGTGAAAGCAAGTACTAACGATATTCCAACCTTTTATGTTGACGTATTTTCAAAGTCCCGACAGGGTAAATCTGTTTATTCTTTGTCCGACTTAAGTGTTTTGGCTGAAAAGGTTGTGAAACCTTATTTCGAACAGCTAAAAGAGATCGGATTTGTTGATATAGGAGGGGCTTCTTTTTCTGAAATTAGAATTCAACTTAAGCAACCCCAATGTGATGTTCTAGGCATAAATGAGACCGATCTATTGTCTATTTTAAGGGAAGAGCATGAGATGGCTAGCGATATTCTTTTGCAAGAAGGTATGTTTAAGTATATATTGCACTTTGGGGCTACTTTAAATAGTATTGACCAGATAAAAAAAATGTGGATTTCTCTCCCCCAGGGGCGTAAATGTCAAATTGGCGATATTGCAGAATTAGAAAAGCATTCTTTACCTCCAAAAGGATTTTATTTTGCAGATAATAATCCAGCTATTTTATTAGCTGTTAGTAAGCAAGCTGATGCTCGAATGGAGGATTTATCACAAAATATAGGGGCAACTCTTTCCACTCTTCAGCAATTATACCCAGACTTACAATTTAGGGTCAATAGAGATCAGAGCACGCTTTTAAAATATTCGATAAGCAGTCTTCTGCAGAGTTTATTATTGGGAATAATACTTTCTTTATTAATTTCTTTTGTTTTTATTAAAAGATGGAGAGAGTCTTTGATTATTCTAATTTCTATACCTGTTTCCTTAATTATTGTTTTATTCTGTTTTTACTTTCTCGACTTTAGTTTAAATATCTTGTCGTTAAGTGGTTTAATACTTGGCTTGGGAATGATGATTGATAATTCAATTATTGTCGTTGAAAATATTGGACAGTATGTCAAGAAAGGTATAAACCTAGAAGAATCGTGTGTTGTAGGAAGTGAAGAGATGATTAAGCCTCTGTTGAGTTCAATGCTGACTACTTGCAGTGTTTTCTTTCCCTTAATCTTTTTAAATGATCTTACAGGGGCAATTTTTTTAGAACAAGCAATTGCTATTGGATTAAGTTTGGCGATTTCTTATTTGTTTTCAATTCTGGTTCTTCCGGTTTTATATTTTAATTTTTATAAAGGTAAAAACAATTTCCTTTCTGCATATTGTTCTAAAAGCCAAGAGGACTCAAGGCTTGATAAGATTTATTTTTTGAGTGTAAAGAAATTATTTTGTTTTCCACGTTTAGCAATATTGGGTTTTATATCGCTAATTTTTATAGGAATCTTTTTGTTTTTCTTTGTTCCTCGTTCCGGATTACCAGAATTCCGAGATAAGGATGTTGTTGTGAAAATAAAATGGAATCAGTCAATATCTCTTCAGGAGAATCAAAAACGAGTAAAGAATTTGTTTAATGCTATTCCTGATTTAAATATTCGATGGCATATACAGTGTGGTGAATCAGGCCTTAAATTTCAGAAAAAATTATTTCATGAAGCAGAGTATTGTAGTGTTTATGTTGATACTCATTCATTTGATGAATTAGGCGTTTTTTCAAATGAATTTACTAAACAAATGAAAAAGGCTTATCCTGAAGCATCATTAGACTTTTCCAGACCTAAGAGAAGCTTTGAACAAATATTTGCTCAAAGTAAAGATTTCTTAACTTTTCGATTTTATCCTAATCCTAAAGACAAAATGCATATTGGAAAAGAAGATTATGTAAAAGGGGTTTTAGATTCATTGTCTTTATTGAAAACAAACTATAAGCTTGAAAGGAAACCATGTCTTCATTTGGTAATAAACCGAAAAAAACTATTATTATACGATATTTCTTATAATAAAATGTTAGAGATTCTGGAGAGGAATATTGGTTGTACTTATGATATGATTATTCCTTCGGAAGGAAATTATATGCCATTGCGTATTAAAAAAGAGTCAGAGTATTTTTTTGAATCTTTTAATAATCTGAAGGTTTCGAATGCTACCGGAGAGTTGTTTTCTATAAAAGAATTTATTAAAACGAGCTATAAAGAAGATCAAAAACAAGTTTGTGGCGATATTCGAGGGGTTTATTATGATTTTCCCTTAAATGATTCTAAGGTTGAAGAAGTGCAAGAAAAAGTTACTACCTTGAAAAAAAATCGTCCCAGGTGGACCTGTTTACTAACAGGAAGCTATTATGATGATCAGGAAATGTTTGAACAGTTTAGCTTAATACTATTACTGGGGGTTTTTATTCTTTACTTTATCTTAGCTGCTCAATTTGAATCTTTTCTTCAACCATTAATAGTCTTAATTGAAATTTTCTTTGATTTGTGCGCTATATTTATGCTACTAATCATTTCTGGTCAGAGTTTAAATCTGATGTCTGGGATAGGTATTGTAGTTGTTAGTGGAATAATAATTAATGATTCCATACTAAAAATGGACACAATGAATCGTTTGCGAAGAAAGGGAGTTTCTGTTGAGCAGGCGATTCATATTGCAGGGAAGCTTCGGTTACGTCCAATTTTAATGACAAGTTTGACAACTATTCTTGCACTAATTCCATTGTTTTTTTCAAGTGGATTGGGTGCAGATTTACAAAAGCCTATGGCAATAGTTATTGTTGGGGGTATGTTGTTAGGAACTTTAATTAGTCTGTATTTTATTCCTCTTGCCTATTTTCTGATCTATTCTTCAAAAAACAAGAGGATATGAGAACTCAAAAACCAGTATCTATTCCTTATTCTTTTGGTTTTGTTTTAATATTTACTCTTCTTGCTATTGTAGGATTTTCTTTAATACCAAAATTAAATTTTACGCCTTTTCCAAGTGAGAAAAATAGGACCTTCTTGGTAAACTATTCGTGGCCAAAACATTCTGCTCAGCAAGTTAATGATCGAATAACCTGTGTTTTAGAAGCTCAATTAAATCATATAAAGGGAATAAAAAGTATAGAGGCAACGTCAAATTATGGTTGTGGTGAATTGCTTATAAAGGTTTTACCTAAGGTTGATACAGATAAATTTAGGCTTAAATTACAAATGCTTTTGCGCAGTGTTTTTAATGAATTGCCCAAAGGAATTGATTTTCCAAGAATTAGTTATCAAACATATAAAAAGTATAGTTCAAAAAGGCCTATCATTGTTTTGAGTATAAGCAGCACAAAAGATCTGTTAAGTATTGAAGATTTTTTTTACAGAGATATGTCATTTCAGTTATCAAGGATAAAAGGAGTGGGAAAAATAAAACTGCTTGGTCAAAAAGATAGCCACTTGAATTTCTATCTCAAAGAAAAACTTATACAATCTTTGGGGCTTTCGAAAAGAGAGATTAAGAATGTTTTGAATATTGCCTTTAAGGAGAATGATTTAGGAATTGTTTTCAATAAAAATAGTCTAGGGAATAAGTCTTCAGAAATAAACTGTATTGCAAGAGTAGAAAAAGCAAATTCTATAAAAGATCTAAAACTTATTCCTGTTCGCAAATGTCAGGAGCGTATTATTTTAATTAAAGATATATGTGATAGCGTTGCACAAAAAGATATATATAAAACTATACTAAGGGTTAATGGAAAAAAAGCTTTGTATGTAAATATTTATCCTGATGATGCTACAAATCAATTGTCTTGTAGAAAGAAAATTCTGGATAAAATATGTGAGTTACAACATTCTACAGAAAAGGACTTTACTGTTTCTTTAGAGGAAGATCATTTAAAGCATTTAGAATCAGAAATGTTTCGTGTTTTATGTCGAACATTGATTGCAGTGCTAGTACTGATGGCCTTTTTATGGCTATATCGACGAAATATTTGGTATATACTTATACTCACATACTGTTTATTGGTGAATATGGGGATTGGCTGTATATTCTATGTTCTTTTTGGAATAGAAATTCACTTATATTCTTTGGCAGCTATTACAATTGTACTGGGCTTAGTATTGGATAATATGATGGTAATGCTAGATCATATTCAACATTTCAAAAATAAAGCAGCAATTTTGCCAATTGTAGCTGCTTGTATGACTAGCATTTCAGCTATTGGAATGATCTTTTTTTTACCGGAAGAAAGGCAAATTGGCTTGGCCGATTTTGCTTATGTTTTAATAATCAATTTAAGTATTTCCATATTTTGCAGTTTGTTTTTTCTTCCCGCGATAATTACTTTTTTTCCACAAAAGAAAATATATAATAAACTTAGAAGTCGAAATAGAGTAAAAAGGATATTGAAATTAAATAAATATTATCATTCATTAATTATTCGACTACGAAAATATAAGATAATAATAATCATTCTTTCTTTTTGGATTATAGGATTTCCAATTTATTTACTCCCTCCTAAATGGGATGCAGATCATTTTGCAGCCCGAATTTATAACGCAAGTATTGGATCAAGAAAATATCAATATGAGTTGAAAGAGCATGTGGATCGTTTATTGGGAGGGTGTTTATACATTTATAATTATCATATTTTTGATGGAACAAGTAGTTGGGAACCTGATGAAGACAAAGGTTATCATCTAAAGATTGAGGCTGATTTTCCTGCAGGGGTTAAGATTTCGCATATAGATGAAGTTGTACGTAAAATTGAGTCTAAGATGAAAACATTTCCTGCAATTAACAAATATAAAGCCAGGATTGATAACCAAAAATTACATTTCGAAGTTGATTTTCTTTCTTCATTAAAGAAAAACAACTTGCCAATGGCTTTAAGAATAAAAATGATTCATATGTCGGATCAATTTAAAGCTGCATCCTGGCATATTTATGGTGTAAAACCTGACTATTATAGTAAGCCTATCTCAAATTATTATGTTGAAGATAATACTTTTCTGAAATTGGAAATGAGAGGTCCTGATAGGTTAATACTAAATAAGTTGTTAGAGAATATTGTTAAGCGTATCAAAGAGTATCCTCGTATTTCGCAAGTTCAAATTTTGAATAATAATGAAGATGTTTCAAAATATAAAAGCTTTAATTTAAATCTAAATAAATCCTTTCTTGGGATTTATAATATCAAGAAAGCAAAGGTTCAATCCGCTATCAGTGAGTATAATCAAGAGGGTAATGAATTTATGCATGGATATATTGATGGGCATCCTTATGTTTTTTGTTTGAATAAAAAAGAGGATGTAAAGTGGTCATTATGGAATTTAAGAAACAAACCATTAATAGATAGTTTATCATTTAGAGGAGATAATTTATTTTCCATTTCACCTAAGGATAAATACGTTTCTATATGTCGTAAAAATCAGGCCTATTTTCAGGTTCTGGCATTTAAATATAATGCAAGTTCTACAGCAAAAAATAAATTATTACAAGATATATTGAAAGTAGAAAATGCAAAATTACCACCAGCTTATTATCTCTCTTTGGAGAATCAAGAATTAATGAATGAATTAAAGGAAAAAAAGAAACAACCCTATTATTTAGTTCTGTTAGCATTAGTTTCTGTTTTTTTTATATGCGCTATATTATTCGAGTCATTTATTTTGGCTTTATTGATTATACTTATTTTACCTATAAGTTTGTGTGGAGGATTATTTGTCTTTTATTTTTTTGATGTGCATTTTTCTGAGGGTGGCTTGGCTTCGTTCTTAATTCTTAGCGGTTTAGTCGTAAATGCTGCAATATATCTATTGGCAGAATTCAATAGAAAATTGAAAATACAAAAGAATAGAAATCAAAAAAGTATAGGTGTTTATCTAAAAGCTTTTAATCATAAGATAACTTCAATAATTTCAACAATTATATCTACATGTTTAGGGATGTTGCCATTTATCTTCTTTGGGCAAAAGAATGACTTTTGGTATAGCTTGGCTGCTGGAACTATTGGGGGACTTTTATTCTCAATTATTGTATTAATTATTTTTATTCCTTTGTTTCTGAAATTCGATTCTAAATGAGTCTGTTCAAATGAGTCTGTTCCAATAAGTGTGTCACTATCACTCTTACCTTAAATCACTACCATTCCCACCTTTAAATCCACCGACACCTGCCCTTTAATTGATAAAAACCTCCTAGATATTTGACGAAAACCTTCTAGGTATTTGATAAAAACCTCCTAGATATTTGGTGAAAACCTCCTAGATATTTGACGAAAACCTTCTAGGTATTTGATAAAAACCTCCTAGATATTTGATAAAAACCTTCTAGGTATTTGATAAAAATCAAGTGTGTGTTAGGTATTAACTTACTGGGTTGCGTATTAAAGGGGTCTGGTTAGATCCTTGTTTTTAAACCATTTCAAAAAGAAAAGTATTCTTTAAGCGAATCTTACTACAGAATAGAAAAATATATAATAAAGGCTGTTCGGTAAGTGTAGAACAGCCTTTATTGTTTGATTTACAGTAGTTCTGAAGCCAGATTGGCCAGCTCCGATCGTTCGCCCTTTTCCAACCGGATATGAGCATAAATATCATGATGTTTAATTCTGTCGATTAGGTATGATAGTCCGTTACTTTGACTATCTAAGTATGGGGTATCAATTTGGTAAACATCGCCAGTGAAGATGATTTTTGTACCTTCCCCAGCACGAGTAATAATGGTTTTTACCTCGTGAGGAGTAAGGTTTTGGGCTTCATCTACAATAAAAAAGATATTCGACAAACTTCGTCCACGGATATAGGCAAGAGGAGAAATAACAAGCTTTTCGGTTTGAAGAGACTCTTGAATTTTTCCGTGTTCTGGGTCAGATTCATTATACTGATTTTGGATAAATTTAAAGTTATCCCATAGCGGTTCCATATAAGGTCCGAGTTTATCCTTGATATCTCCGGGTAAATATCCAATATCTTTATTGCTTAGAGGAACTACAGGGCGGGCAAGTAGTATTTGCTTATAGTCGCGTCTTTGCTTTAGTGCACCAGCAAGAGCAAGGAGTGTTTTTCCTGAACCTGCCTTTCCCATAAGAGTAACCAATTTTATATTTGGATTTAGTATGGCATGGAAAGCAAAGACTTGTTCTGCATTTCGTGGTGTAATTCTTTGCACCATTTTCTTTTGAAGGTGCTCTATTCTTTGATTTACAGGGTTATAATAACATAGGACAGAAGTTTTCTGATAATGAATTATATAGTAGTGATTAGGGATAGGTTCTGTGATTCCAATATCCTCAGGTGCAATTTCTCCTTCTTTGTATATTCTATCAATAATTTGGGGTTCAACTTCCATGGTAGTTTTTCCAGTATAAAGTTCGTCTACATTTTGAACCTTACCTGTTTCAAAATCTTCGGCTTGCATGCCTAATGATTTTGCTTTTAGTCGTAGGTTTATATCTTTACTTACGAGTACTGTTTTAGCTTTTGGGTTTTCTTGTGCTATGCATAGGGCAGCATTTAGTATTCTGTGGTCGGCTTTATTACTATCAAAAATTCTTGTTGCATCCGGGCCAGAGTGACCATTCATAATTACTTTGAATCTTCCTGCTCCGGGGTGCTCAAGTTGTAACCAATCTTTTAAAGTATGCTTTTCGCTTAGTTTGTCCAGGATTCGAATAAATTCTCGGGCCTCGAAATTTTTAGTATCACTGCCTTTTTTGAAGTTGTCGAGTTCTTCCAAAACGGTTATAGGAATCACGACATCATTATCCTCAAAAGAGTGTATTGCCATGTGATTGTATAAAATTACAGAAGTGTCAAGAACATAAATTTTTCTTGCTGGTTCATTTGCTTTTGGCATAAGTAGTTTTTTTAGTAATCATTTTTTGGGCTAAAGGAAACGTGCTCAGAATTTCTTAGGAGAGACTTTTTATAATAAAGGAGCAACAGTATCCTTTTTATATATGTAAATTTATAAATATTTTTTCTCAATTTTGTTCCCACACGAAATCTGCCAAATAATATCTGGATAAAAAATACATTAAATATGACTGCTAAAAAGCTCTTTCTTCTTGATGCAATGGCTCTTATTTACCGAGCATATTTTGCAATGAGCAAAAATCCCCGAATAAATTCTAAAGGATTGAATACTTCTGCCATTCTTGGTTTTACCAATACTTTATGGGAAATAATAAAAAAAGAAAAGCCTACTCATATAGGTGTGGCTTTTGATACAATGGCTCCTACTGTTCGTCATGAAGGATTTATCGAATATAAAGCCAATAGAGAGAAGATGCCCGAAGATTTGGCGACTTCAATTCCGTGGGTGAAAAAAGTTATTGAAGCTTTTGATATTCCATTATTATATGTTGATGGTTATGAGGCAGATGATGTAATTGGAACCTTGTCGAAAAAAGCTGAAGATAGTGGTTTTGATGTATTTATGATGACTCCAGATAAAGATTATGGGCAATTGGTTACATCAAAAGTAAAAATGTATAAGCCTGCACGAATGGGAAATGGTGCTGAGGTTCTTGGTGTAGAAGAAATTTGTGCCAAGTATGATTTAAAAGAACCTAAACAGCTTATCGATATTTTAGGATTGATGGGTGATGCTGCGGATAATATTCCTGGTGTTCCTGGTGTTGGCGAAAAGACAGCTATCAAGCTGCTTAAGGAATTTGATAGTGTTGAAAATTTATTGGAAAATACCGACAAGCTTAAGGGAAAACTTAAGGAAAAAGTTGAAGAAAATGCTAAACAAGCATTGATGTCTAAGGAATTGGCAACTATTATAATGGATGTTCCTATTGGTTTTGATGAAGAAGCACTTGAGATAAAGAGCTTTCAACAAGCAAAAATCCGCGAATTATTTGATGAATTAGAATTTCGCAACCTAGCTAAAAGAATTTTTGCTGAACTTTCTACTCAGCACAGTAAGCAAGTAGTTCAAGGCGATTTATTCTCTTTATTCGATCAGGAAGAACCCTCTGAAGAAGAAGTTTCTATAAATACCATAAATAATACTGAGCATAAATATTATTTGGTAGATAATGAAGTGGATTATAAAAAATTAGTAGAAGATTTAGGTAAACAGAAATCATTCTGTTTTGATACAGAAACTACTGGTTTAGATACTTTGCAAGCCAAATTGTTGGGCATTTCTTTTGCTTGGGAAAAGGGAAAAGCCTATTATCTTAAAGTTCCTGCCCAAGAAGAAGAAATTGCCGACTTTCTGATTCCTTTACATTCAATATTTGCAAACGGTGGTATTGAAAAAATTGCACAGAATCTGAAATACGATTTATCCATTATGAATCGGTATAATGTGAAGATTGCAAATCCTTGTTTTGATACAATGCTTGCCCATTATATTGTTCAGCCAGAGTCGAGACATAATATGGATGTTATGGCCGAGAATTACCTTAGTTATAAGCCTGTTGCTTATGAAGAGATTGTTGGCAAAGGTCGTAAACAATTGAGTTTGGAACAGATTGATATTCAAAAAGTAAAAGACTATGCTGCCGAAGATGCTGATATAACTTTTCAGTTAAAACAAAAAATTAAGGAAGAACTGGATGCCTCAGGGCAGAAGAATATTTTCTATGATATTGAAATGCCTTTAGTTGAAGTGTTGGCTTCTATGGAGAAGGAAGGTATACGTATAGATATCGATGCTTTAAAGGAAATTTCGGAAGATCTGGATACCCAATTAAAGAGAATTGAAAAGACTATTTATGATGAAGCGGGTATAACTTTCAATATAGCTTCTCCAAAACAGCTGGGAGAAGTGTTGTTTAATCAGATGAAGATTGTAGAAAAGCCAAAGAAAACCAAGAGCGGACAGTTTTCTACTTCTGAAGATGTATTGAATAAATTGGCTGCAAAGCACCCTATAGTCGAAAGTATATTGGAATATAGAAGTCTGAGCAAGTTGAAGTCTACTTATGTAGATGCTTTACCAAATCTGGTTAGTCCGGTAGATCATCGTATTCATACCAGTTATAATCAGGCTGTTGTAGCTACAGGGCGATTGTCTTCCACCAATCCGAATTTACAAAATATACCAATCCGTACTGCCCGAGGAAAAGAAATTCGTAAAGCATTCGTTCCTAGAAATGAAGACTTTATACTTCTTGCAGCAGATTATTCTCAGATAGAATTGAGGATTTTTGCCAGTTTATGTCAGGATCCAGCCTTGGTTGAAGCCTTTAAAGAAGGAGTTGATGTTCATACTGCTACGGCTTCAAAAGTGTATAAGGTTCCTGTAGAAGAAGTTGATGCTGATTTAAGAAGAAAAGCAAAAACTGTAAACTTTGGAATTGTTTATGGTATTTCGGCTTTCGGTCTTGCCGAGCGTTTGGGAATTTCCCGACGTGAAGGGTCAGACATAATCAAAGCTTATTTTGAGGAATATCCACAAATTAAGGCTTATATGGATAAAGTTGTAGAACAAGCGCGTGAACAAGCTTATGTTTCTACCATTTTGGGTAGAAAAAGATATTTGCGTGATATTCAATCTGCCAACAGCGTTGTTCGTGGTTTTGCCGAGCGAAATGCGATAAACGCCCCTATTCAAGGATCTTCAGCAGATATGATTAAATTGGCTATGATTAATATCTATAGAGAGATGAAAGATAAAGATCTAAAATCGCGTATGATTTTGCAGGTACATGATGAATTGGTTTTTGATGCACATAAGGAAGAGATAGATGTACTGAAGAAGATCATCCGTAAACATATGTTGGAGTCAATGCCACTGGATGGGGTTCCTTTGGAAATTGATATGAAAACCGGAAGAAATTGGCTTGAAGCTCACTAAACTCTAAAACGTACCAAAAATGAGTAATATCGTAAAGGATTATAGAACAATATTAACCCTAGATGCTGGGGGAACAAACTTTGTTTTTCAAGCTGTTCGTGATGGTAAGATCCTTGAACCAGGAATTACACTTTCTGCACGACAGCATACATTGATCGATCTGCTAAATACTGTAGTCGAGGGGTTTGAAAGCTTGATGCTTCATCTGAAATTAAAAGCTAATGCAATTAGCTTTTGCTTTCCGGGGCCTTCAGATTTTAAAGCTGGTATTATTGGTGATCTTCAAAATCTTCCTCTATTTCGCGGAGGCGTGGCTCTAAAGGCAATGCTTGAGAATCATTTTGATATTCCTGTTTTTATAAATAATGATGGTGATCTTTTTACTTATGGTGAAGCAAAATCGGGTTTTTTGCCAAGAGTAAACAGACTTCTGGAGGAAGCTGGTAACGAAAAAAGATATCAGAACTTATTGGGAATTACTCTGGGAACTGGTTTTGGTGGAGGTGTTGTAATTGGTGATACTTTGTTGGAAGGGGATAATTCTTCAGGAGGGGAGATTAATAGAATGAGAAATATTATGTATCCCAATACCAGTGTTGAAGATAGTTTATCTATCCGAGCAGTGCGCAGAATCTATGCCAGAGAAGCCCGTATAAAGATTAGTGAAAGTCCAACTCCAAAAGAAATATTTGAAATTGGTATGGGGCAGCATCCAGGAAATGTGCATGCTGCAAAAAGGGCTTTTGATGAATTGGCAGTGGTTTGTGGTGAGGCAACTGCAAATGCTGCTACTATTGTTGATGGATTGGTAGTTATTGGTGGTGGCCTTGCAAATGCATATCCTTTGTTTCTGGATAAAATGGTGGAACAAATGAACCGTAGATTTGAAACCATGAATGGAGAATTTCTTGAACGCCTTGAAGTAAAAGTGTATAACCTTGAAAATCCAATCGATTTGGAAAAATTCTTAAAGGATGATAGTCATAAAATTAGTGTTCCTTTTACGGATGTTCGTATTTCTTATAATCCAGTAAAGAAAATAGGAGTTGGAATTACCGAAATGGGAACTTCCAAAGCTGTGGCAACAGGAGCTTATGATTATGCAATCCAACAATTGGAGAAAATAGGGCGTTAGTATTTTAGGTTCGAGTTTCGGGTTTCGTTGTTCGTGTTTCGTTGTTCGAGTTTCGTTATTCGGGTGTGAAAAACAGAATGCGAAAAACGAAATTAGAGATCCAAAAAATTAATCAAATAATATATTTAGTATGAAACTTATCCCAATAGATGCGGGAAATTTTTGGCTAGATGGCGGTGCTATGTTTGGGGTAGTACCCAAAGTAGTATGGTCTAAGCATTATCCTTCCGATGAGAATAATCTTTGTAACTGGGCACTCCGCTCTTTATTAATCGATGAAGGTGATCGCAAGATTCTTATTGATACAGGAATGGGTAATAAGCAAGAGGATGCTTTTTATGATCGCTATAAACTTAGTAATAAAAATCAATTGCTTGCTTCCTTGAAACAAAATGGATATGAGCCAACAGAGATAACCGATGTTATTCTTACTCATTTGCATTTTGATCATGTTGGAGGTGCGATTACTCAATCAGAAAAAGGTGATTTGGTAACCAGTTTTCCCAATGCAAAATATTGGGTGAGCAAATCTCAGTGGGAATGGGCAACACATCCAAATCCAAGAGAAAAAGCAAGCTTTTTGATGGATAATATTCTTCCTATACAAGAGTGTGGACAATTAAAATTGATTGGCGAGGAATTTCCAATATCAGAAAATATATATGCTCGTATTTTTAATGGTCATACTATTGGCCAGATTATCCCATATATAAAGTATAAAGGTAAAACGATTGCCTTTATGGCCGATTTACTTCCTTCTGTAGCACATATTCCCCTAGCTTGGATTATGTCTTATGATGTTCAACCTTTACAAACTCTTGAAGATCGTAAGCGGTTTTATAAAGAAGCCATACAGGATGATATGATTATTTTTCTTCAGCACGATTTGTTGCATGAGGCTTGCCGTCTGCAAGAAACTCCAAAGGGAGTAAGAGTGAAAGATACTTTTACTCTTCAAGAATTTTTCAAGTAAATTTTTGAGATTTGTATTTCGTGTTTCGAAAACCGGAACACGAAATATAAACTCTGTAACACAAGGTAGGAAATAAGAAAAACGAACTTCCAAACACAAGAAACATCAGTAAAATCTACTATCTTAGCAAGGCAATAATAATCAAGTCAGTATTATGCCCAAAATATACACCCAAGGAATAGGAAAAATTAGTTTTTTGTGTCTTTTTATTTCCCTTTTTATCTTCCCAAGCAAAAATATATTAGGACAATTTTATAATGGGTCTCAAATGACTTTCGGTAAAAATAGAGTGCAGTATAAGGATTTTATATGGCTGTATTATCGTTTTGATCGTTTGGACACTTATTTTTATCAGGGAGGTGCTGAATTGGCTCAGTTTACATCGAAAACAGCAAAGGCCGAGCTGCATAATATGGAAAAGCGTTTGGGCTATAAATTGGAAGAAAAGATTCAGTTTTTAGTGTTTAATAATTATTCCGATTTAAGGCAAACAAATATCGGTCTTCAGGAAAATGAATCGTATAATTATAATACTGGTGGGATTTCTCATATAAAAGGAAATCGGGTTTTATTATATTTTGATGGAGACCATAACCACTTAAGAATACAGATTAGAGAAGGTATTGCCGAGATGATCTTCAATCAGATGGTTTATGGAAGTAGTGTTGGTGCTCAGATTAAGAATAATGCATTGATATATATTCCAGAATGGTATAAGAAGGGCTTGGTATCTTATTTGGCCGAGAGTTGGAACACTGAGAAAGATAATGAGCTACGCGATTTATTCTTACATAATAAAGTAAAAAAATTCAATCAGATATTATCTGAACACACCGCTTTGGCAGGGCATTCAATGTGGTATTTTATCGAACAAACGTATGGTATGAATAGCTTAAATGCTTTGGTTCAGATGTCGAGATTAAACCATGGTGTTGAGTTGAGTTTATTATATGCTTTGGGGGTAAATACAAAACAGTTGTTTCGTGAATGGTATAAGTTTTATGAACGCATATACAGCAGCGAACAATTTGATGCTGTTTCAGGTAAGTTGCTTCCATTAAAGTATAGGAAATACAGAAAAATCACTGCTATAAATAAGCAGCCTGGAGGGCAGATTATTGCATATGCTACCAATGAATTGGGGCAAAGTTCTTTGTTTTTGTATGATAAGATTAAGGGCAAAAGTAAAAGATGTTATAAAAAGGGATTTCGTGTTGGTGAGTTTCAAGATTTGAGTTATCCTTTATTGTCATGGCATCCTATGGGGAAAATACTTGCTTTTATTGTAGAGGAAAAAGGATTGATATTTTTACATTTATATAATCCTGCTACTCGTGAAATAGAAGTTAGGAATATGCATCAATTCACAAAAATCAGTCAGTTCTCTTTTAATAATAATGGAACACACTTAATATTGGCAGGAGTTCGTAATGGTCAAAGTGATTTGTTTTACTTTAATATTGCTGCCAATTCTTATAAGCAATTAACAGATGATATTTATGATGATCTGTATCCTGTGTTTTCCGAACATAACGATTATATTTATTTTAGTTCAAATCGTCCACACGACTCCTTATCTCCTTTAATAGAAAATCAAAGACCTCTAAAGAATTTAAATGTATTTGCATATGCTTTTAAGAATAAGCATGATCAATTGATTAATATTAGTAAGACAAAAAATGGGAATTGTATTTATCCAAAGGTTCGTAAAGACAATTCGTTATTTTATTTAAGTGATGAGTCTGGAATACGAAATGTATACCTAGGTGCTATTGACAGTACAATAAATCATGTAGATACAATTGTTCATTATAGATATACTGCAAAGGCTTATCCTATTACGAATTTAACTCAATCTGTAGATTATCTGGATGTAGATCAGAGAGATCAAGATATGTTTGTTTTGAGTAGGGAAAACGATATGCATAAGGCTTATAAGATTGATTTTACTGCATTGCCAAAAGAGAAAGTAGTTGTTGAAGAGACTGTTTTCTATAGGCGTAAATTAGAGGTGAGAGATTTACAAAAGAAAAAAAGAAGTAGTTTAAGCCATAATAAAAAGAGAAAGCGATTTTATGTTTCTCGCCGTGGAGGCGATGATAAAGAAAGAGAAGTAGGATCAAAAGAATTTGTTGCCCTTGAAAACTCTAAAGATACTACTGCTGTCGATTTAAATATTCCTTTGCCTTCATATGAGGATTTGTTGGACACAATGAGTTTTCCAAAGAAAAGGAATTATTATGTAGAATTTTTTATAAATAAGGTAACTGCCCGCTTAGATTATTCATATTTAAATACCAATTACCAACCTTATACTGGAGGGAAAAATGATTTCTTTTTTGGCCCGGATGGAGGAGGAAGTTCGTCGAGTAATCCTATATACTTAAATGGAGGTTATAATGGATTCTTTGAGCTTGGTATATCTGATTTGATGGAAGATCATCGCTTAAGTGGTGGAGTAAAGTTAAGTCCCGATTTAGTGAATAACGAGTATATTGCCAGTTATAGTAATTTAAAGAATAGAACGGATTATAAACTTACTTTCCATAGACAGATTTATGAAAATTCAAAAACGGATGGTATACAAAGAGTATATTCACATGAAATGATTCTTCAGGCAAGCTATCCTTTTAACGAAGCACTTAGCTGGAAATCTTCACTTGCCTATAGAAATCAGCACGGTTTATATCTTGCTGTAGATACTTATTCTTTAAGTATGCCCAAAACTACTCAGAATTGGGGGATTTTGCGACAGGAGTTGGTTTTTGACGGAACCCGGAGTTTAGGGTTGAACTTATATGAAGGAAGCAGATATAAGCTTTTTGGCGAGTATTACCAGCTGTTTGATAAGTTAAATGAAAATCTGTTTGTACTAGGTTTGGATATCAGGAAATATATTCGAATTCATCGTGATTTTATTTGGGCCAATCGTTTAGCAGCCAGTACTTCTTTTGGCCGAAATAAATTGCTTTATTATATGGGAGGAGTAGACAGCTGGTTAACACCAAAGTTTAGTAGCAAGACTCCTGTCGATTATCGTGAAAGATGGGCATTTCAAACATTGGCAACCAATATGCGCGGTTTTAAGCAGAATATTAGAAATGGAAATAATTTTGTTGTTTTCAATTCAGAGTTGAGGTTTCCGGTTTTAAAGTATATAATGAATCGTCCGTTAAGAAGTGATTTATTAAATAATTTCCAAATTGTAGGATTTGGAGATATTGGTACGGCTTGGACAGGTTGGGATCCTTTTTCAAAAGAAAATGCTTTATATACCTACTATATTCATAATGGACCAATGCGTATACGTGTAGAAACCGATAAAGATCCATTGGTAGGAGGGTTTGGAACAGGTTTGCGTACACGTTTATTGGGATATTTTATTCGTACGGATTTAGCGTGGGGAATTGAAAATGCGGTTGTTCAAGATCCAGTATTCTATGTATCTTTAAGTTTAGATTTCTAGGAAACAATAAATTTGTTTAGAATGCTTTCTTCTTTATAGCACAATTAAACTCTAGAACTGACTAAAATATAATCTATATGAAACTTAAGGAGATTATTATTCTATTACTGATTGGTCTTTTTTCAGGTTTTTCTGGGGGACTTTTAGGTATTGGAGGAGGTGTATTTATTATTTTACCACTTATGAGCTTTTTAGGATTAGATCAAAAAAAAGCTCAGGGAGTGAGTATAGCCGTTTTACTACCACCTACAGGATTTTTGGCAGCTAGAGAATATTTCAAAACTGGTGATTTAGATATTTATTTCGCTATTGTAATCGCTATTAGCTTTGTGGTTGGAGGGTATTTTGGATCAAAGTTGGCTTTGAAATTACCCGTTAAAACTCTTAGATTATTATTTGGAATTTTCTTGATTATCATTTCTGTAAATATGTTTTTTAAATAGCTTAATATAAATTTAGCTAAAGGAATGAGAATAATTTTTAACTTCACAGAGGAAGATTGACTATATAGAATTTTGGCTCTTTGAAAAATATTTGACTATAATGACTTTATCAACTTTAATCATTCTTCTAATCATCGGTATAATTGCAGGAGCGTTTAGTGGTCTTGTCGGATTAGGTGGTGCATTAATAATTATCCCTGCAATAGTATTCATTTTTGGTACCGAGCAACATATTGCACAAGGTACAGCATTAGCCATTATGCTACCTCCAGTTGGATTTCTTGCGGCATATAATTATTATAAAAAAGGTCATTTGAATATTTCTTATGCAGCTTTAATTGCACTAGGATTCTTTTTTGGTTCCTATTTTGGTGCAAAAGTAGCTTTAGATATTCCATCTGATGTTCTAAGAAAGATATTTGCAGTCGTTTTATTTTTGCTTGCATTGCGTTTTCTTTTTAAAAAGAAATAGTTGCTGAGCGAATCAAAGTTTTCTCAAATAAATCTATTATTATCCAAGAAAAAATAAGAAAATAAAACCTTAAAACTTATTCTCATGTTAAGCTTTTATTAATCAATTTATTGATGCCTAAAACCTATTGTGTTGTTAATAAGTTTTCATATTTAAATGCAGTTTGTTATTATCTTGCAACCCGAAAAATACAAACCCGCTATACGGGTAAATAACTGAAGTCCAGAGTCTTTTTTATAAAAAATAATTATTAAATTACATCTAGCAGCATGGAAAACAAGTCCTATACTGAAAAGGAGAGAATTGCCTTTAAAGAAAAAGACACTTTGGTTTTTGATAAAGAAACCAAGCTCACACAATCTATATCTAAAGAAAAATCTCCATCAACAAATGGAAAATCTAATATTATGAATTCCTCAAAAAAGGATGTATCTACACCTCTAAAATCTTATCCTCACGAACAAGTATTAAAAGCTGCTACAGAATACTTCAAAGGAGATGCCCTCGCTGCTAGTGTATGGATGAATAAATATGCATTGAAAAATAGCGATGGTGAAATTTTTGAATTGACTCCTGATGAAATGCATCATCGTCTTGCTCGTGAAGTTGCACGAATTGAAAAGAATTATCCTAACCCTATCTCAGAAGAAAAGCTTTTCAGTCTATTTAAAGAATTTAAGTATATAGTTCCTCAAGGAAGCCCTATGGCAGGTATAGGAAATAATTTCCAGGTATCTTCTCTATCTAACTGTTTTGTGATTGGAACAGATGGTGATTCTGATTCTTATGGGGGAATTATGAAGATTGACCAAGAACAAGTGCAATTGATGAAGAGACGTGGAGGTGTTGGACACGATCTTTCTCATATTCGACCTAAAGGCAGTCCTGTAAAGAATTCTGCACTAACATCTACAGGTATTGTGCCTTTTATGGAACGCTACTCTAACTCTACCCGCGAAGTTGCTCAGGACGGTCGTCGTGGAGCTCTTATGTTAAGTATTTCTGTAAAACATCCCGACTCAGAAGGTTTTGTTGATGCCAAAATGGAGGAAGGGAAAGTAACAGGAGCTAATGTTTCCGTAAGAATCAATGATGAGTTTATGGAATCAGTTAAAGCTCAGAAAAACTTTGTTCAGCAATATCCTATATCAAGTAAAACCCCAAGTTTTACAAAAGAAATTGATGCTAAGAATTTATGGGATAAGATTATCCATAATGCATGGCAGTCTGCAGAACCAGGAATCTTATTCTGGGATACTGTAATTCGTGAATCTATACCTGATTGTTATAAGGATTTAGGTTTTGAAACTTTGTCTACCAATCCATGTGGTGAAATTCCGTTGTGTGCATACGATAGTTGTCGTCTGTTGGCTATAAATTTATATAGTTATGTGGAAAATCCTTTCACTGATAAAGCTACATTCAACTTCAATCTTTTTAAAGAGCATGCTGCTTATGCTCAAAGAATTATGGATGATATCGTAGATCTTGAAGTAGAAAAGATAAATGCGATTCTTAATAAAATTAATGCAGATCCTGAAGGTTTGGAAACCAAGAGAATTGAAAGAAAACTTTGGGAAGCAATTCGTGAGAAATCACTTCAAGGTAGACGAACAGGTATTGGTATCACTGCAGAGGGTGATATGCTTGCCGCATTAAATATTCGTTATGGTTCTGAAGAAGCAATTAAGTTTTCTACAGAAGTACATAAAACCCTTGCCGTTGAAGCTTATAAATCGTCTGTAAACTTGGCGAAAGATCGTGGTGCTTTTGAAATATTTGATTATAAACGTGAAGAGAATAATCCTTTTATTCAACGTATCGCAGCTGAAGACCCTTCTTTTATCGAAAATTTGAAGAAGAATGGTCGTAGAAATATCGCAATGTTAACCATCGCTCCTACAGGAAGTGTGAGTATTTGTACTCAAACAACTTCAGGTATTGAACCTGTTTTTATGGTTTCTTATAAACGTAGAAAAAAGGTTAATCCAAACGATCAGAATGTTAATATTACTTTTAAAGATGAGATTGGCGATTGTTGGGAAGAGTATAATGTATTCCATCCTAAGTTTGAGGTATGGTTGAAAGAAAAAGGTTATGATGTTGATGAAGTAAAGAGCATGGATGATGATAAACTTCAGGAAATCATAGAAAAATCGCCTTATTTTAAAGCTACTTCAAATGATGTAGACTGGGTAAATAAGGTGAAAATGCAGGGTGACATTCAGAAATGGGTTGACCACTCAATTAGCGTAACGGTAAATGTTCCAAATGATGTAAGTGAAGATATTGTTAGTAAAATTTACATGACTGCTTGGGAAAGCGGATGTAAAGGAATGACAATTTATCGCGATGGTTCACGATCAGGTGTATTGGTAGCAAAAGATTCAAAGAAAGAGAATTCTTTTAACGAAACTGAAGCTCCAGCACGTCCGAAGAAAATTGAAGCAGATGTTGTTCGTTTTCAAAATGATTATGATAAATGGATTGCTGTAATAGGTACTCTTGATGGAAAACCATATGAAATTTTTACGGGTAAAGCTGAAGGATTCTTCTTGCCAACATGGGTAAATAATGGATGGGTGAAACGTAGTAAGAATGGTGGCGGAAAAGCTCGTTATGACTTTATCTTTATGGATAAGGATGGTTATAAAGTTACTATCGAAGGGCTATCTCGTTCCTTCAATAAGGAATATTGGAATTATGCAAAGTTGATTTCCGGAGTATTGCGTCATGGTATGCCATTGCCGTATGTAATTGATTTGATTGGTAATCTTAACTTTGATAAGGAACATATAAATACTTGGAAGAATGGTGTTGTTCGTGCATTAAAACGCTATATTCCTGATGGAACTGTGGCTGCGCGTAATACATGTAGTGAGTGTAAACAAGATTCTTTGATTTATCAAGATGGTTGTTTAATCTGCAATAATTGTGGATTCTCAAAATGTGATTAATTATTAGATTAAGATAGATTTGTACTTAATAGTATAAATCAAAGAAAAAGAGCAGTTTGATTTTTTCAAACTGCTCTTTTATTTAGTGCTTTTTTATTTTTAACACTTTGGACGTCGATGAACGTCAAAGATCATATTGTCTCTAAATTCATTGATTTTATTTGCTAGATGGATAAAGATTTTTAAATCATGAGAATTAAAATAGGCTATACATTTTTGATCTTTATTGCACATTGCAGCAAATTTAAGTTCTATGTCAAGACCATATTTCTTTAGCCATTGCATTGCTGAGGGTTGTTCGTCAATGGCTGCGTCAAGAATTGCAAATTCTACAAATCCATTTTCTGTTAACCATTTCAGAGCTTCTTCACTTCCCTGAATCGATGATGAAAGGGCAGCCAGTTCGGGGTAGCCATTTTCTAATAACCATTGATGAATTTTTTCATTTCCAGTCATTGTTTCTCCAAAAGCCATCCAAATTTTTGTCGGGTAATCAAGTATACTTTTCATATATCAAATCAATATCTTTAGCTAAATTCCAATCTTTTTCGGTAACTATATTACCGGCATCGTGGGTGTTTAAACTTATACTTACAAAGTTATAGCAATTATTCCAATTGGGATGGTGTTGGTGTTTTTCGGCAGCAAAAGCTACTTCAGTCATAAAGGCGAAAGCAGCAGAAAAATTGGGGAATTTGAATTCCCTATATAAGCGATTGTTATCGTGGCACCATTTCATAATTGTTTCTTTTAGACTTGTTCATTTTTGAGCATACGGTAGAGGGTTGATTTACCAATCTGAAGTTTTTTCGACACCAGAAGGACATTTTGATTATACTTATCAAGATAATAACGAATTATTTTTTTTTGGTAGCTTGCCAAAGGCATTTCTTCTTCATGTTTTTCTAGGAAATCGGGTGTTTCTGTAAAAGAAATATCTTTAGAATCAATTATATTATTATCACTTAAAACTACTGAAAGATCAACAATAGCTTTAAGTTCTCTGATATTTCCAGGAAATTTATAAGAAGACAATTTTTCCAGAGCTTGATGGCTTAATGTTTTTATTGGTTTTTGATTTTCTTTGCAAAATTCACTACAAAAATATTTAGCAAGAAGAGAGATGTCATTTCTCCGATCGCGTAATGGAGGTAAGAAAATGGGCAATCCTAATAAACGATAATATAGATCCTTACGGAAGTTTCCATTTTTAACTTCTTCAATAAGGTTTTTGTTAGATGCTATAATAAGTCTGAAATTTGTTTTTATTATTTTGTTGCTTCCAATACGATGAAATTCTTTTTCTTGTAATACTCTTAATAGTTTTACTTGTATATTAGGAGGGATTTCAGTGATTTCGTCTAGGAAGAGTGTTCCTTTATTTGCTTCCTCAAGTTTCCCTATTCTACGTTTATCCGCACCAGTAAAAGCACCTTTTTCATGCCCAAACAATTCACTTTCCATCAGAGAGCTTGGGGTCGCACTTAGGTTTATTGCAACAAATGATCGGTTTTGCCTATTCGAATTTCTGTGAATGGCTTTGGCTACCAACTCTTTTCCTGTTCCTGTTTCTCCTTGAATAGAAATAGAAATATTGGTTTCCGTAGCTTTTTTCATCAATTCAAAAACTCTCTTTAAGCATGTGCTTTTTCCTTTTATATCTTTTCTGAAATTCTTTATAATGTCCTTTTCTGAATAATATTTATTGTAGTTTATGGATGTATCTTTTTTATTTTGCTTAATGTTTTCTACAACTTCCCATAGTCGTTGTTTTACATCCTCATCTTTTTCGAAATAATCACATGCCCCTGCCTTTAGAACATTAATAGCAGTAGATATTTTTTCTTGTCCCGAAATCATTATAACAGGAGTGAAAATATCTATTGATTTTATTCTCTTTAAAACATCAATTCCTAACATATCGGGTAAGGAGTAATCCAGAGAAATTAATGATGGATTTAAATGCATATGTTTTAAGCAATCTACGCCCTTGGAGAAGTGATATACTTTGTTTGCTGGATTTTTTTCGAGGAAGTGTTTTAGCATAGCCCCATAAAAAGAGTTGTCCTCTACGATAAAGATCCTAAATGGCTCCATTCTGTATAGTTCAAATGAATTTTTGGAAATTAATTATTGCAATCTTGTCTGTAGATAAAAATACTTTTACGCTTTTTGGTCTTTTATTCTGAACTAATTTACTAAAAGTATTTTCAAAGGGCAAAAAACTGGAAATAATTTATTTTCATCATGTTTATTAATCTTTAAATTTGCAGGCGATTTTGGGGTTCATCATGTAAATTTCAATAAATAATGAGTAAGTTATCCTTACCGATTCGGTATGTGATGAAGGTGTATCTTTGTGGTATAATAGTTTTTCTTTTGTTCCGTATTGTTTTGTTCTTTAGTAATTTTAATATGTTTTTAAATCTGCCCAATGAACGAATAAATTTGTTGTTTAGATCTTTTCTTATGGAATTTCGATTTGATACTGTAATTGCAAATTACATATTATTTTTTCCTTTTATACTTTTAAGTTTCTCATCTGTTTTTAAGGGAATACAAAAGGCTACATATCGTTTTTTTAATTATTATATCAGTCTTTTGTTTATAGGTTCATTTTTTCTTTGTGCTGCTGATATTCCTTATTTTACCCACTTTTTTTCGCGACTAACCACTGCATCAATGGCATGGACTGATAATTTGGGTTTTATGTTTAGTATGGTTTTCCAAGAATTTAAGTATTGTGGAATGATAATTCCTTTAATTCTTATTTGTTTCTTGTTTGTTCGTCAGTTGATTAAGATTAGAAAAACTGCATTATTAGAACTGGAACAAGATCGTGGGATTTCCTTTAAAGGATTTACTTTTCATTTTATTACTTTTTTACTGTTTGGAGGTTTAATGTTTTTGGGTATTCGAGGTAGAATCGAAGAGTAAGAGATCTAGATTACAATAAAAGTTCATTTTTTATATATATTGCATGCTTAAAAATTAGACTTTAAAATTTAAATCGTGAAAGAAAAGTTTTCCAGTCATGTTGTGGGATTGATTTTAATATCAACCATCATCCGTTTGTTTTTTTCCGCGTTTTTAGAGTTCGGGAATGATGAGGTATATTATTGGACTTATGCTTTGTATCCAGATTGGAGTCATTTTGATCATCCTCCTATGATTGGATGGATGATTCAACTTTTTACCGGGAATTTATATTTTGATGGAGAATGGGCGATTCGTTTACCCTCTGTAATTTTAGGAGCGGTAAATACATGGGTTTTGTTTTTGATTGGAAAGCGAATCAAGAATGAATTAACTGGTTTTTTCGCTGCCTTTCTTTATACCTGCTCAATATATTCATTTTTGTTGGTAGGGGTTTTTATTCTTCCCGATACACCAATGATTTTCTTTATGCTTTTGGCTTTTTATACTTTTTTGAAAGTGTTTATGTCGGAATCAATAGGTAAGTCTGAAAGACAAGGAATGATATTGGCTGGTGTTCTTACTGGTTTAGGTATGATATCCAAGTATAATGCTGTTTTTGTTTGGGTTGGAGCAGGATTGTATATACTGCTATTCAGCCGCAAGTGGTTTAAAGAGCTAAGCTTGTATGTTTCAGTAATTATTTCACTTATAATTTTATTTCCTGTAATTTATTGGAATGATCTGAATAATTGGATAAGTTTTACTTTTCATGGAGAGCGTGTAGATATATTTGAATCGGGCTTAAAATTAGATTATTTTTTCTCTGAATTGGGGGGAGAAATCTTATATAATAATCCTGTTTATTTCATACTGATAATTTGTGTCTTTGTTGCTTTAATCAGAAAGAAAGATTTACAACTCCAAGGGCAATCAATGAGAGTTATATTATTGATGTCTTTGCCCATAATTGGTGTATTTCTATTGTTTTCTTTATTCCGACGTACTTTACCACACTGGAATTCGCCAGGATATGTTATTTTAATGCCTCTGGTAGGTGCTTTTCTTGCTGATAAATTTCGTAGAAATTTAAAACCTATTTTATTTCCATGGCCTTTAAAGATTGCATCTGGCCTTTTAGTCGTGATTCTGCTTTTGGGAGCATTACAAATCAAAATGGGTGTCCTTGGTTTGGATAAGCAAAGCAATTATTATGAGTTGGGAGAAGATGATGTTTCTTTAGATATGTATGGCTGGACTCAAATAGAAAGACAATTTGCTGAATATAGACTCGATGCTATTGCAAAAGGAGATATGCCTAAAGATGCTCCTATTATTTCTTATAAATGGTTTCCTTTAGCAAATTTGGATTACTATGTGGCTCGACCTCTAAAGATGAGAACTTTGGCAATAGGTCAACTGCAAGATATTCATAAATATGCTTGGATAAATAGAATCAGAGGAGGTTTTTCAGAAGGAATGGATGCATGGTATATTACAACATCAAGAAATTTCAAATCGCCTGTAGATATTTATAAGCCATACTTTCAGGAAATCAATATTGTAGATACAATTCAAATTTATCGAGGAGGGCAAATAGAGAAACGAGCCTTTGTTTATGAATTAAAGGATATGAAAAAAATACCTATTGATGTATTGAAGGCTCTATAATTGCATTTCAATATATAATAAGGAAAAGGCTGTCTAAAAGTGAGTTAGACAGCCTTTTGTATTATATTAAAGCTATATTAGCTTATACATTTCTGCCGAAACGTTCAAAAGCAGATCTTTCAAGATCTTCTCTATGATCAGGATGTGCAATGTTTATCATTGCTCTTGCTCTTTGTTGTAGGTTTTTGCCGTATAAGTCAGCAATACCAAACTCTGTAACTACATAATGCACATTTGCTCTTGTAGTTACTACACCCGCACCAAGCTTAAGGGTTGGGCATATTTTTGTTAATGCACCAGCTTTTGCTGTTGCATGAAGAGCAATAATTGGACGGCCACCCTCAGAATAGCCTGCTCCACGGATAAAGTCAATCTGACCACCAACGCCAGAGTAGTGTTTTGTTCCGATAGAATCAGCACAAACCTGTCCGGTGATATCTACTTCTAGAGCAGAGTTAATTGCACAAACCTTTGGATTTTGACGGATTACATTAACAGCATTAACATAAGCAACATCCATCATTGCTACTCCTGGGTTATCATCTACAAAGTCGTAGGTTTTGCGAGTACCCATAAGGAAACTAGCAACAGATCTACCTCTATCTAATTTCTTTTGGCTGTTATCTACAATTCCTTTCTCAATCAATGGAATTAAACCATCAGAGAACATTTCTGTATGAACACCCAAGTGTTTATGATTGGTTAGAGCAGCCAATACAGCATTTGGAATCGCTCCGATACCCATTTGAAGGGTTGCTCCATCATCAACAAGACTCGCGCAGAACTGTCCGATCTTCATATCTGTCTCAGAAGGTTCTGGGAAGCTTGCCTCAATAATTGGCTGATCGTTATCAACAAAGGTGTCGATTTCTCTGATATGAATCATTGCATCACCAAAAGTTCTTGGAACTTTAGGGTTAATTACAGCGATAACATGTTTTGCTTCTTGAACTGCAGCTAAGGTACAATCAACAGAAGTACCTAAAGATACATATCCATGACTATCAGGAGCACTAACCTGAATCATTGCAACATCTACAGGAAGAATTCCTTCACGGATTAATTTTGGAGTTTCACTTAAGAAAACAGGAATGTAATCAGCACGTCCTTCTTGAGTTGCTTTTCTTACATTATGCCCCACAAAGTAAGAATCAAGATGGAAAATACCCTCATATTGAGGTTCGGTATAAGGAGCTGGTCCTTCAGTATGAATATGTAGAATATTTACCCCTTTTAATTCATCAGCTCTTGCTACCATTGCATTTACTAAAATATGCGGTGTTAGCGCAACGCTGTGAAGAAAAACTCTGTCGCCCGACTTAATTACTTTTACTGCTTCTTCAGGAGAAACACTTTTATACATAGCCATAATACAGCTTATTTTACAGTGATTATATTGTTATTTTTTTCACAAACAAATTAAGTACATTTTTATTGTCCTACTATTAATTTAAACAGATAGTAGCATTGTATCGTATATACTAATTTGTTTAATAGTTGCTTAAGGCCTGAATTTAATTAAATTCTAAATAAAGAATTTATTTTTTTCGTACCAATTTTACCCCAGTTTTAACAAATCCAAGGTTGTTGTACTTGCTTGTTCTGTTTTCAATTTTAATACTTAGGTCTCCTTTTTTTGTAATTTTAAAATCCTTCCTTAATGGATATTCGTAGTGAGAGATACTATTTTCTTCTGTTATTTTTACTTTTGTACCTGGATTTTTAAAGCTGAAATTATATGTATTTACTCTGCGTGTATCGTCAGGAGTATATAATACAGCATTAAAACGAATATCATCAGGGACAAGTTCTACTTTTTTGTTAATATCGCAGAAGAAGTATATATCATACAAGCTTTTAGTATCTTCGATTTTATAGTTGAATTTTGGTGTGTTAAATCGAATCCAATTTTCGTTATCAAAAGAAATTGATTGAATTTCAATTTGATTTTTCTGTTCACAAGAAACACAAAGAAAAAAGCAAACGATTGCTGCAATATTTAGAAATTTACCCATAATTTATAATTTTGAAAAAAACATGGCAAAGATAAAATTTTATGTTGTCTGGAATGGCGTAAAACCAGGTATTTATAATAATTGGCAAGAGTGCCAAGCTCAAATCAAAGGTTTTGCTGGTGCAAAGTATAAGTCTTTTTCTTCTGCTGAAGAAGCGAATCGTGCTTTTGACATAGGCTACAGCGAATCTATGCAGCAAGTGAAGTCAGGAAAATTGGGTAAGGGTAAAAAGAATATTAATGATGTTCCATGTGTTTTACCTTCTATATCTGTAGATGCTGCTTGTTCAGGAAATCCAGGGAAAATGGAATATCAGGGTGTTTGGACTGCTACTGGAGAAAGAATTTTTTATCAAGGACCATTTATGCCTGGAACCAATAATATTGGAGAATTTCTGGCTTTGGTTCATGGCTTGGCATTATGTAAGCAAAAGAATTTAAATTATCCTATATATTCCGACTCTCGTACGGCCATTAGTTGGGTGAAGAATAAGAATATAAAAACTACACTACCTAGAAATGCTAAAACTCAAAAGTTGTTTGATTTGGTAGACCGAGCTATCTATTGGCTGAAAAATAATGATTATTCAACTCAAATATTAAAGTGGGATACCGAAAATTGGGGGGAAATACCTGCTGATTTTGGAAGGAAATAAAATATTCAGGGCCGGGCTAGGAAGTGTAAAACACTTCCTAAACTTTCTTATGATCACTACTTTTTTCCGGCTTCTGACTCTTTGGCTCATAAGAAGGAGAAGTTCACAAAAGTGAGAGAATCTCCTCAGTAGTCTCTTGATCGGAGTTTTTCTGCAAACTCTCTGAGATATATCTTTTTGTTTTCCTCAATATTTATTTTATCGAGCGAATCCATTGCTTTCTGATAATATTGGTTGATTTCTTGATTTACAATTTCTTTAATATTTAGATCATTGTAAATGTTTGTCACCTCTTTAACTTTAATTTCATCCTCATGTTGCATTTCTGGGTTGAAATAATTTTTTAGAGAGGCACATTGTTTTCCAGAAGCTAGTTCAAGGGCTTTTAGGCAAAGGAATGTTTTTTTATTGGTTACAATATCATTTCCGTTTACTTTACCAAACTTACTTTCATCTGAATAAACATCCAAGAGATCATCTTTCAATTGAAATGCTAATCCGATATTAATTCCATAGCTGTATATGAAATCTGCATCATCTTTACTGGCATCAGCTAAAATAGCACCTGTTTTCAATGAAGCAGCAACCAGTACAGCTGTTTTTAGACGTATCATTTCGATATAATCGTTGATACATACCTGATCTTGATTTTCAAAATCCATATCATATTGTTGTCCTTCACAAACTTCAATAGCGGTTTGTGAAAACAATTCTAAAGAATCCTTTAATCGGGATGAGTCTGTTTTTAGTGCAGTCTGGAATGCTTTTGCAAATAGGGCATCTCCTGAAAGGATAGCGATATCGCTATTCCATTTTCTGTAAACAGTAGGTTTCCCTCTTCGAATAGGGGCTTTATCCATTATATCGTCATGAATAAGGGTAAAGTTATGAAACATCTCAAGGGCTACAGCAGGATAAAGGGCTGTTTTGTAGTTGCCATCAAACATTTCACATGCAATTAAGGCTAAAACTGGTCTTAATCGTTTACCGCCTTGATTCAAAGTGTATTCAATAGGAGAATATAATAATTCTGGCTCCTGAACTTTTGAAATCTCACAAAGAATTTCAGTGAGTTCTTTTCTAAGAAAATCGATATCGTGCATTTCCAAAAAATATAATTATGGACTTTCTCAACTGAAGTTAGCTTTCAGTTTCGAAAGTGCAAACCTAGTGGTAAAGTATGGTTTTTGCAAACCAAGAAAAATAATTCGTTTATTTATTTCTCTCGGCAGTATATTTTACAAGTGTTTCAAGAGAATTTCTTGATTTAGAATCAGGGAATTCTTTTAGAATATCCAATGCTTTATTTAAATATTCATACATCTTATCATTGGCATATTTAATACCACCACTTTGATTTACTTCTTTAATTACTTCCATAACTTTCTCTTCATTATCATTATGCTTTTTAATGGTTTTGATAATCCTTTTTCTTGTATCGGAAGAAGAGTTGTTTAGCATATGGATAAGAGGAAGTGTCATTTTCTGTTCCTTTATATCAATGCCAGAGGGTTTGCCTGTTTTATTGACTACCTGATAATCGAATAAGTCGTCTTTTATCTGAAAGGCAATGCCTACATATTCGCCAAAAAGACGCATTTTTTCAATTGTTTCTTTATTTGCTTCTACCGAAGCTGCACCAACAGCACAACAAGAGGCAATTAGCGAAGCTGTTTTTTGTCGGATAATATCAAAGTAGATATCTTCTTTGATATCCAATTTTCTTGCTTTTTCTATTTGTAGCAATTCGCCTTCACTCATTTCACGTACTGCTGTTGAGACAATTTTTAATAAGTGAGTTTCATCATTGTCAATTGAAAGAAGAAGGCCACGAGAAAGTAGGTAATCGCCTAAAAGTACAGCGATTTTGTTTTTCCATAATGCCTTGATAGAGAATACGCCTCTGCGAAAGTTAGAATCATCAACAACGTCGTCGTGAACTAGAGTGGCAGTGTGCAATAATTCGATTAATGTGGCAGCTCTATAGGTAGAAGGATTTATAGATCCACAAATGTCGGCGATAAAAAAGACGAACATTGGACGCATTTGTTTCCCTTTTCTTTTTACCAAGTATTTAGTGATAACATTCATAAGGGGAACATTACTTTGCATTGAGGCAGAGAAGATCTTATCAAACTCGGCAAAATGATGTTTGAGGTGTGTTTTAAGTTCTTTTAATAACATGCGATATTAATGAAATTACCAAAAAGTGCTTTATAAATAACAATAATTCGAATAAAGAGTTTTTTCTTTGTGAAGTAAAGAAGAAAAGCCCAAATAATTGTACAATAAAGTAAATAAACAGCAAATAATATAGAAATGGGTGGAATTTTGTTTAATGAAATTGTTTTTGGACCAATAAAAAGTAGAAGATTGGGGATATCTTTAGGGATAAATCTTTTACCAACGGATTCAAAATATTGTACGTTTAATTGCGTATATTGTGAGTGTGGATGGAACAGAAAGGCTGAAGGAAAGCCTATTCTACCTACGCGAAAGCAGGTTGCTGAAGCATTAGAGAATAAGCTAAGCTTATATGCGGATGTGGCCGATGAAGAGAAACCAAATTCAATAACTTATGCTGGAAATGGTGAGCCAACAATACATCCAGAGTTTTCGGGTATTGTAGAAGATACGGTGCGTTTGCGTAATAAATATCTGCCAGAGGCAAAAATTACCGTTCTTTCAAATGCTACTTTAATTAAACGTGAAGAGATATTTGATGCATTGAGTATGGTGGATAATAATGTTCTGAAGCTTGATGCAGGAACCGAGGAAATGTGTAGAAGAATCAACCAACCTGGAGATTCTTTTGACTTTAATAGAATGCTTTTCTTATTAAAGAAGTTTCATGGAAATTGTATTGTTCAAACATTATTCCTTAAGGGTAGTTATAATGGTCGTGAGATTGATAATACTACTGATGAGGAAGTTGAATTATGGTTAGAACTACTGAAAGAGATAAAACCTAAATCGGTAATGATTTATCCTATTGATCGGGAAACTCCTGCTCATGACCTTGAGAAAATTGACCAAGCCACTTTGGAAGCTATTGCCAAAAGAGTGGAAAGTTTAGGTATAAAAGCTCTGGTTTACGCTTGATTTTTAAAGCTTAAAAGTCGTAGTACTGAATAAGTGCATAGTTTATTTTTGTATATTTATCATCTAAAATAATAACAAAATATGAAAAGAATTCTCTCCCTATTCATAGGACTACTAATACTAAGTTCTTCTTATGCTCAGCAAGATAATGTGCTAAAAGATACCAAAAAGAAGTTTAGTATAGGAGTTGATGTTTTTACTGATTTATGGCAAATTTCTGGCGATCCTGGAGTTGTTACTCCTACTGCCAGAGCTATTAATCAAGGAGCTAATGTTTTTGGAATGTATACTAAACCTCTAGGCAAAAGTAATTTTAGTTTTGCTATAGGTTTGGGTTTAGGAATGCATAACCTTTATTCTGATTCAAGAATTCAGGATGTTAATGCCGATGTAATTAAATTCGAAAAGATTCCTGAAGGAGTTAGTTATAGTCGCAGCAAAATCTCATTGACTTATTTAGATGCGCCATTTGAAATTCGTTTTCTAACTAAAGGCGATTTTAGAATTTCTGCAGGATTTAAAGTGGGATTGAAGATCAATTCACACGATAAATATAAAGGCGATTCGTATTCTTATGACAAAGACAATAAATTAGTAACAGGAGCTTCTGTTGTAGAAAAAAGAAGAGATATTAATAACATTGAGCCTTGGCGCTATGGTGCTACTTTCCGTATAGGTTACAAATGGGCAACTTTATTCGGATACTATCAATTATCTGATACTTTTAGAGGGAATAAAGGCCCTAAGATTGCACCTATTTCTGTTGGTATTTCTTTTGTATCCTTCTAATTATTTCAGGATAAAAAATATTGAAAACATTAATATTGATCCTAATAAAAAGCCCACATATACCTGCAGAGGTGTGTGGGCTTTTAATTTTAAGCGCGCACTACCAATAAATCCTGCAAGAAGTAAAGGTGCATAAATTAATTCGGGTAAATAGGTTCCCAATGCAATATTAAGGCCAAGGAAAGTTCCAAAAACACAGCCTGAGCCAATCATATGAATACTAATTTTCCATTTTAACGTAATCAAAAGACTAAGCACAGCCGCTAGAGTTGCACCCAATAAAAATATATTAAAAATATTATTGGGTAATACACTCGATAAAAGGTATTGTGCCAAGTAAAAGCATATTGCCACCAAAAGCATAGGGGCATATCTCTCTTCACGTGTAGGCATTTGGTAACTATGAACCAATTTTATCTTTTTTAAAATAAAAATACCGATCAAAGGTAGGATTACAGTGATTATAAATATACTAATCCCAATAACTGCTAAAACTCTAATAGGAAGAGAATAGATCAAGTAAATATCTAGTCTCATCATTAGAATTAGGGTATAAGTAGGCAATAACAGAGGATGAAAAACCCCTGAAATGATTTTTGCTGTATTATTACTCATAAAAAAGCTCCTTAAAAGGTGTGTCTGTATTATAATTCTTTCCTTAGTCGTGCCACTGATATATTCAATTGTTCTCTGTATTTGGCAACCGTACGTCGTGCAATATTGTACCCCTTTTCTTTTAAAATTTTAGTTAGTTGCTCGTCTGTAAGTGGTTTTTTCTTGTTTTCCGTTTGAATACAATCGTCTAGAATTTTTTTTATCTCGCGTGTGGATACTTCTTCACCATCAGACTTGGTTAAAGATTCGGAAAAGAAACTCTTTAGAAGAAAAGTTCCAAATGGAGTTTGTACATATTTTGAGTTTGCCACCCTTGAGATTGTAGAGATATCTAGATTCACTCTTTCAGCGATATCTTTTAAGATCATAGGTCTGAGTTTGGTTTCATCGCCAGTAATGAAATAATTAATTTGATATTCCATAATGGCATTCATGGTAACCAAAAGCGTATTTTGTCTTTGCTTGATGGCATCTATAAACCACTTGGCAGAGTCTATTTTTTGCTTTACAAACATTAGGGCATCTTTCTGCTGTTTGTTTTTCTTATTCTCAGAATATGCCTCCAACATATTTGTATAAGACCTGCTAAGTCTTAGTTCAGGTACGTTTTTTGAGTTAAGCGATAATTCCAGATCTCCATTATTATTGGTAATTATAAAATCGGGAAGAATATAATGGTTTGTTTTGCTGGTTTCGCTTAATGAGTTTCCTGGTTTCGGATTTAGCTTTAGTACTTGCTCGATGGCATCTTTCAATCTATCAGCTGTAATACCCGAGCGTTTTATAATTTTCTCATAATGTTTTTTTGTAAATTCATTAAAGTAACGATCTAAAACCAATATAGCATCATCAATACTCTGTTTGTCTTCTTCCGATTTTTTTCGTTTTAGCTGTATAAGTAGGCATTCTTGCAAACTTCGAGCACCCACCCCTGAAGGATCGAATGATTGTATAATCTCAAGAATGCCAGTGAGTTCTCCTTGGTCTGTGGTTAAGTTTTGAGAAAAGGCAAGATCATCGACCATGGCTTCAACATCACGTTGAAGATAGCCCGAATCATCAAGGTTTCCAATTATATAAGATGCTATCTGATATTGTCTGTTATCAAGTATATGCTCGCCAAGTTGATTGATTAGTAATTCTTGGAAGCTTAAACCAGATATAAAAGGAATATCTCTGGGCTCATCATCTCCCATTGAGTTATTTGAACTTAGTTTATAGGAAGGAGTGTCATCATCTTCCATATAATCAGATAAATCGAATTCGTCTTCTTTATTATATTCGTCTTCTTGTTTTTCTTCGTTATAATTATCGCTTTCTGCATTTTCGCTTGTATCGGCATCAAACTGATCGGGGTCGGCCATATCTTCCAGAGCAGGATTTTCTTCTATCTCTTGTTTAATGCGTTGCTCAATTGCCACAGAAGGTATTTGTAGAAGTTTCATCAACAGAATTTGCTGAGGAGAAAGCTTCTGTAGCAGTTTCTGCTGTAACTTTTGATTTAACATCTTTTTCTGTTTGAATATTTTCCGAACAAAATTTCGGATTCCCCGAAGTGGTGTCTTTGAAACCCTGTTATTTGCTCTGATTATTAACGTTTTTCCTTATCAATCCCTATATGTTTAGGTGTAAAAAAAGTGTTATCTGTTTATTATTGACTTGGAATTATAAACTTAAAACACTTTGATTTTTTGAAGGTAGCAAAAACGGTTTACCTAATTTGTTTCATTTGATTTCTGAGACAAAGATAAGATTTTTATGAGATGTTTATTTTTATATTTAGCAAGTCTTACTGTCCTAATTGCTATCACTCTTACCTTAAATCACTACCATTCCTACCATTGAATTCCACGACACCTAACATTAATTGACTTTAAATCTCCTAGGTATTTGGTAAAAACCTCCTAGATATTTGATGAAAACCTCCAAGGTATTTGATGAAAACCTCCTAGATATTTGATGAAAACCTCCAAGGTATTTGATAAAAACCTCCAAGGTATTTGATGAATATCTACTGGGGGTGGATGTTAACTTATTGGGTTGTGGTGTAATCATTACCTGCCTTGGTCGAAAGGTAAGGGTACATATTAAAGCTAGCTATATGGAGTGCGTTTATCTAGAGAATATAATTGTCGTGTACTAAAAAAAAGGCTATAGATCGGAAAAGATCTATAGCCTTGTATTTATTTTTTTAAATATTAAAGTCTCAATAAATTGATCTTCTATTTATTTAGAATTCTGCATTTTGAGGAGTTCTTGGAAAAGGAATAACGTCTCTTATATTATTCATTCCTGTAACAAATAAGATAAGGCGTTCAAAACCCAGACCAAAACCTGCATGCGGAGCGGTTCCAAATCTACGACTATCTAAATACCACCACATTTCTTTTTGTGGGATATCCATTTCGTCCATTCTGTCGGTAAGTTTTTTATAATCTGCTTCACGAACCGAACCGCCAATAATTTCTCCAATTTGAGGGAATAGAACATCCATTCCTTGAACAGTCTTTCCATCTTCATTTTGCTTCATATAAAAAGCTTTAATTTCTTTAGGATAGTCTGTTAAAATTACGGGTTTCTTAAAGTGTTTTTCAACAAGGAAACGTTCGTGTTCAGATTGAAGGTCTATACCCCAATCTTCTACAGTATATTGGAATTTACCTTTTTTGTTTGGCTTTGAATTCTTTAAAATATTTACGGCCTCAGTATAGGTTAGGCGAACAAAATCGTTTTCCAAAACAAAACGAAGTTTTTCGATTAATCCCATAGGAGAACGTTGATCTTTTGGTTTGTTCTTTTCTTCGTCGAACAATCGTTTTTCAAGGAAATCTAGATCTTCACTGCAATTGTCTAAAGCATATTGAACAAGATATTTCAACATATCTTCAGCCAAGTCCATATTATCGTTAATATCGTTGAAAGCTACTTCTGGCTCAATCATCCAGAACTCGGCAAGATGTCGAGAAGTGTTTGAGTTTTCTGCACGGAAGGTAGGTCCAAAGGTATAAACTTTAGAAAGAGCCATACAAGCAAGTTCTACTTCCAGCTGGCCAGAAACGGTTAAGTTTGTTGGTCGGCCAAAGAAATCTTGACTGTAATCTATTGCACCTTCTTCTGTTTTTGGAGGTTTGCTGATGTCGAATGTAGTAACATTAAACATCTCACCAGCTCCTTCACAGTCAGATCCTGTAACGATAGGAGTATGTATGTTATAAAAATTTCTTTCGGTAAAAAATTTATGAACCGCATAAATCATGGCATGTCTTATTCTAAAGACAGCACTAAAGGTATTTGTACGGAAACGTAAATGTGCTTTTTCTCTTAGAAACTCTAAAGAGTGTTTTTTTGGTTGTAGTGGGTATTCGTCGGGATTTGCTTCTCCCAGTACTTCTAATTCATTTGCCACTAATTCAACTTTCTGTCCACTTCCTTGTGATTCAACAAGATCTCCTTTTACAGAGATTGAGGCACCAGTATGAATTTTAGATAGAAGATCAATATCAATCTTCTCAAAATCAACGACCACCTGAATGTTATTAATGGTTGAACCATCATTTAGTGCAATAAATGCTACATTCTTGCTTCCTCTTTTTGTTCTAACCCAGCCTTTGATGACCACTTCCTGGCCGCATAAACTTTCTTGGAAAATTCTTTTGATCTCTGTCCTTTTCACAGCCTGATAATGTTTAATGAATTGAAAATAGTTTACAAAGGAACGAAAAATCCAACAACTTTACATATAATTGCCTGCAATTTTAGTATATGAACGGCCTACAACAATTATAATTAACACTGCGTTCTCTCTGAAAATGGGCAAACAATATTTTGGAAATTCTTGTTCTGTTTTCAGGTCGTTTTTCGAAATTAATTAAGGTATAGAATGGGTACAGATATAAAACTTGAAAAAATAGAATCGCTATTCTCAATGGAAGGAAAACCTTTGATTATTGGAGGTCCTTGCAGTGCAGAAAGTGAATTTCAAATTCTCCAAACTGCTAAAGCACTTGATGCCTGTAATCAGGTAAAGGTCTTTCGTGCAGGTTTGTGGAAACCTCGAACCAGACCCAATGGTTTTGAGGGCGTAGGAGCTAAAGGTTTACCATGGATGCAGCGAGTAAGAAAAGAAACCTCTTTACTTACTGCTGTAGAAGTAGCCAAGCCCTCGCATGTCGAAAAAGTGCTTAAGCACGATATAGATATTATATGGTTAGGTGCCCGAACTACTACCAATCCTTTTTCTGTACAGGAAATTGCCGAAAGTTTGCGTGGTGTAGATATTCCTGTGATGATAAAGAATCCATTGCATGCCGATCTGAAATTATGGGTAGGTGCAATGGAAAGACTTAATAGTGTTGGAGTAGAGAAGCTTATAGCTATTCATAGAGGTTTTTATGCACATCATAAAACTCCTTTTAGAAATCCTCCATTATGGGAAATTCCTATAGAATTGCGCCGAATAATTCCCGATCTACCTATATTGGTTGACCCAAGTCATATTTGTGGCAATACTGCATTGATTCCTTATCTATCGCAAAAGGCATTGGATTTGGAGATGAATGGCTTGATGATTGAAGCTCATTTTGATCCTGATAATGCACTTAGTGATGCCTTTCAACAACTTCGCCCAGATGAGTTTAAGAAGATGATTGATGATTTGGTAATTCGTAAGTTTAATGGAGTTTCATTAAACGACAGTGCTTTGAATGCTCTAAGAGATGAAATTGATCGTTTGGACGACCAGCTTATACAAATATTGGCTCAGCGTTTAGAAATTGTAGAAGAGATCGGAAGGTATAAAAAAGAGAAGAATCTAACTATTCTTCAGCTAGAACGTTGGAATAAGGTAATCAGTGAAAGAGTTAAGTCGGGAGAAGCTTTAGGTCTTAATAAAGATTTTATGGAGCAGATTCTAAGAATAATACATGAAGAATCTATCCAAAAACAAAATGTGATTATGAATACCTCCCGTAAAGATACGGGAGAGTAGTCTTGCTTACATCCAGTTTTTTCGTTTGAAGTAGTAAAACATGCTTCCAACGATAACCAGCATAAGTATGACAAGTATCCAGAAAGCTTGTACATTATCCTCAATAGGTAAGTGAACGTTCATACCGTAAAGAGAGGTTATAAAGGTGAGGGGCAGCAAGATGGATGAAATTAGAGTAAGGATTTTCATAATTTCATTTGTCTTGTTGGTCTGCATTGAGTCAAAGGTTTTTGATAAGCCTTCAATCAATTCTTCATAATCTTCGGTCATATCCCACATTTTCTGATAGTAATCGAGGATATTACCCCAGTAATCTTCCATGTTTTCGGCATAACCGCGTATAGCTCCAATTTCGAATTTGTGGAACAGCCTTAGCTGAGGTTTGAATATGGTATTTATTAGGATTATATTTTTTCTGGTCACAGAAATTCTTTCAATAATTTTTTGAGGACCTAGGTTGAAAAGCTCTCTGTTTATAAGTTCAAGTTCAACACCAACACGTCTAAGCATAGATAATGACTCAGTCATTAAACGTTCTAAGATGCGATACAAAAGGGCATCTGAAGTACCTACTTCAAACTCTTCTTTTTTTTGGGCTTTTTCTTCAGCTTCTTTAAACATTAAACCTACTACCCAGTGCGATTTGCCTATGGTAATAATATAATCTTCTCCCCAGAAGATTTTCACTTCTTTGGTTTTAATAAATTTATTTTGGCGGTCGAAGTTTGGGAAATGAAGAATAAGGAAATAATAATCGTCATAACTATCAATTTTCGGACGCTGGTTGGTAGATCTACAATCTTCAATATCTAGTGGATGGAAATGGAAATTATCCCTAAGATACTTAAGATCTTCTTCTGCTGGGTTGACAATATGATGCCATTTTAGTGTTCCTATTTTGACAGTTTCAATCATAAGATCTTATTTTTTGAAAATCAACTTTTTACTTTTCCCAAGGTGGCTTTACAAAGCTAAACAATTGATAGGATTTAAAAAAAAATAATACATTTCTTTGTCCGAATATTCCCCTAAGCTTATACCATAGCACGCAGTTTTAACGATTTTTTCTGCATTTTGTTTGCAAAGGAAAGCTATTTTTATCAATTATTCTGATTAAGAAGGGACTGTTGTTAAAAAAAGAGCAGGCGTAGCTAGGATAGCTATCGACCTGCTTGGAATGATCATTCACACACAAAACACGTCGCAAAGGTATCAAAAAAATGGTATTGTTTTTTTATTGGCCAAAAAAGTTTATACTTTCGAGGCATGTCTTTTTTAGAGATATTTAGATTATGGTGAAGAAGAATAATTTTGATTTATTGATTCTACTATTTATTCTTATAGTAGGAAGTGTTCTGCGTTTTTATAAGCTTGGAGAAGTGAAGTTTACTCATGATGAGTTTAGTACTTTCTTTGTTTCTGAACATAAGAATTTGAGAGATTTATGGATGCAAGGAGTTAAGCTTTGTGATACTCATCCTCCATTTATACACACATTTTATTACTTTATAAAGAATGTTTTTGGTTCTGAGTTGTGGATCTTTAAGTTCTTTTTTGTTTTGATGGGTATTGCTTCTATTGGATTGGCATATTTGCTAGGGAAAAAGTGGTTTTCTTCAACTACAGGATTATTAACAGCTGCATGTATTGGAGTTGTTCAGCTAACCGTTATGCACAGTCAGATAGCGCGTATGTATTCGAGTGGGTTATTCTTTACACTTTGCATGTTATATTTTTGGCATCGTTTTCTTTTTGCCGAAAAACGTTTTTGGCTTTCTTATATAGGGTTTGTTTTTTGTGGATCACTAATGTCTTACAATCATCATTTTACTCTTTTGTTATTGACAATTATTGGAGTAAGTGGTTTATATAGTATTCCTAAAAAAAGATTATGGACGTATGTTTTAGCAGGTATAAATATTTTTATTTTATATCTTCCTAATCTTAATATTTTCTTTCATCAAGCTAATCAGAAAGGTTTGTCTTGGTTGGGTAAACCAGGATATTTATTCCTCTATAATTTTACTCGCTTTTTATTTCATTATTCATGGATTTTTCTTGCCTTAATTGCACTGTTAGTCGTCGTTTCATTATTGGGAAATAGGAATAAATCAACCCATTCAATATTGATGCGAAAGTATTGTATAGTATGGTTTATTGTGTTTTTCTCTGTTGCCTTTTTTTATTCTCAGTATGTAAGTCCTATTTTACAATATTCTATAATGATATTTATTAGCCCTTTTCTGATTATGCTCTTATTTAGCTTTTTTGAAGATAAAGGGAAAGTGTTTAAAGTATTGAGTGTTGTTTTTATACTTTCAATAGGTACCTATACACTTGTAAATAATCGCATGCATTATTCTATTTTCTATAAATCGCATTTTCTGGAACCTCTGAAAGAGGCAAATTATGCAAAATCAAAATATAAGGAAGACCTTGCTATTTTATTTAATGATCATGACGATATTAGAGAGTATTATTATCAAGATAAAGGCTTTGTTTTCGATTTTCATGCGATTAACAGAATGAGTTTAAAGCAGGTTGATAGTTTACTCTCAGGTTTGAAAACTAACTATCTGTTTTATAGCTGGACGAAATATCAAAGACCTAATATTGATTTATTGGTAAGGAAATACTTTCCTTATAAACTCAATAAGTTTAATTATTTTAATGCTGAATCATCTCTTTTATCAAAGACAAATTCTTCAAATACAGTTAAGGATGATTTGATATTCTCTGAAGATTGGCCAAAAGATCTTAAATCTTTTTGGTTTAATAAGGAATTATTGAAGGATAGTGTTGGTAGAGAATATATATTGGTTGACAGTTTGCAGGAATTTCCTCTAGGAATAAAAATAAATCAAGATAGTGTTAAGTGGAGTAAGAATTATGCACTGGAGATTGAAATTGAAGGTAGTACGGATGAGGAATTACAAAATTGCTCTCTGGCTTTGAGTTTCACAAATAATGATGATTTATTGATTTGGGATGGCATTGCATTGAAAGATGCATTGATCCATAGTAATGGGCGTTTCTATTTATCTTATAAACGAAGATTTATTGATTTTCAGGGAGCTGTTATGCCAAATAAAATTGAGATTAATATCTGGAATCCAGGAAAAAAAACCTTCAAGCTAAGTAGAATGAAGGTTTGTATTCGTAGTGCTAATCCTATAGTATATGGTCAGTTGAATGAAATTTAAGCTATGCCAGAAGGAGAATTTTTTATATTTTCAAGAGCTATAGCAAACTCTTTGTCGCTAATAACTTTTTCTTTATTTAGCCATTGTAGTTTCCATAGCTCTTCCTCAAAAGGGGCAGATTTATCTATATAAAAGTAATTTTCTCTAATGTATTTATTTCTTGCTTTGTATATGTTATTTACAAACTCGTCGAATTCAAAGGGTGTAGGTACATTTTGAATTAGGGTAATTCTTTCTCTATTATCAAGCATTATGCAAAACTCATTAATGGGGAGTAGTGTATATAGTAAAATGCAAATAAAAGCAACAACTATAAAAGCAGAATTTAGAAATACGAGTTTGGGAATAATTTGAGTGTAGCTTAAAACCATTGATAAGAAAAAAAGTATAATCAGTGCAATGGCAAAGAAAAGGATTTCGTGGCTTCTTTTTTTATTTATAAAACATTTTCTTTCAATATGATCAAATGAAAAGTGCTTGGTGTTTTTTCCATTTTGACAGCTTGTCATTAAGCCATCCTCGGTTATTTTAATTTTCTGTTTACGAAAAAGAACCTTCTGTTCAATTTCCAGCATATTGGTTTTGTCTTCCCCAAATATCTCACTTATTCCTTTGCGTTTATTCATTTTATTTCTTAGTTTTTTTGCCCTAATTCATGAAAAGAACACTCATAGTAAAAATTTGTTTTAAAATAATTTAGTTTTTTAGATATTCAGGAACTTTATGAAAATAATTCCCATATTCTTGGAATAAATATTAGTAAACCTGCAATTAAAGCATATAAAGCGCATATAAGTACTCCTGCAGCCGATAGGTCCTTAATTATTTTTATATCATTATTCCTTTCTTTTGTTATATGATTGCAAAGTTTTTCTATGGCAGTATTAAAAAGTTCTGCTGCGATTACAAGTGCTATAGCACTTAATATAAACAACCACTCATATATGTTTAAGTCGAGAATTATGCATAAAATTATTGATATTATGGCAATGGTAAAATGAATGCGGGCATTGCGTTCGTTTTTGAACATATATGTCAGTCCGCGAACGGCAAAAGATATACTTCTAAAAATCCTATAAATGGAGAAGGTTGATTTATGATTCATTTCTCATTATTTTTAAGTGTTGTTATTTACTGGTATATGGCTATAATTGGTATGCTATAGACCGTGCAATTATTTTTATTTACTTGTTTGGTATTTTTTTTGTTTTCAATTCGTTTGTAATATTTTAACAAGGGAAACTACTACTAAATAAACAAGTATGAAAATAAATAAGTTAGTTATAGGAATAGCTTTTCTTTTGCTATCAGGAACTATATTTGCTCAAATTGATATGAAATATCAACTACCTTCGAAAGAAATACTAGAAATGGCTGATGCTCCAGCATCCCCAGGGATTCGCCTAAACAGGGATGTGAGTAAGATGATTTTAATGGAAAGAAGACAGTATAAAAGTCTTCAGGAAATGGCCGAAAAGGAAAGTCGTTTAGCGGGTCTACGAATAAATGCAAAAACCAGTGGGCCAAGTCGCCAGTCTTTCGTTTATGGTTTAAAAGTTAAGGATTTAAAGAGCGGAGAAATCAGTAAGGTAAAAGGGATGCCTGAAGATGCTCTTATTTCAGAGGTGAGATGGTCGCCAAACCAGAAACATATTGCTTTTCTTAATACAAAAGAAAACGGAATTGAATTATGGGTTGTAGATCTAAAGAAATTAGAAGCCAATCGTGTTTGTGATCCAATAATAAATAATGTTCTTGAAGAAGGTTATGGTTGGTGTAAGGACAGTAAGAGTCTATTGGTTAGTATTCTTCCTAAAGATAGAGGAGAGTACTTAAGTGGAAATATCTTACCAAAAGGGCCTATTGTTTCTGTTAATAATGGACAGAAAGCACAAAATAGAACTTATCAGGATTTATTGAAAAATAAAGTTGATGAAGCGAATTTTGATTATTTCACTACTTCAGAGTTAATTAAAGTTGATTTAAAAGGAAATAAAACTCCTTTCTTGGCGAAAGGTATTTATTATGGACTTCAGTTTTCTCCTAATGGAAAGTATATTACAGTAACAACCATTCAACGACCATATTCTTATATTGTACCATTGTACCGCTTTCCTAGAAATGTTGATGTTTATGATATGGAAGGTAATTTGGTAAAGAATATTGAAAATGTTCCATTAACAGAAACTCTGCCACAAGGATTTGATGCTGTTCGTAAAGGTAAAAGAAGTATCTCGTGGAGAGCAGATCAGCCTGCATCTTTAACTTATGTTGTTGCTCTTGATGGTGGAGACCCAGAAGTTGAATCTGAATATAGAGATGAGTTGTTTCAGTGGAATGCACCATTTGATAAAGAACCAAAATCTTTGGCAAAAACCAAAAGAAGATATGCTGGCGTTCAGTGGGGAGATGACAAAACTGCTTTGCTTTACGATTACTTTTGGAGTGATCGAATGATTGGTACTTACCTTATGAACCCTTCAAAGGAAAATGGAAAGTTAAAAGTTATTCAAGAACGTAGCCGTCAGGATATTTATAGTGATATGGGTGATGCAGCTACTGAGTTGAATGATTTTAATAAAAGAGTGCTTTATATAGAAAAGGGAAGATACTTGATTATGGAAGCTCCTGGTTATACACCAAAAGGAAAGTTTCCATATATCGCAAAATATGATCTAAAAACAGGGAAAACACAAAAACTTTGGCAAGCAGAAAATAAGGATAAGCTAGAAACTGTAGCTTTTATTATTGATCCAAAGAAATCGATAATGTTAACAAGTATTGAAGCTCCTACTGAATATCCCAATTACTACTTACGCAATTTTAAAACAGGTAAGATGTTGCGCACTGTTACCAATTTCGAAAATCCTTATAAAGCTATGGAAGGCGTGCATAAGGAAGTAATCAAATATAAGCGTAAGGATGGAGTGGAGCTTTCTGCAACCTTATACCTTCCTAAAGGATATGATAAGAAAAAGAAAGAAAAATTACCTATGGTAATGTGGGCTTATCCACGCGAGTTTAAAGATAAAGCCGCAGCAGGTCAGGTGTCTTCATCTTCTAATGAATTTACATATTTATGGTATGGTAGCCCTGTTTTTTGGGTGATGAAAGGTTATGCTGTATTGGATGATGCTGCATTTCCTATTATTGGTGAAGGAGACCAAGAACCTAATGATTCTTTTGTAGAGCAATTGGTTTCAAATGCAGAAGCCGCTATTGATGCTGTAGACCAGCTTGGTTATATAGATCGCAATCGTGTAGCTGTAGGAGGCCATTCTTATGGTGCTTTTATGACTGCAAACTTATTGACTCATTCCGATTTATTTGCAGCAGGAATTGCAAGAAGCGGAGCATACAACCGTACTCTAACTCCTTTTGGATTCCAAAGTGAGGAAAGAAATTATTGGGAAGCTCCATCAATTTATAATCGCATGTCTCCATTTATGAATGCAGAGAAAATGAAACATCCTTTATTGTTAATTCATGGAGATGCTGATAATAACCCTGGAACACATACAATGCAGAGCAAGAGATATTTTAACGCTCTAAAAGGATTGGGTGCTAATGTTCGTATGGTACTACTTCCATTTGAAAGCCATAGTTACAGAGCTCGCGAATCTGTAATGCATGTATTGTGGGAACAAGATCAGTGGTTGGATAAATATGTGAAAAACAAGAAATAGAATACTTTTTATTCTAAATAATAAAGGCTATCTCAAGTGATTTGGGGTAGCTTTTTTTGATTTGTCACCTTTTAATGACCTGTATGGTAGTTGATTGTGTTGGGGAATGAATAATGCAAAATTTAGAAAACATAATCTTAGCTTTATTGTTTCTCTCATGAATTATGATTTTTTAGTAATTTTGAAATCTAATTAAAAGACTACAAATAATTATCTAATCCAAAAAGTCATGTCAGAAAAAATCTTTGATGTCGTAGAACCAGGAGTATTATACGGAGATGCTCTTAAAGAAGTGTATCGTATTGCAAAAGAAAATCAATTTGCTATTCCTGCGGTGAATGTGGTTGGAACAAACTCTGTGAATGCAGTTCTGGAAGCGGCAAAAGAGGCTAATTCACCGATAATTATTCAGTTTTCTAATGGCGGTGCTTCATTTTATGCTGGAAAATCTCTTTCAAATGAAGGTCAGCAATCTGCAATTGCAGGGGCTATTTCTGGTGCAATGCACGTTCATCATATGGCTGAAATGTATGGTATTCCTGTAATCCTTCATACCGATCATGCTGCAAAGAAACTTCTTCCATGGATCGACGGTCTGTTAGAAGCTGGTGAAGATTTTTATGAATCTCATGGTATGCCATTGTTCTCTTCTCATATGTTAGACTTATCTGAAGAAGATCTAGAGGAAAATATTCAAATTTGTGAGACCTATCTTAAGCGTATGAGCAAAATTGGTATGACTTTAGAGATTGAACTTGGAATTACTGGTGGTGAGGAAGATGGAGTAGATAATAGTAATGTCGACGATAGTCGTTTATATACCCAACCTGAAGAAGTATCTATGGCTTACGAAAGATTGAGTGCTATTAGTCCAAACTTTACTATTGCTGCATCTTTTGGTAATGTTCATGGTGTTTATAAGCCTGGAAATGTAAAATTGGAGCCAATTATCTTGAAGAATTCTCAAGAGTATATCCAAAAGAAATTTAATACTAAAGAAAAGCCTGTGAATTTTGTATTCCATGGTGGTTCTGGTTCTGAAGAGAGCAAAATTAAGGAAGCACTTACTTATGGTGTTATCAAAATGAATATTGATACAGATACCCAATGGGCTACATGGGATGGTGTTCGCAAGTACGAAAAAGATAACCATGATTATCTTCAAGGCCAAATAGGTAACCCTAAAGGTGAAGATGAGCCAAACAAGAAATTTTATGATCCAAGAAAATGGATGCGTGCTGGAGAAGAAAGCATGAAGAATCGTGTATTGGAAGCATATAAAGACTTGAATTGTCTGGACAGAAACTAGTTCGGAAATTAAATATTTAAAAAAGGGTGTTTGTAGAAGTCTAAAAGCTTTAGCAAACACCCTTTTACTTTTGTATTATCTGCTTAATGTTTTAATAAATTCTTGTGGATGTATACTCATTACCGGGAATTTGGAGTGATGAACAAGGCGAGAAGCCATAGTTCCTAATAGAAATCCCATAGTGCCTGATGTTTGTTCTGTCATGGAAACAATAAGGTTGGCATCAATTTCTTCGGCATATTTTAAAGTAACCTTTGCAATATGATCAGACTTTAAACTGACAATTGTAAAGTTAATACCTTCGCTTTCCAGATAGGCTTCTACTTGCTTTACATATTGGGTGGTGCGTTCTTTATTCGATTCCAGGTTAGAAGTATAAACCTTTAAAACATGAATTTCAGAATTAAAAACTTTGGCAAGTTCAACTGCAAAGGGCACTTTTTGTCGGGTTTCGAGCGAATCATCGAAAGGCAATACTATTTTTTTTAGATATCTTTCAATACTTTTATCCGATAACCTAATTGTAATTATTGGATGAGTAGAAGCTGTTACAATTTTATTTGCATTAGATCCAAGGAAATATTCTTCCATCCCTGAAACACCATGTGTGCCAACAATTACAAGCCAGGCGTTTATATCTTCTGCTTCTTGAACGATTTCTTTATATATTTTACCTTTTCTTATCTTGTAATCAAGAACGCCTTTTGAAAGTCCAACTTGATATTTATTAATAAGCCTGTCTAATTTTTCTTTTGCTATTTCTGAGGATTTTTTCGAACTGGAATATGTTTCTTGCTCTCTACCTAATTCAGGTGTTTCCACCCAAACCATTCTAACATCTGCATCTGCTTTATCAGCAATTACCAATGCATGTTCTAAGGCATTAATAGAGCATTCAGAAAAGTCTATTGCGGCGAGAATTTTCTTCATGAAATGATGTTTTAAGTTATTTTGCTTTTGTAAATTTTAGCAATTGAATTTACTACATTATTTCCATCTGTTTAAATGTTTTTTGTTTTTAGTATATCTAAAGGAATTGCTTTGTGAAAAAAACATTCAGGAAAGGTTGAGAATGGAGCAAGCTGTATTTTTTAAGTAAAAAAAAACATACTGCAATTCAAATATGAATTGTAGTATGTTCTTTCTTTTTTTTAAGCAGATAAATTAATAATTTTCTTGCTCAGTTTTGTTTTCCTCTTTTATTTTCTTCTCACCCATACTTGGATAATTGATTTTGTCTGAAGCTATCCATGCTCCAGGGTATTCTTTTTTTATTTTGCGTAAAAAGTTTTCTGCTTCTAATTTGGATCTAAAGTCCCCAACTCTTACTCTGTAGTTTGGAGCAAAAAAACTTATATATGCGGTTTGTTCAGGATAATCTTTAAGGAATTTGTCATAGACCTCTTTAGCTTTCTTTTTGGAGTTATTTCCTGAGTCAAAAAAGATTTCAATACGACAACCTGGAATACTTGGATATTTATCGTTCATACTTTTGTGCAATGAAAGCAAGCTATCGACACTTGGACTGGCATTTATTTTTAAGCTTCCTTGATTCTGATTTTCGGAAGTATTAGGGAAATATTGAGCATACCCTTTATTTGAGCCAATCAAAAGGAGAAAGCATCCTCCAATAAGCATTTTTAAGAAATGCATTTTCATACCTAAATTATTTTTTGGTTAATTGCTTAATATTCAAAATGTTTTTGCAGTATATTCTTCAAAGGAACTAAGATTGATTAATTCTTCCAAATGAATTAAAATCTTTTTCTGCCTTTTTTCTTACTGTGTGCTTTATTACTAGATTTTCTTTGTGGAGGAAAATTGCTTTTCTCAGATCTTTGATTTCCTTCAATTAATTTAGGAATCCAATCTTTATGCCCCATATTAGTGAGACTGCGTTTTATATCGTTTTGATTTTCTCTTTTATACCAAAAGAAGAATTTCTGCTGTTCAAGTTTTTCATCTCTACTAATAGCAGAATATACAGGCTTTAAAGTGTAAGGGTCAAAACCCGAATAATAGCTAACTGTTGCTAAAGTCATTGGTGTAGGAGTAAAATCTTGAACTTGCTCAAGCTTAAAGCCCAGTTTTTTGGTTTTTATTGCTAAATCGGCCATGTCTTTTGCTGTACTTCCTGGATGGCTGGAAATAAAGTAAGGAATGATTTGCTGATTTAAATTTTCTTCTTGAGATATCTTTTCAAATTTATTTTTGAAGTCGTAAAAAAGATTAAAAGATGGTTTGCGCATTTTCTTTAATACATCATCTGAAGTATGTTCAGGGGCGACTTTTAGACGTCCGGATACATGGCGACTCGCTACTTGACGAATATATTCTTCAAAGTGATTACGACGAACAGTTTCCTGGTTATCTGATAAAAGCATATCGTAACGTATGCCACTACCAATAAAAGCTCTTTTTACTGCAGGTAAGCGATCTACTCTTCGGTATATATCAAGTAAACTTTGATGATCGGTATTTAAATTTTTACAAACCTTAGGGAATATGCAACTAGGGCGTTTACATTTTTTACATATGCTTTCATCCCTTCCTTTCATATGGAACATATTGGCTGATGGGCCCCCTAAATCGCTGATATATCCTTTAAAGCCATCCATCTTTGTAATTTGTTTTACTTCTTTCATAATAGATCTCTCGGATCTTGAAGAAACATATTTTCCTTGATGGGCAGATATTGTACAAAAGGCACATCCTCCAAAACATCCTCTATGCATATTAACCGAGAATTTAATCATTTCCCATGCTGGAATAGGTCCTCGTTTATTGTATTTTGGATGAGGGAGTCGTGTATATGGCAAATCAAATGAACTATCAATTTCTTTAGTGTCCATAGGAGGAAAAGGAGGGTTTACGACAAGGCAATCTTTTTCTATTTTTTGCAATAACCTAAAGGCTTCTTGTTTGTTGGATTCCTCTTCTATATGTTTGAAATTTGCAGCAAAAGACTTTTTGTTCTTTAAACATTGCTCGTGTGAATTTAGTTCGAGGTTTTCCCATTCTTTTGGGAGTGTATTTACTTCCTTTGCAGGAATCTTAAACCCAATCTGAGGAATGTTTTGAATATCTTTTAGCGAATACCCTTTGTCGAAATGATTTAGCAGCTGTTTAAGAGGGAGTTCACCCATGCCATAGACCAAAATATCGGCACTACTGTCAAAAAGTATTGATGGTTTTAAATGATTTGCCCAATAATCGTAATGAGTAAAACGGCGTAATGAAGCCTCTACACCTCCAATTACAACGGGAACATCAGGGTATATCTTCTTTAAAATCTGTGTATACTTTACAGTAGCATAATCTGGACGAAACCCTGCTTTCCCGTCAGGAGTATATGCATCATTAGAGCGTAGTCTTTTGTTGGCGGTATAATGATTTACCATTGAATCCATACAACCTGATGTAACACCAAAAAATAATCGGGGCTTACCCAGTTTCTTAAAATCCCTTAAGTCGTCTTGCCAATTGGGCTGTGGTATAATTGCAATTTTATAACCAGCTGCTTCGATGATTCGACCGATTACAGCATGGCCAAATGAAGGATGATCTACATATGCATCACCCGATATTAGAATTACATCTAATTCATCCCATCCTCTTTGCACTACTTCCTTTTTGGTTGTGGGCAACCAATCGCTAATTCTATAATCGTTATTTGCTTTATTTTCCAATGCCTTGTAATTTGTTCCCAAAGAAAACGAAAATTGAAAATATATTGTATAGAAGTGAGTGGATTTTAAGAATTACAGATGAAGTATTTTTAAAGTTTATGATTTTAAATAGCTTAGCTCTTTAAGATGAGATAAGGAAAGAAAAGCCATTAGTCCCATACCTGTCTGTAATGCGCTTTCGTCTATATTGAATTTAGAGGTATGCAAGGCTCCTCCAATGTTGTTTTTAAAATTACTGGTTCCCAGTCTGTAAAATACAGAAGGTATTTCATGCGAATAATAGGCAAAGTCTTCAGCCCCCAATCTAAGATCTAATTTTTTAACATAGTCTTTCCCAAGGAAGTCTTGGGCAAAGTTTTTTGATAAGCGGGTCTTTTTTACATCATTGAAAAGAAATGGATATCCCTTTTCGATATACACATCACAATCAAGATCGTATGAATGCGCAGTGTTTTTACAAATCTCTGTGATTTTTTTATGTGCATGACTTCTCCATTCTTCATCAAACGTACGGAAGGTTCCTCTAATTAGTACTTCTGAGGGAATAATATTGAACACACTGCCTCCTTCTATATGACCAAAGCTTAGTACAGATGGAATCTGAGGGGGACAAAGGCGGGATACAATATTTTGAAGTTGAGTTAGGATATGTGCAGCAGTTATTATGGTGTCGGGAGTTTTGTGAGGCATAGCAGCATGACCTCCTTTTCCTTTTACCTTTAAGGTGATTTCATCTGCAGAGGCCATATATTCTCCACCTTTGAATCCGCAATATCCAGCCTCAAAATCAGGGTAAACATGCTGACCTATGGCAAGCTGAGGTATAGGATCTTTTAAAACACCATCTTCAATCATTAAAGTAGCTCCACCAGGGAACAGCTCTTCTCCGGGTTGGAAAATAAATCGGATACTTCCTTCAAAATCATTTTCCATTCCTTTTAATATCTTAAGAGTTCCAAGTAAAGAAGCAGTATGGACATCGTGCCCACAGGCATGCATACAATTAGGTTTTTGTGATTTATAGTTTACTTCATTTTCTTCTTGTATAGGAAGAGCATCAATATCGGCACGAAGAAGAATAAGTTTACTGAAAGGCTTTTTCCCATGTATGTGTCCCATAATTCCTGTTTTCCCTACACCCTTTTTATGTTCTATATTCCATTGCGTTAATATCTTTGAAATATATTCCATTGTTTGGTCTTCATGGTAAGATAATTCAGGGTTTTGATGGATGTATCTTCGGATTTGAATTATTTCTTCAATCAAAAAGGCTGCTTGAGCTTTTATATGTTGGATCATGAGTAGTTTGTTTAGATTACAAAATTAGCCATTTTTTGGAGTCCATTTATTATGAAATGCTTTTAAAGCTAAGTTGTTTTGGTAGTAAATCCGAAATATAATTAGTCTCTGTATTGTTGGTGGTTATAGCAGAAGAATTTAAAGAGATTAAAGCTGTACTTACTTGCTTTTGAATAGTTTAAGAGGTTGTTTGGGTTAAAGTTAATCCAATGTTATCTATCGATTGACTTTTTAACTAATTGTTTTACCAAGAAATAGATCTTGTTTGTTGAGCAGTAAAGGCTACCTATTCAATAGGTAATATCTTTTATTGAGCTCGTTTAGATGATTAAATTACATTTTTGAAAATATTTTGAGTCCTGAATTTTTGTTAATACTTATATGTCAATATAAATACCTTTATAGTTTTAATTCACCGATCTTTACTTTTTCTTATTTTTGCAAAATGGAATCTAAAAGACAACAGAAAGTAGCGAAACAAATCCAAAGAGATTTGGGTGAAATCTTTCAGGAAGAAGCAAGACTTTATTTCAGAAATGCTTTGATAACAGTTACCAAAGTAAATATTTCTAGAGATTTGTCAGTGGCGAAGATTAATTTGAGTTTATTTTCTACTGAAGATAAACAGGAATTGCTTGATGAAATAAAAGAAAGAGCAAAGGAAATACGTCATAAATTGGCTGCTAGGGTAAAGCATCAATTACGTATTGTACCTCAATTGTTGTTCTATGAAGATGATTCTCTTGATTATATCGATAATATCGAAAATTTATTGAAGGAGTAAAACACACAAAAGGAATATATTCACATGCAGTACGACCCAATCAAACGAAGTCTGGGGAAGGTTTTTAATACTACTCCCATTCTTCGTAAATCATTTTATAAGCTATTAGATTTACTGTTGTTGCGAACTTGGCATATTCGTAAAGAAATTCGAAAATGGGAAAAAGGTACCCCTAAAGAATTGTCAATTCTTGATGCAGGAAGTGGTTTTGGCCAATATGTATTTTATTTAGCTTCAAGATGCAAGTCGTGGAAGGTATTGGGGCTGGATGTTAAAGAAGAGCAGATTGCCGACTGCAATTCTTTCTTCAATAAAATAGGACTGCATAATGCACATTTCCAAAAAGGAGATTTGACAAAATATCAAAGTCCATTGGCTTTTGATATGGTTTTATGTGTCGATGTTATGGAGCATATTGAGGAAGATGTTGAAGTGTTGAAAAACTTTCATGCTTCCTTAAAGCCAGGAGGTATGGTTTTGATTTCTACCCCATCAGATCAGGGAGGCTCCGACGTGCATGATCATGATCATAGTGATGATGGAGAACATTCGTTTATCGATGAGCACGTTCGTGATGGTTATAATATTCAAGAAATCAAAGATAAATTTAAGCAAGCAGGATTTTCAAAATCAGAGGTATATTATCAATATGGATGGCCAGGGAAGATTTCATGGCGACTATCAATGAAATACCCCATATTGATGCTAAATAAATCGCGTTTATCTTTTATAATTTTACCATTCTATTATTTGTTGACTTTTCCTATATCCTTACTATTTAATTATTTTGATGTTATTGGTAAGTTTAAAACAGGAACAGGATTAATTGCAAAGGCTTGGAAATAATTTATTCGATAAATTCTTTGTTATTATCGCTCGTTAAAGCAAGTTGGAAGCTTCTGTTTTGATTGTGCCTTAACCAAATTATTAATATAAAAATATAAGATTTGAATTTTCCGTTTTTTGTTGCTAAACGTTATCTGATTTCAAAGAAATCTTTGAATATTATCAATGTGATTTCGGGTATTGCATTGGTAGGTGTTGCTATTGTATCGGCAGCAATGATTATAGTTTTGTCGGCAATGAACGGCATCGTCAATACTTTATCTAATCAATATAGTGCATTCGATTCAGATTTACTAATAACTCCGTCTCAAGGAAAGACAATTAATTATAGTGACTTTCCAAAAGAAAAGATTTTGGCCTTGGATGGCGTAGAGTCTTTACAGCAAGTTGTTTCTGAAGATGCTCTGTTTAAGTTTAAAGATCGTCAGTTAATTGGTAGAGTAAAAGGTGTAGGGCCTCGATATGGTAAGGTATCAGGGATTGACACTTTGGTTATTGATGGTCGTTATCTTCTTAAGGATGATGAAGGTAGAGGTTTTTTGTATGTAGGAGCAGGAATGGCAGCAAACTTGGGACTTTCTCCTGGGTTTACTTCCCCTCCAGTTTCGATCTATCTACCCAAGAGAGGTACTGATCAGATTGGATCATTGAATAATGCTTTTAATTATAGAAGTTTACGTCCTTCAGGTGTGTTTTCTATATCTTCTGATATAGATAATAATATGATAGTAGCTCCGATTTCTGATGTTAAATCTTTATTGGATTATAAAAATGAGGATACTTCTATAGAGATTTTTGTTAAACCCTCGGCATCCGTCTCCAGAGTGAAATCTAAAATTAAAGAGATTCTTGGTCAGAAGTATTTGATTAGAGATATTTTGGAGCAACATGAATTGGAATATAAAGTTTTTAAGTCGGAAAAATTATTTGCATTTATTATTCTGAGTTTTATCCTATTGGTAGCTAGCTTTAATATTACAGGAGCCTTAATGATGTTGATTATTGAAAAACAAGATGATTTAAGGGTGCTGTTTTCCTTAGGGGCACAAAAGAAAATATTGAGACGTATTTTCTTATTCGAAGGAATGACTATTGTTGTTGTTGGATGTATGTTAGGATTGGTGCTGGGAAGTTTGCTTGTTTTTCTGCAAAAAACCTTTGGTTTAATCTCTTTAGATAATGATCCCGCATCCTATTTTCCAAATGCCTATCCTGTAGCTTTCCTTTGGAGTGATGTGTTGATGATTGTATTATCTGTGATTGTTATTGGGTTTATTTGTACATTAATATCAGTATTGAGAGTTTCTGGACGGTTTCAATTTTATGTAAAGTAAGGGTGTAGTGCCTTTCTTTTTTTGACTTCCTCTGTTTTTTACTAATTCATAGAGCTGTTTGTTTTGGGGTAAAGAAGGTGTGTATAGCGCTTTTTAATATAACTCAATTCGTTTTTGTTTTGGACATACAGTCATATGACTTTTATTCTGTGTTTTATCGATAAAAAGTTACCTTTTTTTTCTACATTTGACCCTGATTCAGTTTAAAAAGTAGTTTATAGCTGCTGTTGTAATCAAACTGCAATCAAGGGGGACAAGTTCAGAATAAATAGGATGACATAAAATGTATCAAAAAACTTTTTTATGAAGAGAGGAATTTTACACTCATTTAAATTTCTTAGTTTGTTGGTTGTGTTGTTATGTTTGGGAGGAACATTACAAGCACAGCAAATTAATCTTAACCGTGATGGATTAACACAGTTAAGTTCCCAAAACCTTAATGACTGGAATATTTCATTTAAAAATGAAATCGCAAATCTTAGTGTAAACAAAATTAAAACCAGCAGAAGAGCATTTGTTCGACTTTCTGCTGCAGGTTATGTAAAAACAGGAAAACCTGGATATCCAGAGCTTCCTTCAAAACGTGAAATTATTGAAATACCTTTAGGTGCAACTCCTAAGGTAAGAATCAAAGATTTTAATGTAAAAGAGATTTCTTTGGAGGATTATTCAAATGGAATGAAAATTATTCCTGCTCAACCTCCAATGTTTAAAAGCTCAGATTTTCAGGATTTTGTCTATAATAAAGAGGCTTATAAAATCGATGAATTTAATGTAAGCGAGCTTGTTGAGATTAAAACTCTTGGAATTATGCGCGGTAGCCGATTGGCATTACTTAGCATTAATCCTGTGCGTTATAACCCTTTAACCAACACCATAAAGGTGTTTGAAGATATTGAGTTTGATATAATTATGGAGGGTGCTGATTTAAAAGCGACCTATGACCTAAAGGCTAGAACTGCTTCAACTGTTTTTGACCAACTTAGACAAAAGATGGTTTTCAATAGTAGAAGTAAAGCTAATTTCACTAAATATCCTGTGAAGTATGTAATTATTGCAGATAGAAAATTCGAAAATGCATTACAAGACTTTATCTCTTGGAAAATTCAAAAAGGATTTAATGTAATTACTGCTTATACTGATGAATCGGGTGTTGGAAAAACTACAACTTCTATAAAAGGTTATATAAAGGGTTTGTATGATGCGGGAACAGATAAAGATCCTGCTCCATCATATGTGCTTTTTGTTGGTGATGTAGAGCAAATTCCAGCTTTTGAGCCTAAGCAAACTGGTGAGACCGACCGTTTATATTGTGAATTTACAGGTGATTTATTCCCTGAAATTTATTATGGACGTTTTTCTGTTCAAACCGAAGAGCAATGTCGTGCAATTGTTGAGAAAACATTAATGTATGAAAAGTGCAATATGCCTGATAAATCATACCTTAATGATGTATTTATGATTGCAGGTGTTGATAAGGACAAAGCTCCTGTATATGGAAATCCTTCTTTGCGCTATGGTTTGGAAAACTACTTTAATAAAGAGCATAATTTAGAAGTAGAATCCTATTATTATCCAGAATCGGCAAGTAAACATGAAGAAATACTTGCTGCTGTTAGTCGTGGAGTTTCTTATTCAAACTATACTGCCCATTGTACTCCAAAAGGTTGGGGCGATCCTGCATTTGAGGTTCAAGATGTTGATAAGCTAACCAATAAAGACAAATATGGATTATTGGTAGGTAACTGTTGTTCTTCATCTGAGTTTGCTCAAGATGAAGCTTTCAGTGAAAAACTTACCCGTACAGCTCAAAAAGGTGCATGGGGTTATATTGGAGCTTCTAATTCATCATTATGGGATGAAGATTTTTACTGGAGTGTTGGTTTATGTGAGATAGGAAATGGTACTCCAAAATACAATGAGTCTGGCCTAGGGTTATGGGATCGTTTGTTTCATGAAAATGGAGAAACTTTCGAAAAGTGGTATGTAACTGGTGGTCAAATGCTTTTTGCAGGAAACCTATCTGTAACCGCATCAGGATCTGAGTATACAAAATATTATTGGGATATCTATAATATGGTAGGAGATCCTTCAACTATGGTTTATTTAGGAATTCCAGAGCCTATTACTGCTGTTTATGAGGAAACTATTAATCAGTCTTCAAATATTTTAGAAGTAAAAACTGAGCCTTATGGTTATATCGGTGTAAGTAAGGGAACTACTCTATATGGAGCTGCTTTAGCAGATAAAGATGGTTTTGCTGTAGTGCCTTTAAAAGGACTTAATGATTTGGGAAAAGTTAAGGTTACTATTACAGCACAAAATAAAGAACCTTTTGTTGGTGAACTTACAGTAAAAATTGCTGATGGCCCATATGTAGTTATGGAAAAATATACCATAATAGATAAAGATGCAAATAATAATGGTGTTGTTGAATTTGGCGAAACTATAAAGTTTGATCTGGATCTTAAAAATTATGGTAATAAAGAAGCTACTGGATTGAAATTGGAATTAACATCTGAAGATCAATTTATAGATATAAAGAAATCGACTATCGACTTTGATAATATCACTCCAGGAACTTTGGCTTCAATGAAAGATCTGTTTGAAGTGAAGATATCTGAACTGGTACCCAACAATCATGAGGCAAGATTGAAAATGAAAATTACATGTGATCAACAGGAATGGACTAGTTGGCTTATATTGCATTGTAAATCAGTTGATTTTGTTACCAAGCCATATGTTATTACTGAAGAGATTGAAGGTGATGGTGATGGCCAACCTGATAATGGAGAAAAAATTCGTCTAAGAATTAGTATTGATAATCAGGGTGAAGCTGCTATTGATGACGTTACTGCAAAATTGGATTTGAAGGAAACCGAATTTGCAAGTATTAGTAATCCTGTTTATAAAATTGCACATATTGGTGCTAAGGAATTGGTGGAAGTAATTTTCGATCTTGAAATTGCAAGTAAGTGTCCAATGGGTAAAGCCATTGATTTTAAAGTCACTTATTCTAAAGGTGATATAAGTATTGAAAAAGAATACTTTATAAAAATAGGAGCTACAATTGAAGATTTTGAAACTGGCGATTTCTCATTGATGCCATGGAAAAATTATGGAAATAAAGAATGGGTTATTGCTGATGGAGGTCCTGATGGATCAAAAAAGTATGCCTATACTAAACTTGTAAATAGTTCTACCAATTCGATAATGGAAGTAGACTTTGAAGCAGGTAGAGATGACTTTATAAGTTTTGATGTGAAGTTTTCTACTGAAGAAGATTACGATTATTTAACCTTCTATGTGGATAATACTTTAGTTAGAAGCTGGTCGGGAGAAATGGATTGGGTACATGTAAAATATCCAATTAAAAAAGGAAAGCACAACTTTAAATGGGAATTTGAACGTGATTGGGCAGGAGGATATGGCGAAAATGCTGTTGGTATTGATAATATAGCTTTTCCTGTGCCAAAACCTACTGATGGTCCATTGATTAAGTTCTTAAAAGCAGAAGTCAATCTTGCCGGTGATACTTATGTATGTCAAGGGAAAGATTTTGGTATAAACTTTAAAGTAAAAAGTTTAGGTACAGAAACTGCGTCAGGATTAAAAATAGAATTAAAATCTGATGATTCTGATTTGATACCTGTCGTTTCAGAATATACTTTAGGTGATTTGGAAGTTGGTGAATCTATAGAAAAATCGGATGAACTTAAATTCAAGTTATCAAAAACCTACCCGAATGATAAAGAAATTCCTGCTAAGATAATTGTTACTGATGGAACCAATTCATGGGAAAAGGTAATTATTATTAAAGGTAAAGCTATTATTCTGGATGCAGGGAATTTCCTTAAGATTGATGATGCTGAAGGGAATAAAAATAGACAATTAGATCCGGGAGAGACTGCAAATATTACATTTTCTGTAGTCAATAATGGTGAAGCAGGGCTGAAAGATGTAAATTTAGATGCGTTACTCAGCTGTGATAATTTAAGTGTTGAAATTTTAGAGAAAGATGCTAGAATTACTTCTTTGGTTATAGGAGAAGAAGAAAAAGTGACCTTCAAAGTGAAAATAGGCGATGATATTAAAGATTTTGATGAGCTAGATTTCAATCTGAAAGTATTTAATGATAACTTTGAAGGTGATGTTCCTTTTAAATTTATTGCTGGATTGAATGTGGAAGACTTTGAAAGTCAAAAAATTTCACCATATTTATGGCAGAAATCGGGTAATAAAAATTGGGAAATTGTTGCAGGTGGTTTAGGTAGTTCTAAGTATCTGGCACAAGCTGAATTAGACGATGCCAATCAAATGGCTGTTTTGGAGCTGGTAGGTAATTTTATTGAAGGAAAAAAAATGTCTTTTGATTTTAAAGCAGATCTTGATAGAGATTTTGCCTCATTTGAATTTCGTGTTGATGATATCTTGAAAGGAAAATGGAATAGTGCAAAAGATTGGAAAAAGATGAAATTTAGAGTTCCTGCCGGAGAACATCGTTTGACTTTTAAGCTAAGCAGTACTGATAATAAACCTACTAAACCTCAAATTATACAAATCGATAATATTGTGCTTCCTATAGCTCAAAAAGTTGGTGTTGAGCGTATAGAGAATTGTGTAACTAATGTTTCGATTTATCCAAATCCTGCGAAAGATCATGTTAACATTTCTTATGAGAATAAGAAGCAAGCTGAAATTTCGATTCTGATATATAACTCGTTGGGACAATTGGTTAAAGAATCTGCACAAGGTGTTAAATTTGTAGGAGAGCATGAACTACAATTTTCATTGGAAAATATGCTTCCTGGAGCTTATCAATGTGTGATTAAGGTTGGAGAAGTAAAAATTGTCCAGAAACTTATTGTTCAGTAGTAACTTATTAAAGTATACTGCAAAAGGGTTTTCCTGATTTTCAGGGAAACCCTAATGTTGTTCTTTTTACAAACCAAAGTGATATTATGAGAAGGTTGTTATGCATTGTTTTGGCCTTTCTTTTTGGAGTGAATGTAAAGGCCTCTGAAGATTGGAAAGTAAAATATCGTGAAGAGAGTAAAGTTTTGCAATTGGAATTTAGTGTTGCGAACTTTAAACTTGAAAAAATTCTTGCAAGTGGTAAGGAATTTTCCAAACTGAATTTTGAAGGAGGGGTGGTTTTAGATAAAAAGGGATTTGCAAAATTACCTTATGTGCATGCTTCATTGCAGATAGATGATTTAAGTGGTTATAAACTTAAAGTTAGAGCTACCGAATTTGAAGAAATACAATTAGAATATCCTTTGTTGCCTTCTAAGGGTAAGTTAACCCGTGACAGAAAACCATCAACAATTCCTTATGAGGTTAGTGATGCTTCTTTGGTCGATAGTTGGTACCCTTTGGAATTATGTAAAACTTCAGATCCTTTTATCTTCAGAGATATAAGAGGAATTAATGTATATTTTAGTCCTTTTCAGTATAATGGTTTAAAAAAGAAACTTAGAATTTGTAAAAAAGCTGTTATAGAACTTGTTCCAACAAAAGGTAATGGTAAAAATCCATTAATCAATAAGTTGAATGTACAGGTTAAAGACATGAAAGGTGCATATAAAAGTATCTTTATAAATTCTGAAAATAATACTCGTAAAAAGCGACTTTCTGTTCAGGAAAATGGTAGTATCTTGGTTTTAACTCCAGCAAAATATGATGAAGCTATTCAGCCATATATTACTTGGAAAATAGAAAAAGGTTTTAAGGTTTATAAAGAGATTGTACCTGTAAAAGCTTTGGTTAAAGAGAATATTAAAAAGCAGTTTAAAGATCATAATGATATTCTTTATGTATTATTGGTTGGTGATTGGGATGATATTCGTTCGGAAACCAATGGAGTTATAAAGAATGTTCCCACCGACCCCATGTTGGGCTGTGTTGTTGGTGACGACTATTATCCAGACTTAAGTGTTGGTAGGTTTTCCATAAATTCTCCAGAGGAATTAGGTGTGATGGTAAATAAAGTCATTAACTACGAAAAAAATCCTCAAGGAGATTTCTATAAAAGTGCATTGCATATTGCTTCGTCAGAAGGACCTGGAGATGATGGAGAAATTGATTTTGAACATCAGGAAGTAATCTGGAATGAAAAACTAAGTAAGTTTACTTATAATGATCAATATACTTGTTATGAGCCTGATGATAAAAAAGAATATATAAGGAAAGCGCTGAGTGATGGTGTTGGGATTATTAACTATTGTGGTCACGGAAATAAAAATACTTGGGTAACTTCAGGCTTCGATATTTCTGAAGTAAATAATCTTTCAAATAATAATATGCTCCCATTTATTATATCTGTAGCATGTAATAATGGTGATTTCTTTTATGGAGGAGATTGTTTTGCAGAGGCGTGGACGAAAAAAAAGAATGGTGGAGCTATTGCTATGTTAGCTTCAACTATAGCGCAACCATGGGATCCTCCATTGCGAGGTCAAGATTATTTTAACGACCTGCTTACAGGCGGTTTTAATTACGAAGAATCAGAAACAAATGGTACGTCTACTACCGAAGGAAGAACTACTTTTGGATCATTAGTAACCAATGCTTTTGTTTTAATGTATTCGGAATCTAATGCATTGGCAGATTTGGAAACCATTCAAACTTGGACAACTTTTGGAGATCCTAGCCTTCAAGTGCGTACTGATATAGCAAAGCCTTTGACTATATCAAATAATCTAATTATAAAAGATCAAATCTTTTCTGCACAGGTAACTTCAAAAGGACAAGTTGTTGAAAATGCATTAGTATCTATTTCTGGTAATGGAAAAATGTTTAGTGCTTATACTGATGCTAATGGAAATGTAAATATCAATCATTCTTTTCAAAGTGGTGAAGTGAAATTAGTTGTTACAGGCTTTAATTTAAATACCATTTATAATACTCAAATTGTTCATACTGGTGAAGAAGCTATAGTGGCTTTAGACAAATTATATGGTAGTAATAATGAACAAAAACTGAATGTTGGTGAGCAGGTAGATTTAAGCTTGGATATTACGAACAAAGGTAAGAAAACAGCTGAAAATATTGTTGTTGAATTGTCATCTAAAGATCCAAATATTACTGTTCTTAATTCAACGCTTACAGTTTCTTCTCTTGAAAGTCTGGAGTTAAAGAAAATTGAAAAGGCTTTTAAAGTAAAAGTGGCAGGTGATTTAACCAATGGCCATATTGTTCAAATGAGATTTGATATTTTATCAGATGCATTCACTAATACCGTATACAAAAGTTTTGTTGTAAGAGCTCCTGAAATTAATCTGAAGAATAACTTCCATTTCGAGAATATGGAAGGTGAAGAAATTTCATTCTTACAAAAAAAATCAACAGTTAAGTTTATTGCTGAAATAGAAAATATTGGAGAGCTGCCTTCTGATTCTTTTACTATTGAGTTAAAGAATGATGAAAGTGGGTTAAAGATTATAAATAGTCAAAGAACTATTGATGAAATACCTGGAAAGACTGTAGAAACTATTATCTTCAATCTGGAAATTGAAGATAAATATTTCCCAAGTGTTCTTACTAAATTTTATTTGCTTGTTGGCTTCGGAGATAAAATAATTTCAGAAGAAATACCTATTCGTATAGATCCTATAATTGAAACTTTTGAAAGTCAGGATTTTTCTAAATTAGAATGGGTAATGCAAGGTGATGCCGATTGGATTATTGATAGTCCAGGTGTTAATAAAGAAGGTTTTTGTGCAAGGTCTGGAAAAATTAAAGATAACCAAACATCTGCATTAACGTTGAATTATAATTGTGTTGGCTCCGACTATATAACATTTTTTGTAAAAACTTCTTGTGAACCATCATATGATATGCTTAAGTTTTATATTGATAATTTAGAACATAAGATAAGTTGGAGTGGTAAGAATGATTGGGTTGAAGTAAAGATTGACATAACGGAAGGAAACCATACTTTTAAATGGGAATATGAAAAAGATGGATATCAAAAGGTTGGAGAAGATGCTGTTTGGATAGATAGAATATGCTTCCCAAGAACAGATAATCGATTGAATGTTGTTGTCCCTGCAATGTATTCTTCTGAATTTGAGGTATTTCCGAATCCTATTGATGATTATATGACAATTACATTAAATAGCGAGAATAACAATAAGCCTATTCAAATGGAGATTTACAATGTAAATGGTCAAATTGTTGGTAGTAATATCTTAAATTGTGTAAAAGGTAAAAATCGTTTCCGATTAGACATGGGTCAGTATAATCTAAAATCCGGAGTTTACTTTTGCAGAATAAAGCTAAGAGATAAACTTCTTTCGAAGAAAATAATTAAACTATAGTATTTTAATAATTATATATGAAAAGCCTGGTAAAGTTATATTTATCAGGCTTTTTTTGTTTTTTTCAAATTCAATATACTAGATTCTTTTATTGACACAGCCCTTTGAGAGCAGACCCCTTGCTAAGGTAACTTCTCTAAGCAATGTTACTATGTTTTTAGATCAAGACAAGTAATGATCGTACTATAACCTAGGAGGTATTCATCCAAAAGCTAGGAGGTATTCATCCAAAAGCTAGGAGGTATTCATCCAAAAGCTAGGAGGTATTCATCCAAAAGCTAGGAGGTTTTTATCCAAAAGCTAGGAGGTTTAGGATCAATCAAGGGTATGCTAAGTAGTAATTGAAGGTGCTGCCGAGTCATTTTTATAGCTTTATTTTCTTATATTATATGCTATGAATTATAGATAGCAGATTCAATTAAAAAATCCCTTTGACTTTTCTTTTTTCTTTTCTAAATTTGCCGACCTATGAAGGGTACTATTATTTTAGCGATAGAGGATATTGTAATGTAAGGATCTGGCATAACAGGATGTTATGTTTAAGATTCATTTTCCTACCATTAATGAAATCAGTTATTTTATAATTGAACGGGTTGTTGTATATCTTAATTTTCGACATGAATTATAGCTTTCGAAAATTTTTATACGCCAATCTGTAAGTTCAAGGCCTTTTGTCTTGAGTAAATATTGCTTATAGAAAAAAGTAGTGAAGACGCAATGAGCTATTTTTCATATTCAATATTTTCTTTAAGGATAAAAATTTGGCAGTGGTTATATTTTTGAATTTCCTGGAAATTATCTATTCCTGGATATTTAAAAATGTAAGATTTAATTTAGCAAGAATGGAAATTTCTTTGTTAAATTAGAGAAATATATTTGCAATGCTGGAGCGAATAATTCATTGAAATTAAATTTATTATGAAGAAAGTATTTGTATCTTTTTTTGTTGTTATAGCCATAATGGTTAATGGAGGGGTTTTTATGTCTTGTACAGGAATATCTCCGGAAAAAGAGGGTGTTGAAAAAAAGGAAAATGGAGAAAGTGCTGCTGAAAATAAACAAGAGATTAAAAAGGCGGTACATATTGCTTTGGTGAAAAATGTTGAGCGTCAGATTTCGATTTTTAGTTCTGGAAGATTAAATGCTTTTAGTCAAGTTGATTTAATTAGTCAGGTATCTGGTGTTATCTCAACTAAGAATACACCACTAAAAATTGGGGCTTCATTTTTAAAGGGTGATCTGCTTTTTCACGTTTTCGATGATGAGACAGAGTTAAAGTTGAAAGCTTCTAAAAGTCAGTTTTTAAGTAGTTTAGCGAAGGTTATGCCTAATGTAAAAATTGATTTTTCGGGAGAATATTCTAAATGGGTTGATTTTCTTGAGTCTATTAAATTAGATAAGGCTTTGCCTGATTTACCGAAGATTACAAATTCAAAACTCAGAATATACCTTTCAACACAGGGAATATTAAACAGCTATTATAAGATTAAAGCCGAAGAAGTTCGCTTATCTTATCATGATATATATGCTCCTTTTTCAGGAACTTATACAAATATTTATTTTCAGGAAGGGAGCGTGGTAAATCCAGGTACTCGTGTTGGAAATATTATCCGAACTGATTATTTTGAGTTGAATATTCCGATGACTCGTTATGATGTTCGATTTCTGAAAAAAGGCAAACCTGTTAAAGTATGGTCTGAAGATAGAAGCTATCAGTGGGATGGTAAAATCGAACGTATTTCGGAGTTTGTTGATCCAAGTACCCAGTCTGTTGGAGTGATTGTTAAGGTGAAGCAAGATAGAAATAATCCTCTTTATCAAGGGATGTATTTAGATGTTGAAGTAGCTGATATTCCTATTTCAGAAGTAATGGCTATACCACGTAATGCTGTGTTTAATGGCAATAATGTATTTATTGTCAAGGAGGGTAAATTGCATAAAATGAAGGTGAATATTGCCAAAATAGCTAATGAGAAAGCTTATTTTACAGGCTTAAAGCAGGGGGATATGGTAGTTATGGAGCCTTTAGCCAATGCAGTTGAAAGAATGGAGGTTGCAGTAATTAAAGAAACCTCTTTATAAGCTGTTATTCACAACAGTATAGTTTATGATTATTTCAAAGGAGCATAAAGAATTAGTTTTATCATGAGAAAAATTATAGAAGCTTTTGTTCGCTTTCCATTTTATGCGAAGCTATTTATTTTTGTGGCAATCGTTGGGGGGATATTAAGTCATTTTAATATGAAGATGTCCTTTTTTCCTGAACGGTCTACTACAGAGATTACTGTTTCGGTTATTTATCTGGGGGCCAGTCCGAAAGAAATGGAAGAAGGGATTACTGCTCGAATAGAAGAAGCTGTTCGAGGTATTGTAGGGATTAAAGAGATGAATTCCTATTCTTCCGAAAATCAGGCAAGAGTTAAGATTACAACAACAGGTGAATATGATATCGACCAAACACTTGCAGAGGTAAAAAATGCTGTAGATGGAATTAGCTCTTTTCCTTTAGGAGCTGAAAGACCAATTGTTTTTAAGCAAAGAGCAGTTTCACAGGTTGGTTTTGTTGGTTTAAAGGGAAATGTAGATCGTCTTACTTTAAAAAAGATTTCTACAAAAATTGAAGAAGATCTATTGAGTTCTGGAGTAATTACTCAGTTTACTGTATTGGGTTTTCCTTCATTAGAAATTAGTGTTGATGCCGATGAGAAAACTCTTTTGCGTCATGGATTAACTTTGAATGATATTATTAATGCGATAAAAGCAAATAATAATGATGTTTCTGGAGGTATGATCCGTAATGACTTAGAAGAAGTAATTATTCGTTCCAGAGGTAGAACTACAAATCCGGATGAGATTGGGAATATCGTTGTTCGAGGACATAATAATGGTAGCCTTTTACGTATTTACGATGTTGCAGATGTGAAATTTCGCTTTGCAGAAACCTCGGCAAAGAGTTATTCTAATGGTCGTTTAAATGCAACTTTTGCCATAAATAAATTGGCAACAGAAGATTTATCTGCTATATCCGCATATATAAATAATTATATAGATGAGTTTAACGCTTCTCATTCGGATGTGAAGATGACTTTTAATTACGACTTCCTAACTACGTTGAAGGCGCGCTTGGATATGTTGGTCGAAAATGGGGTTTTAGGACTGGTTTTAGTATTGGTAGTCTTGGGCTTCTTTTTGAGTATTCGACTGTCTTTTTGGGTGGCTGCAGGTATTCCAATTTCGTTTTTAGGAATGATGATCGTTGCACAGGCATACGGAATTACAATAAATATGATTTCCTTATTTGGGATGATATTGGTGATTGGTATATTGGTTGATGATGGAATTGTAATTGGAGAAAATATATATTCTAAGATTGAAAAAGGAATGCATCCACGTAAGGCAGCTGTTGAAGGTACTATGGAAATGGTTCCAGCTGTTTTTACCAGTGTATTGACAACCTGCATTGCTTTTTCTCCATTATTATTTGCAACCGGGCAATTTGAATTTATGTTTGAAATGGCTTTTGTTGTGATTGTTAGTTTGTTGATATCACTTATAGAAGCTTTTTTTGTATTGCCAGCACACCTGTCTAGCCCAAAATTAAGTAAGCGTTTCTCTGAAAAAGAGAAATGTAAGCCAAATGTTTTTCGTCGCTTCGCCGATTCTCTTCGTCATTTTGCTGATAGAGTAGTGCGATTTATGAGTGATCGGATTTATGCACATGTATTAAAAGTGCTTATTTCATTACGTTGGGCTGTGATTTTTGTGCCTGTATTATTGATTTTTTTGACTGTTGGATTATTTCGTACAGGCTTAATAAAAGCAACATTTTTTCCTTCAATTCCTTTTGATTTCTTTACCTTAAATATGGCGTTTACGCCTGGATCAGGAGAAAAACAAACAGAGGAATATTTGTGGAGATTTTCTGATACGATTCAGAAAATAAATGCTGAATTAAATGCTGAATATAATAGCAAACCTGGGTATACGGATACAGCTTCTTTTATTCAGAATATTCTGGTAGAACCTGGGTCTGCTTTTGATGGAGAAGAGGTTGGTTCTCATTCAGGACATATTATGGTTCTTCTAAAAAACATGGAAGGTAGTGGTATTACTAGTTTTGATGTAGTAGAGCGTATTCGTAAAAGAATAGGTCCTGTTCCTGAAATAGAGAAGTTTAATATAGGTGCTCGAAATACTTTTGGTAACCCTATATCTGTTGCCCTATTAGGCAGAGATTTAGACGAATTGCAGCAGGCGAAAAAACTCTTTATGAATCGCTTATATGAAATTGAAAGTCTAAAGGATGTTCGTGATAATAGTCCACTTGGAAAGCGAGAAGTTCTAATAGAACCCAATAAAACTGCTTATTTTCTAGGGTTAAATCGTGCCGAAATTGCCCGTCAGGTTCGTAATGGATTTTTTGGAGGGCAAGCTCAACGTTTGCAAGTGGGGCGTGACGAAGTTCGTGTATATGTGCGTTATCCACGCGATGGACGCTTAAATATAAGCCAATTGGAAGATTTAAGAATAAGAACTCCTAAAGGTGAATATCCATTGAGAGAGTTAGCTGATTTTAAAATTGAGCGAGGGCCCGTAACAATAACACGTTATAATGGTCGTCGTGAAGTTTTGATTAATGCCGATTTGGTAAACTCATTAGATCCTGTACCTCCTATTTTAACTAGAATTAAGAAGGATATCGTACCAGAATTGAAGGCCAATTATCCTGGAATTCATGTTAAATTTATGGGACAGGCAAAAGAAAGTGAAGAATCCTCTAAAGGTGTAATGGTTTATTTCTTTGTAGCATTTGCTCTAATTGTACTTATTCTTATGCTTCACTTTAGATCTGTGCTTCATGGCCTTTTGATATTATCAATGATTCCTTTAGGATTATTAGGAGCCATTTGGGGGCATGGTATCGAAGGAGTTCCTGTATCTATGTTATCAGCTTGGGGTATGGTAGCTTTAATGGGAGTAATTATAAATGATGCGGTAGTGTTTTTATCAACCTATAATGGATTTATACGTGAAGGTATAGATGTAAAAACTGCTGTATTTAAAACTGGAATATCTCGATTTCGTCCCATTGTTCTAACTACTTTGACTACTAGTGTAGGTCTTTATCCTTTGATTCTTGAATCGAGCTTTCAGGCGAAATTCTTGATTCCTATGGCAGTTTCTTTAGCTTATGGAGTATTTATTGGTACTGCATTTATATTGACTATTTTCCCGAGTTTAATTATTATTTCGAATTATTGGCGTAGGGTTGTAGTGTATACCGGGCGTAGTATTCGAGGATTGTTTTCTACTGAAGAAGAGTATAAGGGGAATTTATGGCCAACAGAATTGGAAGTTGAGCCAGCAGTAAAGGCAAAGAAACTTGAATCAGAAGAATTATAAACACTTAAAATCAATGAAGAGAAAATATATTATATATAGTGTTTTGCTGAGTTTATTTTTCTCAACTTCCCTTTTGAGTCAAGAGAGTAAGTTGAGTTTGAATGACGCAATTCAGCTTGGATTAGAAAATAATTTTAAGATTCGCTTGAGTAAGTTAAATTTGAATATTGCTCAAAATAACAATACTCAAGGGAATGCGGGTAGATATCCGAACCTTCAATTGGAAGGGAGTAATGTAAATTCATGGACAGATATTGTAGGTAGTAGTACTGCCAGTCAGAAAATCAAAACCAATAGATCTGCATTTGAGAGCGGAATGGGTTTAAACTGGGTGTTGTTTAATGGATTTGCTGTTAGCATTCAAAAGAAGACTTTTGATAATCTTGAAATGTTATCAGAAGGTCAATCGGCTTTGGTTGTAGAAAATAATCTAAGAGCTATAATTTTAGCTTATTATCAAGTATTACTGCAGCAAGAGCGCTTAAAGATTTTTTCAAATGTGAAAAAATTAAGTGCAGACCGACTAAAAGTTCAGGAGGAACAAAAAAACTTAGGTGTAAGTGTAACTTTTGATGTTCTTCAGGGAAAAGATGCCTTTTTAGCTGATAGCATACAGTACTTAAAGCAAGAATTAAACTTGCGTAAATCTATGCAGTTGTTAAATATCCTTTTGGGCGATACTCCTGGCAGGAAATATTTATTAGTAGATTCTTTACGTACTGATTTTCCGGATTTTGACCAACAAGATTTGCTTCAGCAAGCCTTGTCGGATAATAAGCAACTTATAAATCTGTATACAGAACTTAAGTTGAAAGAACTGTCGGTAAGGCGTTCGAAGAGTAATTTATGGCCAAGGTTACAATTTAATGGAGGAGGAAAGACCTCAAATGAATATTTGAATTTTCCAGAGACAGATAATAATACCCATAAAGAAGGATTGAATTATTATGCAAACTTTAGTTTGTCTTTCAATCTTTTTAATGGTGGCAAAACTCGAATTGCAATAAGAAATGCTCGAATTCAAGAGGATATTGCAAGTTTAAATATTGACGAGATGAAATATTCTGTCGAAAATGAAGTATATACACAATTTGACTTATATGAAATACGTAAGAAGTTGGTAAAAACGGCAAAGCTATCTAAGGCAACATCAGAATTAAACCTTCAGATGGCTCAAGAGTTATACAACAATGGTTCTATTAATTCTTTCAATTACAGAGATGTTCAGTTGCTTTATCTCCGCGCATCATTAGAGAGTTTTCAAGCTATATATGATGCTATAGAAAGTCAGTTAGATATTATGAAGTTGAAGGGAGACGTATTATCGTATAAATAATAGTAAATGAGATATTTGTTTCTAATACTGTACTTGGCGATTCTAATATCCTTAGGGATATTCCATGCTTTTAGACGTAAATCGGAGAAAGATTTTTATGTCGCAGGAAAAAACACTGGAGTACTTGGTGTAAGTGGCAGCTTAATTGCTACAATATTGGGTAGTTCGGCGATTTTAGGAACGGTAAATTTAAGTTGGGAACAAGGTTGGGCTTCAAGCTGGATTTTACTTTCAGCAGTTTTGGGTCTGGCTGCTCTTATTCCGTTATCATCTTTTGTAAGGAGGTTTGGACGTTTTACTTTACCTCAAATGTTGGGTGATTTTTATGGAAAACGAGCATATCTAATTTCATCGATAATTATACCAATTGCTTGGATTGGAATTATTGCTGCTCAGGTTATTGGTGCAGCAAAAATTCTGGGAAGCTTTTTTGATATAGACTATACCATGGGGGTGATTCTCTGTGGTGTAGTTTTTGTTTTTTATACAATTGCCGGAGGGCAGTTGTCAATTATAAAGACAGATGTTATACAGGCAATGTTTGTGATTGTAGGGGTTCTTATTACTTTTATTTTTTGTTTTTATGCTTTGGAAACTCCTGTTTGGGAAATGAAAGTTCCTTCTTTTCCTTTTAATGAGCATTTTGACCTATTAGATCTTCTGGTGCTGATTATTACTTATTCAACCACATACTTTGTTGGTCCTGATGTCTATTCACGTTTATTTTGTGCCAAAAATGAAAAAGTAGCTCGCAAAAGTGTTATTATTACAGCTTTGGTAATGATCCCATTTGCTTTTATATTATCTTTTTTGGGAGTGTTTGCTTTATTGAAATATCCTCATTTGGAAATACATAATGTTTCGGCTTTGGTTCATTTGGTATTAAATGTTTTACCTGAATGGGCTATAGGGCTTATGATTGCAGCTTTGTTGTCGGCGATAATGTCTAGTGCCGATACTACATTACTAACTGCATCGGCCATTGTAAGTGGATTGTTCTATTCTGATATGAATCATGTAAAAAGTGTTCGTATAACACGTTTATTGATTCTTGTTTTTGGTATTTTGGCAATAGGTTTTGCTTTAAAAATTAGTTCAATAATCAGTGCTTTGTTATTAGCTACAACTGTGTTTTCCGGAGCTTTTATTATTCCAACAGCAGCAGGTTTATTAGGATATAGATGTTCCTCAATGCAAAGTTCTTCTTCCATGATTGTTGGAGGAGTAATTGCACTTACAGGTAAAATTATTGCATTGAACGGATCTGTTGATCTTGGAAATACATTAATAATTGTTGCATTTATTCTAAATGCTATGATTCTATTTTTTCCCTTTCGTAAAAAAGTAATTGTAAATGATGGAAAAGCCTCTTAATAAGTTAAAATCGAGTATACTCAAGGTTCAGAAGATTAATTTTACTATTGAATCTAATCCTGAATATGGTCCGGAATTGGCTAATGGTAGTGGAACAGTAAAAGTGATTTCAACAATTCCTGAAAAGGTAATATTTGATGAAAGGGGGAGTGTTGAGTTGGCTCCTGAATTGATTTCTGTTTTTCAAAATACTATGTTCTGGGATTTTACCAAATCTGAAGAATATATTGTCTTGGGTCATTTACGTCAAGGTGAAAATCATCCTGTAGAATTGGTGCATTTAGTCTTTAAAACTGATAACTTATTGATCTCTGCCGATCCTCATTATTGTGGAGACGATATATACTATGCTGAGGTGGAGTTAAAACAAGAAGAAATTCAAGTCATATGGAAAGTAAAGGGACCAAAAAAAGATTATATAAAGAAAATAAGCTACTTTAATTGATGCTAATGGTTTTTGATGCCATTTCAAAGCACTGATCTCCATTTTCCAGTGTAACTATCGCTTTCAATGTTATTGTATATAAGCCCGATTCCTGATATACATAAATAGGATCTTTCTGATTAGATTTGCCTCCATCCACTCCAAAATCCCATTCATAAGAAGTTGCGTTTTTTGAAAGGTTTTCAAAGTAGACAATTGCAGGAGGATTTTCCCCTTCGTAATTGTATGAAAAGTCGGCTTTTAATCCTGTAAATGTACATTCTAAAGCATCATTAGTTACTCGTTTACAGTTAAAGAAGAAGCATAGTATCAATAGTAAAGGAAAGATAAGTAAGACTTTTTTAGTTTTCATAGATATGGTTTCTCTTAGGTTAAATATGAGTATAAGACTGAAGTCTAGAGTATTGATAAAAGTATAAAAAATATTTTAGTTATTAGTAAATTTTACGAATTAGGTCGTACGTTTTGTTTAACTCAACCCCTAACTGATTTAAATGCCATGTAAATGAATTAATAATTAAGGCATTTGGCACATCAAGATCTTGTAAAGAGGCTGCATGCTTATGAAAGGGCGAGAGTGTACGGTGAGGGTTCCTTATTTTGGGTAGATTAATTTCTTCTGAAGGAGTTTTTTGTAAGCGAATAGCTTCTTCAATGATTTTAAAAGCATGAATATAGTTTTCAATATAGGGTGAAGGGAATTCTTGAAATACGATTCTAAGTTGTGGGTGATCAGATTGTTTATCTAAGTTTGCTAAATGATTTAAAATTAGTAGAATTCTTTGTTGTATTGTGAAAATTGTATGCCACCATGTTTTTCTAAATGCTCCACGACGAGGCTCTAGTGCTATATCTTTGTAATGTTCCCGAATTTGAGAAATAAATGTTTCGATTTCGAGTCTTTTAGGATCTAAAGTTTTTTCCGATTTAATTCCTTTTGCAAAGTGTTTAACAATTTCCTGTAAGTATTCTTTTTGAGACTCAAAAAGCTTTGGAATATTGCTGATAAACTGCGAGTGAGAAGTTAAAGGCCATATAAAAAATGAAAATATAATTGCTATTCCTGCTGCTGCAATAGATTCTGTAATTCTGAGGTAAGCAACATTAGAAATTTCAGGGTAAAGTTTCGTATAAAAGAGTAGTATAGAAGAGGTGTATAAACCGACTCTCCAGATAAGTAGTGGAACAAAAGCAGTGTATACAGTTAATGTGATTATTATAAAGAAAAAGATGTTGAATTCTATAGAATTTTGATCAAGCCAGTAGATGATTGCAGTAGTACCTACAACTCCTAAAATGGTACCTATTACTCTAATTATTCCCGATCGGATTGATAGTCCTGTTGTAGGCTTTACAAGAATAATAACAAAAATAACCAACCAGTATCCAAAAGATATATTCCATTGAACAACAATAAACATAGTAATTGCAGATGCAATTGCTGCTTTTAAAGATTGTTGAAATGATATAGATTTTAATTTAAACTCAGATACAATTGTTTGCCAAATTTCTTTTTTGCTTCGCGAAGATTGTTCTTTATTGTATAGCTGGAAACTAATTTGTTTGTAGTCTCCTCCCTTTTTCATTTCTGTATGAACTTTTTTAATTTCGAACAAAAAATGTCGGGTGTTGATCCAACTGGCAGTATGTTTCTTGCTAATATCTTTTTCTTGTAAGCGGTTTAATTCCTTTTCTAAAAGTTCTATTTCATATTCCAGTACTCCAGGGTTTTTCATCACCCTATTGTTTTGTAGGTCAATAACCCATTGGTTGAAGTGTTTTATAAATATTTTCTGAGCCTTTTTTCTGAATACAATCAATTCGTGACACGGATTGGTTTTTGTATAATTCTGCTGAATTATTTGCAGTTCCTCAAGGTTTAGTAATATTCGTTCTAAAACTCCGCCTAGTCTATTTATACTAGCAAATGGTCCTCCAATTTTTTGTGGAGCAATATTGAAGTTAGAGGGAATGAGTCTGTAGGAAACAATATTTTTATGGACATTGCTAAATAGTGTTGCATTTACAGATAAGTCAGATCTGTGTTTATTACAGATATTGTCTGCCAAAATTTGCAATTCACTTAAGCTTATTTTTAGATATTTGTTTAAGAGTACCCTTGGACGTAAAGGAAAAATAAGAAAGCTAATACAAAACATTACTATACCAGAAATCAGGACAGTTATTGCATAGTAGAAATATTGATGATTTACAACTGGGCTGCTAAATGGGGATATTAAGCTAATACATAAAATTAAATTCATCTGGATATATTTTTGCCCCAGTATATTAGCGTAGAACAGTAAAAAGACAATTAAGAAAACAAATGCAATAACCCAAAATGAATTATTGAAAGTCCATATGGCAACAGGTGAAAGTAAAGTTAAGATTAAGACGCTAATAAACATGTTTTTTTGACGATCACGATGGGAAGATCCCGTTTCTGCAAGGGCGATCATCAATGAAATAAAAACAGACTGATAAGAAAAGGCCGGGTGTACAGCTTTAACTATAAAAAAAGAAACAACCATTGCGGCCAGAGTTTTTACAGTCTTAGCAGCAAGAATTCCAACAGGATCATGAATCTGTATGTGTTTTCTGTACAGTAATGTAATACCTTTAGCTTTACTTGTAGTCATCTTAAAATATAGGTTTATGCTACAAAAGTAAATTCGGCGTTATTATTGTTTAAAAGTTCATTTCGTTCTTATAATCATTGGTGTTATAATGATATTACTTTTGTTTAATTCCCGATCTGCAATTTGTAGCGAGAACCTTATCGTATCGTATTTTGAAAGTGGGTTGTAAATAAAAATTGTATCACTAATTTCACCTTTAATTATTTGTTCTTGTTCATAAGGAAGTAAAACCGGAATTCTTGTGTGAAAGAAGATCTCTTCTTTTGAAACAGGGTCTATAAGTTGAATGTCTTTCCATTTGCCATTTTGCATCTCTTGATAATTGATCCAGAGGTTGTAATAATGTTCTTGTCCTTTGCTGTGTATTCCTAAAGTGTCATTTTGTTTAAGTCCGATATCACCATTTCCATCTGAATATGAAAAAGTAACTATCCCTTTGTGAACTATGTTTCCTTCGGTAGGTATTATTTTTTCGAAAGAGAGAAAGCTAATTTCTGGTATCTTTGACGAAAGTGTTTTTTTCTTACAGGAATGAAATGTGCAGAGTGAACAAATTATGAATAAGATGACAAATGTTTTTTTTTCTCGATTCATTTTTTTCTAATTAATGATTAAAATTAAGGATTATTAAATAGTCATGCAAATAGATCTTATTGCTAAAGAATTACAGTCGCAAGTTTTTGGAATTAAAACAGGAAAAGAATTTGAAAAGCTAGCTCTTGATATTTATAAATTTCAGTATCAGAATGTGGCTGTATATAAAGCATTTTCCGATGGTATACATCGAAACCCAGCAAACGTAAAAGGATTATCAGATATCCCTTTTTTGCCTATTGAGTTTTTTAAAACTCATAAAGTACTGGCTAAAGGTTTTTCTTCTGAAATAGAGTTTACCAGTAGCGGAACAACAGGAAAGCAAACAAGTACTCATTATGTGCATAGTCTTGAGCTTTATAGAGAAAGTTATACAAAATCTTTCGAATCGTTTTATGGCAAGCAAGAAAACTATGCGGTTTTGGCACTTTTACCTTCTTATCTTGAGCGAGAAGGCAGCTCTTTGATTTGGATGGTTCAGCAGATGATTGAGAAAAGTAAATTTTCTGAGAGCGGTTTCTTTTTGAATAATCATAAAGATCTGGCAGATATGCTGAAATATTTTTCTGTAGTTTCTAAAGATATAATTCTCTTTGGAGTGACTTTTGCGTTGCTCGACTTTATAGAAAAATATTCTATATATATTCCTCAATTGAAGATTGTCGAGACAGGAGGCATGAAAGGAAGAAGAAAAGAGATGGTAAGAGAGGAAGTTCACGCAAAACTACAATCAGGTTTTGGTGTTGATAGCGTTCATTCGGAATATGGTATGACAGAGTTATTGTCTCAGGCATGGAGTCTTGGAGATGGTGTTTTTCAATGTCCACCATGGATGAAAGTTTTAATCCGAGAAACAAATGATCCATTAACTTTAAGCGAAAAGGGTAAATCAGGCGGGATTAATGTTATAGACTTTGCAAATTTATATTCTTGTTCCTTTATTGCAACACAAGATTTAGGTAAATTACATTCAAATGATAGTTTTGAAGTGTTAGGCCGTTTTGATCAAAGTGATATTAGAGGTTGTAATTTACTAGTTCTGTGATTACTATTGTAAATACAAATCCCATCCACGATAAGAGGGGGTAGGATTTGTATTTAATCTGGAAATTTATTCTTCGTAATTAATAATTGCTTCTACAATGTTAAATGCACCATCGTAAATCTGACTTATGTCTGCATCTAACATATAGCATGGAGTAGAGAAAATATGATACTCCTCATCTAAAACCACATCACCATGATCTGTTTCTATATGACGAGCATTCATTTTTTCGATGGCATTGGCTGTTTCCGGATCACTTCCAATAGTTACATTCACCTTTTTTCCAACTAATTTGGCAATTACAGCAGGAGCAATACATAGAGCACCTATTGGTTTTTTTAAATCAATCATTTGATTAACTGCAATTTTCACTTGAGGAAGTATACTACAGTTTGCTCCATCGAAAGCAAAAGAAGAAAGGTTCTTTGCTGCGCCAAATCCTCCAGGGAAAATAAGATAATCGTAATCTATTGCATCAAAATCAACAAGAGGTTTCACGTTTCCTCTACCTATTCTGGCAGACTCGATTAAAACATTTCGAGTTTCGTTCATTTCCTCTCCTGTTAAATGGTTGATTACATGATGCTGATTTACATCCGGGGCGAAGAGGTCGTATTCTGCATTATTTTGCTTGATAGCAAGCATTGTCATAGTTGCTTCGTGGATTTCTGTTCCGTCAAAAACCCCGCAGCCAGATAGTACAACTGCAAATTTTTTCATGACAAAATTTAATTGAGCCTAGGCTCTGATGATCTTTAATTTGAAAGTAAATGAATGAGTATTTTACCATGTTATAAAGTCAAAATAATAGCATGGATTGTACAAAGTTAAATTTTTTCTAAATTAAAAAAAGAGGCTTTTTAAAAACAGAAATATATATATAAGCTTAAGCTAGCTTTTATCTGTTACTATTGAGAAAAATATTTTGATTGTTTCATGAATATTTGAAAAAAAACAGAGGCTGTCCAAATTGTAGTTGAACAGCCTCAAGAAACCGTACATCGAATTTTTAATATTCTTTCTTTAAATTTCTGAGGAATTTACATCCATATTCATGGAAGTCCGTAATTTTATATTAATACAATTACCAAGACAAAATCAATACCTAGAATTTAGGTTAGGGTTTTAGAGATGAAAATCACGAAAAGAAAAAGAATATTAAGATGGAAATTTAAAAAACGATAGTAATCTACGAAATCAATAAATTAAATCTTGTAAAAGGACTTCCTTGGGCGATACATACAATAATGAGGGAGGTAGCATATATCCCCAAGAAAGCAAACCTTAATTAAACCAAATTTATCACTAAAAAACCAAATCTTAAATATTTTTAACTCTATTTGTAAGTTTATCTTAAAAATGCAAAAAAGGTGACAGGATTTAAGAATAAAAAAATTAAAAACATGATAAAAGTCGAATATACCTGTTGGGTATCAGGAGGAAAAAATAATAGATCGAATTTAATTTATCCCGAATTACTTTAAACTATATACTTTAAATCATCTGCTAGAGTTTTAAAAAAAAATTATTTTCGCAAAATGTTTGAGAGATTGGCTATAGAAGATATTAGAAGAAAAATGAATGAGTTTGGAACTCGTAAGGAGCCTTTTCTGTTTTTGATCGACTTTGAAATGAAAAAGCCATTGGTTATTCCTTTGAATCAGATTAATACATCAGAGATTCTTTTTCAGTTTCCTTCTTTTTCCAATTATTCTATAGGTTCAACCTCCAAAACAAAAATCGAAATGACTGCAGAATATCCTTCTTTTGAAAAATATCAGAAGGCGTTTGATGTAGTTATGAGAAATTTGCGTCATGGAAACTCCTATTTATTGAACTTGACTCTTCCAACCCAAATCACTTTGAATGTGTCTTTGTTAGATATTTTTCAAAGATGCAATTCGATGTATAAATTATGGTGGAAAGATAATTTAATATTTTTCTCTCCTGAGGCTTTTATTCAAATCGAAAATGGGAATATTTCTTCTTTTCCAATGAAAGGAACAATAGATGCTAGTATTGCTAATGCTGAAGATGTTATTATGAATGACCCAAAAGAATTGGCAGAGCATAATACTATTGTTGATCTTATTCGTAATGATTTAAGTCGGGTTAGTGAGAATGTAGAAGTAAAAAGATTTCGATATGTCGATAAGGTAAATACCTCAAAAGGAAGTTTATTGCAAGTTAGCAGTGAAATTACAGGAAAGCTACCCGAAAATTATCCATCTCAAATTGGTGATATATTATTTGATCTATTGCCCGCTGGTTCAATTAGTGGTGCACCTAAGAAAAAAACTATTGAAGTAATTTTGGATGCAGAGCAGTATGACCGTTCATATTATACTGGTGTTTGTGGTGTATTTGATGGAAATAAATTGGAAAGTGGAGTTATGATTAGATATATTGAAAATATTGACAATCATTTGTGGTTTAAAAGTGGTGGAGGTATTACTGTTAGGAGTGATTGTAAAAAAGAGTATGAAGAGTTAATAGAAAAAGTGTATGTCCCTGTTTCTTGAAAGTATAAAATATAGTAATGGTCAGTTTTTTCGCATGAATTATCATGAGAAGAGATTTAATGGAGTGCGTAAAATTAAATTTAAAGAGCCTAAAATTTCATTGCAAGAACAGATTATTGTTCCCGATGGTTTAGGTGATTCAACATATAAAGTAAGGGTTGTTTATGATGCGCAAGTGCAGAAAGTAGAATTTGTTCCTTATGAACTTAAAACTATTCAGACATTAAAAGTTGTCCATGAAAACCAAATCGATTATTCTTTTAAGGCTGTTGATAGAGAACAGTTAAATAATCTTTTTGATCAACGTGCCGACTGTGATGATGTTTTGATTGTAAGAAATAAGAAAATTACAGATACTTCTTATTGTAATGTTGCTTTGTTTGATGGCTCAAATTGGTATACGCCTAAGTCTCCATTATTGCGTGGAACACAAAGAGCTTTTCTTATAGATTTCGGACTTATAATTCAAGAAGAGATTCGTTTGCGTGATTTGAAGTATTTTAAAAAGATTCGTTTATTTAATTCAATGATTGAGTGGACAGATTGTATGGATGTTAAGTTAAGGAATGTTATTTCTTGATTTCTTGGTTTTTAATAATTTCCCAAGCGATTTCGGCAATGTCCATGACTTTTAAGTTATCGCTTTGGTTTTTTAATTTAATTCCATCAGTTAACATTGTCATGCAAAAAGGGCAAGCTGTGATAAGAATGTTTGCATTGGTTTTTATTGCCTCGCTGCTTCTTTCGTCATAAACCTCTTTATTCCCTTTTTCTGCTTCTTTAAACATTTGTCCACCACCAGCACCACAGCATAGACTGTTAGATTTATGCCGTGGCATTTCTATTAGTTCCAGATTTGCATATCTTATAATGTCGCGAACACTATTATAATCGTTATTGGCTCTTCCTAAATAGCAGGGATCGTGAAAGACAAATCGTTGATCCTTGAATTTATTATCAGTATGAAACTGTAATTTTTGCTCTTGTATAAGTTTTATAATAAATTGAGAGTGGTGATAAACATTATAATTACCTCCAAAATCAGGATATTCATTTTTAAAAGTATTGTAGTCGTGAGGATCGCAGGTAATTATATTTTTAATGTTATAATTATTTAGAATTTCAATGTTATGAAAGCTTTGCAATTGATATAATAGTTCATTGCCTAATCTTCTTGCAGCATCGGCACTATCAGATTCTTCACTTCCCAGAATTGCAAATTTAATATCTGCTAATTTTAGAATATTAAAAAATGCATGAATTACGGCTTTATATCTATCATCAAAAACTCCAACAGAACCTATCCAAAATAAATAATCAATATTTTCCTTTTTGTTCTTTATAATAGGTAATGGTTCTTTGCTCCAGTTTTCTCTTTCATCGGGTGAAAAAGCCCAAGGCGCTCCATTATTTTCAATATTGCTAAATGTTTGTTGAGTTTCTGCTTGTATGTCAGCCTCTTCCAGGACGAGATATTGTCGCATTTTTAAAATTATAGATGGCTGATTAATATTTATAGGACATTCTTGTGCACATGCATTACACATAGTGCAAGCCCAAAGCTCTTCTTTACTTATAAAATCATTCAACAAACTTCTTTCTGTAGGTTGAAGCCCCTTTTTCTCTTTAGCTTTTTGTCGCATTCTCTCTCTGGTATCCATCATTATCTTTCGGGGAGAGAGTTTTTTTCCTGTAATATTTGCAGGACAAACATTTGTGCATCTTCCACATTGAGTACAGCTAAGGCTGTCTAAATAGTTCTTCCAGCTTAAATCGTTTACATCCTTAGCTCCAAATCTATTTGGAGGAGGAATGTCTACTAATGTATTAGCCTTGTCGGGCTGTAAGATTAACTGAGCCTCATATTTAATCGATTCTATTGGAGGAATATATCCCAAAGGTTTTATTCTGCTAGTAAAAACATTGGGGATACTCATAAAAACATGAAAATGCTTACTGTAAGGTAAAATATTTGCAAATACTAAGATTATCAAAACATGAAACCACCAATAAACTTGGTGCATATCTTGCAATGTTCTTATTTTTTCGCCCGGGAAAAATTGCGAAATAAGATTACTTACAGGAAAGACTCCTTTTATAGGTTCAAAAATGGCTTGATTCCTTAAAATATAAGTAGTGTTTAATCCCAATAATGATACCATTAACCAGCAAATTAAAACAAGGGCAATTTTAGCATCCCACTTCATTTTTTTCTTAATCTCATACCCTTGAAGTCTTTTTATATGTAAAAAACTTCTGCGTGCAATAAAACCCAGTACAGATAAGAAAACAACTAAGGCTAGGATGTCTCCTGAGGCCATAATTATATCGTAAAACCATCCTAGAAATGAAAAAACTCTTTCATAATTACTTATTCCATCAATAATCATTTCAATACTACCAATAGTAATAACTAAAAATCCCCAAAAAACAAGTGCGTGTAAAAGTCCAGATATAGGAATTCTAAAAATCTTGCTTTGCCCAAACGCAACTTTTAAAGTGATTTTTAGTCTTTGTGGCCATTCTTTCCATGAGAATGTTTCTTCCTTATGAGTATTTTTAAAGTTTTTAAAGATTTTCCTAAAGCTTAGTATAAGGAAAATAATTGCAATAATTAGAATGCAGATAAATAGAATTTGATCGAGCATGTAGGCAGGAATTAATCGAATATTTACAAATTCAAGAAAAGAAAATCGGCTTTTCCTTTAGCTATTTTATAAACTATTTCTTTTCAATAATGTTTAGAAGAATAGGGCCAACCTAAACAAGCTATCGCTCTGTATTTTATTAAGAAATACCTGCTAAATAATACTTCCTATGGCTAGAGTGAATGTATATAAACCTAAAAATAAAATCCGAATATTAACGGCTGCTTCTCTCTTTGATGGTCATGATGCTGCAATTAATATGATTCGGAGAATGTTACAATCTTCAGGTGCAGAGGTTATACATCTTGGTCATGATCGCTCTGTTATGGAAATTGTACAAGCGGCTATTCAGGAGAATGTTCAGGGAATTGCTATAACATCTTATCAAGGAGGGCATATCGAATTCTTTAAATATATGTATGATTTGCTTGAAGATAAAGGATGTAGTCATATAAAAATATTTGGAGGAGGAGGAGGAGTAATTCTTCCTAATGAAATAAAAGAACTGGAGGAATATGGAATTTGCAAAATATATTCTCCTGATGATGGTAGAAAAATGGGGCTTCAAGGCATGATTAATGATGTTTTGATGAAATGCGATTTTCTATATCCACAAAAAGCTCCAATTAATATTGAAGGACTTAATTTTTCGAAACCTTATATTGTTAGTCAGTTAATAAGTTGTTTTGAAAATAATTTATCGGGAAGTATACGGCTTTTGCCCCAAATACAGATGGAAGCAGATAAAAATAATGCTCCAGTAATTGGAATTACTGGCACTGGTGGGGCAGGTAAATCGAGTCTTCTGGATGAGCTACTTTTGCGATTCATAAGCTTAAATCCCAATAAAAATATTGCTGTAATTTCTGTTGATCCGTCAAAAAGGAAAACTGGAGGAGCCTTATTAGGTGATCGAATTAGGATGAATTCAGCTTCTCATCCAAATGTTTTTATGCGCTCTCTAGCCACAAGGCAATTAAATTTATCCCTCTCTGCTTATATTCATGAAATTATAATTATTACTAAAGCTGCAAAATATGATTTGATTATTCTTGAAACTTCAGGAATAGGGCAGTCTGATTCAGAAATTGTTGATTATGCAGATCTTTCTTTATATGTAATGACTCCCGAATATGGAGCACCTTCACAATTGGAAAAGATTGATATGCTCGATTACGCAGATCTTGTAGTACTTAATAAATCTGATAAAACAGGGAGCTTGGATGCTTTAAGAGATGTGAAAAAGCAGTATCAGAGGAATCATATCCGATTTGATGAAGATGTTTCAGATATGCCTGTTTATAGTACAATAGCTTCTCATTTTGGCGATCATGGAGTAGATGTTTTATACCAAAAGCTTATTTGTATAATTGCTTCGAAATTGAATCTGCAATTCAAACAGATGGATGAAGATAAGTTTCTTGAGGAAGAATGTTTTGCTGAAATAATACCTACCGATCGTGAACACTATCTTTCTGATATTTGCCATAGTATTAGAAAGTATAATCAGCAAATAGAAGAATTTAGCGATTTTGCATTAAAGATTCAATCTATAAAAGAAACCATTTCTTGCTTAAGTGAGTCGGATCCGAATTATAAAGACCTACAGAAGTTATTAGACTCCTGTAGAAAAAAACTTCCCTTGGAATATCTATCGAAGCTTGAGAATTGGGATGAATTTCTATCTCGTTATAAAGATGAATTCTATGTTTTTAAAGTTAGAGGGAAAGAATTTAAAATTAAAACACATACAAAGACTTTAAGCAATCTTTCTATTCCCAAAATAGCTGTTCCTCATTATTTATCATGGGCTGATCGATTAAGTTGGCTGATGAAAGAAAATTTTCCCGGAGAATTCCCTTATGCAGCAGGGGTGTTTCCTTTTAAAAGAGAATTTGAAGATCCAATACGGATGTTTGCAGGAGAAGGAAACCCTGAGAGAACGAATTTGAGATTTCATTATTTATCTAAAGGACAGTCTGCAATTCGTTTGTCTACAGCATATGATTCGGTGACGCTTTATGGGCGAGATCCAGATAAGCGACCTGATATTTACGGAAAGATTGGGAATTCTGGTGTATCTGTTTGTTCACTCGATGATACTAAGAAATTATATTCAGGTTTTGATTTATGCGATACTAAAACTTCTGTTTCTATGACCATAAATGGTCCCGCTTCTGTTTTGACTGCTTATTTCTTAAATACGGCTATTGATTATGAATGTGAGAAATACATTCGCCAGCAGGGAAATGCAGAAGCTACTCGTAATGAAATTGAAAGCTTTTATGCAGACCGAGGTACTTCTATACCTAAGTTTCATGGTGATCCTATACACGGAGAACATACTCCAGGTTTGTTATTACTGGGGGTTCCTGCCGATTTTATTCTGGAGAAAGATATTTATGAGAAAATTAAAATTGAAACCTTAAAAAAGGTCAGAGGTACCGTACAGGCAGATATTCTAAAAGAAGATCAAGCGCAAAATACATGTATTTTCTCTACAGATTTTTCCTTGAAATTAATGGGAGATATGCAGGAGTATTTTATAAGAAATAAAGTACAAAATTTCTATTCGGTATCGATTTCTGGATATCATATTGCTGAGGCGGGTGCAAATCCAATAACTCAATTGGCATTTACTTTGGCAAATGGTTTTACTTATGTTGAATATTACCTAAGTAGGGGGATGCAAATAGATAGTTTTGCTCCCAATCTATCTTTCTTTTTTTCCAATGGATTGGATCCTGAATATTCTGTATTGGGAAGGGTTGCTCGCCTGATTTGGGCTAAAGCAATGAAAAATATTTATAATGCAAATAGAAAATCACAAAGGTTAAAATATCATATTCAAACTTCAGGACGATCTTTGCATGCCCAAGAGATTGATTTTAATGATATTCGAACAAGTCTTCAAGCTTTATATGCTATCTATGATAATTGCAATTCTTTGCATACAAATGCTTATGATGAAGCGATTACTACTCCAACAGAGGAATCTGTTCGTAGAGCCATGGCTATTCAGTTGATTATAAATAGAGAATATGGTTTGGCGAAGAACCAAAATTTCTTACAAGGGAGTTTTGTTATTGAAGAACTAACTGATCTTGTTGAAGAAGCTGTGCTTTCAGAATTTGATCGTATTAATGCCCGTGGAGGAGTAATTGGCGCAATGGAGAGTATGTATCAAAGAGGAAAAATACAAGAAGAATCTTTATACTATGAAAAGCTAAAACATTCTGGAGAGATACCTATAGTTGGAGTTAATACGTTTATCTCTTCAAAAGGCTCACCTGTTGTATTACCTGGCGAGGTTATCCGGGCTTCAGTCTCGGAGAAAGAAAATCAAATAAACACACTAAATAATTTACATAAAACATTTGTCAAAGAATCAAAGGAATCTCTTCTTGAGTTAGTTAAGTCTGCAAGAAAAGATTTAAACCTATTTAATTGTCTAATGGAAACTTGTAAATACTGTTCGTTAGGTCAAATCACCGAAACTCTATTTTCTGTTGGTGGGCAGTACAGACGTAATATGTAGTTTCTGAAATAAAATCTGCTTATGAATTCATATAAAATTTTAGTAATCTATCCCGAAGCAAATTCGACTATTCTTGCTTTTTATCTTGCGAATAAAGCTACTTATCTTAAAACAATAAATCACCCCAAGGAGGTCCTTGATAATTGTAATGGTATTATTGATCAATTGCCTTATCGTTTAGAAATTATAAAAAAGGAACTTGAGCAAAATGAAATTGATTTAAAAGAAATTGAGATAATAGTTGGTAGGAGTGGTCTTTTGAAGCCTTTAAAATCTGGATCCTATGAGGTAAATGATCAAATGAAACGAGATCTTGAAAGTCAGGTTTATGGAAAGGATATAATCAATCTCGGAGGATTAATAGCTTATGAACTGGCTCAGGAAGCAGGAATAAAAGCGGTTATTAGCGATCCTGTAGTAACGGATGAATTGAATGAACTAGCCAGAATAACTGGTTGCCCTGAATTAAAGAGGAAATCAATATTTCATGCTTTAAGTCATAAATATATTGGAAAGAAATATGCCGAGTCTATTCAGAAACAGTATGCTGATTTAAATTTAATTATTGCTCATGTTGGAGCCAGTAGTGTTTCTGTAGCTTCTCATGAAAAGGGTAGAGTAATTGATGTAAATAATGCTTTTGACGGAGATGGCCCCTTTGGAGTTAGACGTACAGGAAGTTTGCCTGTAGGTGATTTGGTTCAGATGTGTTTTTCAGGAGATTATACTTATGATGAAGTAGTTGATATGGTTGTTGATAATGGAGGGTATAAGGCTTATTTGGGAACAGATAATTTAAATGAGTTAAATAATCTTGTAAATGCAGGAAATGAAAAGGCTTTGCTTATATCAAGGGCTTTTGCCTATCATCTTTCCAAAGAGATTTCGTCTCATTATGCAGTTTTAAAAGGGAAAATAGATGGAATTATTCTTACAGGTTTTATCCACCATAGCCCCCGTTTAATTGATGATATTCGAGAACGACTGCAAGGATTAGCTTCATTGTCAGTAATACCAAGTGTGCAGAATTATGATATAATGGCAAGTATCGGTTTAAGCATTTTGAAACGAGAAAGAGAAATTTTGCAGTATAGTTCTGAAAAATAATTGTTCATATGAAAATACTTGTTTGTATAAGTAGTACTTCAGATACAACCACAAAAGTTAAATTCGATTCTGAAGGAAAAAAACTCCAAGAGGAAGGAGTTCAGTGGATTATTAATCCATGGGATGAACTCACCTTAACTAGAGCTATCGAGTTAAAGAAAAAATATTCAGATGTTATCTCTATGGTTTCGGTTGCTATTGTTGGAGAAGAAAAAGTTGAGCCTACCTTGAGAAAAGCCTTGGCATTGGGTGCAGATGAAGCTGTGCGTATAGATGCTATGCCGAAAGATAGTTTTTTTGTTTCTCGTCAATTAACACTGATTGCTAAAGATTTTGATTTGATTTTAGCTGGTGTTGAAGGAAGCGATTTTCAGGGCGGAGGAGTAGGTCAAATGTTGGCTGAAATGATTGATATTGCCTCTGTGTCGGGAGTGTCTTTCTTGGATATTAAACAGACCGACGTTGAGGTTAAAAGAGAAATTCAAGGGGGTAAAGAAACCTTAAAGGTTTCTACTCCTGTGGTGATTGTAGGTCAGAAAGGAATAGCTCATGTTCCTGCAATAGCTTCAATTAGAGGCGTAATGGATGCAAGAAGAAAAGAAATTCGGGTAGTTCCTGCCTGTTCAGCTGATGAAAAGATTATGTATGATAGTTATGAGCTGCCTGAGCCAAGGAAAGAATGTAAAATGTTTGATGAGAATCAAATAGACGATTTGTTTAATGCGCTCAGACATGAAGCTAAGGTTTTACAATAAAAAACAGATTTTATGTCAGTACTTGTTATTATTGATAAGAAAGAAAAAAGCTTTTCATCATTATCCTTAGAGGCTGTCTCTTATGGTGCTGAGCTTGCAAAAAATATGAATCAGGAAGTTTTTGTTGCTTCTTTTGGGAAACTTGATGATGCTCAGTGTACTCAGATAGCCAATGCTAATGGAGCAAATATTATTTCTGTTAATAATTTGGAAGGATCTTTGTTTGATGATGCATTATTTACTTGTATCGCAAATGAATTGGTTTCTGAGAAAGAAGCCAATATAATTGTTTGTGCAAATACTTTTCCTCTAAAATCAATCGCACCTAGACTGGCAGTAAAGTTGGATGCTTCATTTATTTCAAATGTTGAAGGTCTGAACAAAGATAATCCTATATCTATCTTCTTGAAAAAAGTATATACAGGAAAGGCGTTGTCTTATGTGAAAGCATTAAGCAAAAAGATTATACTTACTGTAAGTCCTAATTCATTTGGGGTTCATAATATTCCACAAGAATATAATGTAGAAAATTTTGATGGTACTAAAGGAGAATCATCCACTCTTGAACTTATAGAAAGAGATATGGGAGAAGATAAACTTCTGCTTGAGGAAGCAAATATTGTTGTCTCAGGAGGACGTGGGATGCGAGGACCCGAAAATTGGCCTCTGCTTGAGGAATTTGCCAGTTTATTGGGGGCTGCAACCGCTTGTTCTCGTCCTGTAGCAGACGAGAATTGGAGGCCTGAAGATGAGCATGTTGGGCAAACAGGAAAAATTATAGCTCCAAGTCTGTACTTTGCACTGGGAATTAGTGGAGCAATACAGCATATGGGAGGAATTAGTGGCTCAAAATGTATAGTTGCAGTCAATAAAGATCCCGAAGCATCTATTTTTAAATTTGCTAATTACGGAATGGTTGCCGATTTGCAAAAGGTACTTCCTAAGTTTATTGAAGTATTAAAAAATAAGTAGATAAAAAGATTTAAATTTCAATGATCAGGTTCTTTTATAGAATGTTGTGTTTGGGAAATGTATTTTTTGAGTTCATTAATGGTCTTTTTACTATTCCCTATAAACGCTATATCTTTAAATAGAAAGATGGGGCGCTTTAGCATTGTATATTCTGCAAGAATATTTTCTTTGTAGTCATTCTCTGACATTTCTATTTTATTCAAGCCTTTTTCTCTGTATTTTACAGATCTTCTATTGAATAAAGATTCATAAGAGCCACTTATTTCTTTTAATGTTTTAAGTTCTTCCTTGGAGATGTTTTGTTTTTTTACATCCTGCAAAATGGAATTTTTAGGGATTTCTATTTCATTCAATATTCTTTTGCAGGTATTACATGTCGATAAATAAAAGATCTTCATTATGTGTCAATTTTAATTTTATGTATTACATATTGAATTGACTTTTGTTCGAATTATATTTTCAAATGTTTGCATCATTTTGATTGTAAACATTTTACTTGAAAATACTGTTTATACCATGAGTCTGTAAACTCTTGTTACTCCCTAATAAATTTTCGTTTTGCATGTATTAGAGTCTAATTTAGATATCAATTCATCTGAGTTCAAACAGAACAAAAAAGCTTTCCAGAAGCTTATTGATGAATTGGATGATAAGCTTTTGAAATGTATCTCTGGTGGAGATGCTGAATCTGTTGAACGTCATAAGATAAGAGGAAAGTTATTAGCACGAGATAGAATTCATCTTCTTTTGGATTCAGGAACTCCTTTCCTTGAATTATCGCCAATGGCATGTGTTGACCAATATGACAATAAGTTCCCAAGTGCTGGAATAGTATGTGGTATTGGTTTGATTCATGGACAGGAAGTTATGGTAATTGCTAATGATGCAACAGTAAAAGGGGGTACTTATATGAAGTATACCTTGAAAAAGCATATTCGCGCTCAAGAGATTGCATTGGAGAATCATCTTCCTTGTATTTACCTTGTTGATTCTGGCGGAGCTTTTCTTCCAGAGCAAGATACTGTTTTCCCAGATCGTGAGAATTTTGGAAGGTTGTTTTATAACCAAGCACAGATGTCGTCAAAAGGAATTTCTCAGGTGTCTATAGTTATGGGAAGTTGTACTGCTGGCGGAGCTTATGTTCCAGCGATGAGTGATGAAACCATAATTGTAAAAGGGCAAGGTACTATCTTTCTTGGAGGACCTCCTTTGGTGAAAGTTGCAACGGGTGAGGATGTAAGTGCCGAAGAATTAGGTGGTGCAGAGGTGCATACCAGTATTTCGGGTGTAGCCGATCATTTAGCTGAAGATGATGAACATGCTTTACAAATTTGCAGATCTATTTTTGAGATTAAGCATAAGCGCTTTGATAGACAAAAGCTTTATGTAAAAGAAGTTAAACCTCCTATTTATGATCCCAGAGAGTTATATGGAATAGCGCCTATAGACTATAGGAAGATTTTAGATCCCAGAGAGATAATTATGCGTATGGTTGATGGGAGTGAATTTAACGAGTTCAAAGCAAATTATGCGCCTACTATAGTCACTGGTTTTGCAAGAATAATGGGATTCCCTATTGGGATTATTGCAAATCATGGAGTGTTATTTTCTGAATCGGCTCTTAAAGCAACTCATTTTATTGAACTATGTGATCATCGTCGGATACCATTGCTGTTTTTGCAGAATATTACTGGTTTTATTGTCGGTAAAAAATATGAACATCAGGGGATTGCTAAGGACGGAGCAAAGATGGTTCATGCTGTTGCCAATGCTAAAATACCCAAGTTTACTGTAATAGTTGGAGGTTCTTTTGGCGCTGGAAATTATGCGATGGCTGGAAGAGCCTTTGATCCACGGTTTTTATTTATGTGGCCAAATGCTAAGATATCGGTTATGGGAGGAGATCAGGCGGCTCATGTATTGACGGAGGTTAAGCGTCAACAGTATTATGCTCAAGGTAAGGAATTGTCGGATAAAGAGATTTCGGAATTAAAGTTTTCTATTCTCAATAAGTACGAAAAGGAAGGTTCTGCCTATTACAGTACTTCCCGTTTATGGGATGATGGAATTATTGATCCTGTTGATACAAGAATGATTATTGCTCTTGGCATTTCTGTAAGTCGTAATAAGAAATGGCCAGAACCAAAATATGGAATTTTTAGAATGTAATTTTTAGCTATGACTTCTTACAAACATCTATTATTCAAAAAAGAAAAAGAAATAGGCACACTCTGGTTAAATAGGTCAGAAAAACGCAATGCCTTTAATATTGAAATGATTCATGAGATTACGGATTTCTTTTCTTCACTGCAGGAAGAGACAGATCTAAGAGCTTTGATTATTCGAGCTAAAGGACCTGTTTTTTGTGCTGGTGCAGATATAAATTGGATGAAAAATGTTGGCCCTGATGCTTACGATAAAAATTTAAAGGAAAGTCGTGATATGAGTTTTTGCTTTCAAGCAATCTATTCCTGTCCTATTCCAACAATAGCAATTGCACATGGAGCTGTGATGGGAGGAGGTAATGGCATACTTGCAGCATGCGATGTTGCTGTTGCTCATGAAGATACTATGTTTTCTTTAAGTGAAGTTCGTATTGGCGTTGTACCTGCTTGTATTTCCACTTTTGTTTTAAAACGGATTGGTGAATTTAATGCTAAATATTTGATGCTTACTGGGAAACGATTTAGTGGTAAACAAGCAAAAAATGAATATTCTCTAGTCCAATATGCTGGTAATTATGATGATATGGAAAAGTTTGTAGATGATTTTCTTGCCTCAATTCGCCGTGGAGGACCACATGCAGAAAGAGTTTGTAAGAAAATGTTGAATTTATTGGGAAACCAATGGTCTCATCCCGAAGCTCTTGAAGAAACAGCTATGCTTACTGCAGATATTCGTCAGTCTGTTGAGGCACAGGAAGGAATGACAGCTTTTCTTGAAAAAAGAAAACCTAGCTGGTATAATTAAATTTATTAAGTATTGCTGAAGATGATTTTATTTAAACGAATTCTTATTGCAAATCGAGGAGAGATTGCTAGGCGAATTATCCGAACTTTGAAAAGCTTGAATATTCAGTCTGTAGCTATATTTAATGATGAGGATATTGATGCATGTTATGTAAAAGAAGCTGATTTTAAAGTTTATTTACCCGGTAAAACTTTAGAAAAGACATATTTAAATATTGAAAATATTATTAAGGCTGCAAAAGATATTTTATGTGATGCTATTCACCCAGGTTATGGTTTCCTTTCTGAAAATAGCGACTTTGCTAGAGAATGTGAATTAAATAAAATAACTTTTATTGGTCCTCATTATGAGGCTATTTCTGTTATGGGTGATAAATTAGCTGCCCGTAAATTAGCAAAAGAAGCAGGATTAAATATTCTTGAAGGTGTTTCGGGTAATATTTCATCTATTCTAAAAAGAAAGCAAGAATTAGAATATCCTGTTTTAATTAAGGCTGCCGCCGGAGGTGGTGGTAAAGGGATGCATATTGTATATCAGGAAAGCGATCTTGAAAATGCCTTAATCCAAAGCTCCAGAGAGGCAAAAGCATATTTTGGTAAGGATGATATATATGTTGAAAAGTACCTGGATAAACCCCGTCATATCGAAATTCAGATAGTTGCAGATAAGCTCAATAATATTGTGCATTTGTTTGAACGAGAATGTAGCATGCAAAGAAGGTATCAAAAGATAATTGAAGAAACGCCTGCTCCAGGAATAGATAGAGATGTTATTAATGATTTAGGAAAAAAAGCAATCCTACTATGTAAAAGAGTGGGGTATGATAATGTTGGAACTGTTGAGTTCTTGATGGATCGGCAGAATAATTTCTATTTCCTTGAGATGAATACGCGCATTCAAGTTGAGCATGCTATTACTGAAGAGGTCTATGGTTTTGATATTGTTGAATTACAATTGTGTGCTGCAGCGAACTTGCCTATCAATATTAAACAAGAAAATGTTGTTGGCAGGGGACATGCTATTGAATGTAGAATCTATGCTGAAGATCCATTTCAAAATTTCATGCCTTCCCCAGGAAAAATATGGTATTATAAGTCACCCGATAAAAACAGATTTGTTCGTGTAGATTCTTCCCTTTGTGGTCCAGCAAAAATATCAGGAATGTTCGATCCTCTGATTAGTAAGTTAATTAGTATTGGTCATACACGAGATGAAGCTATAAAGAATATGGAGAAAAGTCTTTCTTCATATATGATCTATGGATGTAAAAATAATATTCAGTTTTTGAGATTGCTTATTTATCACCCAGACTATTTAAAAGGAGATATTTCAACTGCTTTTTGTGAAGATCATTATCATAGGATTAACAAAAGATGTAAGGAAGAGTATGATTTTTTATCTCCTTGTATCCCTTTGATATCATTTCTTGTTTTTCAATTGAGTCAGAATGACTCAGCAAAAAAGAAGAGAGCGAAAAGTATTTGGAATTATATTGGCGAAAATCAACGCAATAAAATCTTTCCAATGCGATTGAATGGAGTTGATTTAGATGTTCGCTTATTGGATTACCATAATGATGAGTTTTTATTTCTATTCCATGATAATCAGTTGACAGCTGAAAAAAAATCAATAAATAAGGATGCTATTCAATTGAGAATAAATGACCAAATCTTTGATTTGAAAATTGTCTTTGAACATCCCGGAAAAGCAATATTAAATTTTCAGGGTATAGAACAGGTAATAGAGCGCCGTGATATACTTTTGCCCAATAAAAAAATCAGTTCCTCAAAAACTAATTCCCAAGGTGTTTCCGGTAATATTATCTCTCCGATGCCCGGTAAAATTGTAGAGCTTAAGGTAAAAAAAGGTAGTAAAATAAAGAAAGGAGATGCATTGATTGTTATTGAATCAATGAAAATGGAAAATAATATTCATGCTCCTTTTGATAGTGAAGTTGTGGAAATAAAGGTGTCTGAGAATGATTCGGTTGAAGCAAATTCTATTTTATTAACACTAAAAGAGCTTAATATATGAATTTTGACCTGAGTGATGAACAGTTGATGATCCGAAAAAGTGTTCGTGATTTTGCAGAGAAAGAAATTAAGCCTATAGCTAAAGAACTTGATAAAGAGTCTTCTTTTTCTGTTGAAATAACTCGAAAAATGGGTGAAATGGGACTTTTTGGTATGTCTCTAAGTCCAGATTTTGGAGGACAAGGACTGGATACGATTTCTTATATAATTGCTGTTGAGGAATTAGCACGAATTGATAGCTCTCAGGCAGCCACATTAGCAGCACATAATTCCCTTGGTATTGGACCTATTTCTGACTTTGGAAATCAACAGCAGAAAGAAAAATATTTACCTCAATTGTGCTCAGGTAATGCCCTTTGGGCTTTTGGTTTAACAGAACCTGATGCTGGTAGCGATTCAAGGGGTTCAAAAACTTATGCAAAAAGAGATGGTGATTATTGGGTTATAAATGGAAGTAAAATCTTTATTACAAATGCATCTAATTCTTTATCTAAAGGGGTTACTCTTCAGGTAGTCACCGGTGAGGATAAGCGTGGAAATAAAGAATTAAGCTGTGTATTGATTGATAAAAATACTCCAGGATATACTCAAAAAATAATCCATAATAAAATGCCTTGGAGAGCTTCGGATACTGCAATATTGTATTTTGACGATTGCCGGGTACCTATAGGAAATACTCTTGGTGGTGTTGGTATGGGTTCGCGAATTATGTTAAAAACCCTTGATAAAGGCAGATTGTCTATCGCAGCAATGGGATTGGGACTAGCTCAAGGTGCTTTTGAGTTGGGATTGAATTATGCCAAACAAAGGAAACAGTTTGGAAAACCAATAGCTAGTTTTCAGGTAAATGCCTTTAAACTAGCAGATATGTCCTTGAAAATCGAACTTGCCAGAAATTTACTCTATAAAGCATGTTGGTTAAAAGATAATGATCGACCCTTCTCTAAAGAGTCGGCTATGGCAAAATTATACTGTTCTGAAATCGCAAAAGAAATTGCCGATGCTTCAGTACAATTACATGGTGGTTATGGTTTGATTGAGGACTATGATATTGAGCGTTTTTATCGCGATCAACGTGTGCTCCAGATAGGAGAAGGGACATCTGAAATTCAACGTTTGGTAATTTCAAGATTGTTAGGTATTAAAATGCAAAAATAGATTATTATGATATCTGTGGTTAAAAATGCTGTGGATGCAATTGAAGGTTTAAAATCTGGTATGACAGTAATGTTTGGTGGTTTTGGACTTTGTGGTATTCCCGAAAATTGTATTGAGACAATCTCTAAATCTTCAATAAACAATCTTACTTGTATTTCTAATAATGCGGGTGTTGATGATTTTGGGTTGGGATTGCTTCTGAGAAATCATCAGATCAGGAAGATGATTTCGAGTTATGTTGGTGAAAATGCAGAATTTGAAAGACAAATGCTTTCAGGTGAAATTGAGGTAGAGCTAGTTCCTCAAGGCACTCTTGCTGAAAGATGCCGTGCTGCTGGCGCAGGTATTCCTGCATTTTATACTCCTGCTGGTTATGGAACAGAAGTAGCAGATGGAAAAGAGGTAAGAGCATTTGATGGTAAGAAATATTTGCTAGAAAAGGCTCTTAAGGCAGATTTTGCAATTGTAAAGGCCTGGAAGGGTGACAAAATGGGCAACCTGATTTTTAGATATACTGCTAATAATTTTAACCAGCCTATGGCTATGGCAGGTAAAATAACTATTGCTGAAGTTGAAGAATTGGTAGAGCCCGGTGATCTTGATCCGAATCAAATTCATGTGTCTGGTGCATTTGTACAGCGAATTTTTGAAGGCAATAATTATCAGAAACGTATAGAACAGTTAACTACTTCATAGTAATCTACCTTTTTCTAATTCAAATTTCTAAGTTATGGCTCTAGATAAAAATGGTATTGCAAAAAGAATAGCTCAAGAGTTGAAGGATGGGTTCTGTGTGAATTTGGGAATTGGGATTCCCACTTTAGTAGCCAATTATATCCCTTCAGAAATAAATGTTATTCTCCAATCAGAGAATGGTTTATTAGGCATAGGTCCATTTCCTGATAAAGAAAGTGTTGATGCAGATCTTATAAATGCTGGTAAACAAACAATAACTGCAATAAAAGGAGCTGCATTTTTCGACTCAGCAACGAGTTTTGCAATGATTAGAGGAGGACATATAGACCTTACGATTTTAGGTGCATTTGAAGTTTCTTGTAAAGGTGATTTGTCATCGTGGAAAGTACCTGGGAAAATGGTGAAAGGAATGGGAGGGGCTATGGATCTTGTTGCTTCAGCACAAAATATTATTGTAGCTATGTTTCATACAGATCGAAATGGAAACTCTAAATTGGTCGAAAATTGTGCACTACCTTTAACAGGGAAAAATTGTGTAAAGAGAATTGTTACCGATCTAGGGGTTATAGAAATTGATGAAACGGAGGGTTTTATATTGAAAGAAAGAGCTCCTTCTGTTTCGGTAGCAGAAATCATAGAGAAAACATCTGCTTCTTTAATTGTAAAGGGTGATATTCCTGAGATTAAAATATAAATGTTGTTTTTCTCGTTTTTTGCTTGAAAGTAATGCTTTCTTTATACCTACCCAATAGGGTCTTTTATTATTTAGATCTTCCTGAGTACTCTATAAGACTAGAACTACTAATTAAATATCATGAGTAAATACATTCTCTCTTTAGACCAAGGTACTACTAGCTCAAGAGCTATTATTTTTGATAATTCCGGACAAATTTTGTCAATTGCTCAAAAAGAATTTGAGCAAAAATATCCTCGTCCAGGATGGATAGAGCATGATCCCAACGAAATATGGTTTACACAGGCTGGAGTTGCTGCAGAAGCAATAGCCAAACTGGGTGTAAATGGCTTGGATATAGCTGCAATTGGTATTACTAATCAGCGTGAGACCACTGTGGTTTGGGATCGTGAAACGGGTTTGCCTATTTATAATGCTATTGTTTGGCAAGATCGCCGTACTGCTTCATTTTGTGATAATTTGAGAGACCAAGGATTAGCTGATAAAATACGAGAAAAGACAGGCTTAGTAATTGATTCCTATTTTTCTGCTACAAAAGTAAAATGGATCTTAGACAATGTTGAAGGGGCTCGAGAAAGAGCCAATAAGGGGAAGCTTGCCTTTGGTACTATTGATTCATGGCTGGTTTGGAAATTTACCCGAGGGAAAACTCATGTAACAGATGTTTCTAATGCATCTCGTACTATGTTGTTTAATATAAATACGATGAACTGGGATGATGAGTTGTTGGAAATCATGGATATTCCCAAAAGTTTATTGCCAGAAGTTCGGGGGTCAAGTGAAGTTTATGGTTATACAGCAACTACATTATTTGCTCATAAGGTTCCGATTGGAGGAATTGCTGGAGATCAGCAGGCTGCGCTTTTTGGTCAGATGTGTACTGAAAAGGGAATGCTTAAAACCACTTATGGAACAGGTTGCTTTATGATGTTAAATACAGGTAAAGAATTGGTTTCGTCTAAGAATAATTTGTTGACTACCATTGCCTGGAAGTTAAATGATGAAGTTACGTATGCCCTGGAAGGATCCATTTTTATTAGTGGAGCAGTCGTTCAATGGTTACGTGATGGGTTGGGCTTAATTAAAAAATCATCTGATATTGAAAAATTAGCCCTCACCGAAGAAGATAATGGAGGATTGTATTTTGTTCCGGCACTAACGGGTTTAGGGGCTCCTTATTGGGATCAATATGCTCGAGGATTGACTATAGGAATTACTCGTGGTACTACGGCAGGGCATTTTGCCAGAGCAGCATTAGAAGGAATAGGTTTTCAGGTGAATGATGTGCTAAGAGCAATGGAAAAAGATACGGGCATTGGTGTTTCTGAGTTAAGGGTTGATGGTGGTGCATCACAAAATAATCTGTTGATGCAATTTCAATCTGATATATTGGGAATTCCTGTTATTCGCCCTCAAATTACCGAAACAACTGCATTAGGAGCAGCTTATCTGGCAGGTCTGGCAGTTGGATTTTGGAAAGATATTCAAGAAATTAAAAATCAGTGGAAAAGTGATCAGAAGTTTGAACCTGAAATGGAAAAAGAAAAACAACAAGACTTAATTTCTAATTGGAAGAGAGCTTTAGATCGCAGTAAAAATTGGATTCAGTAATTTAAAACCTTATGTCATGAATAGAGATTTGATGATAAAGCAGTTGGAAGCCAATAAGAATACTTGGGATATTGTTGTTGTTGGTGGTGGTGCTACAGGATTAGGAGCGGCTCTTGAGTCAGCAACAAGAGGTTATAATACTCTTTTGTTGGAGCAAGATGATTTTTCAAAAGGAACCTCAAGCCGTTCTACAAAATTAGTGCATGGAGGAGTGAGATATTTGGCTCAAGGTGATGTATCGCTGGTTTTGGAAGCTCTTCATGAAAGAGGATTACTAATGAATAATGCACCTCACCTTGTGCGAAATCAGGCTTTTATTATTCCTACCTATGCATGGTGGGGAGGGCCTTTTTATACTGTGGGATTAAAGGTATATGATATGATGGCAGGAAAATTAGGTTTAGGTCCTTCTGTACATATCTCCAAAGAAAAGGTGTTGAAATCTATTCCAACATTAAGAACTGATGGACTTAAGGGAGGAGTAATATACCACGATGGACAATTTGATGATTCAAGGCTTGCTATTAATCTTGCCCAAACTTTTGTAGAAAATGGAGGTACTATATTAAATTATGCAAAAGTTACTTCTTTGACAAAAGATTCGACAGGACTAATCAATGGTTTGACGTTTACAGATGTCGAGAGTGATAAAGAATATACAATCAATGCAAAGGCAGTTGTAAATGCTACTGGCGTTTGGGTTGATGATATTATGCATATGGATAATCCTAAAGAAAAGGCAAATGTAAAACCTTCTCAAGGGGTGCACCTAATTTTAGAAAAGGAATTCCTTCAGGGTGATCATGCTATTATGATTCCTAAAACAGATGATGGCCGGGTACTTTTTGCTGTTCCTTGGCATAATAAAGTGGTTGTTGGAACTACAGATACATTAGTCGATCATGCAAGTCTGGAACCTAGAGCTCTTAAACAGGAAGTTAAATTTATTCTGGATACTGCAGGACGATATCTTACCCGTAAGCCTACAGCTAAAGATGTCAAAAGTATTTTTGCCGGTTTACGTCCTCTTGCTGCTCCATCAGGAGATAGTAAAAAGACAAAAGAAATTTCCAGAAGCCATAAGCTTATCGTAAGTATAAGTGGTTTGGTTACTATTACTGGAGGAAAGTGGACTACTTACCGAAAAATGGGAGAAGATACCATTGATAAAGCTGCTATGATCGCAGGATTAGTTGATCAGAAATCGGTTACAAAACGAATGGCTATCCATGGCTATTTAAGAAATTTTGACCCACAAGATCCTTTATACTATTATGGTAGCGATATTTCTCGTATAAAGCAATTGATTCAAGAAGACTCTTCTTTAGGAGAACTTATCCACCCTTCTATGGATTATATAAAAGCTCAAATCGTATGGGCTGCCAGATTTGAAATGGCAAGGAATGTTGAGGATGTTTTGGCTCGTAGAGTAAGAGCTCTATTCCTAGATGCCCGAGCTAGTGTTGAAATGGCTCCTGAGGTGGCTCGTATTCTTGCTCAGGAATTGCATAAAGATGAAACTTGGCAAAAAGACCAAATTGCTGCTTATACAGAATTAGCTAAAGGATATATATTAGAATAACCCTCATGTCATAATAAGTAACGATATATGTTGAAAGAATTTTTTGCTGAATTGCTAGGAACTATGTTTCTAATTTTATTAGGAGATGCAGTTGTTGCTAATGTAGTTTTAAATAAAACTAAAGGAAATAGTTCTGGATGGATTGTAATTTCGTTGGCTTGGGGTCTTGCTGTATATGTAGGTATAGTTGTGGCTGGACCCTATTCAGGAGCCCATTTAAATCCTGCAGTAACAACAGGTTTGGCTGTTGCAGGAGTTTTCCCTTGGGCGAAAGTGTGGTATTATATAATTGCTCAAATGCTTGGAGGTGCTATTGGTGCATTTTTAGTTTGGGTATTTTACTATCATCATTTTAACCAGACAGAAGGAAAAATGGATAAACTGAATTGTTTCTGTACTTCTCCGGCAATTGCAAAAACAGGGAATAACTTTTTAAGTGAGATTATAGGAACTTTTGTGTTGCTATTTTTTATCTTAAGTGCTCATAAACCATTTCTTCAGGCTGATAATCTGCAAAATGTTGAGTTTGGATTAGGAGCTATAGGAGGGCTGCCTGTTGCTTTATTGGTTACAGTAATTGGTCTTTCTCTTGGAGGAACAACTGGTTATGCCATTAATCCTGCACGAGATTTGTCGCCACGTTTTATGCATTCTATTCTTCCTATGAAAAATAAGGGAGATAGTAATTGGTCTTATGGGTGGATTCCTGTTATTGGTCCTTTATGTGGTGCTGTTATTGCAGCGATCCTTTATCTTATTTTACCTTTAAAGTGATATGTAATTTAAGTCCTATATTTATTAAGTGTGTACTGAGTGATGATTTTTAAAATACTTTAGAGAATAGAAAAAATGCGATTGTCAAAAAAATGACAATCGCATTTTGCTTTCAAAGATTTATATTGTTAGCACTTTCGACTATATATCTAATAAAATGCTTTAAGCTGTAAGCTTTTTTTATTTTTTATAACAGTCAATTGGAGTGCAGAATTCCATTATTGTTTTCTTGGGCTTATGATCGTCCAGATGTTTTGTGAATTTTATTCGACAAATCACATCTTTTTTTAATACTATTTTATTTTTCATTTTTAAATGAATTCAAGATAAATTAATTCATGATTTATTCATTCTAAAAACGATTATCTGTTCAATAAGATTCTTTTGAAACTATTAAGTTTATTTTAAATTAATGTTAGCATAAGCTTTCGTGTTTTTTATAATTCTTAATTTTTCTAAAATATGATTATATGCTTTTGATAATAATGGTATATGTTTTTTAGTTTGAAGTAGTAAGCTATGAAATAAATAAGAAAACTATTTTTACATTTTTACTATGAAGCTAACTCGACTAAACATGAAGTGTATAGCCATGTTATTGGTTGTATTTTTCTTACCCAGATTTTCCTCTGCTCAAGAACATAATGTAGGCGATGGTCCTCACGGCATCACAGCAGCCCCTTCTTTAGTTGAATTTCAGAATTCACTTTGGGCCTTATATCAGGGAAGAGGTGAAAATAAGAAATTAGAATATCGAATTTTTAAAGATGGTGATTGGACTTTACAATCTAGAGTTCCTAATTTAGAAATGTCAGAGAGTCCTTCTGCAGTCGTTTATAAAGATAAATTGTATGCTTTTCACCAAGATAATGGTCATAGAGGTGAATTATGGTATACAATTCACAATGGCAAATCATGGTCAAATGATATGCATTTGGGAGGTATAGGTATGTCGTATTCTCCTTCTGCAGTTGTATTTCAAGATAAACTTTATGTTTTGCATAGGGCTAAAGATGGACGTCAAGAATTATGGTATAGTGTTTTTGATGGAAATTCATGGTCACGTGATATGGAAATTCCAACCATTCTATCAACAGAATCTCCTGCTACTGTAGTTTATAATAATAAGCTTTATGTTTTCCATCAAAGTGGTGGTGGAAATCATAATCAATTGTGGTATTTCACATTTGATGGTAAAACCTGGAGTAAAGATATGCGTGTAGGCGATGTACTATTGTTAGGAACACCAACTCCTGTTGTTTACAAAGATAAAATTTGGGTTATGCATCAAGGAAGCCCAAGATCAAACGAAATGTGGGTAACTACATTTGATGGACATGGATTTACTAAAGATGTTATAGTTAATGGTCCTCAAATGGGGGCTTCTGCCGGTGCTGCTGTATTCAATAACGAAATGTATAATTTCTATGCATATCGCGATGGCAAGGGGTATTTATGGTATATTAAAAACATAGATGGAGTTTGGAAAAGACCTGAAATTATTGATGGATTTAGCTTTGAAGATGGAGGCTATTTAGACAAAAAATTTGGAACATTTACCTTCCCTTCAACACACAACTCATATATTGCACCTCC
>JBGRQE010000002.1:0-144485 GCA_041725955.1 Bacteroidales bacterium
CAGAGTAGATTGTTTTCTTTGGATGAGTTTAAAGTGCGAAATGATAAAGCCATTAGAAAAGATTATCTCGTTGGAAGATATGGAGCAATACCTATTTTTAAAAGCTTTAAAAACCTAAGTGAATAATATGGGAAGACTGCGACCTAGAAGCGTATTTGGTAAAAGACGAATTGTTTCTGAATCTATATCTCCAAAATCAATCTACATAATATCTATTGCTACTGAAGGTGATAGTGAAGAGTATTATTTTGATGGAATAAGTAAAATGGATCTTCCCAATCTTATAGTAATAGATCGATTGGAAAAGAAATTAACCGATGATGGAAAGAAAGATACCAAGAGTGCAGCCAAGCATGTTATTGCTCTACTTGATGAAAGAAAAGAAAGATGGGAAGAGTACGATGCCGAATCTGATGAACTTTGGATGGTTGTAGATCGAGATCCTCAAAACTTTAAAGAACATAAACTGGAGGAGATCATTGCAGAATGTAAAGAAAAAGGCTATAGTTTGGCTCTTTCAAACCCTACATTCGAACTATGGTTGCTTCTGCATTTAACATCTTTGGATAAATATAACTTTGCTGAGCTGTTACATAATAGGAAGACTGGAAAGAAAAGGTTTTTACAAAAAGAATTATCAAGAATATTACAAGAAAAAGGGTTTAATTCATATAAGAAAGATAACATTCAGTTTGAAGCATTTAAGGGTGGTATTAAAGATGCTATTCTAAGAGCAAAGCAACTAAAGATTAATAATGTAGATTTAGTAAAGGAACTGGGTACAAGTGTTTCTGTTCTGGTTGAAAAGTTGATGAACTCATCTGAAAAGAATTAATCCCTACTCCCTATAGTGTTCTATCCTCTTGATTTATAGTTTCTAAATCGAAATTCATCTTGAATATCTTGATTAGTATTTATATCTTTGTTTTGAAGCATAATGGTTCTGATTGAACATTTTAATCTTTCCTTTTTTATTCTAAAGAACACTTACTCTAGCCTATGGAAATTCTAATTGTTACTTTCCTCTATCTAATTCAGATCTATTTTATTATCGGGATAGTTTTTGGAATCGTTTTCGTGTCGGTTGGACTCCAGCGTATAGATCATGGAGCCCAGAAAGCAAGCTTTGGCACTCGCTTGATTTTATTTCCGGGGAGTGTAGCTTTTTGGATTGTAATGCTTATCAAATGGCTGAAATCAAAATAGATGTTTTATGATTAAACGTTTAAGAAATAGACACCGCAGATGGTGGCAAATATGGACTATATTATTGCCACTGCTTTTTATTCTGGCTATAGTTTATACTCCTCGTTTTTATACTCAAGAATTGGTTGTAAAAGAATTGCCCACTCCTTTAGAATATATTGTAAAGATGTATGAAGGCGATAATTATAAAATCAATATAAGATCGGATGAAGCGGGAGCCTTTCAGCTTGAGTTATTTTTGAAAGAACCGCTAAAGCTTCCTGCTCCTCTTATGTACGTTTCCTACCTCAATAAGAAAGATGTTTTGCTTGGCAACACCGGGCAAAAGGGTCTTTACCGCTGGCCTGTTGCTGATACGCTATTCGATAAAATGTATTTCAAAAGTACATTAGGAAATTATCCTAAGATCAATATTCCATTTTAACCTCCAAAAACAATTAATATGAGTGTTGGTTATGTTCCTGTTCAGTGGACCAGAGCAAAGAAAAGATATGATAAGTTTTTATTTTGGCTAATTGTAGTTTTTGTAGTTGTCTTTGTGGTTTTAACCAGTGTGTTTAATCCCAATGTTAGCCCAGAGACATTGCTAATACGAACCACTGCAGTTTTGGCTCTATTGCTTTTGCATATTATATTAAGTATTGGTCCTTTGTCTCGTATAGATAAACGTTACCTGCCTCTTCTATATAATCGTCGGCATTTGGGTGTAATTATGTTTATAGTTGCCTTGATTCATGGTGTTTTTTCGATGATATGGTTTCATGCCTATGGCGATGTTAGTATTCTAAGGTCGTTATTTATGAGCAATATGGAATATGGTTCTTTCCCAAATTTCCCATTTCAGGTGCTTGGATTCTTTACGCTGATTATTCTATTTCTTATGGCAGCAAGTAGTCATGATTTCTGGTTGGCTCATTTAAGTCCGAAAATGTGGAAGGCACTGCATATGTTTGTCTATATAGCATATTTGCTGGTGTTTATGCATGTAATGTTGGGAGCGTTTCAGGTCGAAACTTCTCCTATACTATTGATTCTATTGGGATTGGGAATGCTAACTCTTATATGTCTGCATTTAATTGCAGCTTATAAGGAAAGACGAAGAGATGCAGAAAAGCTTGAAATGGCTGAAGAAGAATGGTTAAAGGTGTGCGATGCTTCTGATATTGAAGATACTCGTGCTCATGTATGTAATGTTGAAGGAGAGCGTGTGGCTATCTTTAAATATGATGGTAAATTATCTGCCATATCCAATGTATGTAAGCATCAGAATGGTCCTTTGGGAGAAGGAAAAGTGGTTGATGGCTGCGTAACTTGCCCCTGGCATGGATTTCAGTATGTTGCCGAAAAAGGTATGGCTCCTCCACCTTTTACCGAAAAGATAAGTACCTATAACTTAAAACTCCAGGGAAATACAATCTTTATTTCTCCTAAAGCGAATCCAGAAGGTACTTATGTTGAACCTACAAAACTGGATTAAGAGAGAAGTCTAATTAAAATGAAAAATTAAATGTTTAATATTATGAATAAACTAATCATTATACTGCTGTTGTCATTTTCTTTTGGATTACATGCTCAAAACCTAACCGAAAAGCAGCGTGTAGATAACTTTAATATTAAAAGTGGTTTGGCAATTAAAGGATACGATCCTGTAGCTTATTTTACTGATAATAAAGCTGAAAAAGGAAGTAAGAAGTATAGCTATAAATATAAGGGTATAACTTATTATTTTGTAAGCGATGAGCATTTGCAAATGTTTAAGGAAGACCCAGAGATGTACGAACCTGTTTATGGTGGCTGGTGTGCATATGCTATGGGAAAATCGGGTAAGAAAGTAAGTGTCAATCCCGAAACATTTAAGGTGCTAGATGGTAAGCTACATCTTTTTTATAATGCATGGGGGCATAATACGCTTCCATTGTGGGAAAAGAATGAAGCTGAATATAAAAAAAAGGCCGATGTCAATTGGCAAAAATATTTAAAGTAAATTTGAATTACTCGATTACTTAAACATTATATTATGAGGGTTGAGGATTCTTTTCCTCTCCCTCTTTCTTAAATCTCTCCTATTAGTCTTATTGATCTCTGCAATGATTGCAAACTCTTATTCCGCCAAAAACTATTACTATGAAAAAAAGAAAAGGACGTGAAGATTTTTTTATCGGTTGGAGCGAAAAAATGCCTATACAACTTCTCAGGTTTCAGAGAAGAACAATTTTCTGGCTATTTCTGATTGCAATTGTTGTTGGTGCTCTTTATGCACTTAGTCAAAAGAAATTTAACCCAAGTACGAATGAGTTGGGTAGCTTTCAGAAAATACAGGGTGTAATTTATGAATATCCAGTTCCTTTATTGAAAGTAAAAGTGGGGAATGGCAATTATCAGAGTTTTATTCTTGTAGGGGTAGGTAAACATAGTGCAAATAAAACTATAGATACAATAAAATATCTGACCAACGGAAACCTTAGGAATTATGAAGTAGTACTGAAAGGTTCTGCAATATATTATGATGGAAAAACTCTTCTTGAAGTTCCTGCTCCTGAAAATACAATGGATTCTATTATTCCTTTAACAGAACCATGGCCCGACAGAATTATGGAGGATATGGGAGAGATACAACTGCAAGGTGAAATTATTGATCCTAAGTGCTACTTTGGAGTTATGAATCCTGCCTATGGAAAAATACACAGATCGTGTGCAATTAGATGTATCAGTGGTGGAGTGCCTCCTGTATTGCGCATTCACAATAATAAAGGTGTAGCAGAATATTTCTTGCTTCTGGGAGAAAATGGACAGCCAATCAATCAGGATGTATTGCAAATGGTTGGCCTTCCTGTTTATGTAAAGGGAAATCTGCATAGAGTTGATGATTGGTTTGTGCTAAAAGTAAATCCTAAGACTTCTATAAAGAGAAACTACGATAAAAAGGTTCAGTCTGATTATATAAACGATATTCAATAATTCTTTTCTTAAAGGATATGCTCTTCAAATACTCATCTTCTCGATTAGAGTTTATCCGAAAAAACAAATTCCAACAAATGAATAAAGAAATAAAAAAGCAGTGGTTTAAAGTATTAAACCATGTTGATGAGTTGGCGGAGGGCAGAGTAATGACAGTTACCGCTGGAAGAATGGAGATATGCCTGACTCACTATGATGGTAAAATTTCGGCTCTTACAAATAAATGTCCTCACCAAGGTGGTCCTTTAGGAGAGGGTAGTATTGAAAAAGGTTATTTACGTTGCCCCTGGCATGGATGGGATTATCATCCTTGTACAGGCCAATCTCCTGGAGGGTTCGATGAACGATTAGAGTCATATGAGGTAAAAGTTGAGAATGATGCCGTATATGTAGGTGTTCCCGAAAAAGAAGAACATGTTCCCAATATATCAGATGTTATGGTGGGCACAATGGTAAAGTGGGGCGTAAGAAATGTATTCGGAATGGTGGGACATTCTAATTTAGGAATGGCCGATGCTATGCGAAGAGCAGAAGAAAAGGGATTTCTGAAGTTTATAGGTATCCGTCATGAAGGTGCAGCCGCTTTTGCTGCTTCTGCTTATGGAAAGCTTACCGGAAAACCTGCAGCCTGTTTTTCTATTGCAGGTCCTGGTGCTACCAATATGTTTACAGGAATGTGGGATGCTAAAGTAGATCGTGTTCCATTACTCGCCTTGACAGGACAGGTGGCCAATCAGGTAGTTTCTACAGGAAACTTTCAGGAAGTAGATCTTGCCAAAGCATTTATGACCGTTGCCGAATTTAATCACACAGTGCAGGCGGGTAGTAATCATGCTGAGATGATGTCTTTAGCAGTAAAACATGCCTTGATTAATCGAGATGTTTCTCATATTACCTTCCCCGATGAAATTCAAACTATAAGAGCAGAAGAAGGTGAAATGCCAAAGGGACCAGAAGGGCGAATGCCTTCAATGAAGATGATGGCAGATCCTGAAGTTGTTGAAGATGCTGTTGATTTATTGAGTAAGTCAAAACGTCCTGTAATTATTGTAGGTCACGGTGCTCGCTTTCATATGGATGAGGTGATTGAAATTGCCGAGAACTTAAACTGTCCAATATTGACAACCTTTAAAGGTAAAGGTCAGATAAGCGATTTACATCCTCTTGCCGGTGGAGTTTTAGGAAGAAGTGGTACTCCTGTAGCTTCATGGTTTATGAATGAATCTGATTGTTTGCTGGTTATAGGTGCTTCTTTCTCTAATCATACCGGAATTACAGATCATAAGCCTACCATTCAGATTGATTTTGACCGCTTGGCTTTGGCGAAATTCCATAAGATAGATATTCCTATATGGGGAGAGATTTCATCTACATTGCAACAACTGAGTCCATTTATTGAGGAAATGACTCATACTACAAATCAAAGAGAAGAAATACAAGAGCGCTGGGCAATTTGGAAAGCAGAGAAGAGGAAGCGATTAGCTGAATATCGTAAGAATGGTCTTTCGAGTTCCACAGTTTTTGAAGCATTAAATCGACTTGCTCCTGAAGATGCTGTTGTTACTGTTGATGTTGGAAATAATGCCTATTCCCTAGGTAGATACTTTGAAAGTAAGAAAAATACTTTCTTGATGTCAGGTTATTTGGGTTCAATTGGTTTTGCCCTGCCTGCTGCCATTGGGGCCTATGCTGCTGTAGGCAATCAAAGACCTGTAATGGCTATTGCAGGAGATGGAGGTATTTGTCAGTATTTGGCTGAATTAACTACACTGGTACATTATGATATACCTGTAAAGGTGATTGTGTTAAATAATAATGAATTAGGTAAAATATCGAAAGAGCAAAGAGCTGGTGAATTTGTACAATGGAAAACAAAGTTAAGTAATCCTGATTTTGCTGAATATGCCGGTTCTATGGGTATCCCAGGCTTTAAAGTTACTGAACCTGAGATGTTGGATTCGGCTTTGATAGAATTGTTTAAGACAGAAGGACCCGCCTTACTAGAAATATTTACTGATGTTAAATTAATTTGATTTCCCTACCTAAAAAGAGAATTGGATAAAAGCAAATATTATGGATGCATACAAAGAGTATATAGATATGAAACGGCCAATAAAATTGGTCGAGCTTGATGAATTAGAAGATAAAGTTCCGTTTCGTGCAAAAGTTAGAGGAACCGATTTGGTATTGGTTAAATATGGTGAAGAAATCTCATTGCTCTATGGGCGTTGTCTTCATCGGGGTGCTTTGCTTTGCGATGGGCATATTGAAGGAAATAACCTGATTTGTGGTGTACACAATTGGGATTATCGTTTTGATACCGGAGTAAGTGAATATAATCCCGAGGAGCGCTTATATAAGTTTAAAACATCTACATTTCAAGGAGCTATTTATGTTGATGAAGCAGATGTAGAGTGGTTTGAAGATAATGAAATACCTCCTCCTTTTAAGGAAGATGAATATCTGGGTGAATATGAGGATACCCATCCCGAAGATACAGAACCCTATAATGAATATATTCGACATTTGGCAAAACATGGGTTAACCAAATATGGTCGACATGGAGCTACTACAGCTATGGGTGTAGAGCGTTACTCTTTGCCGAAATGGAATGATATTCAGGTTCTTCCAGCGCAGTTGTCCAGAAAGCCACTTTTAGACGATCATCCAATTTGTACGAAAGTAATTATAGGTCCAAGAGCCAAAAAACCTTTAGAGCTGGAGATTCCTATTTTCGTTTCTGATATGTCATTTGGAGCCCTATCCAAGGAAGCAAAGATTGCTCTTAGTAAAGGTGCAGAAATGGCAGGAACAGGAATTTGCTCAGGCGAGGGAGGAATGCTTCCTGAAGAGAAAGCCGCCAATTCAAGATATTTCTATGAACTTGCATCAGCAAAGTTTGGTTTTTCATACGACTTATTGAAAGGAGTACAGGCATTTCATTTTAAGGCAGGCCAGGGAGCAAAAACAGGAACTGGTGGACACTTACCTGGCTATAAGGTAGTCGGAGAGATTGCCAAAGTTCGTGGATTGCCTGAAGGTAAAACTGCAATTAGTCCTGCTACATTTTCTGACTTAAACACTCCCAAGGACTTTGCAAAAGTTGCCGATAAAGTAAGAAAGCTTACTGGTGGTATTCCAATAGGATTTAAGATGTCGGCAAGTAGAATCGAAGAGGATATTGATTTTGCTTTAGAAGCAGGAGCAGACTACATTATATTAGATGGTAGAGGAGGAGGAACAGGAGCAGCACCTATAATATTAAGGAATCATATTTGTGTACCTACTATTCCTGCATTGGCCAGAGCACGTAAACATTTAGATATGCGTGGAGCCAATGATGTTAGTTTGATTATAACAGGAGGCTTACGTGTTCCATCTAATTTTATAAAGGCACTAGCTATGGGTGCTGATGCTGTAGCTATAGCAAATTCTGCTATTCAAGCTGTAGGATGTTTAGGAATGCGGGCATGTCATACAAATAATTGCCCTGTAGGAATAGCCACCCAAAAGAAAGATTTAAGATCAAGGTTGATTGTAGAACAATCGGCTAAGCAATTATATAATTTCTTCAGTGCAAGCACTGATTTGATTAAGATTGTTGCCAGAGCTTGCGGTCATGACTGCGTAGACCAGTTTTGCCAGGATGACTTAACTAGCTTTGATGCGGATATATGCAAAATGACCGGAATTAAATACGGTGGGATCTCGTAATATATTCTAAAACCTTTAAAAATGCAGTGTCATTAATCGTTGATACTGCATTTTTTATTTTTAGATTTGGATGATAGAAATATAAAAGAATACCTATGCCTTATCCAATTGAACGTAAATTAGTAGTAGGGGTGTCGTCAAATGCTTTATTTGACATGAGAAAAGAGCTTTCAATATTTAAGAATAAAGGACTTGAGGCTTTCAGTAAATATCAGGAGGAAAAAAGAGATGTTGTATTAAATCCAGGAATGGCATTTCCTTTTATTAAAAGATTATTGAAAATAAATGATTCGTATAAAGAGGATATGCCTGTTGAGGTAGTGTTATTATCAAAGAATAATCCACAAACCGGAATTAGAGTGTTTAATTCCATAAAGCAGCATGGTTTAAATATTTCAAAGGCAGTTTTTACAAGTGGCAAATCTCCATACCATTATATGCCTGCATATAATATATGTTTATTCTTGTCTGTAAACTCTACCGATGTTGTAAATGCTATACAAGCAGGATATCCTGCTGGGAAATTTGTTTCGACTGATGTTGAAGATAAAGAAGATGATATAGAATTACGTGTGGCTTTTGATTTTGATGGAGTGATTGCAGATGACAATTCTGAACGTATTTATAAAGAAAGTAAAGATCTTGACAAATTTATTGAATACGAAATTGAGCATATCAAAAAGCCTCATAATCCGGGACCTTTAGCCGAGTTTTTCAAGAAACTGGCTTTCTTTCAAGAGTTTGAATTGAAAAGAAAACAGGAAGATGTTGCTTATAAAAAGATATTGCGTACGGCAATTATTACTGCTCGCGAAGCTCCTGCGCATGAAAGAGCAATCAATACTTTATCATCATGGGGGGTAACTGTTGATGAGATGTTTCTTATGGGAGGAGTAGATAAAAGTAGAGTGCTGAATATATTGAAGCCTCATATTTATTTTGATGACCAAATGGTTCATCTTGATTCTTCAAGAAGTAAAATTCCATTAGTTCATATTCCTTTTGGTGTAGCGAATAAAAACATTTTGGCTTCTATGGTTGAATAAGTTTTTTCTAAAGAATTATGGAAGATTGATGCTAGCATAATTATTTTGTTTTGTTCTTTATCTAGTCTGTTGAAATTACGTGTTTTTAGAAGTGTCAAAATGACCGAAGTTTGATTTCTTTTATTAAGTTGCGGAGAATTTTTGAAAAAGGAATAGTTCTATTCCTTGAATTGTAATTTGAAAATAATCTAATAACCTAAACTTGTTTTCAAAGCAAAAAAGAAATCGAATTTATGAAAAAGTTATTTTTAATCACATTCCTATTTGTTTTTTCATTGAACTTGAATGCTCAAAAATGGGAAAAGAAGTATTTTACTAAAGAAGTGGCTTTAAAAAGAAATATTACAGAATCTTATGATCATGGTTTTTTATTAAGTGCATTTTTGGGAGAAGAAGGTATTGGTGTTCTTTGCAAAATGGATATTAATGGGCAACCATTATGGGAAAAAAGAATAATAAATGCTAATGGAAAAAGTAGGACTCTTTTGTTAAATCATACGGAGGATAGAAATGGTAATATTTATCTCTGTGGTGAGGTTATAAGTTTAAAGGAAAATGAATTTTATGATCCTTTTGTAGCAAAATTAAACTCTTGTGGGGAAGTTGTTTGGTCAAAAATTTTTCGCACCCCTGATCGGAATGATGATTGTGCAGATAAAATAGCTCTTTTATCCAATGGCAATTTAATAGTTTCAATTAGTTATAATCATCCTTTAGATTCAGAAGGAGTAAACCGTATTTCTTTGTATTGCTTTAATCCAGAAGGAGACTTGTTATGGCGTCATTATTATGATTCAGAGAGTTTCTTTAATGAGAATATAACTGATATGCAGGTATTGCCTGGTGATCGTATTTTGGTAACTTCTTGGGCTGAATTTATTTTAAATACTGAAAAAGTTGCTTTTTATCTTTCCAAAGTATATACTTTTATGACAGGATCAGATGGAGAGTTGAAATGGACAAATGAACTATTGAAGGATAAAAACACAGGAGAAGGGGATGTGTTAAGATCATTATGTGGACAAATAGCACCCTCAGGCAAAAACTTATATTATAGTTTGGGAAGATGTTATTACAAAGATAAGTATTACGTTTACAATACGGTTCCAGGATTAATGAAGCTTGATTTAAAAGGGAAATTAAAAGGAATGTATAATATGGTTGAGCCTGATGAAACAGAAGAATGGGGAATTTTCTCGAAATTTGTTTTTGCTGACAACAATAAAATAATTGGAGCTTATGCTATGAATCCAATTGATAATAGAAGAGAAAATTATTTAGATCAAGAAACCGAAAATATTTCTGAATTTCCAATAAAAAGGAAAAAACGTCAAAGGCCAGATAATTATAAGGCAGTAATTATAGATACTTTGGGGAAAATACAGAAAGAAGTGTTAATGGATATTGGACTCCCATCGGTGATAAAAACATCAGACAATAAGTATTTATTTGCAGGAACATATAATATTTCTTGTTCTAAGCCTGAGGATCCAAGTGTGCATTTATATAAGTTTACCGGCGATCTTGAATATGCACCATTGTGTACTGAATCTCGGGAATATGATTATTTATGTGATTCACCAGTAAATACAGAAACAATTGATTTAAATGATTATGAAATAGTGAATGTTGAGGAGTTTTCTCAGGGAAGAAATATTCAAAGGCTAAAAGCATTTCCAAATCCTGTGGCATCAAGTTTTAAGCTTGAATTACCTTTATTTATTCAGAAACAATATACCAATGGAAATATATCCCTGACTCAGCAGCAATTTAAGTATCAGAGCAATTCAATTTTGGAGGTGATCAATATAGAGGGAAAAAAGGTTTATTCACAAACACTAAATGTGGATCAGAAAGAAATATATATAAGTTCTGTAAACTGGGAAAAAGGTATTTATTTATTGCGTTTAATATCAGGGAATCATGTTGTAGGTAAGGTAAAGCTTGTAAAGTAGAAGAAATTTGATCTGTAATATTTTGAATTGGTAAAAAAGCAGGATTTCAAACCCTGCTTTTATATTAAAACTTGCTCATGAATTTATCTTCATTGATGATATATCTCTTGTGGGTACCTTTGCCAATCATGTCTTCATCATCATAAGCAATTACCTCAAATTCAAGTTTCTTTCCATCAACTTTTGTAAGAGTACTTTCGCAGCGAGCTTTCATGCCTTTAGGTGTTGCTTTTGTATGTTTTATGCATACTTCAGTACCAACAGTAGTCCAGCCTTTTGGAAGAAACTCCTGAACGCTCGAACAGCAGGTAAGCTCCATAAGGGCAATCATTCCGGGTGTTGCAAATACTTCAATTAAGCCTGAGCCATAGCTAGCTGCCGTATCTTTAGATTCTACAATCTGTTCTTTGTTTCCTCTAACTCCTTCTTCTAGATTAAAATCCATAATGACTTGTTTTTCGTCGTTTAATTCAATTGTGTTATATGTAATTAAAGTTTATTGTTTTTTTGACATCAGGATGAAGACTGTGATGCACTGGACACGATAGGGCTGCTTTTTCGATAATGCGCTTTTCTTTATCTGTATATTTCTTGGGAAAGCAAATGTCTACTATAACTTCTCCAATGCGGCGGGGTTCCTTTTGCATAATTTTTGTAACTGTAGCTTCTGCGCCATCTATGCTGAAGTTATGGTTTTCTGCAGCAATACCAATTATGGTTAGCATACAACTACATAATGCTCCTGCTACCATATCGGTAGGAGAAAAAGATTCTCCTTTGCCATGATTGTCTGTAGGGGCATCGGTAATTAACTTCTTTCCTGATTGTAGATGAGTCATTTCGGTTCTTAACTGACCCTGATAATTGATTTTTATTGTAGCCATTACGAGTAATTTTAAGGGTTTGTGCAAAAATAAATAAAAATAGTGGTAAGATCTTTTTTTGTTCTCTTCTGCTACTTAGAGAATGAATGTTTTACTTTTGTTTCTAATAAAAAAATAAATTCATGCTAAAAATAAGTCGACCAGTAGTTTTTTTTGATTTGGAAACTACTGGTGCTAACGTAAAAACGGATCAAATTGTTGAGATTGCTGTAGTAAAGATTCATCCTGATGGAAAGAAAGAATCGAGAACACGTAGAGTTAAACCTGATATTCCGATAAGCCCTGGAGCTACCCAAGTTCATGGAATTACTGATGAAGATGTTGCTAATGAACCTTCATTTCGGCAATTGGCCAAATCTTTATATATTTTCTTTGATCAATGCGACCTTGGCGGGTTTAATGTAGATCGCTTTGATTTGCCTCTTCTGGTCAATGAATTTCGTAGAGCAGAAATGCAGATTCCTTTTGATTTAAATACAAAAGTTGTTGATCCGATGAAGATATTTCATCGCCGCGAACCTAGAGATCTATCTGCTGCATATTCTTTTTATTGCAATAAAACTTTGGAGGATGCCCATTCGGCAGATGCCGATATCAACGCTACTGTTGAGGTTTTGTATAAGCAGATAGAAAAGTATGGGCTGGAAAACGATATCGACTCATTGATATGTGCAGGCTTAGATTCGGAACAAAAATATCTGGATAGAAGCGGTTTCTTTACTGCAGATGAAGAAGGAAATGCTTGCTTTAGGTTTGGTAAATATGCAGGAAAAAATGTGGTTTTAACCGATCCCAGTCATCTAAATTATCTGGATTGGATGTTGAAACAAGATTTCCCTTTTGATACTCACGAAATTATTAAAAAGCTCTTGAAGGGGCAAATTGGATGATTCAGCAATTTTTTTTTCAATTTAATATATGTAGATGTACTTTTGCCGTGTAAATTTAAATTGCTTTTAGAACAAAATTGAATACTTGTCGTTCTAAAATTGATTCTTTTTAAAGGGCTTTATTTATTTATTAATCAGAAACTAATAATGAGAAAAGAAATTGGGAGCGTATTGCGATTTTCCAAAGGATTGGCTTTTGCTGCTTTTATGGGTTTAGCAGTAATGTCATGTAATCAATTAGATAATAATAAAGAATCGGAAACCTCCAGCATACCAGTAGATTCTGTGGCAAAACCTGCACCACGAATTGAATGGGGAATGAATATCGATAGTTTAAAAATACAGAACGGTATAGTTGAGAAAAATCAGTTTCTTTCGGAGTTACTTCAGGAATATGGTGTAGACTATGGCGTAATTGATCGTATGGCAAAAAAATCGAGAGATGTTTTTGATGTGCGAAAAATTAGAGCCGGAAAGCCCTATGCAATTATATCTTCGGTAGAAGACACCCTGTCAAAACCCCTGTATTTTGTTTATGAACCCAATAAAATCGATTATGTTATTTATGGCTTAACCGATAGCCTTGATATAGTTTGTGGCGAAAAACCAGTGCAAACACGAATCATGAAAAGTAGTGGTCAAATCGAATCGTCATTGTGGAATGCAATGGTTGATAACAATACCGATCCTGCAATGGCAAACGAACTGTCTGAAGTTTTTGCCTGGACCATCGACTTTTTTGGAATTCAATCTGGCGACTTTTATAAGGTCATCTATGAGCAAAAATTTGTAAAGGACGAGCCTGTTGGCTTGGGCAAAATAATTGCTGCAAACTTTAATCACTATGGCGATAATAATTTTGCCTTTTGGTTTGAAAGTGATTCTACCGATGGTTCTTATTACGACGATAAAGCCGGAAGTTTGCGAAGAAGCTTTTTGAAGGCTCCTTTAAAATATAAAAGAATATCCTCTAGGTTTTCTAATTCACGTTTACACCCTAAGTTAAAGATTCGTCGCCCTCATCATGGTGTTGATTATGCTGCTCCAACAGGCACTCCGGTGCATGCTGTAGGTGATGGTACCGTAATCAAAGCAAAATATTCTGGCGGCGGGGGCAATATGGTTAAGATTAAACACAATGGAACCTATAGTACAGCCTATTTGCATTTAAGTAAATATGGAAAAGGAATTCGTTCGGGCAAGCGTGTAAAGCAAGGAGATGTAATTGGTTATGTAGGATCTACAGGTCTTTCAACAGGCCCTCATCTCGATTTCAGGTTCTATCGTAATGGCGTAGCTTTAAATCCTTTAAAAGTAAAGTCGCCTCCAGCAAAACCTGTGGCAGAGGCTTCAGTTCCTAAATATAACTTACTGAAAGATAGTTTGAAGAACGAATTATCGTTGATTCATTTTGCCAAGCCAGCAACCGATAAAATCAATGACACTTTAGTTCTTTCTGAAGAAGAACCTAATCATCCTGTCGAGGATTAGATTGAATAAGGTTTTGTGGAAGAAACGTAAATATCAAGGCATAAAATAAAGCACCAAGGTGAAGGTGAACAACTCTCGACTAGGGATGGTGTCGCCTACCTAGGTGAAAGGGTCAAACCCTAGTCGAGAGTTCGACCCTTGCATTATGGTGGAAGATACCCTTGCACCAAGGTGGAAGATACCCTTTGACCATGGTGGATTTTAAATTTCATTACTATGAAAATCGAAAAGCACCAAGGTGGATTTTAAATTCGACCATAATGAAATGCAAAAAGCACCATGGTGAAATACAAAAAGCACCATAATGAAAAATAAAAACCACCTAGGTGAATTTTAATTTGCACCTAGGTGGTTTTTGTTTTAAAGCATAAGTTGTCGAAACCAACAATAAGATTATATCCCGGCCATATCTTCAAGCATAGGAGTGGTAATAGATTTTGGTCTTTCCAGCGGATAGCCCAAAGCTCTGTCCCATATAATATTTGAGCATATTCCAATTGCTCGGCCTACGCCAAATAAAACTGTATAGAAATCATATTCTCTAACTCCATAGTGCCATTGAATAACTCCAGATTGAGCATCAACATTAGGCCATGGGTTTTTTGCTTTTCCTTGTTCTTTTAAAATCGGAGGAACCACTCGATATAAAATATCTACATATTTAAATATAGGGTCTTCTTTAAGATGACGAAGACTAAATTCTCTTTGCAGCATATATCGTGGATCTGTTTTTCTAAGAACGGCATGGCCAAATCCAGGAATTACCTGACCTTCGTTTAGTGTTTTCCAAACAAACTCTTGTAGTTTCTCTTCGGTAGGTTTTCCGCCTATTTGCTCAACAACACCATGAAGCCAGCGCAAAACTTCTTGATTTGCAAGTCCGTGTAAAGGTCCGGCAAGACCATTAATCATGGAAGAGATTGAAAGATAGATGTCGCTCAATGAACTTGCAACTAAATGGCCTGTGTGTGCACTCACATTTCCACTTTCATGATCGGAATGAATAATAAAGTGCAAACGCGAAACATCGTCATAAGGCTTTGATTTGCCCATCATATGGGCAAAGTTGGCTCCCATGTCAAGGTTTGGATCGCCAATAATTCGATCTCCATCACGATATAGTTTAGTGTAAATATACGAGGCTATTTCAGGTAATTTCGCCAACAGATTAAGGGCATCTTCATAGGTTGGATCCCAATAATCCATTTTACTTATTCCTGATTTATATTTTCTGTCGAATATAGACTCGCGACCAAGAGTGAGTATAGCAGAGCTAAAAATGGTCATTGGATGGCTACCATTAGGAAAAGCGTCGATTACTTCATAAACATATCGGGGAAGTATGCGTCTTTGGCTAAACTCATCAACAACATCACCAACCTGACTTTCGTTTGGAATGTCGCCCGTAAGAAGAAGGTATAACAGGCCTTCTACATAAGGCACTTCGGCACCTTCAGGTTTTGGGAGTTTATCCATAATTTCGTGCAAAGTATATCCTCGATAGCGAATCCCCTCTTCGGGATCGAGGTATGAAATATCGGTAAGCAAGCATTTAATACCCCGCATTCCACCGATTACCTGATTTACGGTGACATTGTCGATGACTACATCACCATAGTTTTTGGACAGATTTTCTATCCTTGGACGCCATTGTTGTATTTTGTCGTAAAGGGTTTCCTTTAAATTAGCCATCGTTGAGCATTTATTAGGTTATATAATAATTCCTTCTGTTATGAAGATGGATTTATTGAGTAATATTAAACCGAACGAGACTTTAAGTTCTTTTCGAGTTCGGTAAGGAATTCCTCTGTATTTAGATAGTGTTCCTTCTTCAAGTTTTTTCCGTGAATTAGAAGAGCAAGATCTTTGGTCATCTTACCAGCTTCGACAGTTTTTAGACAAACATCTTCAAGGGTGTTTGCAAAATTTTCTAAGGCATGATTGTTATCAAGGTTTGCTCGATGAGCAAGTCCACGAGTCCAGGCAAAAATACTTGCAATAGGGTTGGTAGATGTTTCTTTCCCTTGCTGATATTGTCTGTAGTGGCGAGTAACCGTGCCATGAGCAGCTTCGGCTTCCATAGTAATTCCGTTTGGGGTTAATAGCGTTGAAGTCATCAAACCCAAAGAGCCAAAGCCCTGAGCAACGGTATCCGATTGAACATCGCCATCGTAGTTTTTACATGCCCAAACAAAGTTTCCGTTCCATTTTAAAGCGGAAGCAACCATATCGTCGATTAAGCGATGCTGATATACAAGTCCGAGTTCATCAAATTGAGTTTTGTATTCATTTTGATATATTTCCTCGAAGATATCTTTGAAGCGGCCATCATATTTCTTTAGAATCGTGTTTTTTGTAGACAGATATAAGGGCCACTTTTTGTTTATAGCCATGTTGAAGCAGCTTTTTGCGAATCCTTTAATAGATTCATCAGTATTGTACATGGCAAGGGCTATACCGTCGTCTTCAAACTTGAAAACTTCATACGATTGGTCGTTTTTGCCATCTTCACTTTCAAATTTGATAATAAGCTTGCCTTTACCCTTAATCAGCATATCTGTAGCGCGATATTGGTCGCCAAAAGCATGTCGGCCAATGCAAATAGGACCAGTCCAACCCGGAACCAACCGAGGGATGTTAGATATGATTATGGGTTCACGAAAAACCGTACCTCCTAAGATGTTACGAATCGTTCCATTCGGCGATTTCCACATTTTCTTTAAACCAAATTCCTTTATTCGGATTTCGTCAGGAGTTATTGTGGCACATTTTATTCCGACATTGTATTTCTTTATGGCATAAGCTGCATCTTCAGTTACTTTGTCGTTGGTTTTATCACGATTTTGAATCGATAAATCGTAATATTTAATATTTAGATCCAAGTAAGGTAGAATGAGCTTTTGTTTTATTTCTTTCCATATGACTCGGGTCATCTCATCTCCGTCGAGTTCAACAATTGGATTGACAACTTCTATTTTTGACATAATTATTTCCGAGTTTCTTATTGATTTTGTTTTATGTCTATTCTCTCAAAAGGAAAAGGTGAGAACAAAGGTGTTCTTTTATAGACAAAAGAAATCGTTTATTGTTTTAATGTAGTATGGGTAAAGTTATTGAGAATCAATGTTGTTGTAATTATATTTTTTGTATTTTACCCAAACTAAATTGACCATTATGGAAAAGAAAGATAATATTGCTACCAGAGTAAAATCAGATCGGCAATTGGTTTTTTATGATGGCGATTGCTTTTTTTGTAAAAGGGCGGTCAGATACATTATAAAGAATGATATTTCACGACAGTTTTACTTTGTTTCAATTCGCACAAGAAAAGCACTAATATATTTGTCAGAAGCGAGCAATAGAGTTCGAAATTCTAAGAGTGTAATTGCTCGCATCGATAACCGATTCTACTATGCATCGACGGCAATTTTAATGATTGCAATAAAAATTGATAAATATAAATTTTGGGCAAAACTATTTTTAAAATTTCCAAGAGTACTTAGAGATTGGGTTTACTATCTGTTCGCAAGTCAGAGATATTTCTATTCTTCCTTTATAAAAACATGTCCATTAAGCCAGCAAGATTTCGATGAACGAATAATTTCAGATTAGACTGTAACCATAAATAAAGATTGCCGTCTAAAGTATTGACTTAACATTAAATTTGGGATTTTTGTTTAAAAATAAGATTGCAGTATGATGTATTCAAGGAGATTATATAGAATTCCATCGAAGGGGATGATAGGTGGCGTGTGCTCGGGTTTGGGAGAGTATTTTAATATTGATGCACTTTTGTTTAGAGTACTATTTGTGATTTTGGCATTGAGTACTTTTGGAGGTGGAGTATTGCTTTATATGATATGCTGGATTTTTATACCAGAAGATAACTATAACTTCAAAAAAAATTATTTTAAGGATAAAGAATTCAATGACGATTTAAATAATAACGATTATATGGAAAATGAAGATGATTTTAAAAGAGGTCGGAAATCTAATATAGATAGAAATGCTCGAGGAAATGCCACTGCAGGTGTTATTTTAATACTCTTTGGAGTCTTGTTTTTAATTGGTAATCTTATTCCTCATTATAGTTTTGGATACCTAATCCGAACTTATTGGCCTGTGATTTTTATTATTGTAGGTGTTTCAATTGTGTTTGGAAGTAAAAAGAAATCAAGAAAATAATAGCCTATGAAAACTGGAAGTTTATTTTGGGGATTTGCCCTTCTCCTATTTGGGATAATGTTCCTGCTTAGGAATTTCGGATGGATTGATTTTTCATGGTCTGCTATATTTCAATTTTGGCCTTTAATATTGATATTGGCAGGATTAGCAATGTTGCCTATAAAGAAAGTTCTGAAATCAGTTATAGGCATTGTTTTGATTCTTGGAGTATTTGTGGCTTTGCCTTTTGCAGGTCCGAGCTTCTCATTTTTCTCTAATGGAGATTTTCGTATCTCTTCTTCAGATATATTTGATTTTGATAATGATAATTATATTGAAGCAGAGAATCAAACCTATCAAATTCCAAATAAAGATGATATAACAAATGGTAAGTTAGAATTCGATTCTGGCTTAGGGAAAATGAATGTAACTTCAGGTTCAGATTATCTGGTGGATTTTAAGGCCAGTCATAATAAATTCCCTTATTCAATAATGTCTGAAGAAGATAATAATACCTTTAAGTTGGAAATCGAACCGCGCGCAAAGAAGGTTAATCTTAGAAATAATGAAGATGGATCTGTTAATTTGGTGCTTAACAGAGATGTGATCTGGGATCTAGATTTTGATGTTGCTGCAGGTGAATGTGATATAGATCTTAGAGACTTGCAATTATCTTCTTTTGAATTAGATGGAGGTGCTTCATCTATAAGAATCGATTTTGGTACTCCCAAAGGTGAAGTTCCTGTAGAATTTGATGCAGCAGCTTCATCTATAAAGATTAATATTCCAGATACTGTTGCTTGTGAGTTGAGGTATGATTCAGCAATTTCTGATTTCAATATGATTGGGTTTGATAAGGTGTCTTCAAATACTTATCGAACTCCAAATTATGAGAATCAAAACAATCGCTACAAAATAGAAGTAAGTGCTGCAGTTTCTTCTTTCACTGTAATAAGAGATAAAAACTAGCGATTCTTTTCACTAGTAATGAATTGGCATTGGCTGTTTTATGAAACAGACTAATGCCTTTTTTTTGTCATAATACTTCTATAGCATTTTATTTCCCCAAAACCTTTTCCTATATTGTGAGAATAGTATAAATTTGTTTACCGAGGGTTAATTGAAAATTATAAAAATATTTGGTCATTAATATAAAATTTATTTCTTCAGTAGTTGCTGAAAATATTATCATTTGACTATTATAGTATAAGGTTGTTTCTATGCGAAAGGGGCTTGACTAATGTAGGGATTGTCAATAAGACAGATTTATTTTTTATAAGGCCTAAAAAAAATTGAAGTGCCATAAACTAAGACTTGTTATGAAATCTAATTTCTTTACGAAGTTTATATTTTTGTTTTTTATACTTATTACTTCGTCAGTTTACAGTCAGAAGGGATCTTTTAGGGGGTTTGTGTATGATTCTAATACAACAGAACCAATACCTTTTGTAAATATTTTTCTTGAAGGAACCTCTTATGGTACTTCTACAAATTATGATGGTTTTTTCTTGATTCAAGATCTGGATCCAGGAAAATATACTGTTAGGATTACTTCTTTGGGGTATGACACTGTTCGATTTGAATTTAAGCTGAAGGCTAATCAGATTTTTACTCGTAAGTTTAATATTGAAGATCGTAGTATTAATTTGAATACGGTAAATATTACAGCCGATAGGCAGGCCGCAAAAACAGAAACAAGAACTTCTGTGGTTAAGGTTACTCCCAAACAGATTGATGCAATCCCAAGTATTGGAGGACAATCCGATTTAGCACAATATATTCAAGTGGTTCCGGGAGTTGTTTTTACCGGAGATCAAGGTGGACAATTATATATAAGAGGAGGAAGTCCAATTCAGAATAAAGTGCTTCTTGATGGTATGGTAATTTATAATCCATTTCACAGCATAGGATTATTTTCTGTATTTGACACAGAGATTATGAGAAGTACTGATGTTTATACAGGAGGTTTTGGAGCAGAATATGGAGGAAGAGTATCTTCTGTAATGGATATTAAAACCCGTTCTGGAAATACCAATAGATTTAAAGGAAAAATAGGAGCTAATCCCTTTGGTGCATCTGTAACAATAGAAGGACCAACAAAAAAGATTCTAGGAATACCTAATAGCTCGTTTATACTATCAGCAAAGAATTCGTATCTATCAAGTACTTCTAAAAGTTTATACTCTTATGTAAATAAGGATGGTTTGCCATTTGACTATACCGATATTTATGGAAAATTCTCTATAGGATCTAAAACAGGAAGTGCCTTTAATATTTTCGGATTTCGTTTTGAAGACGAAGTGAAAGGATATAAAAAATTAGCTGACTTTAATTGGGTTTCCAATGGCTTTGGATCTAATTTTATATTGATTCCTACTTCTTCAACATCCATTATAGAAGGTGTATTGGCTTATTCAGATTACGAAGTTCGAAATAAAGAATTTAGTGGAGCAGAGCGCTTTAGTAATATTAGTGGTTTTAATATAGGTTTAAATATCTCTAGTTTTGGTGACAAATTAGAAAATAAAACTGGTTTTGAGATAAAGGGAATGAAAACCAATGCCGGTTTAATATCTAGTTATCAACAAGCAATTAACATTGAGGAAAACACCACTGAATTTGGAGCTTTTACAAGCTTTAAGCTTAATTTCAATAAATTACTTATTGAGCCAGGCCTGCGATTACAATATTATTCTTCATTAGGTGAAATTTCTGCTGAACCACGTCTTTCGGCAAAGTTATTACTTACCGACTTCTTGAGATTTAAATTTGCTACAGGTATTTATTCACAGAATTTAATAAGTACAAGAAGCGAAAAAGATATTGTGAATCTATTTAATGGATTAATGACAGCTCCTCAAAATATTCCAAAGAAATTTGGTGATGAAGATATTACTAAGAAAATCCAAAAAGCAAAACACTTGATTGTGGGTATGGAATTAGACTTAGGAGAAAATATTACTACAAATGTTGAAGGTTATATTAAGGACTTTAGTCAGTTATCTGCCATAAACCATCGTAAGATGTATAGTTCTAATGATGTAGGTGAAAACATTTCTCCAGTTTTATATAGAGATTATTCTGTTCATAGAGGATTTGCCAAAGGTGTAGATTTTACTTTAAAATTTGAAAATAAGGATTTTTATATATGGGCTGTTTATTCTTTGTCATATGTTGATCGTGAGGCAGAAGATGAATCCGGTAGAATTGTAAAATATCCTACTCACTTTGATCGCAGACATAATGTGAATCTTCTTGGAGTATATCGTTTGGGTGATAAAAAACAGTGGGAAGTAAGTTTGCGTTGGAATTATGGTTCTGCATTCCCTTTTACCCAGTTAAGAGGGTATGTTGAGAATGTAAAGCTTGGTTCTGAAGGAATTAATACCGATTATACAGCAGAGAATGGAGAAGTTTATACTTTGTTTAGTGATACTTACAATGGAGGACGTTTGATTCCATATCATAGATTAGATGCAAACATTAAAAAGAAGTTTTATTTCTCTGCCAACACACGCTTAGAGGTAGATTTAAGTGTTACGAATCTATATGATAGAGAGAATATTTTCTATATCGATGCTTTAAATACAGAAAGAGTAAATCAATTGCCAATACTACCAAGTTTGGGGATTAATTTGTTCTTTTAAAAATTAAAGTTGTTGTTATAGAAAATGATCTAGCTTTTAATTGCGTTTGCTGATAAAGCTTTATCTTTATAAGGGCCGTTTCCTATCAGAAGATAGCGGCCTTGTTTTTTTAATATGAAAATATAAAACTATGGATGCACCTAAAGCAAAAAAGATAGTTAAGGATCTTACCCAACATAATCATACTCGTCAAGATGAATTTTATTGGCTTCGTGAAAGAGAAAATCCGGAAGTAATATCTTATTTAGAACAAGAAAATAAGTATTTGGATGAGCAAATGAAACCTGTGGAACAGTTTCGAGAAGATTTGTTTAAAGAGTTGGTTGCTAGGATTAAGCAGAATGATATGTCTGTTCCTTCACGTTTAAGAAATTACTACTATTATAATCGCTTTGAAAAAGGGCAAGAATACCCTGTGTTTTGTAGAAAAAAAGGTAACCTTGATGCGGATGAAGAAATTATATTAGATTGTAATGAGTTGGCCAAAGGACATTCGTTTTTTCAAATTGGAGGTGTTTCTGTAAGTCATGATAATATGCGACTTGCATTTTCTGTGGATAATATAGGAAGACGTAAATATAATATTAAAATAAAAGATTTAGCTACTGGTGAAATTTCTGATCAAGAAATAGAAAACACCAGTGGAGAGGTTTCTTGGGCTAATGATAATAAAAGTATCTTCTTTGTTCGAAAGGATGAAGAGACATTAAGACCTTATCAAGTATATCGTTGTTGTTTTGATAATCAATTTCATGACGAAACTTTGGTGTATGAGGATTTAGACGAAACCTTTTATGTTAGTGTAGGAAAGTCAAAATCTGAACAGTTTATTGTTATCCATTCAGAAAGTACAGTGTCTTCTGAAGTGTGGGTTTTAGATGCATATGATCCTACAGGTGAATTTAAAGTTATCACACCTAGAGAGAAAGATCTGGAATATACAGTTGCTCATTTTGAGGATAAATTCTATATAAAAACAAATCTTGATGCTAAAAACTTTTGTATTATGGAAACCTCAATTCATAATCCTTCAAAAGAAAATTGGAAGATATTGATTCCTCATCGAGATGATGTGTTATTGGAAACGTATTCTGTTTTTAATGATTACTTGGTTCTTGACGAGAGAATTAAAGGCTTACATTGTCTAAGAATTCTTTCATGGGATAAAACATTGGATTATTATATATCAATGCCAGAAGAAACTTATACTGCTTATATGGGATTAAATGCTGATTTTGATTCTACAAAGTTGAGATATGGTTATACTTCAATGACTACACCGACTTCTATCATTGAATTTGATATGAAAACAAAAAAGAAAAAGTTGTTGAAGCAATATGAAGTTGAAGGCAAATATAATTCAGATGATTATAGTGCTGAACGACTTTTTGCAAAGGCCAAGGATGGTGCAGAAATTCCAATAAGCATTGTATATAAAAAGGGATTGAAAAAAGATGGATCGCATCCCTGCTTAATATATGGATATGGTTCTTATGGCTCAAGTTTAGATCCTTTCTTTTCACCTTCCCGACTTAGTCTTTTGGATAGAGGTTTTTCTTTTGCAATTGCACATATTCGTGGCGGTGAAGAGATGGGGAGAAGATGGTATGAAGAAGGTAAATTATTGAAGAAGAAAAATACTTTTACTGATTTTATTTCCTGTTCAGAGTTCTTGATTAAAGAAGGATTTACTTCTTCACAACATTTGTATGCCTCTGGAGGAAGTGCAGGTGGTTTATTAATGGGTGCTGTTTTGAATATGGCTCCCCAGTTGTATAATGGTGTTGCAGCATCAGTCCCATTTGTCGATGTAGTTACTACTATGTTGGATGAAACTATTCCTCTTACAACTGGAGAATATGATGAATGGGGAAATCCTAATGTAAAAGAGTATTACGATTATATGCTATCCTATTCTCCTTATGATAATGTTGATAAAAAGGATTATCCTTCGATACTTGTGACTACAGGTTTGCATGATTCTCAGGTGCAGTATTGGGAACCAGCAAAGTGGGTGGCTCGATTAAGAGATCGAAAAACGGATAAAAACTTATTACTGATGCATTGTGATATGGAAGTAGGTCATGGAGGTGCATCAGGTAGATTTAAACAGTTTAAAGATACTGCATTGGAGTTTGCCTTTTATTTTATGTTAGAGGGTATCAAAAAATAGAAAATATAATAGGCGATTCAATAAAGCATTGAATCGCCTATTATATCAATGTGATGATTTTTATTAGAAAAGCCTTAGGTAATATCTCTTTTAGGCAATACATTAATAAATGCATTGCGTCAGTTATTTAGAATCTTGGATTTCAAGTTTAAATCCAGTTCCGTGTACATTGGTGATCTGGACGTTTTTATCAAATTGAAGGTATTTTCTGAGTTTTGTAATGAAAACATCCATACTTCTACCAAAGAAGTAGTCATTTTCACCCCAAATATTTTCCAATAGCTCCTCTCTACGAATCAGTTTGTTTTTGTGAATACAAAGCATTTTAAGAAGTTTAGCTTCTTTTTTAGTAAGCTTTTGTTTACGTTCTCCAAAAAGAAGAAGCATATTACTAAAATCAAAAATAAAATGACCGAAGTGATAAGTTTCCTGATCGTTATTTACTCCTCCAACGAAACCGGATTGACATCTTTTCATTATAGCTTCTATTCTTAAGCTAAGCTCTTCTGTGTTGAAAGGTTTGCAAATGTAATCATCACAACCTATTTTGAAACCTTTTATCTTATCTTCCTTTAAGCTCTTGGCTGTTAGGAAAATAATAGGAATAGCGGGATTTATTTTTCTAATTTGATGGGCTAGGGTAAATCCATCCTTTTTAGGCATCATAACATCTAGCAAGCACAAGTTGTATTGATTGCTTTTGAAACTTTCCCAACCTTCTTCTCCGTCTTGACATAAGGAAACGCTGTATCCAAGCATTTCTAAGTAATCTTCAATAAGCATTCCTAAGTTAGGGTCGTCTTCAACCAGAAGTATTTGGATTTTGTTTTTTTTTGCCATTCTGCTAATAATTATTCAATATACAGAGGTAGAGAAAATGTAAATGTACTTCCTTTTCCCAAGGTGCTTTTCACGTTAATTTGTCCGTTATGAGCATCTAAAATAGATTTAACGTAGTAAAGGCCTAAACCAAAACCTTTTACATCGTGAATATCACCAGTGTGTACTCTGAATAGTTTTTTAAATATTAATTTTTGATCACTTGACTGAATACCAACACCATTATCTGCGACAGATGCAAAAATCATACCTTCTTTGTTAAAAAGGTGGATTTTTATATTAGGTTCTTTTTTTGTGTATTTGATAGCATTGTCTAAAAGGTTTGAAATTACGTTCATCAGGTGAAGAGGATCGCCATATACATTAGTCTGGTGGGCATCACATAAAAATTCAATTTTGCCTCCTATTTCTTTAAGTGACATTTGGAAATACTCAAGTTGAAGTTCAAACAAATTTTTCAAATCAACAACCTGTTCTTTCATGTTTAATTTATCACTATCCATTTTGGCTATTTGAAGAATTCGTTCAACCTGATTTTGAAGTCGGTAATTTTCGTTAAAAATTACTTCTGCATATTTATCAATTTTTGTTGGAGTCTCTTTTATTTTTGGTCGCATAAGCATTTCACTAGCAAGAGAAATTGCCGACATTGGTGTTTTAAACTCATGGGTCATATTGTTAATGAAGTCGGTTTTCATTTCAGAAAGCTTCTTTTGTTTAAGAAGAGTGCGTATGGTAAGATAGAAGCATATTATTACAACGATTAAAAAGAATGTGCTTAGTATTAGCATACTAGACATGTTTTTAATGATCAAGCTTTTTTGTGCAGGAAAAAATATGCTCATTCTGAATAATCCGGGATGGCTAAAACATGGAATATCTAATTGATGAGATGAGTTTAAGAGGTTGTTTTGATATCCCTCATATTCGCCCATAAGAAACTCTTTTGTTTGTGTGTTGTAAATGCCATAGTGAAGATCCTTATTCAGTTGCATACAACCTAGTTCGGTTTCTACGAGTCGATTTAGCGTTTGAGGATCGATATGTTGTATAGGACTACTATGCGAATTTCTACAATATGGTCTTTTACAGGCCATTTCATATGCTATAGAGTCGTTTTTTAGTTCAAGAACCTGATTAATTACGCTCTTCATAGCAATGCGAATACTGTTATTGAATTGTTCTTTTCTTAAGTCTACAGCTTTTTGAACCCAAAAAATCTGGGAAAAAACCACTCCTAAAAGTGATAAACCAGTGAAAATGATTATAATTAATATTATTTTAGTTTTCATTCAGTTATTTTTCTTTTGAGTATCTCATGTTATTTATAAACAGATTTTTGACTAAATTATTTGTGATAGAGATGGACTGATTTATTTTCTTTTGTAGCATTAAAAGGAATATAAAGTAGTTCTGATGATCATTTCTTTTAGACAATTTAATTTTCTTGTGTTTGTGATGTCTCTTTCTTTTGGGCTTAAATTTAGAATAACACTTTGTTGTATCTATTTTAACAAAGATTTAACATGAGTTAATTCTTGTTTCTCTTAGATTTGTGATGGTAAAAATAATGTATTGTTTATAACAAAAATAAATCATAGACTATGAAGAAGGTATTATACTGCTTAGCTTTTATTTCTTTTGTTGCATTTGCTGGGAATTCTTTTGCTGCAAATTACTCTACTTCAAATGAAATTTCTTTAGAGCATAAGCATGAAAAAAAATGCACATGTAAAGATGGTAAGAAGTGTGACAAAAAAGATTGTAAAGGAGATTGTAAATCTAAATGTGCAAGCGGTAAAGCATGCGTAAAAAGTGAGAAATGTGCTAAGTCTGGGGCTTGTACTACTGCTAAAAAATGTACAAAAGGTAAAAAAGCAACAAACTGCCAAGGAGCAAAAAAACCTTGTCAACATCAGCACAAATCAAAATAATAAAATCATACAATTAATTTTATCTTAATCTGATCGAACATCCAATCTTGAGTTTCTGTCTCTAATTCTATGTTTTCCTATGATGTTAGGGAATTTGAGATTGGTTTAGGGGTTTTAACGGATGTTGTAATCTGTTAAAACCCTTATTTAATGCGTCGATATTGCTGATTTAGAATAAAGATAAAGTGTGTTTCGTTTTTGGATTTAGTAAAAATAAAAACTCTGAACAACTTCAGATTTTTTTCCACGAGAGTACTAAAAATTACTTTACTAATTAAACTTCCAAAAATGAAGCGTTTTATACTTGGTTTGGCGTTCCTGTTGGTTACAGGAGCCCAGTTAATAAGCCAATCAAAAAGCCGTGCCGCAGAACTAATTCCCCCAATTAATATTTCTGCAAGTGGTAGTGAGTCGACTATGAATTTGTCTTGGACAAAACCTTCAGCATTCGGACAATGGGAGTCTGGATGGAAATCAATTTACAAAGCACAAGCAAATTCATACTATGATGATTATGCTGTCCTTTTTGATTATTCAACAATGGGGTATACCTTTAGCTTTCCTTGTAAAATTCAAAAGATATCTCAGAAATTTGCTAATCTTGGTGGAGAACCTGCCAAAATGAAATTTAAAATCTGCAAACCAGATTTTACTACAGTGATTGCAGAATCGGAGGAAATAACTGTTGATGCTGCAACTCAACCTGATGTAGTATATGAATTTCAAACTCCTGTTGAAATTGATGGCCCTTTTTCTGTTGTTATTGACATGGGTAATATGTTTTCTCTTTATCCAACTTCTTCTGAAGTAGGAGAATTTGGCCCTCACTCATATTTCTATGATGCTTATGGTGGTGGATGGACTAAAGACAAAAATTATGAAGGTATGATGGCCGTCTTTTTGCAAAATCCAAATGGACAAAGTCGAATGATTACTAATTCTTCTTTAAAAGCAGATCCAGTCCTTAGTGGATATAAAGTTTATTTAAATGGATCTGAAACAGCTTTTGCCACGTTAGATAATTCTGTTGCATCAACCTGGTCAGTTCAAAATGTTCCTTCTGGCTTAAATAAAGTTAGAATGAAAGCTGTATATAATGATAAAGAATCTAAATTTTCTAATCAAGTCAACTTTTTTTCAGATATTTATTGTGCTGCAGGAGCTGATAAAATTGATGAATATTTTACCAATATTAAGATTGGAAAGTTTACTTATGCCAATAAAGACTTTAAAAATACTTTTGTTAATTTAGGATTAAATGATCAAAAAGTTCAATTAAATAAAGGTGTAAGCTACTCTGTTGAATTGACTAATGGACGCCATTATGTTGAAGATAACATGGGTATGTGGATTGATTGGAATGGTGATGGCGATTTTGAAGATGCGGGTGAACAAATTTCAATTGATTACTCAACAGCTACAAGTATTGGAAAAGCTGAATTTACTGTTCCTGCAAATGCTAAAAAAGGAACCTCAAGAGTAAGAATGCGCGTTACCTCTGGTAAGGATATTCCTGCATGTGGAAATGTGAAGTGGGGTCAGGTTATTGATTTAATTGCTGATATTGTTGAAGAACCTTTTGCCAGTTTCTCTGCAGATAAAGAAAGAGTAGGAGTAAGTGAAAATATTAAGTTTACGGATGCTTCTGTGAATTCTAAATCAACATGGAAATGGGAGTTTGGTGAAGGAGCGGATCCTGCTACTATTACATTTAATGCTGATACTTATAAGAAAGATGTTAATGTTACTTATTCTTCACTAGGAGAAAAAACTGTAAAACTTACTGTTGACGGAAAAGGTTCTTTAGTAAAGAAGATAAATGTTGTTAGTGGCTCAGGAAGCTATAAAGCCCCTTCTTATCTTCAGACTAAAGTTTCAGCATCAAAAGTTGATCTTTCATGGTTGGGTGCTGGAGAAACTCCAACAATTCAATCACCAGAAGATTTTGAAGGTATTTTTCCTCCTGCAGGCTGGACAGTCAAAGAAAGTACTACAAAAGAATCAGAATTGATTGAGCCTAAGTTCCAATTTCATTGGAAACAAGCTAATGCCGATTATTTACCAGACTATGTTAAACCAGGAACGAAATATGCCGCATATGTAGAAAATCTGGCAAGTGATTATCAGTGGTTAATTAGTCCTGCTTTTGAAGTGAAGAAAGGTGATCAGTTAACATATTGGGTTGCTTTTAATAATTATAAAGGTCCTCTTGGTAATGCATATAGTGAATTCTCTACAATGATTAAAGTTGAGAATGATAATAATTGGACAAGTTTAAATGAGATGGGTGATAAAACAGAATCAAATGTTTATGCTAGTCCAATTGAACTGAATCTTAAATCATATGTAGGGAAAAAAGTTAAAGTTGCTTTTGTTTATAAATCTAAAGGTTATTCGTTAGGGCTTGATAATGTCCAAGTTGTAAATGATAATATTGATTTATTTAGAGCAGAACAACCTATATTAAAGGGTTATAAGGTTTATCGTGACAATAATCTTATTGCAACGCTTTCTGATGTTAATGTTAAAAAGTATTCTGATATTAATGTTCCTGAAGGAAAGCATGCTTATAAAGTAAGTGCTACTTATAGTAAAGGAGATTCATATCCTACAGAAGACATTTCTGTAAATGTAGTATCTGCTATTGATAATTTACCATATAAACTAAATTTTGATGAGAAGAATATTGGTGATTTATTATCAAAATGGGAAGTCGGCAACGGTTGGGAAAAAGGAAATAATGCGGAATTGAGTAGTGCAAATATGAAATTTGGTGGTAATGAAACCAAGTTTATAGGGGTAAACTCTGACGCTTCTAAAGAACGTTTAACTACTTATTTAGTAAGTCCTTATTTTAATTTGGAAAAATACGGTTGGGTAGACTTGAAATTCAAATATAAATTTGAAAATAAAAATAAGAAGAGTCTTTTTGTTTTAGTTTACCGAGCAAAACCTTCTGAACCATGGAAAATGGTTAAAAACATTCCTGTTTCTGCAGATTGGAAAGATTATTCAATGCATTTGCCAAAAGAGTTATTGATTGATGGTGTTCAGCTAGGATTTTTCTATACAGATGGTAAAATTAAACAATTAGGTGCAGCAATTGATGATATATCATTGACATTTAATGATGGAAAGCATTTTTCTATTCAAAGTACTCTAGGTGAAAAAGTAAATAATTCACAAAGAATTAACTTTGGTAGAGTAGCACTTAATCAGGAAGTTTCTAAAGAGTTTGTAATTCACAATACTGGAACTGAGAGCTTAAGTTTGAGTTCCTTTGCTATTTCAGAAACTGCCAATTTTAAAATTGTAAAAGCTCCAGAAAAGAATATTCCAAAAGGCGGAAAGGCGACTTTTATAGTAGCTTTTAATCCAAAAAAGTCAGGAAACTTTGAAACTAATGTGTCTTTCAATTTGGCAGATAAAAACTTTAGTTTTACTCTTTTTGGAGAAGAAGGAAATGCTGATTGGACCTGGATGGTTTATATGTATGAAGACGGTACAGGTTTGGATGGATTAAAAGACTTTAATGAAATGGAAGTTAATGGTTCAATTCCTGGAGTAGTAAATTATATTGTCCTTTACGATTCTGATGATGATGCTAAGGATGGCATTTATTATGTACAAAAAGATCCGGAAGGAATGAATTCTACAATTATCTCTAAGAAAATAAGCACTCATATGAATAAGGGTTTAGATATGGATAATTGGGAAACATTGCGTGATTTTATTGTTTGGACTTATAAGAAATATCCTGCCGATCATGTAGGAATTACTGTTTGGGATCATGGTAGTGGAATCTTCCGTGGTGAGTCTAAGTGGAAATCTGCTGTAGGAAAAGTAACTCTTTGGGATCTAAATAATGCTTTAAGTATTTTCAATAATACTTATAAGCGTAAAGTTGATATTTTTGGATTTGATGTTTGTTTGATGGGACAGGCTGAAACAGCATATCAATTAAAAGATAATGTAAATTTTGTTACTTTCTCTGAAAAAACTGAGCCTGGCGATGGATGGGACTATGTTGCTGCATTCAAGCGTTTGAACGCAAGTAATGGTAAATTGGAAAGTGCTGAAATCTGTAAAGATATTGTTAATGCTTTTATTGATTCATACAAACCAGGTGGCAGTTCATATGTTTCTTCAGCTACACAATCAGCAGTTCAGCTTGATAAATTTAAGGCTGAATTTATTCCTAGCTTGAATAAATTTTCTCGTCAGTTAGCAGTTGAATTACCTTCAGCAAAGGTTAAGATCAAAAAATGTCATGATAAAACATATTATGCTAAAGAGAATCCTAATCATAAGGATCTTGGACATTTTGCACAATTGTTGATTGATGAAAATATAAGCCCAGAATTAAATAAAACTGCTCAAGAGCTACTAGCTGCATTGTCAAAATGTGTTATTGCTGAAGGTCATACTGAAGATATAAAAGCACCACTAAAAGGTATGAAGATTTGGATGACAGAGAAGATATCTACAGATTTGAATGCTGATTATTATCTGGATTCAGATCAGTACCTAACTTTTTCGGAAACTGATTGGGATGAATATCTTAAACTTTATGAAAATCCTCTTTCACAAGGAAGTTTAAACGTTGATTTTGCAAGTAATACTAAGAATTTAATTCGTACAGATATTGTAAGAATACAAAATCTAAGTATTGCAAATCCTTTCATTGATACATATTCTTGGAAAATTATTCCTGAAGATGGTGTTCTGTTTTTAAATACAACTGCAAATTCTGAAAATCCAGTGATTCAATTTACCAAAGCTGGTAATTATTCTGTTGAGTTGACTGCTGTCGCAAATGGAGTTGAAAAGAAGGTTAAAAAGGATAACTATTTTGTTGTTTCAGAACCAAATTTTGCTGCTCCTTCGAATTTAGGATTTGAAAAAGGTGATAATTTAAGCGTAGATTTATTCTGGAATAAACCTGGAGAAGATCCAAATGTATTGAAAGATTGGTATTCTTATGCTGCGATTGATCAATGTAAGAACTTAGGTTTGTTTGAACAAACTGCTGTCCAGTTTTCTGCTTCAGATTATAGTTATTCGTATCCCGCTAAGATCGAAAAATTAAGTTTTGCATTTTTCAATGCCAAAAATGGTACTAACGATTGGACCAGTGATAAATTTAAATTTAGAATTTATAATCCAGAGCGCACAAAAATTTTATTAGAAACCGAAGATATTACTGCTGTAAGTAATTCTGAAGTCATATACACTTTGCCAGAGCCATTTGAAGTTACTGGTGACTTTGTTGTCTCTGTTTATCGTGCAGCTGCTGATTTTTCTCCTCATTCTTTAATGATGGTCAAACCTACTGGCAAAGGGCATAGTTTTGTGTATCAAACTTCAGATGCAAAGTGGTATAAAGCGGCTTCTAATGGAGAAGACTGGGAGTTTCCTGCCAGAGTTTATATGTCATGTGCCAAGAGCAATTCAGGAAGAAAAAGCAATAATGTATCCAGAGTTTCTTACCAACCATTGTCAAATCAATGGTCTAAAGTAGTTCGTCTTGATGACCGAAATATTACTGATAGTAAAAAGGTTTATCGTGGAGCACCTACTTTGACGGGTTATGAAGTGAATAGAAATGGTGAAGTAATCGCTACAATTTCTGAGTCTGATAACACTAAGTATACCGATAAAGTGCCAGTAATGGATACTTATAGATATACAATTACTGCATTATATTCAAATCCAAGTGGTAAATCAGAATCATCAAATGAGGTGAAAGTTAGTTTTGGTGTAAATGTTCAGGAAGTCGAAATTGCAGATACAGGAAAACTTTATCCAAATCCTGTTAAAAATTCTTTTACTATTGAATTACCAAATTCTTCAGGAAAAGAACTTACTATAGGTATTGTTTCTATGGATGGTACTCAAGTATATTATGATAAGTTAATTATGCCTGATAACAAATATCAGTTTACAAATATTAATTTGAGTTCAGGAGTTTATATTTTGAAATTATCTATTAATACTCAAAATAAAGAATTTAAATTAGTTGTGAAATAAATTATTTAAACCGCCCTTTTTAGGGCGGTTTTTTAATAATTATTAATTTTTTTTCAGAGATTTTACCTATAACTCGCCTTTCGTTTAAAAAAAACTAGTTTTTTTCTCTTAAAACTTCTTAACAAGGTATAGCTATTTTGTGCATATATTTATTATTTAACACTCTGTATTGTTCTGAAAAACAGATGTGTGAGTGTTCTTTTTTTAGAAATGACTTTTATTAAAAAATGAGGCATAATAAAAGTAAAAAAAAAGAATTATAGAAAAACCAAGTCTTGCAATACCTTGGAGATGCTCTGTAAACTAAAGAGTTGAATAACCATTTCAATTTAAAACTATGATGAATAAGAATGTTTACTCTTTTATCAAAGGGGGTGCTTTGATAATTTTTGTGTTTTTTAGTTTTTTCCTTTTTACTCCTAGTAATGTCTATTCACAAGCTTTTACTGTTCTTGAAGCAAAAAATAATGCCGATATGGTAAAAATTATCGATACTGCATTACTTACCGGACTGAGCAAACAAGGATTGGTTAGTAATATCAAATTTACAGGTAGTCCTCGTTCTGCAGGTTATTTTAAAAATGGCGGGTATATCGATATGCCTCGAGGTATAGTTCTTACTTCGGGTTTAGCTACAAATGCAAAGGGTCCTAATAAACAACCCGCAGCAACAGGAATGAGTAGTGGAGGGAGAGATGCTGATTTAGAAAAATTGGGAGGTTCAATGTCTTTCGATGCATGTATTATTGAATTTGATTTCATTCCAATGTCAAATAAGGTGAAGTTTAATTTTGTTTTTGGATCGGAGGAGTATAATTCATATGTTAATAAAGGATTTAATGATGTTTTTGGGTTTTTTATTAGTGGTCCTGGATTATCGGGTCCATATTCCAATAATTCAAAAAATATAGCTTTGGTGCCAGGAACAAGTGATCCTGTGAGTATTGATAATGTAAATTGTGGACAAAATGATAATTACAAAATAAAGCCAACGGGGCCAGGTAAAAATTGTAAGTATTATCGATTTAACGATATGTTTCCAGGTGTTTCTGGATCGGAAAAGGCTATTGAATACAATGGATTTACTACAGTTTTTGTGGCCCAAGAGACTGTTGTCCCATGTAAGAAATATCATATGAAATTGGCAATTGCTGATATTGGAGATAATGCTTTAGATTCTGGAGTGTTTTTAGAAGCTCAAAGTTTTGATATTGGTGATGGCGGTTATGATGTTTCCTATACACATAAAACGATTACAGGAAAAATTATAGATGGATGTAATGAAGCTACCGTGGAAATTTCGCAATCTGATTTGAAAGAGGATCGTACCATTGCAATTACTTATTCAGGTGATGCTGTAATTGGTACAGATGTTGAATCGCTTCCGGATTATGTGGTTTTAACACCTGCAGAACCCAAGAAAATTCTTCATGTTAAAGCTAAGCCAGGAATGCCAAAAACTGCAAAGACACTAAAAATTAGTGTTGAAAATATTTTATGTGGTTCAGGAACTTCTTTCGATTATATTTTTGATCTGATTCCATACTCTCCACTAAAAATTACGAACCCTGATGAAATGGATGTTATGTGCGCTTCTAAAGTGAAACTTTCTGCTCAGTACAAGGGTGGCTTTGGTCCTTTTGTCTTTGATTGGGATACTGGTGATAAAAAGAAAGATATTCAGGTAGATGTAAAGCATAATCCAATTCATCTGAAAGTAACCGATCAGTGTTCTTCTGATGAGAAAGATATAAAGTTTAATGTTGAAGATATTTCTGCAGAATTTGATTTGAACAAGGATCAAATATGCAGCAATGAGGAAGTCGAATTAAAAATGAAAACCAGTGCTGCTACTTCGTCAGGAACCACTGTGAAATGGGATTTAGATGGAGGAGTTAGTAAAGATCTTGGCAATGGGAGTTATACTGTGAAATGGGATAGCCCTGGTAAAAAGAGTATAAAATTAGATGTTTCATCAACTGAATGTGGAGATGCTTCATATCAGAAAGATATTGAAGTATTGAAGGTTCCAGAAGCAAAAATCACAGGACTTCCTGCCGAGGGTTGTTCACCAGTTGAATTTGATTTAATAGGAGGATCTGATAAAGATATAACTTATTCATGGGAGATTCCTGGAATAGGGAATTATAAAGGAAAAGATCTTTCTGATAAAATAGATAAGGTTGGAACTTATGATGTTAAGCTACTTGTGTCTAATAAAGGTAAATGTACAAACGAGATTATAAAAGAGAAAGCTATAAAAGTTTATCCATCTCCAGTAGTAGATATTGTACCTCCGAATCCATATTTGACAGGTAATAAGCCTGATTATACTATTAGTTTAAATAAACCTCAGAATGATTGGGTTATAGACTGGATCGTAGATAATCAAGAAAAAGGCATAGGTGAAAGTATAACATTGCCTGGAAATGAGATTAACGACAAGGAAATTGATGTTAAAGTTAAAAATGGATTTGGTTGTAAAGCTGTAGGAGCTATAAAATATACTGTAGTTGCAGAAGAGTTATTTGTTCCAAATGCAATTGCTCCTTATGGAGTGAATCGTACCTTTCAGGTGAAGACAAAAGATGTGCGTGAAGGTGAAATTTTTATTTATAATAAATGGGGGCAGCAGATATTTCATTCCAGAGATATTGAGGCTGTTTGGGATGCTAGATTTCAAGGGAAGGTAGTTCAGCCTGATGCATATGTTGTAAGGGTGAATTATACGACTATTGATGGTAGGAAAAAATCTTATTCTGGACAAATATATGTTATTATATAATCTATCATTAATATGGTATGTTATTTAGCTTGAAAGAGACTGTCTTAAAAGTAAATTAGACAGTCTCTTTTATATATTATTCAAATATAATTGAATGTTGATTCAGGATCAAAAAGTAGAAATTACTTGTTTACTTTTTGAAGAGCAATTTCTTTACCTGCATTAAATGCAGCTAGGTTAACATCAATAACTTCTTGACCTTTTGACTTGAAAATAGTTTTAATTGCATTTTCAAATTTTTCAATTTCAATATCAAGGAAAGGCGCTGCAGCACCTAAGACAACAATATTTGCTGATCTTGGAGAACCCAGGTCTTTCGCTATTTGCTCCGCATCAATAAGTACGTGATTGTTAATTTTTTCGTACTCAGCTTTTAGCTTTTCTTCCTCTGGATAATTATCAATATTGATAAATGGAGTGCTATTAGCAATTACCCAACCTTCTTTTGAAAGGAAAGGAAGGTATCTTAAAGCTTCCATAGGTTCAACTGAAATAATTAGATCTGCTTTTCCTTTAGCAATAAGATCGGAAGCAATTTCATCACTTGAAAGGCGTAAATGTGATTGAACGTCACCACCTCGCTGACTCATCCCGTGGGTTTCAGCTTGTTTAAGGTGAAGGTTTGAGTCGATTGCTGCGGTTCCAATAGTTGCAGCAATAGATAGGATTCCTTGTCCACCAACGCCTGCTAGAATAATATCTTTTTTCATTTTAATTACAATGTTTTTTGATTGGCTTATTTGTTTTCTGCTTGCTTTTTAGCTTTTGCTTTAGCTCTCATTCTGCGGTTAAGAGTTTGAATACACTCTCTGCGAGGAATGATTACAGAAATACCATTGTGAGCTAACTCTTCTTTGATGATTTTCACGTTTTCGTCGTGATGTTTTTTCAAAGGCTTAACTATTCTAATGTGTTCTTGAGGAACACCAAGACCAATACAGATGCTTTCAACTTTTCCTAAAGCAGAAGATTTCTGACCACCAGTCATACCTGTAGTTGAGTTGTCGAGGATAAATACGGTGATCGGAGAGTTGTTGTTGATTGCATCAAGTAATCCAGTAATTCCACTGTGAGTAAAAGTAGAGTCACCAATTGCAGCAACAGCAGGAACTAAACCTGCATCAGCAGCACCCATTGCCATAGTAATTGAAGCACCCATGTCTACGCAAGAGTTGATAGCTTCAAGAGGTTTAAGAGCACTTAATGTATAGCAACCTATATCCGAAAATACACGGCCATTGCCATATTCTGCAAGTGCTTCATTCATTGCAGTAAATGAATCGATATGAGAACATCCAATACATAATTTTGGAGGTCGTGCAGCTATAAATTCAGGAGCATCATTACCTTCTTCAAAAGGAAGCTCAAGTGCTTTAGCAATTATATTTGGATTTAATTCTCCATCACGTGGAAGAGTACCATCTAGGCGACCTTTAATTACTTTACCTTTATTAAGTAATCCTTTAAGTTGTTCTTCAACTAATGGCATACCTTCTTCTAAAACAAGAACTTCATCACATTCTTCATACATGCGATTAATTAGTTTTGTAGGAAGAGGGTATTGAGAAACTTTTAATACTGGGTAAGGAACTTTTCTGTCAGGATAATTTTCCATCAAGTAATTGTAAGCCAAACCGCAAGCGATAATTCCTAGCTTTTTGTTTTCGCCATCAATGTAAGTGTTAAAGCCAGAAGTTATACCAGCTTCTTCCAAACCTTCTTGCTTTTCAAGTAAATCTCTATATTGCTTACGAGCAATTGCAGGAAGAAGAACAAATTGACGAAGATTGCCAGGTAAATTTTGTTCGTTTTGGGAACGAGAATCTTTTCTAACAACACCTGCTCTGGAGTGAGCTAGACGAGTAGTGATTCTCATCATTACAGGAATAGAAAACTTTTCAGATAATTCGTATCCATAATGAACCATATCGTAAGCTTCTTGCTGATTAGAAGGTTCTAGGATAGGAATGAATGAGAATTTTGCATAAAAACGAGAATCTTGCTCGTTCTGAGAAGAGTGCATTGATGGATCGTCAGCAGATACAACAATATATCCTCCGTTTGCTCCTGTAATAGCAGAGTTTACAAAACAGTCAGCAGCAACGTTTAGACCAACGTGCTTCATGCATGACATTGTACGCTTCCCTGCATATGACATACCTAATGCTGATTCAACAGCAGTTTTTTCGTTGGCAGACCAAGCTGAACGAATATTTTTTTCTTTTGCTTCGCGAGAAGCTTGTACGTATTCAGTAATTTCAGTGGATGGAGTTCCTGGATAGGCATATATACCTGAAATTCCAGCATCTATCGCTCCCTGTGCAATAGCTTCATCACCTAATAACAATAATTTTTGCATTGAATTATATTTTTTTGTCCTGTAGTAAACTAACCAATTATGTCTTGTTACAAAACTATCAAAAACCCTTAAAAAGAACTATGCAAAAAAAAAATTTTATTGATTATAAATAGAACAAAAAAAATTTAATAATAAGCAGAAAGTTAAAGATGAATATGGCTGCTGTTTTTTCTAATTATTTTTTTTGCCATTTTTTGTTTAAGACTATGAAGTTGATAATTAAAGATATTAAGATAATAACGAGGTTGGAAATTAATTTTTTTTCAAAAGGAGTTTTACTTAAAAATAGGCTGTAAGTTTCATAAAGGCTTGCTAAAATTACACCTATAATTACAATGAGACTGCTTGCGAAAAAAGCTTGTTGAAAATTCTTAGGTGCTTTATTTGTCTCAACTAAATCTACTTTTATAAAGCGATATTGAATTATTGTTTGACAAATTATTATAAATACCATATTTATCTTATTCCCTATATTCATATAACTTAATTTGCTTTCCAGAGAAAAAAAGAATAGAGAGATAATGGCAAGTATGATTGCATTAAAGAAAATTTTATTTTTTATACTTTTTAGAAAATCCATATTACATAAAATAAAAAAGTTGTAAGGTGTTATGTGTTCATAACCTTACAACCTTTTGTTAATTAAAATATTTTGAAAAAGATTAATCTTTAATTAATCTTTTGTATTTAATTCTCTTAGGACCAGATTCTCCGAGGCGCTTTTTCTTGTTTTCCTCATATTCAGAATAAGATCCTTCAAAGAAATATATTTGAGAGTCTCCTTCAAATGCAAGTATATGTGTTGCAATTCTATCTAGGAACCAACGATCATGTGATATAACAACAGCACAACCAGCAAAATTTTCTAGACCTTCTTCTAGAGCTCTAAGGGTATTGACATCAATATCGTTGGTAGGCTCATCAAGAAGTAGAACATTTGCTTCTTGTTTTAATGTCATAGCTAAATGCATTCTATTTCTTTCCCCTCCAGATAACGCTCCTGCTTTTTTGGCTTGATCAGATCCTGTGAAGTTAAAACGGGATACATATGCTCTTGAATTCATGCTTTTATTACCAAGCTGAATTTCTTCATCTCCTCCTGATATTATTTCCCAAACATTTTTCTCAGGATCAATTTCAGCATGTGTTTGATCTACATAGCCTAATTTGACAGTAGAGCCTGTTGTGAAAATTCCTTTATCGGCATTTTCCTGTTCCATAATCATACGAAATAAAGTGGTTTTACCAGCTCCATTGGGACCAATAACTCCAACAATACCGTTTGGAGGAAGGCTAAAATTTAGGTTTTCGAAAAGAATTTTATTATCAAAAGCCTTAGATACATTCTGTGCTTCAATTACTTGGTTTCCTAATCTTGGACCATTAGGAATGAAAATTTCAAGTTTATTGATTTTTTCAGCATCATCAGAGTTTAACAGTTTATCATAAGCATTCAATCTTGCTTTTGATTTGGCATGTCTGGCTTTGGGAGCCATTCTAACCCATTCTAGCTCTCGCTCTAAAGTCTTCTTTCTTTTGCTTTCTTGTTTTTCCTCCTGAGCAAGTCTTTTTGATTTTTGATCTAACCATGAAGAGTAATTTCCTTTCCACGGAATTCCTTCGCCTCTGTCAAGTTCTAAAATCCATCCTGCAGCGTTATCCAAAAAGTATCGATCATGAGTTACTGCAATTACTGTTCCTTTGTATTGTTGCAAATGCTGTTCTAGCCATTCTACAGATTCTGCATCAAGGTGGTTGGTCGGTTCATCAAGAAGTAGAATGTCGGGTTCCTGTAAAAGTAATCTACAAAGAGCAACACGTCTTCTCTCTCCTCCAGAAAGATTTTTGATTTTCCAATCACTTGGAGGACATCTTAAAGCGTCCATTGCAATTTCTAATCGAGTATCGAGCTCCCAAGCATTTTTTTGTTCAATAATTTCGGTAAGTTTTCCTTGACGTTCAATGAGCTTATTCATTTCGTCATCACTCATTGGTTCCATAAACTTATTGTTTACGTCTTCGTATTCTTTTAAGACGTCTACAATCTCTTGGACTCCTTCTTTTACAATTTCAAGAACAGTTTTATCATCATCAAGCTGAGGTTCTTGTTCCAAGTATCCTACAGAATAGCCTGGAGAAAAAACAACTTCACCTTCATAGGATTTATCGTAGCCTGCAATAATTTTTAAAAGGCTGGATTTTCCCGAGCCATTTAAACCTATAATTCCAATTTTAGCCCCATAGAAAAATGATAAATAAATATTTTTTAAAACCTTTTTATTAGGTGGATATGTTTTGGAAACATCCACCATTGAGAAAATGATTTTTTTATCGTCAGACATAATATATTTTAAATTAATTTTTTTTCATCTTATTTTCGAGTTCTTGAGTAGCCGCTTCCCAAGAATAATTTCTTAAGATAAACTGTTGACCTGCTTCAGCAATTTTATCTGCAAAAGATTTGTCGCTAAGAAGTTCTAGTATTTTATCTGCAAATTCTTGTTCATTATTTGCTACTAATATTTCCTTATTGTCTTCTGCTTTTAATGCATTATTTGCAAGAGAAGACGTGATTGAAGGAATTTTCATTGCCATAGCTTCCAGGAGTTTATTTTGTAGTCCAGTTCCGATTTGCATAGGTGCTATAAATATTTTACTCGATGCATAAGCATCCCTTATATCGTCCATCCATCCTGTAATTGTAACTTTAGGACTTTCGAGTACGCTAACTCTTTTATCTGGAGTTGCTCCTGCAAGCTGAATTTTTACATTTGGATTTTGTTTCCAAACTAATGGCATTATTTTATTAACAAGGTATTCACAGGCATTTATATTGGGTGCATATGACATATTTCCTGTGAAGACCAAATCGTATTTTTTTTCTTTTGTATATTCAGGAGAAAAAAAATTAAAGTCAACTCCATTTCGGATTATTGCTATTTCTTCTTTTTGTGTATGTTGAATTAAATCTCTATCAGGAATAGATATAATTGTTTTTAAATCAAAGACATCAAAAACTTTATTTTCATATTTCACTAGACGTTTGTGCTCTGTATAAAGGGCTGGTTTTAACCATATAGGAGCTGATTTGATTTGGCGTTTAGCTCCCATAGAGAACACGTCTTGGTAGTCTATAGTTTTCGTTTGAGGTAAGTTTTTTGCATATTCTGCAGTACGAATTAATTGACAATAAATATGATCTGGATTTATAGCATTAATTCTATTTGAAATTTCTTTTTGAACTTTTTTATTATAGAAGTATCCTACCTGTAAGGGCTTCCCTACTAAACAAGCTGTAATTACGTTTTTTACAATACTTTTGGGTGATAAGTGATAAAAATTAACTTCCTTACAGAAAGGAAGAAGTTTTTCTTTTGCAAGACTTAAGTCGCTATGATCTGCATCTAAAGCAAATAAGTATATTTCATTATTGGCTGCCAAACAACGAATTTGGTGAAAAGCTCTTAATTTATCACCTTTTTCCAGAGGGTAGGGTATACGAGGAAGGATCACTGCTATTTTCATAAATATTGGCTTTTGGGATGGTTAATTTTTTTGAGTAATTAAGTTATTGTAAAATGAAATTAACTTTGGAATAATAACATCAGAATTATGATCTTCTTCAATTAGTGTTCTGGCATTTTCTCCCAATTTCATACACTTTGATTGATTTTCGGTCAAATGTATGATAGCATCGGCAAAGTCTTTTGCATTATCAGCTATAAATATGTTCTTTTGATTTTTAACATTAATCCCTTCAGCTCCTATCGAAGTTGATATAACTGCTTTGCCTTGAGCCATTGCTTCGATGATTTTTATTCTAATTCCACTGCCAGACAATAATGGAACAACACAAATACTTTTTGATTGTACGAATTCTTGTGCATTTTCAACTTCACCAATAACTTTTATGTTTGGGTGGTTGAGGTCTAACAACCATTTTGGCATTTCTCGCCCTGCAAGATGGATAATACAGTCAGGTTTTTGTTTTATAACTAAAGGCCAGACTTCATCAAGAAACCATTTTATTCCTTCTTGATTTGGAATCCAATTCATAGATCCTAAGTGAAAAATTCCAGGGAATTCAGATGGTTTAATTTTAGGATTAAATTTTATTAAATTTAACCCAAAGGAAATGTCGATAGTGGGGGTTTGCGAGTGTTTAAGAAAAAATTTAGCATCTTCTTTTGTAATTGCAGCAATGCCATCAACATTCTGAATTATATTTTTCTCGAAATTAGCAAGTGTTTTTGTAAGATGATTTAGGTATAATTTTTTTAATGGGTTGGAGCATGAATTAGTGATTCTTTTCCAAATTAGATGTTCGATATTATGCGCTCTAAGTATAATCCTTGCATTAGAATTTTTTCTAATGCAAGGGATATAACATCCCATAAATAATGTTTCCAACTGAACTACATCATAATTATCTTTTTGTAAGATTGATGTCAGTTTGTTATCTAATTCTTTTGAAATAAACCTTTGAGCATGAAAAGACTTGTTAGAAAATAAGTTTAGCGTTGCATCTAAAGGCTTTATAGATAAATCGATGTAAACATGTTCTATTTTTGTCTTTATCTGATAATCCTCTGGTATCTCTTCTTTTTTTACAGAGTATTTATTTGAGTTAATGGCAAGAACTTTCACTTCATGACCCGCATTTACCATTCCTTCAATAAGATTATTCATGGCAATTGGTCCTCCTTCACGCGGAGGGAAAGGTGATTTGTTACAAAGAAATAATATTTTCATCCCCAAGATTAATTTTTTCGTTGTATTAGTTTTTTAAAGAATCTTTTCCAAATATCATTGTCCATTAATGGTGAATCACTTGTCGCTTTTCTTGTCAGGAAAATACCAACAGGTAATAATATTGCAGAAGCCATCCACATTCCGACAATAATATCTAATTCTCCTACCATTACAGCATTTTTACCAATTGTTACAATTACAAAGTAAATTACAAAGAATGCCACAGAAATGACAACAGGCATACCTAAGCCCCCTTTTCGTATTATTGCACCAAGAGGAGCTCCAATAAAAAAGAAAATTATGCATGCAAATGCATAGGTAAACGTTTGATGCCATGATATCCAGTGGTTATTAATTCTTTCCTGCCTGCTTTGGAAATCATTAATATTAAATTCAATACTTCTAATAGTGGAGTTATTATTGTTAATAGCCAAGCTTAGAATACTTTTTTGCTCTTCTTTATTAAAATTCCCCAGAATTCCATTTTCTGCGATTACTATGCTGTCATTTAGCACTTTACTAATGCTGTCCTTTTTAGTGTCTTCTAAAGTATCTGTTGCTGGTAAATATGAGAACCGTTCTGTTATGTTTTGTTGAAAATGGACTTCCTTTTCGTCGAGTTCCTGATCCAAAGAATCTATAGCTTGTCTGAGTTGAGACAGGTTTAGCATGTCATAGTGGTTCTTAAATAAATCTTCTTTTGTACGTGAAAGGCTAAATTCGCTGATATCTTTTCTTATCACTTGCTTTTTAAAGCTCACTAAGAGAAAGGGGCGGTTTTGGCGATAGTTTTTTGAATTTACAAGATCTTCATAATTATGCCCATCAAATAAGGTGAAATACAAAAATCTTTTGTCTTTTGATGTAGATAAATTTCCTTTTTTTGCGATTGTTTCTCTTGTATTTCCCTGACCATTGCTATGGTCATAAATATGGACGTTATACAGAGTTTTGTCGTTTTTAGATTTCTTTCCGACCCGAATTGCAAATCCCGTAATTGAATTGTCAAATATTCCTTCTTTTAAATCTAATGCTAATTTTTGTTGTCTAACATCATATAATAGAGATTTGAATTTTAAATTAATGTATGGTAATAAGTTGTTGGAGAAGAAAAACATTCCTATGCTAAATAGAAGAGTTAATCTTATTAATGGAGCCATTATTCTTTTTAAGGAAATTCCTGCAGCTTTCATGGCTACGAGTTCATAATGTTCACCTAAATTCCCAAAAGTCATAAGTGAAGCCAAGAGTATCGCTAATGGCAATGCTAAAGGAACAAAAGAAGCTCCAGCATAAGCAATCAATTGTAAGATAATATACCATTCCAGTCCTTTGCCTACTAGATCATCAATATATTTCCAAAGAAATTGCATGATGATTACAAAAAGAACAATTAAAAAAGTAGCGCACAAAGGGCCTATATATGCTTTTAATATAAAACGATTTAAACGTTTCACTTTTTTTCCTTTGATTATAGTTTGTTTTTCAGGCAAAGATAATTCAATTTATTGGTATCTAAATAAACCTGTTTTTTTCCTTTCTAAATATCGAAATTTGAATAGATTCTAAAATACATGTAAAATAGAACTGCTTCTTATGGATAATGGAGCATTTTCTGTGTGGAAAATTTTATTTTTGCTACACAAAATTTATTTTAAATGAAAATAATTGAAGTAACAGATAAAAATACTCAAAGGGCGTTTTTAAATATGGTGGATCTTATCTATAAGGATGATCCAAATTATGTTCGTCCTCTTGATATGATGATTGAAAAAGTTTTCGATCCAAATAAAAATGTCTTTTTTAACCATGGTAAATGCACCAGATGGATTTTAGAAGAAGATGGTTTAGTTATTGGGCGAATTGCAGCTTTTATTAATGATAAAAAGGCTTATACTTTTGATCAGCCTACTGGAGGAATGGGCTTTTTTGAATGTATTGATGATGAGAAAGTCGCATTTGCATTATTGGATAAAGCAAAAGAATGGTTGGCCGAACATGGTATGAAGGCTATGGATGGTCCTATTAATTTTGGGGAAAATGATAATTTTTGGGGATGTTTAGTTGAAGGATTCTCTGCTCCTTCAATTGGAATGCCTTATAATCCACCATACTACAAAGGTTTTTTAGAGAAATATGGTTTTTATATGTACTTTGAGCAAGTAACTAATGAATTGGATTTAACAAAACCTTTTCCTGAAAGATTTTGGAAAATTGCTCAATGGGTTCGTAAAAAGCCGGGTTTTGTTTATGAACACTTTAAATTTTCAAATGCAAAGAAGTATGTGAAAGATTTAAAGACAGTGTATGATGATGCATGGAGATTTCATGAGAACTTTGTTCCTATTGATGAAGATGATTTATGGGCCTCACTTGAAGAAGCTAAAGCAATAATTGAAGAAGATTTTATTTGGTTTGTGTATCATGAAAATAAACCAGTAGCTTTTTTGGTGATGTATCCCGATGCCAATCAGATATTTAAACGATTTAATGGTAAGCTTAATTTATGGAATAAATTGAGATTTCTGTATTATAAAAAGACAAATGCCATTTCCAGAAGCAGAATTACTATTATGGGTGTTTCTCCAAAATATCAAAGAATGGGTCTTGAGTCTGCTATTTTTTATGAATTGGAGGAAGTGCATAAAAAACGTCCTTACTGGAAAAATATTGAATTGTCTTGGGTAGGTGATTTTAACCCTAAAATGCGTGCTTTGCATGAAGCAGTTGGAGGATATTTTAGTAAACGGCATTATACTTATCGGTGTTTGTTTGGTGAGGGATTGAGTAAGAATAGATCAACAGTAATTCCAACAGATACAAAACTAAAGGATCTTAAAAATAAAGATTAGAATTTATAATATTCTTCTTTTATACATAAAAAGCGAACTGTCCTACATCATATTAGGGCAGTTCGCTTTTTATGTATAAAAGAAGGGGGGGCTTATAGAACAAGTCTTTTAGAGTTTTTTTTATTATTATATAATGACTTTTATGGTTATTGCTTTTTCTTGTAAATGGATTTGTTTTAAGTAAAAAAATAATAATTGTAGTTTTTTATTTTTATAATAATTAAAAATAACTTTTGACTAAATATGCTTTTTGTGTTGTTAAGTGGTTGATAGCTAGTTATGTTATTCTGTTTTTGTTCTATTCACTAAGAGTTAATGATAGATGTGAAAAGCTGAAAAAAACATAAGAAAATTTTGTAAACGTTATTAAATTTTTAAATTTGCCATAAGTACCATAGCCAATAAAATATATTAAAAATTAATTCTACACAATTATGAAGAAACTGTTACTAGTTGGTGGTTTAGCTTTGGGGCTAAGTTTATCTGCAACAGCACAAAAATTCGAATCTGCAATAATGGCAAAGAGTCACGAAAATGTAATGACTCAAACTTTAATGCCTCTTAAAGGTGAGATACCTTTTGTTAAATCACTTGTTCAAACAAAGAAAACTCGTGTTGGATCTCAAGTGATAGAATTAGGCGTTGATAAAAACTTCTATGCTTTTGATAACAGTGAATTGTCAAGCAGATTTGCTGTTAAAGAAACAGGTGTTGATGGTAAGAAAAGCCATGCTATTGTATACTACAATAACGCATCTCAAGAAAGCTACGGTGATTTTGCCTATGGTTTTACTAATGACGGTACTGACTGGACTAAAGGTAATAGAGGATATGTGTATAAAGAAGGAGAGTTCAATAGAGCTGTAGCTCTTCATGGTTTCGTTTTTGGAAATGACACTGATGGAGTTTATACTTCTTTTCTTGCTAGTCCTGTAACTAAACAAAACTTTAATTTTGGTGATTTTGCTGTAGGTTCTGCTCAATTGGGTGAAGATGTTGCAAATCAGGAAATGGATGAAAATCTGTTGAATGATCCATCTAATGATATCTATAATAACCAAGCAAACCAAAGTTTCCAGATCGGCAATAATATATATTCTGTTTATTCAAACATGGATTATAAGCCAGATCCAAGTGGACAATCTGCAAGCTATAATTTTAGAGATCAATTAGTATTTGTAAAAGGTGTTTGGAATAAAGATACCAAGAAAGTTGATTATTCAAGAAAACTAATCGACCTTCCTGCTGAAATGTTTGCTCCAACAGGTCCTTATTATGCAAAGCAACCAGTATTTACTGCTGATGGACAAACTGGTTATATTGTCCTTGCTCACTTTGTAAAAACTTCTGAGCAAAATACTGACAGATATTTCTATTTCATGAAAACTGAAGATGGTGGAGATACTTGGTCTGATCCAGTTAAGAAAACTTTTGTAGGAAACGATGTTTGTGATGCTATAAAACAAACTATTCCAGATGCAACTGTTTATGATCAGATTATTGCTAGAAACCCAAGTAAGAATGCTGCTGCCTATACTGGTCCTGAAGCTCTTAAATTCTATACACTTAACGATTTTGATGTAAACATTGATAAGAACGGTGAACTACATATGTTGGTGAACTTCACAATGGTTTACAATGCAGAAAAAGAAGGTTATGTTAGCTTCGGTTTAGGCCCAAGAGGTCAGGCATTAACTCATATTTATACCAGCGATAAAGGTTCTAAATGGAATTCTGAGTTGGTTGCTTTTCCAGATGCGCTTCGCTTTACTATTGCTAAGGAAGATGGATATCCATTTTTTAGATTTGGATTCAATATTACTCACCGTCCACAGATCATTACCAATGAAGCACAAGATAAGTTAGCTTTTGTTTGGTCTGATACAAAGATAGACTGGAATGCTGAGAAACTTACTGACATTACTAATGTTAAGCCTTCTCTTTTTGGAGCTACTTACAGTGTAGAAAAAGGTAAGTATTATAAGCAAACTAAAGGAGAAATGAATGACTTCGATATTCCTGTAGTTGATATGACTAAAGGAATTAAAGGTGCTGATGCTAAAATGTTGATGATTGAGGCTCCTCATACTTTGGTTGAAGCTGATAATGGTAACTTGATTGTTCCTATTGTATTCTCAGGTTTCTCTAAAGAAGATTCTAAAGACTTTACATATAAGGAAGCTCGTACCATTAATTATTTATCAGGACTTTCTCTTGAGGCGAAAGACCCTGTAGGTCTTGAGACTATTGAGAATGTTGCTCCTTCATTTGAAGTTTCTCAAAACATTCCAAATCCATGTTCTGAAAATGCTTTTGTAACTGTTAGTGTTCCTGAAGTATCTAATGTTTCTATGGATATTATCAGTATGACAGGTCAGAAAGTTATGTCTATTGATAAAGGTGCAGTAGAAGGTGATGTTCAGATTGATTTTGATGCTTCAGGATTAAATTCTGGTGTTTACTTCTATACTGTAAATGTTGATGGTAAGAGAATTACTAAGAAAATGATTGTTGAATAAGCTTTGACTATATTTTCAATATATATAAAAACCGCCTTAACCTTAAGGCGGTTTTTTTTGCATACTACTTTTTTTTTCTTTAGATTAGCAATTCGTAATTTCAGATGTGTTGTTTGATTGTTGTTTTTATGAGATGACAGATCTGTGATTGATTTTTTGTGTTTAAGTTATCTGTCCTTTGTTTTGAAATTACGCAGCTTCTTTTATTTCTCTTTTTTCCTTCACCTCAAATTAACCAAACTGTTTTTAGTTCAAATTGAAATTAGAATTACAATATAGTGTGAGAGTAATATACTCTTGTCACTCCTGATTAGAAATTTTACATTTTACTTTAAACTTTAAAACATGAAAAAACTCTTACTGATTGGAGGTTTAGTTTTATGCCTCTGTAGTTTTACTATTGCACAAAAGATTCAATCTCCAGAAAAGTTAAAAACTCCTCGCCGAACAGAAATTGGAAAAACTGTTTTGCCATTGAATACAAAAGTGAAAGCTCCTGCCGCAAAGTATGAAATATCACGGAATAATAGTAGAAATGCTTCTGTTGTTGAATTAACCACTGTAGTTAATTTTATAACTGACGACTATGGTGAGCGTGCTTATCGTTTTGCAACAAAAGAAACCGGACGCAAAGAAGATGGTTCCACCGGTTTTGCTGTTGTATATAATGCATTTTCCAATGAAGATAATATGGGTGATTATTCTTATATGTATACCACTAATTCTGTAGATTGGGAAGCTGATAATCTTGCTTATATTTATGATGAAGCATCATTTCCTCGTGGTGTAGCTTTAAATGCTTTTGTTCATGGAAATGATGAAGATGGAATTTATACTTCTTATCTCACTAGTCCTGTAACTAAGCAAAATTTTAACTTTGGTGATTTTGCTGTAGGTTCTGCTTTATTAGGTGAAGATGTAGATAATCAAAGAATGGATCCTAATTTGTTGTATAATCCTGATGAAAATGAAATTTATAATAATCAGGTGAATTGGGCTTTTCAAATTAAAGATCGTGTTTTTGGTGTTTATAGAAACATGGATTTTGAGTTAGAACCTTCAGGAGAGTCTGCTTATTTAAATTATCGTGATCAGCTTATCCTTGTTAAAGGAAAATGGAATAATGAAACCAAGGTTGTAGATTATGAGCAAAAGAAGTTAAATACTCCTGAAGGGATGTTTGATAAGGTAGGTCCATATTGGATGCATCAGCCTGTATTTACTGCAGATGGTCAAATTGGTTATGTTGTTGGTGTTCATTCAGCACCTGAAGACGATCAAAATACAGATAAGTATTTTTATATATGGCGTACAGAAGATGGTGGTGATACATGGTCGGAAGAACCACAAATAAAAAGTTTTACTGGTTCTGAAGTTTTGCCTCTATTGAAAGATTTAATTCCAAACAGTGATGTATATGATGAAATTATAGCAAGAAATCCAAGTCAAGCTGCAGCATCTTATAGTTCTCCTGAAGACTTGGTGTGGTATAAAGGTTTTGATTATAATATGAATATTGACAAAAATGGAGAGCTTCATTTGTTTGTTTATTTCAATATGATGTATGCTAGTGAGCAAGAAGGGTATATTAATTATGGGCTTGGTCCAAATTCTCAGGTTTTAGCACATATTTATACTTCAGAAAATGGTACAAAATGGAATTCTCAACCCATTCAAATGGGTGAATCTATTCGCTTGTATTTTCTTGCAGGAGAAGATGGTTTTATGCGATTTGGTTATACTTTAGGGCATACTCCAAAAATAATTACCAATGAAGATCAAGATAAGTTGGTTTTTGTTTGGACCGATACTCATGTTGATTGGGAAGCTGAATCTGTAAATGTTGTTAACACGAATCCTATTATTTTTGGCGCAATTTATGATTTAAATAAGAAAAAATTTATTGAGCAATCAGCAGGAAAACTTAATGATTATGGAATTTCTGTTGTTGAGTTATCAAAAAACACACCTGCAGATACAAAAGCATTCTCAATAGAGACCCCATTCACTTTTATACAAAATAATTCTTTTGCTGAGATTCCTATAGCATATTCTAATTTTGCGAATGATGATCCTGAGAATTTCTCTTATAGAGAGCCTCGTATAATTAATTATCTTTCAGGAGCTAAGCTTGATTTAGGAAAGGTGGGTTTGAATGATAATATCTCTGAAAGTTTAGACTTTAAACTTTCTCAAAATGTTCCAAATCCATGTTCTGGAATTACTAAGATTGGTGTTGATTTAACTAATGAAAGTGATGTAATGCTTGAAATAGTTAATATGAAAGGCCAGAAAGTTATTCAAATGAGTAAAGAAAAAAATATAGGTCATTGTGAATTTAATGTAAATGTTTCTCAATTATCAGCTGGTGTATATTTTTACACTGTTAAGTGTGGTGAAAAGCAATTGGTTAAGAAAATGGTTGTTGAATAGATCTTTGTAATGAGATTAAATAATATTGTAAAATTGTTTGTGAAAGCTGTCTGTACGACAGCTTTTTTTTTTTCGTAATAAATTTTATTCCTTAACTTTAAATAAGAAAGCTCTGAAAAAAGAATGTTTTTAATCGAAAAAGAAGATTTAACTCATCTTTTTTTAAAAAAAAACAATTTTTTTTTGAAATATAAATTGGGGTCAGACATAATGATTTTTTACTGGATAGTAATAATTAAATATGATTTCATCTATTTCGATTTTTATTTTTTAGAGTTTTCTATTAAGTCTTGCTTTTTACCATAACTTAAAAAAACAAATCAAAAATGAAAAAACTGTTACTAATTGGTGGTCTTGCGTTGGGATTGAGTATTTCAAGTACTGCACAAAAATTTGAATCTGCTGTAATTGCGAAAAGTCATCAGAATATAATGCAAGAGGCTGCAGTAATGCCTTTGAAAAATATAAATGCTACTTTTCCAAAGTCAAATTTACAATCTAAAAAAAGATATGGATCAGAAGTAGTTGAACTTGTAGTCAATTCTACATTTATTGCTGAGCCATTTAAAGAAAAAGGTGCTAAATTATCTGCCAAAGAAACTAAAATTAATAAAGATGGCAGTGTAGCTTTTGCTTCTGATTATTCTGTAGCATACCATGCTTTTGAGGATGAAACTGGATTTGGAAACTTTGCTTATTCATATATGGATAAGTCAGGTGAATGGAATACTGGATTCAGAGCATATGAATATATAGAAGGAGAATATAACAGAGCAGTAGGATATAATTCATTCCTTCATGGTGATGCAGAGTCAGGTGTTTATACCTCTTTCCTTACTAGTCCTGTAACAAAACAAAACTTTAATTTTGGTGATTTTGCTGTTGGTACAGCTCCTTTAGGAGAGGATATTACAAGCGAAAATAGAGAGTATGATGAAAACCTTATTAATGATCCTGATAATGAGTTTTTCAACAACCCTTCAAATCAGTCTTTCCAGTTAGGAGATAATGTTTATGCTGTTTATAACAATATGGATTTTATTCCTGAACCTGATGGATCATCTGCAAAATATAACTTCCGTAATCAGTTGGTATTTGTAAAAGGTACCTGGAATAAAGACACAAAATCTGTAGATTATACAAGAAGTAAGATTGAGGTTCCTGAGGGTTTATTAGGAACAACAGGAGTGTATTATTCAAAACAACCATTATTTACTGCTGACGGACAAATTGGTTATATAGTAGGTGCTCAGTATGTTACTACCGAAGAACAAAATACTGATAAGTATTTCTACATTTGGAGAACTGATGATGCAGGACAAACCTGGTCTGAAGAGCCAATGATGAAGAAATTTACTGGCGATGAAGTTTGTGATGCTTTAAAGGTAGCAATTCCTAATGCGGAAGCATACGATAATATTATAGCACTTAACAAAAGTGAGAAAGCTGCTCCATTTACTACTCATGAAGATTTAAGGTTTTGGGTTGAAGATGATTATGATATGAATATTGACAAAAATGGTGAATTACACATTTTTGCAAACTTTACCTTAATCTATAATGCTAAAGAAGAAGGATACATTAGCTTTGGTTTAGGCCCAAGAGGTCAATCCTTAGTTCATCTTTATACAAAAGAAGGTGGAAAACAATGGGATTCTAAGTTAGTGTATCTAAGTAAATCTATAGCTGCAAGAATTGAACATATAGAAGATGAGAATTTTAAAAATACTTATCCTAATGGCATGAGACTAGGCCATTATCCAAGTATAATAACCAGTGAAGATCAATCAAAAATGGCTTTTGTTTGGACAGACACTCCTGTTGATTGGAATTCAGAAGAAGAACTTGAGTCAATTTCTAATAATAAGCCTTCTGTATATGGAGCTATTTATGATGTTAAAAAAGGGGAATTCATACCTCAAGAAAATTATGAAGAAAATGATTTAGATATTCCTTATGTTGATCTATCTAAAGGTACTGCTGTTGATGGTAAAGCTTTTGTCTTAGAAGCTCCACATACATATATTACCAAAAAAGACTCTAAATCAGGTTCTATTTTGGCTGAATTACCTCTTGTGTTCTCAGAATTTGAAGATGCTGATGCTAAAGATTTTTCATACTTGAAATTACGTACAATCAATTATTTCAAGGGAGCTTCTTTAATTGTAGATAAGTCTGTAGGTATGGAAGAAAATATTGTAAATTCTTCAATAGTTGTTTCTCAGAATATTCCTAACCCATGTTCTGATAACACCAGAATTGATGTACAGCTTGCTGATGATTCTGATTTAGTTATTAATGTAGTAAGTATAACTGGTCAGAATGTGTTAACTCAAACACAACAAGGTGTTTCTGGAAATAATGAGATAAGTTTAGATGTAAGTAATCTTAAAGCTGGAGTTTATTTCTATAATCTAACTGTAGGTAATGAAACATTTACTAAAAAGATGGTTGTGAAATAATTTTCATTGTATTTATCTTTTTTAATATATAAAAGGTGTCTGGGCATTAATAAAAAGTGTTTCCAGACACTTTTTTATTGTATAATAATTTCATTTAACACTTTTCTGTATTGAGTTAGTTTTTCTTTTTTACCTTTGTATTATGAATACATTTCAGAAAAATAAAACAAAAGAAAATATCATAGCTCATAAAGAACCTGAGCGAAGCGTTTTCTTTTCTGTTATATTAATTCTTGGAGGTGTATTTAATATATTATCTACCTTTCTTTTTTTGTCTTTGATAATTATCTCCATAATGTCTACTAAATCTGATTATTTTGCTGAGTTATCTAAAGAAGGTTATTTACAAAATACGATGGTTGTGTCGATTTACTCCACTTTTTTATATTTCTGTTCATCTTATGGAGTAATAGCTATGTGGAAGCAAAAAAAATATGGTCTGTGGTTATATTTTTTTAGTGTCTTCTTTCTTTTGCTGATGCATATTTTTCTTGGACAAGAAAGTTGGTTAGTAATTTGTTCTGGAATTTTTCTATTTATTCTATATCTCCTAAACAAATCTCAACTGACTAAGTAATAGTCTTCATTTTAATACTTCCATTATAATTTTCCATGTCTTTTACTTTAAGGTAAATGCATGATTTTTTCTTCTATTAAAAGCATATCTCTTATAGCTCATTAAAAAATTACTCAGTTAAAACTATCGTTATGAAAAAATCTATTCCTTTACTTTTTTTTCTGTGCTTTCTTTTGTCTGCTTCTGTTTTAGCTCAGACAAGAGTGATTACGGGTGTTGTTACCGATGATCAGGATGGTAGTCCTATACCTGGTGTTACCGTTTTTATAAAAAACACTAATATTGGAACAACGACTGATTTTGATGGAGCTTACTCTCTTTCCATAATGCCAGAAAATAAAATTGTAGTTTTTTCTTTTGTAGGCATGCAAACTCAAGAAATTGAAATTGGCAATCAAGAGAGTATAAATATTTCTCTTAACTCAATTGCCTTGGAAATAGATGAAGTTGTTGTTACTGCAATTGGTATTCCTAAAGAGGCGAAAGCTTTGGGCTATTCTGTCCAGAAGGTTGATGGTGAGGAGCTCTCGAAAACAGCAAATACCAATATCGTTAATTCATTGGCTGGTAGGGTTGCCGATGTAAAAGTAACTAGTTCTTCGGGTGCTGTTGGTGCATCTTCTTTTATCACTATCAGAGGAGCTTCTTCAATTACTGGTAATAATCAACCTCTTTTTGTTGTTGATGGAATACCTATTGATAATGGAGGAGGAGCAGGTGGTCCGGGAGGAGTTGCTTTATCTAACCGTGCTATAGATCTTAATCCCGAGGATATTGAATCTGTTAATGTGTTAAAAGGAGGAGCAGCTACTGCTTTATATGGAATTAGAGGAGCAAATGGAGTAATCGTTATTACTACGAAAAAAGGTGTTGCTACTGAAGGAAAAAAGATCAATGTAAATTTTAATTCTTCTGTTACCATAAGTCAAGTAAGCCGACTGCCCAAATTGACAAAAAAGTATGGACAAGGAGAAGACGGTAACTGGATTTCTGGATTTAATGGTAATTGGGGGCCAAAATTAGATACTTGTTTTTATAATCCTGCTGCGGCAAATGTATTTGATGTTTATGGTTCTATTGTTGGCCCTAATATGCCTAATGGTGGTGAACGAGTAAATGCCTTTGATCAATATAATTTTTTTCAGACAGGTTTAGCTTTTAATAATTCAATAAATATGAGTGGTGGAAATGAGATTTCTACATTCTATATTTCTGCATCTGATTTGCATAGTGAAGGAATTATTCCCAATAATGAATTTAATCGTAACACCTTTAAGATCTCTGGAAGATCAAAGCTGCATGATAAATTTTCAATTTCAGGAGATGCAAATTATAGCGTATCCACAGGGAAAAGAGTTCAGCAAGGGTCAAATGCTTCTGGTGTAATGTTAGGGTTGTTAAGAACTCCGTCTAGTTTTGATAATAGTGCAGGGTATTTATATTCTGAAGCAAAATTGCAAAGAAATTATCAAAATGGTGCAGGATCAGATAATCCATATTGGACTGTTTATAGAAACTTGTATAGAGACCAGGTTAATCGTTTGATTGGTAAAGGAGAGATGAATTATGATCCTCTTTCATGGTTGAGTTTTGTATATAGATTTGGAGTGGATGTATATAGCAATAAAATTGAAAATTACTTTTCTGTTCATTCAACCTCTACACCTTTGGGAAGTACAAGTAAGTTAACTGAATTTAGTAGAGATATCAATTCAGATCTAATTGCAAATATTACTACTCCTATAAGTGAAGAGCTTGTTTTTGATGCTACAGTAGGTTGGAATTTAGCAGACTTGTATTTCAATAGCGTACAGGGTGAAGCTTTTGGTCTGAATCTGCCAGATTTTTATAATTTAAGTAATTCTGGTTCTGTAACTGCAACTGAATTTACAAGTCACCTTCGGCGAGCAGCATTTTATGCAGATATTGGATGGAGTTTGAAAAATACTTATTATCTGAATTTTACAGGTAGAAATGATTGGTCTACTACCTTACCAACAGGAAAAAATTCTTTTTTCTACCCAAGTGTTAATATGAGTATTATCTTTTCTGAAATTCCTTTCTTTCAGGAAAATATATCCCATATCATACCATTTGCTAAGTTGAGAGCCTCCTATGCTATTATCGCTAACGATGCTCCAGCTTATGTTACAAGGAATTACTTTACTGTTCCTGCTATTGGAGATGGTTCAACAAATGGAATTTATTTTCCTTTTAATGGTCAGGCAGGTTATACATTGCTTAACCGAATTGGAAATAATGCTTTAGAACCAGAAAAAACTAAGTCTTTTGAGGTAGGGATTGATCTTAAGTTTTTTAATGATAGATTTGGTTTTGATGTAGCATATTTCAATAATCAGGTAGAAGATGCATTGATAGATGTTGATATTCCTGGATCAACAGGTTTTACAGCACAATATCTAAATGCTGCTAGTCTTGAAAGTAAGGGATTTGAATTTACATTATATGCAGAACCTTTTCGAAATAAAAACTTCTCATGGGATATTACTTGTAATATAGCCACATTAGAGAATAATGTTATATCCTTAGCTCCAGGATTAGAAAGTGTTTTCCTAGGAGGTTTTGTTTCAACTCAAGTTAGAGCTTTCGCTGGTAGGTCATACGGAAGTTTTTATACAAGTTATTGGTTGAGAGATGAAAATGGAAATATCTTAATTAACCCAGATACACACTTCCCTTTGTTTAGTGATGATAAAAAAGCTATTGGAAGTGTATTGCCCGATTGGACAATGGGAGTGACCAATCATTTAAGGTTTAAAAACTTTGATTTGTCGTTTTTGTGGGATTTTAAATTTGGTGGTGAAAAATGGAATGGTACACGAGGAACACTTCTAGGTTATGGCGTTTTGGAAGATCAGGATAATCGTGGAGAAATGCAAATTATTGATGGTGTTATAGCAAAACAACAAGATGATGGAACATGGATTTCAACTGGTGAACCTAATACTATTCCCGTAGAAATAGGAGAGGAGTATTATAGATTTGGACCTGGCTCTTCATTTAATGGACCCGATGAACCTTTTATCGAGGATGCTAGTTGGGTTCGTCTTAGAGATGTTACATTGAGTTATTCTTTTGGTAAAAAAGTATTAGGAGAAAAGAGCTTTATAAAAGGTATAAATATTTATTTCACAGGAACCAATTTACTTTTATTTACCCCCTATTCTGGAATTGATCCGGAAACAAGTTTATACGGAGCAGATAATGCTCAAGGACTCGACTATTATAACCTTCCAGGAACTCGCAGCTATACTTTTGGCTTGAAAGTAAATCTATAAAACAAAATGGAGAGAACAATGAAAAAAATATATATAAGCTTAATAATAGGTCTTTTGCTTTTTCCTTTTTATGGATGTAATAAGTTTATTGACCCTGAAATAAATGAAAATCCTGATAATCCTACTGAAGCAACTCCTGAATTACTTTTGTCATCTATACAAGCAAGAATGGGATATACTACAATAGGAGGTAATGATGCTGCCCGATTAGTTAATATATGGATGCAGCAAATCACAGGTATTAACAGACAGTCTCTTTCTACAGCCTATTATATTGTTCGTGCCGAGGATGGAAATAACTATTGGAATGCTAATTATGCAGGAACAATGATGGATATTGTTCAACTGAGATCTATTTCTGATAAACTTGGATCAGAACATTATTCTGCTGTTGCAGATGTTTTGATGGCTTTATCTCTTGCCTATACAACTGATTTATGGGGAGATATTCCTTATACAGAAGCCTTTCGTGGAGATGAAGCTCTTTCTCCTTCTTACGATACTCAAGAGTCTATCTATGAGGCAATAGATAATTTGTTGAGTGATGCCATTATGAAATTTCAGATGGATCCTGGCGACTTACCGATTAACTCAAATTATGATTTTATCTTTCGTGGTGATATCGAAAAGTGGATAAATATAGTATATGCTCTCAAAGCACGCTATTACATTCATAGATCAAAAGTGGATGATAAATATTATGATATGGCAGAAAAGGCTGCTCTTATGACGGATCTTGCAATGGATAATAATATGATATTTAACTTCTATAATTCACCAGGACAAGATAATCCCTTCTATCAATTTCAATCGCAAAGACAAGGTGATGTTGTAAGCTGCAGTACATTGGTAGATTTACTGAAACGTGAATTTCCACTTTCTGATGATCCAAATGCTCTTACAATACAAGACCCCAGACTCTCAAAGTATGTGGAGCCAATTAAAGATACTATTGTTGTTTCATCACCTGAAGGAAATAAAACTTATTATCCTGGTGATTATTTAGGTGCAATTCCGGGATCTGGAGATACTAGATATTCTTCTCCTGGAGAAGCAATTGCTTCTCCAAATTCACCTGTCGTATTTATTGCGAATTTTGAAATATTATATATCTTGTCCGAAATCTCCTTTAATAAAGGGGAATTTCAAATGGCACGAGATTATGCTTTAGAGGCAACTACTAGATCATTACAGTTCTATAATGCTTTTAATGTTGACTTTATTGATGCCTATAGAAGATATTTGGATGGTTTAGATTCGGGGCTATTGTTTAAAGAGATTATTATAGGCAAATATTTAGCTCTTTATCTTCATTTAGAGGTTTATAATGATTTTCGAAGAACCAATAATGTAATAGGTCTAGTGCCCAATACTCAAGTTCCTGGCAATTCTGAAATACCTAGAAGATATATCTATCCAACTTCAGAAGTAGATTTAAATAGAAACACTCCAAGAGAAGGAGATACTCCTTATAATCCAATTTGGTGGGATAGAAATTAAATGAGAATACAAAAGTAAAATTGGCTTTAAAACGATAAATTTATGATACAGCACATTGACTTCATTTTGCCAGCTAAGCCCAGAGGGTTTCATTTGATAACAGAAATACTTTTGCAAAAGTTAGGACCACTTCCTTCTGAAGGATTAATTCATCTATTTATAAAACATACTTCTGCAGGTTTGTGTATTAATGAAAATGCAGATCCAAGTGTTCGTTTTGATCTAAATCAGGTGATTAATAAATTAATTCCTGATAACGATCCAATTTACACACATACATTGGAAGGTGATGATGATATGCCTGCTCATATTAAAGCTATGATTACAGGTTCTTCTGTAAGTATTCCAATAAAAAAAGGGCATTTAGATTTGGGTACTTGGCAAGGAGTTTATTTGTGCGAGTTTAGAAATAGAGGAGGTAGCCGCAAGATTACAGCTACCATTATTTCTTAGTTTATTTTAATGTTAAAGGAAGTTTGACCGAGAAGGTTGTTTTGCCTTTTTTTGAAGTTACATCAACGTTTCCTTCCATGGCTATTGTGTACTTATGTACAATAGCCATGGAAAGACCGTTGATATTATTATATGACATTACTTTTGTATGCTGTCTTTTATAATCTGAAAATAATTTCTTTAGATTGTCTTCGTCAATTTTTTCACCCTCATCGCTTATCTTAATCCAGAGATAATCATCTTCTTTAATCATATCTAAAGATATCTTTTGTCCTACTCCTGATCTATCTAGACTATTAGCTATCAAGTGATCAATAATCTGACTGAAGAAAACTCTGTTGTAATAAGTTTCGTGCTGCTCTAGTTTGATTTCAGATTCTATTTTCTTATTATCAAAAAGAAATGAATAGTTCTTCCAAATTTCTTCAATGGTCTTCTTTAGGTCTATTTTTTCTCTTTTAGGTTTATAAACCTTTGCCTCTATTGTGTTGAGGTTTAGAGATTGGGTGATTAGTCTATTTACCCTATCCATTGAATTATTTATAATTTCCAAACTTTCACGGTGTTCTTCTTTTAATGTACTATCGTCAAGCATCATTTCTGTTAAACACTTTCCGGTTGTAAGAGGATTTTTTAGTCCATGAACAACTAATCCTATAGTTTTATTTTTGTCTTCATTCAGGCTGATTAGATCGTAATTTTGTTGTTCAAGTAGTTTTTTTTGTTTTTGTATGCTCTCGTTTTGTGCTTCAATCTCTGCTTTTTGTTTTTGAATACGAATATAACTCTTGGCTAACTTTTCTTCCAATACATTTCTTTCTCGCATTCTACGTATTAATCGCATTAATACACCTCTTGTAACTTCAGTGTATTGGTCGCATATCTTTGCAAAGTTTTCTGCCTTCAATTCCAGTACATAAGTTACTTTTTCAGCTGTTACACTTGCAGAACGCGTTTCTTCATCAAAAAGACTGTATTCACCAAAAATCTCTTTCGATCCCATCCGGCAATGAACATGACCACGATCGTGCACGCGAACTTCTCCACGCATAATAATGTACATAGCCTCTCCAATTTGTCCTTTTTTGACAATTGACTCCTGACGCACATACCTTTTCTCGTTCATTACGTCAGCTATTTTTTCTAGGATATTGTTTTCGATGTCTGCAAATACTTCAACTTCACGAAGGAAATCTACTCTATCTTCAAGAAAATTCGCCCTTTCTGTATGCATTGTGTATGTTTGTGTTTCCCAATTGATATTCTATCCTACAACTCCAATTCCAACTATAATTAAAATGATGCTAAATGTATTTAAAATTTCTTTTCATCTTTTCCCTCTACACGAATTTCTTTTTTTAGAGATAGTAGTTTCAAAGAATTTTCATGAAATGATTTTAGACTGCGATTACTGGCTATACTTTTGTTGATAAAAGTTTCTTTTATTCTGCAAAGAAATCTTCCAACTTCTGTTTTGTCTCTATAAATATCATTCCCCTCATGTTTTCTGTAAATATTTTGATAAGTATATCTGTAGTATAAATCATTACCCAAAAAGTAGTTTCTTAAAGAAACAGAAGTGTTTTCTATTTGAGGCAAATAAGCCAGTTGATTACTTCTTTTAGTTACCTGCTTATTTGTCTTGGGTTTAGATTTAGTGATTATTATTGTGTTTTGCTTCTTGCTTTTAACTTCTTGGACAAGAGGTATAGATGATTTAGGAGTGTTTGTTGTGATTTTTGTTGTTTCAGTATTTTCAGGCCTTGGTATTGTCTTTATTATAGCCAGATCTTTTGACTCAAGTATATTAGCGATATCTGTTTCTGGGGAATCTTGTATGGAAATGTTGAAAAACAGAAAAATCATTGCTGCAACAGAAGCTATTGTAATCCACGTTTTATGTGATAAAGTATATTGCTTACGTTTAAGATCCTCTTTATTTGGGCAAATAAAATCTTCTTTCTTAAGAAAAACGTTTCTATATGATTGAAAGTCATTTCTAAGAATAGGATTCTTGTTTAAGAATATATATAGATATTCTTGTTCTTTTGCAGTAAGAATTTTCTCATGATAACTAATAAAGAAATCTTCGTAATTATCTTCAGTTATATTCTTATAACAAATAATAGGCTTTCTTTTAAGCTGAAATTTGTTTTTATAGACTTTTTCCTCAGCAGTTAATTTAATTTCATCTATTCCTATCAGTTCATTCTTTAAATCTAAATTTTGTGAAAGAAAAATATCCATAGCAGTTTTGGTAGAAGGTGACAATGTGCCTTCTAAATAGTCTAATATATGTTCTTCGTAGTTATCTCTATTGATAATTTTCATTTCAATATTAAATTACTTGTTCTAAGCTTCCCAAATAACTCTTTAAAGACTTTCTTGCTCTAAAGATATATACCTTCACTTGTGATTCGGAGATGTTTACTATATCTCCAATTTCTTTGTATGAATATCCTTCATAATCACGTAGCAATATAAGACTTTTTTGAAGTGTGGGCAACTTCTCTAAGCCTTTACTAAGTACTTCTCTAATTCCAGTGTATTCGTTACCAGTGCTTTCATTAAAAGGTTCAAAGGAAACAGAATCTAAAGATGTTATTTTTTTTTCTTTCCTTATATAATCGATCATAGTATGATATGCGATTGTGAATAAGTATGATTTTATAGTATTAAAATCTACATCTTTTCTTTTTGTCCAAAGTTTCAAGAATGTTTCTTGAATAATATCATTAGTTGTTTCTGAATTTTTAATATTTTTCAGAATGAAGCGGTAAATAGAATCAGAGTATAAATCTACACATTCATTATATTCTTTTGTGTTCATTAGTAATCCATTCAAAGTCTGTTGTGTTTTCCTAGTTAGAATACGACCAATGAAGTGAAAAGTTACAATTCAAGTTTGTATTTTCTGTTTTTTTTTGTAATTGTATTCTAAGTAAATGACAATTATGTTTTGCAATATCTTAAAATACTTAATTTTAAATCTATCAAATAGGTATATACTCTAGTTGCAATCTAAAGCTAACAATTGCGATGAATCTTACCTTTTGATGGCATCATTCCTACCTTTAATTACATGAAAACCTCCTAGATATTTGATGAAAACCTCCTAGGTATTGCATGAAAACCTCCTAGATATTTGATGAAAACCTCCTAGATATTTGATGAAAACCTCCTAGGTATTTGATGAAAATCTCCTAGGTATTTGATAAAAACCTAGAAGGTTATAATACAATCGTTACTTTAACTGATTGCAATTATTACCTGCTTACTTTGATTAAGAACCTAGGTGAGATTGCTTTTTAAAGCTGCCTTTATAGAAAGAATCGTTCTGGAAGTTAATGTAACTTCTTTGAGTAAAGGTTTATGTATTTGATTGATATATTACTTGACAAGTTTAAAATTGATTTGTTTTTCATTCGGATGAATCTGTTATAGTATTGGCTCTAATAGTTTGCAATTGCTTTGAATTATTATAGCTTTGTCCGACCTGTAATTTATAATTATCTATGTGTTTTGTTTTTTGGGTAGATGTGTCTAAGTTACACTATTTTAAAGAGCTAGGGTTTGAGGTAGTGTCAATTTACTCATTAAGGTTTATTATTTATTTATATAAAATTATGATGCGAAAATTTACTTTTTTTATTTCAATTTTATTATTCACAATCGTATTCTCTTTTCAAAATGTTAATGCAAAAGGATCGATCTCTATAGAGTCTGATATTGTATATCGACAAAATATGGAAGGTGAAAGGGAGTCAAATGTTATCTATTTCCAAAATTTTGAAGAATGGCCTTTAAGCGATTGGAAAACTTATATTTTGGAAAAAGGAAAAGGATGGATTCAAGGTGATATTTCTCCATATGAAGGGAAGAGTTTTGCTACTCGAAAAGATGAAATGGCAAAGTGCAATGATTGGTTGGTATCACCAAAAATTACGATTGCAGAGAATGCCTATTTTGAGTTTTATGAATCTAACCGCTACATGGACGAAACAACTTATGGCGACCATGATATATATATTTCAGTAGGTAGTGGTGATCCTGCGGATGGCGATTTTGTTTTGCTACAAAATATGGACAATTATAAGCCAGTATGGTCTAAAGTGCGTATTGATTTGAAGGATTATGCCAACAAGAGCATATTTATAGCCTTCAACTATAAAGGAAATTTTGGATCTGCATGGGAAATTGATGCTTTTACTGTTGCAACCAAGATTGATGATCTTGAGTTATCTGAATTAATTGTTTCTGATTTTGTGAATAAAGATGGCCAAATTCTTCCAAAAGTTAAACTTAATAACTTAGGTTTATCTAAATTTAGTGATGTCGAAATTCAATTAAATATAGATTCAAAGATATATAAGCAACAAGTATCTATTGAGGCTGAAAGCGAAATAGAGGTTGAGTTTGAGAGTATCAAGCTTACTCAAAACACAAAAATAGAAGCTTCTGTAGTGGCTTCTGGAGATCAAAATTCTATAAATAATATGCTTTCTAAAGAGATAAAAATTTTGGTTCCCCAAAAGGCTTATGCTTATTGTATTTATTCAGATAAGTTGAATGTGCCTTTAGGTCCTGTTTCTTTTAATACTGAAGCTCCTCAGCTTATCACAAGTATGAAGAATAAGATTCCAAAAGATTACTTTACAAATGGAGGCACATGGATTGATAATTTATGGTTTGTATCTATGAATCTTCAAAAAGATGTTTCTGTAAAATCAACAGAAAATCGACTAAAAAAAACCTTTCCTCAAGAGTATGCCTTATTGAATCCTGAAACAGGAGAAATTTATCATATAGCGCCAACCACATATCTATTTGAAGAAATGGCCTATAATATGGTTGACGGTTTTGTTTATGGTATTGCTAAAACTCGAACAAGCCAGGTTCTTTGTAAAATTAATTATAAAACTGGTGAAACCGTAGAAATTGGTCAATCGCCATTGAATCTTATTGATTTAGTAGCCTTTGCTATCGATAAGAAGGGAGTAGCATATGTTATTGGGACAGATAAAATATTATATACTGTTGATTTAAACGATTTTTCATTGCAAAGAATAGGAACTACTGGAGTAGATCAAGTGTTCTTTATTCAATCGATGGCTTTTGACAATGAAACAGATATTTTATACTGGAACTTGACAGATCAGAAAGGTGGGGCTTTTTATGCTGTAAGCACAGACACTGGTAGGGCAAGCAAAATAAATGACCTTCATGCTAATGCTGAATTGGTGGCTTTTGGTTTTCCAAAATCAGACAAAAAGTATATTGCATTTCATTTGTCGACTCAAAACATTGCCAATATTGAAGGTTTAAAAATCCGTATGAATGATATAGAGCTGACTACCGATTATACAGGATATGCCTGTTTTATCGATTTAAAGTCTCAATCATATCCTTATGAGATTTACATGAATGATGAAAAAGTGTATTCGGGTAAGCTTACTTTGGATAAAAGTAAGGTGTTAAATCTAGTATTGGATAATAAGGTTGATATTGAGGAAATATCAATTGATGATTTTGTTTTACTATTTCCAAATCCTGGTAATGGAGTTTTCAATATAAAGGGGATACAGTCGTATTCTGAATTAACTGTTGCTAATATAAATGGTCAGGTATTATCATCACAAAAAATTAATAACAGATCGAAATTTGACTTTAGTTATCTAAAAGCGGGTACCTATGTTTTGACTATTAAAGGTGATGAGGGACTGAAAAAGCTTAAGTTAATTATAAGATAGTCAAGAGGTTTGTAAACTGTATATGCTGTAACAACAAATAATAATATTATTCGCTTAACTTATTGAATACCTGCTGCAAGTAGCAATGAGTTGATGCATAATAAAATGAAAGTACAAAGATTAAAATTACTTTAATATAAGAGTGTCGGTTGTGTGCATTATACAACCGACATTCTGTGTTTAAAAGATTTACTTTTTCTTGCTGTTGATATATTCTTAGTTAAAAAAAATACTAGATCTTTGCATTTAGTTTTTAAAATTAAAACGGTTAAATAAAGGAGCTTATGGATGAGAATCAAATCAATAATTTACCAGAAGACAAGCCAAAAAAGGATACTCTGTTTAAAGTGTTCTTAATCTTGTCCTTTGTCTATAGTGGATTGGGGATATTAAATAACATAATAATACTAATTTGGAAGAATGATATATTGTTTCTGTTAGAAAAAGTCATTCCAAATGGAGCAGATTCCTTAGAATACAAAGCACTTAGTGAGATGACCACTACTTTTGTTGCTGTTAATGCGCTTACCTCTGCACTGGCCTTGGTTGGAGCAATATTTATGTGGAATTTGCGCAAATTGGGGTTTCATTTCTTTGTTATTGCACAAATTCTGTTTTACTTCATGGTTCTTTATCTGCAGCCTGGAGGTAATATTTTTTCAGTACTTATTATTACCATAGTGTTTATTTACATTTATGCCAGTAATTTAAAGAAGATGAGTTAAAGCATCAATCTTTATTAATTAAATTATAATGTGAATAACAATTTCGCTTTTCTGTAGTTTGTAAATGGGAAAAATTATCTTTGCAGCTATTTTGCAGCTTTAGAAAATTAAAATAGAGAAACAAGGAAATGATTACAGTTTCGAACTTAAAGATTCAGTTTGGTAAACGTGTTTTGTTTCAGGATGTAAACCTGAAATTTTTGGAGGGGAATTGTTATGGAATTATTGGAGCTAATGGCGCTGGAAAATCAACTTTTCTTAAGTTAATTTCTGGAGAATTAGACTCTACAACAGGTTCTGTTACATTAGGACCAGATGAGCGCCTTTCTGTTTTGTCTCAAGATCACTTTGCTTTTGATGAGTATACTGTTATGGAAACAGTAATGATAGGGCATAAACAGCTTTGGGATATAATGAAAGAGAAGGATGCAATTTATATGAAGCCTGATTTCTCTGATGAGGATGGCCTTAGAGTTGCAGAATTGGAAGAAAGGTTTGCTGAAATGGATGGTTGGAATGCCGAAAGTTCTGCAGCGACACTTTTAAGTGGAATTGGTATTAAAGTAGATTTGCATCAGAAATTGACCAAGGAATTGAGTGGAAAGCAAAAAGTACGTGTATTACTTGCTCAAGCTTTGTTTGGTCGTCCTGATAACTTACTTTTGGATGAGCCTACCAACGATTTGGATATCGAAACTGTATTATGGCTTGAGAATTATCTGTCTAATTACGACAAAACAGTTCTTGTAGTTTCTCACGACCGCCACTTCCTTGATAGTGTATGTACTCATGTTGTAGATATCGATTTTGGTAAAGTGCAGCTTTCTCCAGGTAACTATTCATTTTGGTATGAGTCTAGTCAGTTGGCTTTACGTCAGCAAGCTCAGCAAAATAAAAAGGCTGAAGAGAAAAAGAAAGAACTTCAAGAGTTTATTTCTCGCTTTAGTGCAAATGCTTCAAAATCTCGTCAAACTACTTCCCGAAAGAAGATGTTAGACAAATTGAATGTTGAAGAAATTCAACCATCAACTCGTCGTTATCCTGGTATTATCTTTACTCCTGAGCGTGAGCCTGGTAATAAGGTTCTTGAAGTAACTGATTTATGTGTATCTGCCGATGGCGATGTATTGATTAAAAACGCTTCTTTTGCAATTAACCGTGAGGATAGAGTAATCTTTTTGTCAAAAGATCCTAGAGCTATGACTGCTCTGTTCGAAGTAATAAACGGTGATAAAGAAGCTGATAGTGGAAGTTTTGATTGGGGACAAACAATTACTTCGGCTTATTTGCCTTTAGACAATTCTTCATATTTCGAGAAGCCACTATCTTTACTTGATTGGTTGGCTCAGTTTTCTAACGATACACACGAAATGTATTTGCGTGGATTCTTGGGGAAAATGCTTTTCTCTGGTGAAGAAGTGTATAAGCATGCCAATGTATTGTCGGGAGGTGAGAAGATGCGTTGTATGATTTCTAAAATGATGCTTTTGGATGCCAACTGCCTACTTTTAGATACTCCTACCAACCATTTAGATTTGGAATCTATTCAATCATTTAACAATACTGTAAAAACCTTTAAAGGTGTGGTAATGATGTCGTCTCATGACCACGAGTTTATTCAATCGTCATGTAATAGAATAATTGAATTAACTCCTAATGGTATCATTGATAAGCTTGGTACTTATGATAATTATATTCATGATGAGGCATTAAAAGCTCAGCGCGAAAAACTGTATAAATAAACATATATAATGTCCTTTCTATTAATAGAAAGGACATTTTTCTTTTATACATTGTTTGTTTAAATTCTTAAAGTAGCATTTGCGGCTCTTTTCTATCTCCCAGTTCAAATTCATTTTCTCGTTTACAAAGTCTACAGCTTCGATTATCGATAAAAAGGAATCTCTTTTGCAGCATCTTGGACCTCCTATTTCACCTATCTTTATTAAACTTTTGCCTGTAAGATAATTGCATTGCCCCCATTTTTCTGATTTCAATGGTGTACTTCCAAGTAAAATGCTGAGAAAAATTCCAGTTCCTACTGCCGCACCGCAGTTTCCATGTGAACCACAAACTCCTCCAGGAACAATTTCGGCTCTTTTCTTTGCAGTTTCTAACCATTGACACAAATTTTCTGTTTTCTTTGTGAAGTTGGCGTATGCAGTCAATAATGATGCAGGTACCAAGAAGTGGTGCTCGGGTCCGTGCATTTTTACTGATGGATGTTTCATCATCGAGTTGATGATTTCCAGAGGGTTTTGCTCGTGGGTATTTATACAATAGTTGCTTGCAAATTCAATTGCACCCATACTATGACATTTGTCGCAGATAAAGTGATTTGCACTACAGCTAACTGTTGCTTCTATTTCTTTTCCGCAGTATTCACATTTCAATAATTGGGGAGTGTCGAAATATATTAGTTCTTCACCACAAATAAGGCAGCCTGCTTTTTTTTCCATTAATCTTTTTCTTTTTTATTTTAACCCTAATTATTGCAAAAGTATTATTTTATTGAAATGTCCTTTTTGTATTTATAATTAAATTAAGTATCTGCAGGTAGATGGAAAATTGAGATTTGAGTTGCTATCTTAAATATAAATTATTTAATTTGCTCGTGAATAAAAAGGATGTATGGTTAGAAAATGTTTACTTTTTTTATTGTTGATTTCTTTATTACCACTTCAAGCGCAGGAGGAAGTAAAGAAAGAGCAGCCTGTCGAAAAGTTCTATGAATATATAAAGAAACCATATGGCAACGAGTATTTTTTGTTTCGTTTGGGATTAAATGCTGGAGGATCATATTTATTAAATCTTAAGAATGATTCATGGCCCGAAGCTTATTCCAAACATAAGCAAAGGATGAGTTTAGGTATACTTATTTCTTCGGAATTAAGTTTTTACGCATTTCCCCGATATGGAATTGGGGTGAAATATTTTTTCTTTCAATCGTCAAGCCAGTCGAATAATATTGAAGTTCCAAATATTCAAAAAAATGGTCTTATGGAAGAAAATATGAGATTGCATTTTATTGGACCTTATGTTTTTACCCGTCTCTCAGGAAAGAAAAATAAAAGAGCTGTTGTACTAGGTCTTTCGGTAGGTTCATACTTTTATGATAGTATGATTGAAACCGCAGATAAGAGATTGTATAAAGGAAATTCGTATGGAATTTTATTGGATTTGGGTTACGAATTCCAAATTAAGAAAAACATCGATCTTGCATTAAGTATAGCATATAGTCGAGGCTTTATAAAAAAAATAAGTCAGAAGACCGTGCGTCGTATAGAAACTATAGAGTTAGACCAACCTAACTTTATAGATCTTAGTAGAGTAGATATTACTCTTGGTATTCGATATCAGAAATAAAAGGTGAGTGTTTTCTGAGCTGACCTCTGTATTAAAATAGTAAATTAGGAGTGTCTTTTTTATTGTTATCTTTTTGGTTGATTATTGATTGAACATAAGCGCGAACAAATTTGATTTCAGAATAAGAATATTCGTTCTTAAGTAATTCTCTTAATTTGCTTAGAGTTGACTCATTATGTTTTTGAATAATGGGTTTGATTATATCGACTGTTTCTTTCTTTGTAATTTTAAAAATATCAAGCTCGCCTTTTTCAATAAACTGACATAAATGTCCTTCAATAGTGGTTATTCCTAAGCCTCTTTTATCAGCAATTTCAGCAATGGTAGCACCCTCATTAAACATTTCAAACGACTGTGTATTTGTGTCTTTCTTTTTCTTTACATCTTTGTCTTTAAGTAAATTTTCTATTGAAATACCTTTCTCTTTTATATAGTCTTGAACCATGTTTGTAATGGCTTCTCCATGTTTTTCTAGTGTTATTTTACCTACTCCTTCGGTGTATTTTAATAATACATGATTAAAGGGAAGTTCGTTTGCGATGTTAATCATTGTCCGAATCGAGAAAACTTGAGAAACTGTACTTTTGTTTTGCTGTGCTGTATTCTGACGATAAGTGTCTAGCTTTTTATAAAGTTCGGAATGTTTTAGTGATGACAACTCTCTTTTTTGTTCTTTCTTTTTACTTGATTTTTTGCTCGTTTTTTCGATTTGAGCTTTAGATCTTGCCTGAATATATCTATCGGTTTCAAAACCTTCTTTTGATGCATTAAATACTTTTTCTTTTATTCTAATGGCAAATTCCAAATCGTCTAATAAACTATTGATTCTTTTCTTTAGAGCTTTATTGTCGCATTGAATTTCAATTTGATTATAATGTTCAGTAAGGTTCTGCTTAATCTTGTCTTTGAAGTAGATAACCGCTTTGCTTATTCTGTTTTTGAGCTTGGTGTTATTATAGATATCAGGGTTTTCCTGGATAAGGATCTGTATTTGGGTTTTGAATTTTTCAGATACTTCTCCAATTTCGTTTCTTGTAGGGGCGATCATTAAATCTAGTTTCTGATTTAGATTTCCTCTTACGCTTTCAGCATTGTCGCGAAGAAAGTAAAAACAGCTCTTTAAGCATCCTTCAATTTGAGAAAAATCGAATAGGTCGAAAAGCAAATGACAGTAATAAGTTATCTGATTGCTATGAAGCTGATGATTATTGGCTGAATTGTCTTTGCTGTATTTATTGAATGCAATTATACTTAAGTTGCTGATAATATTATGCTGACTGATTGGGGCACTTAAGTATAAGCCTTCAAGGTTTCTGCATCTACTCAAGGCAACATATGTTTGTCCGTGTGCAAATGCCGACTTTACATCGATAATAGCTTTGTCGAAAGTTAATCCCTGGCTTTTGTGGATGGTTATTGCCCAGGCATGGCGTAGCGGGAATTGCTTAAACGATCCCAGTATTTTTTCTTTTATTTCGTTTGTTGTATCATCAATTTCATATTTAATGTTTTCCCAAATTTCATGTTCAACATCAATAGGTTTGTCGTCGGTAGGGCACTGAACTTTAAGCTTGTTTTCGGATATTTCGATGATTTTTCCGATTTTACCGTTGTAGTACCTTTTTTCGGGTGAAGAATCGTTTCTTATAAACATAACCTGAGCGTCTTTTTTTAACTCAAGTTTTTCATCAGTTGGGTAATTGTAATCAGGAAAATTATCTTCGATTTCAGCATTGAAATAAAATGAAGGGGTGCCAATTTCATTGAGTTGTCCCATGTTTATATTTCTTGCTGTTTGATTGTGTGTGGTGAGGATAATAAAATTATCAGTATTGAATTTGTTTAGATCGGGGATGATCTTCTGATTTAAGGTGTGTAAGCTTTCTTTACTTATGCAGCCCTCTCTGATTTCATTCAGTATTTGTATGAATTCTTGATTTTGCTGTCTGTATACCTTTGTGAATTCAATATTTATATAGCCTACTTTTTTTAAGGCTAAACTCGAAAAGAAATAAATACTTTTATAATAGGGGGATAAAATACTCCATTCATCGTCCTTTACAACAGGAGGGAGTTGTTGCATATCACCTATCATTAAGAGTTGCACATCTCCAAATGGATTGTTATTTCTTCGGTACTTCCTTAGCATTTGATCTATAGCATCGAGAGTGTCGGCTCTTACCATTGATATCTCGTCGATAATAAGAATGTCAAGACTTTTGATTATATTCTTTTTCTCTTGGCTAAACTTATTGAATTTTCCTTTTATCGATTCATCTGTAAGGCGGTTCATTTTATCCTCTTCAGGTGGGATGGGACCAAAGGGCAGCTGAAAAAATGAATGTATAGTTACTCCTCCGGCATTTATTGCAGCTACTCCTGTAGGAGCAACAATAATAAATCTTTTGTTGATTGTAGAAGCAAGACTTCTTAAAAAAGTGGTTTTTCCTGTCCCTGCTTTTCCAGTAAGAAAGATGTTTTTATTAGTTGTATTTATAAAATCTAGAGCAAGTTTAACCTTGGAGTTACTATTCATCTTTTATAATTTTTTACAAATATGCACAACTTTAATAAATATTAATGGGAATTTATAAATCTAGATTTAGAATAAAGTTATATATTTGATCTGCTTTAAAAATCTACACATAGATAAGCTAAATTGATTTAGGAATAAAAGATTTATTTTGTTGAAGAGTACCTAGTAATGAAATTTGTATTAGGTAATGGTGTTTGTGTATTCTGTAAATTAATTTCCCTATAACAATAGAATAAATACAGGAAAAAGGAAAGAAATTACTTCTTTCTTACATATATAATATCAGTAAAATTAATTGGATTAACAATGAGAAATTTATTTTTAGTTCTTATTCTAATGTTAAGCCTCTCAGGCTACTCTCAAACAAATTTATCTCAGGAAAAACAAAAGAAAGCTGTTGTACTTGAGGAGTATACAGGAATTCATTGTGGTTTTTGTCCTGATGGACACAGAATTGCTCGCGAAATTCAAGAAGCATATCCTGATAGAGTTCACGTAATTGCAGTTCATTGCACCTCTTTTGCACAACCTCAAGCAGGTCAACCTGATTTTAGAACTGATTATGGTGATACTTTTTTCCAGTTTTATGGAATGCAAGGAGTGCCTTCAGGGACTGTAAATAGAGCTGATTTTAAGGTTCAAGGTAAAGACACTAAGGTCTTATCAAGAAATTTATGGAAGACTTCAACCGAAGCAGAATTGGAAAAAGATGCTCCTGTAAATATAGGTCTTGATTTTGAATATGATAAAGCTACCCGTAAACTTACTGTAAAAACAGAATTGTATTATACAGCAAGCTCTGCTAAAGAAGAGAATAAATTAAACATTGCTTTGGTACAAAATGATATAATCGGATATCAATCTGGAGTTAATAATTATCGTCATATGCACGTTTTACGCCATTTGCTAACAGGCTTATGGGGTGAGGCAGTTTCTCCTACTACCGAAGGAACTACCATCAAAAAAGAGCATGTTTATACTCTACCTGAAGAGATTAAAGGTGTGCCATTGAAATGGGAAGATTGTGAGATTATTGCTTTTGTTGCAGAAGATAAGGTGAATGTATTAAACTCTGCTGCCAGACCATTAACAAAGAAAGCTGTTGTTAAGAATGAAGGTTCTAAATTCGAACTAGGTAAGAGTAATGAAGACATTGAGTTTGAATTTAAATTGAAGAGTGAATTCGACGAGTCAAAAGAATTTTCTGTTGAAGTAATTGGTGAAGGTGCACCTGAAGATTGGAAAGCAGAATTGATTTTCCCTGAATCTCGTGCAGATAATAAAATTACTTTAGCAACTAACGAAGCTGTTACTCTTAAGCTTAAAGTTGTTCCTTCTTCTGCTATGGGAGATGTAATGTATAAAGTTAAATTGACTTCTATAGCGAATCCTGAAGACAAAACTATTGCCGATAGTGTTCGTTTTGCTTCGGGCTTTACTACTTATTTTTTGAATAATGTTGATTTTAATATGTTGGCAACAAAAGCTTTGGATAAGAAGCTTCCAAAGTCGTATTTAACAATAAATTCTAATGATTTTTCTTCTTTATTAACTTCAAAGAATATTGGTGAGATAAAAAATCTATTATTTAATGTTGCTACTGGTTGGGGATATATTTCTCAAAATGATGTGAAGAAGTTAATGGAACTTATGGACGGTGGTTGTAATCTTTTGATGATGGGTCAAGATGTTGGTGCCGCAATTTTTGACAAATCCGGACCAATAAAAACTGATGATCATAAGAAGTTTTTTAACGAGTATCTTGGTGCTAAATATATAGCAGATTCTCCTGCAGCAATTCCTCAAAAAGCAGAAGCTGTTGCTGGTTCTCTTATTTATGACGATGTTGAATCTTTTAGTTTGGTAAATATTTATGGTTCAAGTTATCAGTTCTATTTTTTGGATGTTATGGAACCTCAAGAAAATGCAAAGATGACTTTCTGTTATGATGGGAAATCTGAATTAGGTGCTGGTGTTGCTTATAAAACTGATAAGTTTAGAAGTTCAACTTTAGGATTTAATCTAGAGTTTGTAAAAGAAGAAGAAGCTCGCGATAAAATAATGAGTCTTACTGTAGATTATTTTGATGGTAAGGTAAGTCTTGAAGAGTATAGCAATGCTATGAATAATATAATGCAAATTACTCCAAATCCGGTTGTAAATAATGCAAAAATCGCTGGATTTAATGTTGACGGTCTTCAAAAAATATATGTTTATAATATATCAGGACAATTAGTTCATTCAATTGATGCAAGTGTTGTTAATGGTGAAGCAAACATTTCATTAGAAGGAATGGAAGTTGGAATGTACGAAATAGCAACCGAAAATGGTCAGCATTTTAAAGTTGTAAAGAAATAAGGTGTATTTCATTTTATTTGGTTAAGGCGAGCTGTTCTTGAGAAATTGAGAGCAGCTCTTTTTTGTATTGGCTAGAGTTTTATGTAATTAGAATCTAATACAGGGTTTGTTGATGAAAATGCAGTTTCCATGGCTGTAAATTAAAAGTGTTGTCGAGAAGAAACTGCTGTTGTACATGATATGTTTGCGATTGTAACTGGCAAATAAAGTAATAGTAGTGTTTTTATTTGGTTAAATATTTCATCCTTTTTTATTTCCGAGTACAAATAAGACAATAGTGGCAATAGCAGTAACGATGGCAAAGAAATGATATAAGTTAAAATTTTCATGATAGATAAATATCCCCACAACTATACTTGTTGTTAAAATAGAAAATACAGCATATAATACATATTGTGAAGTTCCGAAATTTTGAAATAAAAGATAAAATCCAATTTGAGTTATTGTAAATCCAACTGCAGCAATAATAATCCACCATTTGTTTGTTATGAAATAACTATAGTATTCATTTCTGTCGAATGAAAAAGCAATAATAAAACTTATTATAGTTGAAGTGAGTAAAACCCATGAAACAAAGAGAAAAGGATTGCTCGAAGGTTCAACTTTTTTAACTCCCCAAGCATAAATCCCATTTCCAATAGCTGCTACTAAAGCAAACAAAATAGCAAAAATATAAGGAAGAGTTTTCATTATGTTTTATTTATTAGTGTAATTTTATATCTACAACAAAACTCGGAAAATATTAATTAATGTATTTCAGTTTTTATAAATAACCCTTGAACAATGCGATATTTTCTTAATTTCGCACTCGTTTTCCTGAAAAATCAAGTAGTTTTATTTTTAAATTTGTATTCAATATATTATGGCGCAGAAACCTGGAATTCCAAAAGGAACTAGAGATTTTTCACCTGAGGTAATGGTGAAAAGAAACTTTATTTTTGATACTCTTAAGTCTACTTTTCAAAAGTATGGTTTTCAACCTATAGAAACACCATCAATGGAAAATCTTTCAACCCTAATGGGGAAATATGGGGAGGAAGGTGATAAGCTGTTGTTTAAGATTCTGAATAGTGGTGATTTTTCCAAAAAAGTTTCTGATGAGGAATGGAATGCTCGTAATTTAGGTCCGATTTCAACGAAGATTTGTGAAAAGGGTTTGCGCTATGATTTAACTGTACCTTTTGCTCGTTATGTTGTGCAGCACCGCCATGAAATTACTTTTCCTTTTCGCCGATTTCAAATTCAACCTGTATGGAGAGCCGATCGCCCTCAGAAAGGTAGATATCGTGAGTTTTATCAGTGTGATGTTGATGTTATTGGTTCTGATTCATTGTTGAATGAACTTGAGTTATTCCAAATTATAGACGAGGGATTCGATAAACTTGGATTGAGAGTCCTGGTTAAAATCAATAATCGTAAAGTTTTATTTGGTATTGCAGAAGCTATTGGAGAGCCAGACAAAATGATGGATATAACCATTGCTTTGGATAAAATTGAAAAGATAGGGCTTGAGAAAGTTAATATTGAATTGCGTGATCGTGGAATTAGTGATGATGCAATTGTGAAATTGCAACCAGTAGTTCGACTACAAGGGAATACAAAAGAGAAGATTGAACAGTTAGCAGAGGTTTTAAAAGATTCTGAAACAGGAATGCACGGTATTCAAGAGTTGAAAACTGTTTTTGATTATATAGAAAAAGTTGGAGTCGAAAGTGAATTTGAATTAGATTTAACTTTAGCTCGTGGTTTAAATTACTATACAGGAACTATTATTGAAGTTAAATCTAGGGATGCAAAAATGGGTAGTATCTGTGGAGGAGGTCGCTATGATGATCTTACAGGGATATTTGGATTAAAAGATGTTTCTGGTGTTGGAATTAGTTTTGGTGCCGATAGGATTTATGATGTTATGGAAGATCTGGAGTTATTTCCAAAGACCAGTGAATTGTCTACCCAGGTTCTGTTTATTAACTTTGGTGCAGAAGAAGAAGGTTTTTCGCTTCCAATAGTAAGCAAATTACGTAAAGAGGGATTTAATGTAGAAATTTTCCCAGATAGTGTAAAAATGAAGAAGCAGATGAATTATGCGAATTCAAAGAACATACCTTATGTAGTAATGATAGGTTCTGACGAGATGAAGAATAATTTACTTTCTGTAAAAGATATGGAAAATGGTAATCAGGAAAATTATACCATTGAACAATTTATAGAGAAGTTAAGGTCATAACACCTGAAAAAAATATTTTTATTGAATAAAAACCACAAAACTCTTTGAGAGTTCTTGTGGTTTTTTATTTTTGCAAAAAGCAAGAGGTAGATACTTTTTGTAAATCATCATACTAAATGTAGGCCATATGAACTGGATGCTTTTTTTTATGATTCAAATTAATCGCTCGGCACTTCATGGATAAGTGTTGAGAACTTTCCTTTTTTTTACATTTATTTTCTTTTTTCATCGTTTGATAAATACGAGATTGATCAGATATGGTCTAGTCCTTCGTGTGGTATAGTCATTCGATTTTTTAGGGGGAACATTTTAATATTCAAATAATACAATGAAGATATTTAAAATTACATCAGATAAGTTGACATTTAAAGATGTCTATAAAATAGTTGAAGAGGGGTTGAAACTTGAGATTTCAGAAGAATCTAAAGCTTTAATTACAAAGTGTCGTAATTATCTTGATAAGAAGATGGAGACACAAGAAGAGCCTATTTATGGAGTATCTACTGGTTTTGGGTCTTTATGCAATGTTAGTATTTCTAATGAAGAACTTTCTTCATTACAGGAAAACATTGTAATGTCGCATGCTTGTGGTATGGGAGAAGAAGTTCCATGTGAGATAGTGCGTTTGATGATGCTTTTAAAGATTCAATCTTTGTCTTATGGGCATAGTGGGGTGCAATTAGAAACAGTTCAGCGCTTGGTAGATATGTATAATGAGGATATTGTTCCTATTGTATATCAGCAAGGATCATTAGGTGCTTCAGGCGATTTGGCTCCTTTGGCACATCTAGCTTTACCTATTATCGGAATGGGAGAGGTTTACTTTAAGGGAGAGAAAAAAGAAACTTCTGAAGTTTATACTGAATTGAATTGGTCACCAGTAAAGCTTATGTCAAAAGAAGGTTTAGCTCTTTTGAATGGTACTCAATTTATGGGTGGTTTTGGTGTTCATTGTTTATTAAGATCTTACCGTATCTCTATGCTTGCAGATTTAATTGCTGCAGTTTCTCTAGATGCATATGATGGTCGTATTGAACCATTTTATCATGGTGTTCATGCAATTCGTAATCATAGCGGACAAATCCAAACAGCAGAAAGAATGCGTTTGTTGTTAGAAGGTAGCGAAATAATTAATCGTAAGAAACAACATGTTCAAGATCCTTATTCTTTCCGTTGTGTACCTCAGGTGCATGGAGCAACCAAGGATACTATAAACTACGTTTCTTCTGTATTTTCAAATGAGATGAATGCCGTTACTGATAATCCTACTATTTTCCCAGATGAAGATTTGATTATCTCAGCAGGTAATTTCCACGGACAACCTATTGCAATGGCAATGGATTATTTAGCTTTAGGAATAGCCGAACTTGGTAATATTTCTGAACGTCGTACCTATCAGTTGATTGCAGGAAAACGAGGTCTTCCAAGTTTCCTTGTTGCTGAACCTGGTTTGAATTCTGGATTTATGATCCCACAATATGCTGCGGCATCTATTGTAAGTCAGAGTAAACAATTATGTACTCCTGCATCTGCAGATTCAATTGAATCGTCTCAAGGACAAGAAGATCACGTATCTATGGGAGCAAATGCAGCTACCAAATTGTTGCGTGTTGTTGAGAATACAGAAAAAATTCTTTCTATTGAGTTATTTAATGCAAGTCAGGCATTAGAATTTCGTCGTCCATTAAAATCGTCTTCAATTATTGAAGAATTTGTTGCAGAGTATCGCAAACAAGTTCCTTTTGTTGATAATGATAAAATTATGTACACTGAAATGCATAAGAGCTTTGATTTTATTCGTGCTATAGAAATTAGTTTGAATAGTTATTTAAATGAAAATCTTTAGTATCTTTTAAATTCTTAAAGAAATTGTAAACGTGATTAATGAAATGAAAGCTTTGAATTAATCACGTTTTCTTTTTTCACAAAACTTCCTTTTACTGTTTATTTTAAATATTTAAAAAAGAAACTTCTTGTTTTTTATATAATAAATTCAGAAAAAATTAAATTTGCTAAAGAAATAGCATAATTAGTTATGTCTTTCATATTAATACGGTTGGTAAAGCGAATGTTTAGAATTATTATTCTGTGCATGTAGGTAGGCATGTCGCGGTATTATTGTGTATAGGGCAAAAAGGCTTCTTTACACACAATAATATTTGTACTTAGTTTAAGTTATTCATTTAGATTGAATAATTCAATTGGGAGGTTTTGATGAGTTTGATGACAGGAAAAAATAGAGTATTAGTGGTTGACGACGACCCCATTTTGTTAAGGCGGTTAAGAGAATTATTGGTTAGGAATAATTATCGTGTCGAAACAGCTTCTTCAGGCGGCGTAGGGGTACAAAAGGTTTTTGAGTTTCGTCCTCATTTGATTATTTGTGATATTTCTATGGGAGACCTAAGTGGATATGAGGTTTTTAATATTCTAAAAAGGAGTAAAGTAGTATATACGACTTCATTTATTTTCCTAACAGGATCTGAAGATCCTAAAGAACAACGAATGGGTATGTTTTTGGGAGTTGACGATTATCTAAAAAAACCTATTGATAACGAAGAGCTACTATTAGCAGTTAAAACACGTCTTCAGAAAAAAATAATGTTAAAGTCTATAATGGGAGATCATTTTAATCAATTGGTTAATATGTCGCCCAATATGGTTTTAGGAACTGATTTTAGTGGAAAATTACATTATTATAACGAAGCTTTCACTTCTGGGTTAGATTATACAAATGCAGAATTAAAATCTAAAAATCTAAGTAAGTTATTGGATGATGATTCTTTGAAAACCATGAAGAAATGGATAGAACTAGCTTCTAAAGGAGTTGAAAGAGAGTTTTCTGGAAAAGTGAGGTTGATTGCCAAGAATGGAAGTCTTTATCATGCTTTTGTTAAAGGAGTTTATTTGCAAGCTTCAACATTATTGGATGCGAATGTTTATTTCTTATTCCAAAAAGATGAAGGTGGTGAAAATAAATTAAATAAATCTAAGAAGGATTTACAGAAGATTGGAGGAAAACCATTAGCAGCAAAAGATTACCTTGTTGGTAATGTGGTTGTGAATGAAGAAAATATAAATATTAAGTTATCTAAACGCGAAAGAGAAGTTTTGGAATTAAGTTGTCAGGGATATACTATAAAAGAAATTGCTTCTAAACTGTTTATTTCCGATCGTACAGTAGAAAAACATAGAGCTCAATTAATGTCTCGTTTATCAGCTAGGAATTTCATTGAAGTAATCCTCTTTGCTATTAAACATAGGATCATCGAACTTTAAAACGTAGTTCGGTTTTCCGAATTGTTTTTTTATGCTTCTTATATATTTAAGTTAAAAAAATATTATTTATTCTTTTTAAATGAACTTATAAGTTGTTTGGTGACAGTGGGTTGAGCGGGGTTGGTGTAGGTGTATGTGTGTTTTTTGTTAAGTATTAAGTTAATTTAGTACATACTTTATAAATTTATTGCGTGTGTTTTTTTCGTAAAACTACCTATTGATTATTAGCCTTAAGCTCAATTGATTTGTATATATTATTTTCAGTATCCTTATATAAGGATATTTTTCACTGAAAATTTCTTCGAAAATTCACTTGTAAAGAGATAAGGAGTATATGAAATATAGTAATTTGAAATTAAAGTATTTCAGAATGAAAAGGAATATCATAGTTTTTTTATCTCTCTTTATTTTCTTTCTTTTTATCTCGATGCCAAGTCTGGTTGCACAATCAACTAGAGATAGTATCGCTTATGCAAAAGCTGTAAGTATTAATACAATTTCAGAAAGTGGAATTGAATTTAATGGGCTTGTAGTAGATGAAACTCGAACACGAGCAGGTCATGATTTTTTTGATTACTTTTTCAAAGAATGGGATTCAGAAATATACAAAGCTGATTTCATTATCACTATTCGTGAGGAAATTTTTCGTCAGAATAGAACAAAGGTTTATGTTAAGGTAAACGATAAAAAAGTTTTTGAAACTTTAGTTCAATCAAGTGAAGATTTTTTAAAAGAAATGTCGGTTTATGCCAAGTATAAGTGTCATTATGAGGTTCGACGATTAGAATTGGGTATAACCGATTTCGAAGATGAAATGAGTGGTAATGGGTTATTTTAAATCAAGTAGATTATGAGAAAAATTATCTTCATTTTGTGTTTCTTTAGTTTTGTTTTCTTGTTTGAAGGAATAGGGTTTGCTCAAGATTTCGTTTATACTCCAAGAAATCCGGCTTTTGGAGGGAGTTATCTGAATTATTCCTGGATGCTGAGTTCAGCAACAGCTCAAAACGATATAGAAGCTCCTAAAAAGGAGAGTGCTTCTACAGAAAAAGATGCTCTTAAGGATTTTGAGAAGAACCTGAATCGACAAATCTTAAATCAACTTTCTTATCAATTAGTCAGACAACAGATTGGTGGGGGAGAAGGAATGACTGAAGGAAAGTATCAGATGGGCGATTATGAAATTAATATTACCAATTCACTAGAGGGAATAAAGGTGTCAATCTATGATAGCAATACAGGGAGTCAAACAGAAGTTCTTGTTCCTAATTTCTAAAGCATGAATAGTTTTAGAATAAAGAAATATGATTTCTTGTTTTCTGGAAAAACAATATGGTCTTTGTTATTATGTTCATGCTTTTTTTCTGCTTGTAGCCCTTATTTTAATCAGAAATTAAGTCCTCAAAAGGCCATAATATCTCCGGAAACTCCTGTTGGAAAGGAATTGCAATTTATGCCTGTTCCTTCTGAAAGGACTGTTGTCGCTGTTTATAAGTTTCGTGATCAATCAGGGCAGTATAAGCCTAGTGAGGTTGGGGCCAGTTGGTCAAATGCAGTCACTCAGGGATCTACGACTATTCTGCTTAGAGCTTTAGAAAATTCAGGATGGTTTGTTCCTATTGAAAGAGAAAATATTGGAAACCTTCTGAATGAAAGGAAGATTATAAAAAATAGTAGAATGCAGCACACTCCTGCAGGACAAAAGCCTCAGCCATTACCTCCATTGCTTTATGCCGGAGTGATTTTGGAAGGAGGAATTATTTCCTATGAAGCTAATGTGATGACAGGTGGTGTGGGTCTAAAGTATTTTGGTGCTGGTGGTGCTGCTCAGTATAGAGAAGACCGGGTTACGGTTTATCTTAGAGCAATTTCTACTCAAAGTGGAGAAATATTAAAAACCGTTAGAACTACAAAGTCCATACTATCTCAAAAGATTGATGGAGGTTTATTTCGTTTTATAAAATACAAAAGGCTTTTAGAGTTTGAAACGGGATTTACCTATAACGAGCCTTCTGAAATGGCTGTTACCGAAGCAATAGAAAAGGCTGTTCAATCTATGATTATCGAAGGTGTTTCTTCTGGTTTATGGGCTTTGAAGAACCCTGCAGATATAAAAAGTAAGGCTTTTCAAGACTATTACTATGAAAAAGAAAAGATGTCAAATACCGATTTACTGAATCGACCTATTTTCTCTGAAAATGGTTTACCTTATCGTTTTAGCGTTCAGGGAGGTTTAAATCGTTATGAAGGTGATTTGTTTTCGCCAGAACTAAGTTCATCTTTTTCTTTTGAGGCAGGTTTGAGAACCTATGAATTCTTTGAGTTAAATGGTGGTCTTGGGTATGATAAATTCAAAACGGCCAATCTGTTGGATGCTTCGTATTTGACTTACCATATTGGATGTCGATATTATATGCTTCCTAAGGAAGACTTTTCTCCCTTTGTCGGCTTAGGAACTGTAGCATTTATTAAATTACAACACTCTTCACAAGAAAATGCATCTAGTATTGCTCTTTCTGGAAGAATAAATGTAGGTGCTGAATATAAAATTTCTGAAAATTGGGGTGTTGAGTTGAGTTTGGGATATAACTATTTCAATAAGGACGATATTGATGGAATAAAGAATGGTAGTTACAATGATACTTTTATGGAATCTAGAATTGGATTAAACTATCATTTTGGTCGGAAAAAACAATAGTAGATTTTGATTTACTAAGTAATAAGTGATTCTTAATAAGATGAAGCAATATTACTTGTGTATACACATAATCTTCAGAAAAAAATAAACGAATGAAAAGAACTTCTGTAATTTCTTTTGTGTTCACTCTGTCTGTGTTGATTGTAGCAATGTTTTCGTGTGAAAAAGAGAAAGTTAGTCAAAGTTTGTATGGATCAATAGAGGGTGTAGTAAAAAATAATAGCGACCTTAAAGGATTAGAAGGAGTAAGTATTACTACAAAACCTGCTAGTATTGCCCCACTTACAGATAAAAATGGTGTCTTTCTACTTAAAGATGTTCCAATCGGTGATGTTGTCATTACGGCACGTAAACAAGGATTTAATACCTCGACTTTAAACGTATCTGTTCAAGCTTCTACTTCTACACAAGTATCTTTTCTTTTGACAGAAGCCAGTAGTCAAGCTTCTGTTAGTATCCACACTCCAACTCCAAAAGATGGTTCAGGAGGTTTACCTCTTGCAATAAAATTCATCTGGAGTAAAAACAAGCCTAAGGATGTAGAATTAACCTATCGTTTTCGTTTGTTGAAAGCGGTTTCTGGCGATTTGGTTGTTTCTAGAGAGAATTTGTCAGATACAACCTGTCAGGTTTCTGGTCTCGAATTTAATACCACTTATTTATGGGATGTTCAGGCATATGTTGGAGGAGCCTTACAAACTACAAGTAAAACTTTCCGATTTACAACTCAGCCTGTATCTGATTTGGCACTGGCTTTTGCGCGTATGGAAAATTCGGCATACCATGTTTATATTGCTGATACGGGAAGTACAAATCTATATAGAATTCCGGGGAATTCTAATGCAATGGATTGGAATCCGCAATTCTCTCATACCGGTAATGCATTGGCTTTTGTGTCGACAAGAAATCAAGAGCCACGTTTGTTTTTAGCTGATAATTTGGGAGCTAATCCGAAACAAGTGTCTACAATTCCAATTATAGGATATAACAATTTTGGTAATGGGTATTGCTGGTCGCCCGATGATAAGTATTTTCTTATTTGCTCTCATGATAAATTATATAGACTTGAAAAAGATGGTTCAAATAAAAAGTTAATTGCTACTGCACCAGCAGGAAAGAATTTTAAGTATTGCGATTGGAATGCAAATACAGGTAAGATATTGGTTATGACAAGTAGTCAGAATGTATACCAAACAGAAGTTTATTTGATGAATGAAGATGGTAGTATGCAAGAGCTGATTATAAATGACAAGCCCGGTATGCTTGATAGTCCAAGTTTTTCGATAGCTGGAGATAAGATTTTATATTCATACGACCCCAGTGAGTTTGAAAACTCAGATGGACGGCAATTAGATGCCAATATTTATTGGAGGAACCTTACAACAAAGAAAGATTCCTGTTTGTCTCGTTTCAAAAGTGCAGGAACAAATGATTTGTATCCTCGCTTTTCTCCTAATAATGCCTTTGTTGTTTTTGTAAATACAGATAATACCGGGCAACGTCAAGACAAAATTTATTCAGTTGAATTGGGCGTGTATAACAGAAGAAAATGGTGGTCTAATGCCACTACTCCCAATTGGCGACCTTAAACGGCAAATCAACTAATATCAAAAATAAAAAAAGACCATTACTTATTTAGTTCTGGTCTTTTCTTATTCGTGAATTTATGTGCCTAAGCGCAATACATAAATATTTTGATTAAATGTTAATCAAGTTTCAATACTGCGAGGAATGCACTTTGAGGTACTTCAACATTACCTACCTGACGCATTCTCTTTTTACCTTTCTTTTGCTTTTCAAGAAGTTTTCTTTTACGAGAAATATCACCACCATAACATTTTGCAGTTACATCTTTTCGAACCGCTTTTACGGTTTCACGTGCAATAATTTTTGCTCCGATAGCTGCTTGTATTGCAACGTCAAACTGCTGTCGGGGGATAAGCTCCTTAAGTTTCAAGCATATTCTCTTTCCGAAGCTATATGCATTATCAAAGTGAATTAAAGCTGACAGAGCATCAACAGGTTCACTGTTCAATAATATATCTAGCTTTATAAGTTTTGCTGGCCTAAAGTCGGTTATATGATAATCGAATGAAGCATAACCCTTAGATATACTCTTTAGTTTATCGTAGAAATCGAATACAATTTCTCCTAATGGCATATCGAAGGTAATATCTACACGATTGTTGGTAAGATATACCTGATTCTTTAAGGTTCCTCTTTTCTCGATGCATAAACCAATTACTGCGCCTACATAGTCTGTTTGACATATGATTTGAGCGTGAATATATGGTTCCTTAATATGATCGACATATTTATTTTCGGGCAAACCACTTGGGTTATGTACCTCAGTTTCTTCACCTTTAGATCCTACAACTATATATGACACATTAGGGACGGTAGTTATTACATTCATATCGAACTCTCGTTCGAGGCGTTCCTGAATAATTTCCATATGTAGTAGTCCCAAGAAACCGCATCGGAATCCAAAGCCTAATGCTGCTGATGATTCTGCAGAGTAGGTTAGTGAAGCATCATTGAGTTGAAGTTTCTCCATGGCCGCTCTCAGCTCTTCATAATCATCGGCATCAACAGGATATATACCTGCAAATACCATTGGTTTAACTTCCTCAAAACCTTCGATTGCTTTTTGGCAAGGACGGCCTACATGAGTAATTGTATCACCAACCGCAACTTCTTTTGCTGTTTTTATTCCAGATATAATATATCCTACATCTCCTGTACTTAGTTGCTTGCGTTCTTCCTGATTTAATCGTAAAACCCCTATTTCATCAGCATGATATTCTTTTTCGGTCGAGAAGAACTTAACAAGATCGTTCTTTTTTATAGTTCCGTTTAGTATTCGGAAATAAGCAATAATTCCTCTGAATGAATTAAAGACAGAGTCGAAGATAAGGGCTTCTAAAGGAGCCTTTGGATCGCCTTTAGGAGCTGGGATACGATGAATAATTGCTTCAAGTATTTCATCTACTCCAAGTCCTGTCTTACCACTAGCTTCAATAATATCATCACGATCGCACCCTAAAAGATCAACGATTTGATCTTTTACATCTTCGGGCATTGCATTAGGTAAGTCCATTTTATTTAGGATAGGGATAATTTCCAGGTCGTTTTCAATGGCCATATATAAATTCGAAATGGTTTGAGCCTGTATCCCTTGAGTTGCATCTACAATAAGTAAAGCGCCTTCACAAGCAGCAATAGATCTTGATACTTCATATGAGAAATCAACGTGTCCTGGAGTGTCAATTAGATTGAGTGTATAAGCTTTGTTTTCAAACTTATAATCCATGCTAATGGCATGACTTTTTATGGTTATCCCGCGCTCACGCTCAAGATCCATGTCATCCAGAACTTGCTCTTTCCTTTCTCTATCTTTGATCGTGCCGGTTGAGTCCAATAGACGATCTGCCAAGGTACTTTTCCCGTGATCAATATGTGCTATAATACAAAAATTTCTAATCGTTTCCATCGCCACAAAAATACGATTTAATTCATTTTCTTAACCTGCCTTACTACACTAACTTAATAAGCCTTAAAAAAGTCTTTGTTTATCGCCAATGCAAAAAAAATAATAATATCTGTAACCTTTTTATAAGAGCTATCGTATTACCCCCAGAAAAAGAAATTAAATATATAATAAGATATGAAAACACAGGTACTTAAACATTTATTATTCGTTGTTTTATTTTCGCTAATCACTGTTGTTAGTGTAGCCAATACAGTTAAAGACAATGGAAAAAGAGTTCAAAAAGAATTTAAAGTAGATAAATTCGATGTAATTCATGCTGGAGGAGTATATCATATTAAATATACCAAAGCAGACAAATATAAAGTAGTGGTTACTTTTGCCGAAAATTTAATGGATCGCTTAATTATTGAAGCACAAGATGGAACCCTATCTCTTTCCAATAAATCATTTACTGTATGTTCAGAGTTGCTTGTTGAGATTCAGTCTCCTCATTTAAGGGCATTAGAATTAAATGGAGCAGCTTCTTTTGAAGCAGATCAGTCTACTTATATTCGTGAAGATGAAGTGGAATTTGAGTTAAATGGTTCATCTAAGGCTGAGTGTGCTATTCGTGCTGAAAAGTTAAGTATTGATTTAAATGGAGCTTCACAAGCAGATATAAAAACTTCTGTAGTTAAGGCTTATATCGAAACTAATGGTGCTGCCAGTTTAGATATTACAGGAGGTGCTAAGTTTGTGGAAATTAATTCTAATGGTGCTTCAAGAGTTAGAGGGAAAAATTTTAAAACAATCGAAGCCGATTTAGAGGTGAATGGAGCTGCAGGAATCAGACTAAAACGTCCTGATAAAGTGAATATGGAAGAAAGGGGTGCTGGAGATATAGATTTGTACTAATTTGATTTACTTAAATATTTGTATGAACAAGTAACTTAATATATAGTAAAATGAAAAGATATATACAATGCAATATAGGGATTTTAATTGCACTGCTTTTTAATGCAAGCATAGGATATTCTCAGGTTAACCTAAAGCCTGGAAATACAGTATCGAGTAGGGTGTCTGTCTCTCAATCGTCATTAGATTCTCTTGTTGTTGTAGGCAGGTTAAATGTGAATTATATTCAATCCGATTCATCATATATTACTTTGAAATCGGGTGAAGGCAAGCTTTTAGAGTTGGTGAAAGTCGAGGATAATAATAGCTATTTGAAGATACGCTCTTTGAGTTCGGCAAAAGTTATAACTGACGTTGAAATATCATTATATGCACCAACCGTAAAAACTGTAAGTTTACTTGGAAGTGCAGAGTTTCATATCAAAGATGGTCAGGAACTAGCATCAAATGATCTTACTTTTTATGTGTTAGGGAATTCATATTTAGATGCCAATGTGAATACCCAAAAGCTTAAAGTGAAATTAGGTGGAAGTTCTTATGCCAAATTATCTGGTGAAACCAAAGACTTTAATGCTTCGGCTATGGGTGCTTCTGAATTGCTTGCAAAAGATTTGGTTGCTCAAAATGTTAGATTGCGCACAGCAGGAGTAAGCGCAGCTTATGTAAATGCTGATAGCTCAATGGAATTGGTGATGAAGGATTTATCGCTAGTTAAATTTAATGGTGTTAGCGATCCTGATATTAAATATAAGAGTGCCAATTCTGATTTGGTTAATGCAAGCGGAGTCCATATTGAAAGTGAAAATACCAACGCTAAAGAAAAAGCCTTTTTTGATGAAGATATTTCGTCTGGCGATTTAGGTGTAATTAGTTGGGATATAAACGAAGATGATGCTAAGGTAAGAGCAGGTCGTAACGTGCTTTGTATAGACGAAGATGAAGTGCGTTTAGAAAGACGTGCAAAAAAAACACACAAGTATTATAAGAAGTTTATAGGTCATTTTGCTGGTCTTGAAATAGGATTGAATGGGTATTTGAATAAAGACTTCAATATGGATTTCGGTAAGAAGTATTCATATCTCGATTTACGAATGGAGAAGTCGGCTAATATAAATATAAACTTCTTTGACCAAGGTATCCCTTTTAACAAATCGAAAACCTTTGGAATGGTAACGGGTATTGGTTTTTCTATACATAATTATAGATTTTCAAAGCCTACTCATTTAGATTATTCGCAAGATGTTTTGCAAGGCTATTTTATTAAAGGTGTTTCTATCCGAAAGTCAAAATTGGTAACTAATTTTGTTACTGTTCCGATTCTATTTGAATATCAAAACCACTCAAAGAACTACTGGAAAAGATTTTTTATTCAGGTAGGAGGTTCTTTTGGATTAAAGGTTCATAGCCATACAAAAGAGTATTTTGAATCAACTGGCACTCCTTACTCATTGGTTGACCCAGTGACAGGACAAGAAGTTGAAAAATATGCTGGTGTTTCTGAAAAGAAGCAAAAGCAGCGTAATAGTTTTTATTTGAATCCTGTGCGTGTAGATGCAACTGTTAGAGTAGGATTAGGAATAATCTGTTTATATGGTACTTATTCTGTAACCAATATGTTTAAACTAAACAAGGGGCCGGAATTACATCCTTTCTCTTTAGGTTTAACATTTTCTACTTGGTAGTCAGAAATCTTTATGTTAAATATTGCAATAAAAGCCTTTTGTCTTCAAAAGGCTTTTTTATTAATTTTACCGCCTGAAATAGTAATTCCTCTTTTGTAGGGATGATTATCTGAATTATACAAATAATTTTAATTATATATTGTTATGTCAGGACATAGTAAATGGTCTACGATCAAGCGTAAGAAGGGTGCTTTAGATGCAAAGCGTTCGAAGATGTTTTCGAAGTTATCAAAAGAAATAACTGTTGCGGTCAAAGAGAGTGGTCCTGATCCTGAAGGTAATCCGCGTCTCCGATTGGCAGTAAATAATGCGAAGGCAGTGTCTATGCCTAAAGATAATATTCAGCGTGCAATTACTAAAGGAGGCGACAAAGATGCTGCCAATATTCAAGAGGTGATTTACGAAGGTTATCTTCCAAATGGTATTGCTGTTTATGTTGAATGTACTACCGACAACTTGAAAAGAACTATTGCAAATGTTCGTTCAATATTTAGTAAGCATGGTGGAAGTTTGGCTACCAACGGATCGTTAAGTTTTCTTTTTGAACGTAAAGGTGTCTTTTCTATCCCTAAGGGTGATATAGATCCTGATGAATTTGAAATGGAACTAATTGATGCAGGAGCCGAGGAGATTGAGTTGGACGATGATATGTTTACTGTTTACACTTCGCTCGACGATTTTGGGAATATGGTGAAAAAGTTGGAATCAATGGAAATTGTTGCTGAGAATGCCGAATTACAAAGAATTCCTCATGATACCAAAACCCTTGATATTGATTCTGCAAAGAAAATACTAAAGGCATTAGATATTTTTGAGGAAGATGATGATGTGGCAAATATTTTCCACAACCTTGAAATTACTGAAGAAATGGAAGAGTTTTTGTAGAGAGACGCTTTTGAAGATACTATATAAAGGCTGTTTGCTATGCAGACGGCCTTTTGCTTTGTGGGTGTGATAACGCTTGTCATGGTCAAAGACAAAGCTTGTCACGATCAAAGACAAAGCTTGTCGCGATCAAAGACAAAGCTTGTCGCGATCAAAGACAAGGCTTGTCGCGATTAAAGACAAGGCTTGTCGCGATTAAAGACAAAGCTTGTCGCGAACAAAAGCAAACTTTGCCTATAACAACGAGAAAGTATCTTTTTATGTATAATAGCGTATAGGATCAATAAGAAACAGTTGTATAAACAAATAGCTGCCCGTATAGGGCAGCTATTTTTGTTTCTGGTAATAGGTTAGATAGCGTAGAAGCTACGGCCTATTTATTTTTTTCTTCATAGATTTCGTAAGAATCAGAAGCAATCATAAGTTCCTCGTCGGTTGGAACAACCATTACGGTAACTTTAGAATTTTCTTTAGTAAGAATAGCTTCATCACCACGAACCTTTTGTTTATCCATGTCTAAATCAACACCAATAAATTCAAGACCTTGAAGCGATTTAATTCTGGTATCTATATCGTTTTCACCAATTCCTCCGGTAAATACAATTGTGTCAACACCACCCATTGCAGCAGCATAAGCACCAATATATTTCTTCACTCTATATTGGAACATCTCTAAAGCAATAGCAGCGCGATGATTACCTTCTTTTGCAGCATCTTCGATATCTCTCATATCAGAAGAAACACCACTAATACCTTGCATACCACTGTGTTTGTTTACAAGGGTTGAGGTATAAGGAAGGCTTAGTTTTTCCTTGTCTGCAATATAAAGCAATGCACCAACATCTAAATCGCCACAACGAGTTCCCATAAGAACACCTTCTGTAGGGGTCATACCCATACTGGTATCAACCGACTCGCCATTTTTTATAGCAGTAACAGAACCACCGTTTCCTAAGTGGCAGGTAATCATTTTAAGATCTTTGATGTCTTTACCAAGGATTTCTGCAGCACGTGCTGAAACATATTTATGACTGGTTCCGTGAAAACCATAGCGACGAATGCTATACTTCTCGTATAAAGAGTATGGAATACCATATAAATAAGCATGCTCGGGCATGGTTTGGTGGAATGCAGTATCAAAAACTCCTGCTTGCAATACGTTAGGCAAAAGTTCTTTCATAGCATAAATACCCTTCAAGTTTGGAGGGTTGTGAAGAGGAGCAAGGTCGGTGCATCTTTCCAAAGCTTCAATAACTTCGTCGGTAATAAGAACACTACCATTAAAAGCTTCACCAGCATGAACAACACGATGACCTACACAACTAATTTCTTCAAGTTCTTTGATGCTTCCATACTTCTCGCTAATTAAAACGCCAAGTAAAAACTCAATGCCTTGCTGATGATCTAAGATTTCTCCTTCAAGAGTAACCTTGGTGCCATCATTACGTTTATGTTTAATTGCAGCACCCTTCAAGCCAATTTTCTCTACAAGACCCTTTGCCAGTACTTCTTTTTCTGGCATTTCAAAAAGTTGGTATTTGATAGAAGAGCTACCACAGTTTAGAACTATTGTTTTCATTTTGAAATCCTAATTATTCCTTTGCTACTTGATTAATTAAACTCTGTAAAACTGATTGATTGGCTTACAGGATTACCTTCAATATAGTTATAGAATCCTTTACCAGACATTCTTCCAGTATGATTAGCTCTTACCAAACGCTTAATTAAAGGAGAAGCCTTGTATTTGTTGTCGCCAAATTCAGCATACAAGTTTTCCATATACTTAAGCACTTTGTCCAAACCAATTCTATCAGCCATTTCGAAAGGACCAAAATGATAACCAGAAGCTTGTCTCATTGCTTCGTCGATATCTTTGATAGAAGCAACGCCTTCCATTAAAATATCGCAAGCTTCGTTGATAACGGTAACCATCATTCTGGTAGACACATTACCTGGAGACTCGTTTAGCTTGATTACCTTACGGCCAATCATAGTAGCAAATTTTTCTGCTTGCTTAAATGATTCTTCAGAAGTGAAGATAGCTTTTACCACTTCGATAATTTCAGTTTTATCGAATGGTTGCATAAAGTGCATGCCAATAGCTCTTTCTGGGTGCTTCAAAATAGTAGCAAGGTCAGAAATCATTAAGGTAGCAGTGTTGGAAGCGATAATAGTATCTGTGCTAACAACAGCTTCGATTTGCTTGAAAACTTCTTTTCTGGTTTCAAGACTGGTTCCACGACGACTAGAGTGGATAGCTTCAATAACTACGTCGCAATCGTGAAGGTCTTGAAAGTTTGATGAACCTTGAATTCTGGAAAGAATAGACCTCTTGTCGCCAGGAGTCATTCCCCAGTTTGAGATTATATTATCTAATTTTGCAGCGATTTCATGTTTGATTTCTTCAACACGCTCATCGTTGATATCAATAAAGATAACATCGATACCGTATTCGCTTACAACTCTAGTAATTTCTTGCCCAACGGTACCACAACCAACGATACCTACCTTTTGGATCATTCCTTTAGGTTGGATTTTCTTTCCTAAGCTGAAATCTGATAATGTTTCGGCCATTTTTGAATAATTTATCTATTTACCACTACAATTAAAAAAACGATTAGTTATTGGCAGCTTGATTTGCTGTAATAGCAACCAGGTTGACAATATCTTCTACAGAACAACCTCTTGAAAGATCATTGATTGGAGCAGCCATTCCCTGAAGTACAGGACCAATAGCTTCGGCTCCAGCAAGACGTTGAACTAATTTGTAAGCAATATTTCCTACCTCAAGAGAAGGGAAAACAAGAACATTTGCTTGTCCTGCAATTTCGCTACCAGGAGCTTTGCTCATGCCAACTGCTTTAACGATTGCGGCATCAGCCTGAAGTTCACCGTCAACCTTTAGGTCTGGGGCCATTTCTTTTGCAATCTTAGTAGCATTTACCATTTTGTCAACCTTTTCGTGCTTAGCACTACCTTTAGTTGAGAAGCTAAGCATAGCAACTTTAGGCTCGAATCCACCAATGTTTCTTGCAGTCTTTGCTGATTCGACAGCGATTTCAGCAATTTCTTTTTCGCTAGGGTCAGGGTTTACAGCACAATCAGCAAAAACCATTAAACCGTTTTCACCATATTCTTTTTTGTCTGTAAACATTAAAAATGCACCAGAAACAGCACTTACACCTGGTAAAGTTTTTACAACCTGAAAAGCAGGTCTCAAAACGTCGCCAGTTGCATTAGCAGCTCCTGCAACTTCACCATCGGCATCGCCATTTTTGATGATTAGTGTTGCTAAGTACAAAGGATCTTCAACCAATTTGGTTGCTTGTTCAATAGTCATCCCTTTCTTTTTACGAAGCTCGGCAAGCATTTCTGCATAAAGAGCTTTTTTCTCGTGTTGAATAGGGTCGATAATCTCTGCTTTGTTGATGTTTGAGAGACTAAATTCAGTTGACATTTCCTGAATTCTATCTGGATTGCCTATAAGAACTACTTGTGCAATACCCTCGCTAAGAATGATATCAGCAGCTTTAAGGGTTCTTTCTTCGGTACCTTCTGGTAGAACAATTTTCTTGTTTGCTACCTTGGCTCTTTCTCGGATCTGTTGAATTAACTCCATTATCCTCTTTAAAATTAACTTGTTAGCGGATTCCGTCTGTTGCGCGCAAAATTAACATTATTTCATTCAAACGCGAATCTAAACATGGGAAATATTGAATCTTTATTTTAAATTTTGAAAGAGTTTAAATTTCAATACCAAGGAGTGTAATATCTTTCAAATCCGTGTGTTGTTACCCTTTAGATAGTGTTTTGTTGCTTTTTTTAAAGCTTTTTTTACGAATTGTTAAGTGTTTTTAGTCTTGGCGACGGTTTGTAAATATTGTACTTTTGTTCAAAAATTTGTCTATGCACGAACAGTCGTCCGTCAAAATATATAATAATAAAAAGGCTAAAGCTTATTGGGTTACAAAAGAAAACTCTAAACAACCTGATGCTGTAGTGCGCGATGATCATCAGACCTACCAAGAGTTTAAAGCCGATAGTAACTATAGTAGTTTTTCTCAATTTTCTTCTAAAGATATTTTGTCACTAAAGGAGGGAGTTGTTCCTAATAAGAGTTATTCTGCGAATGTTGAATTGGCGGCTTTGTTTTTGATGATATTTTTCATGGCCTTGTTTCGCTATTTTAAAAATACTCGCTTTGATCAGTTCGTATTTGCTCCTTTCCATTTAAAATCACCACAGACGATTTTAAAAGAAGGACAAATTCTAAATGAAAATTTAGGGGTGTTCTTTATTTTTAATTATCTCTTGATTGGGGCTTTGTTTTTATTTTCTGGTTATGGGTATTATGTGAAATTTCCATTTCTTCCCATTTCTGAATTAAATTTAATTTGGATCTTTTTTTCTTTTTTAGGTTTATTTTGTTTTTTGAAAATTTTTGTTGTTCAGCTTGTTTCGTATTTATTCAATGAGAAGGGTGTTGTAAAAGATTATCTTGGATTATTTTTGCTATATACAAGTGTTCAAGGCATATATCTTTTGCCATTAATTTTGGGATGGACAGTTTTGCAGTATGGTATTTTTTTATGGTTAGCAATCTTGTGGGTGGTATTTAACTTCATATTTAGAATTTTTCAATTGTATTTATGTGGAAGACAATTGTATGGTTTTTCAAATTATCATATTATTTTATATCTTTGCACCCTCGAAATTTTACCAATTGCACTTATTGTTAAAGCATTTTTTCTAGTGAATTAATGATTTCAAGCGATTGGTATAAAAGTAGTTATTGTAATAATAAAAACTCCGGAAAATTGAAAGTTAAGAATATTCTTGTTTCACAACCAAAGCCTGCGGATCTAGAAAAGTCTCCGTATGGAGAACTTGCAAAAAAATTTAATCTTTCTATTGATTTTCGTAAATTCATTAAAATAGAGGGAATTCCCGCTCGTGAATTTAGGAAAGATAGAGTTTCTATTTTAGATCATACTGCCGTAATTTTTACGAGTAGAAATGCAGTTGATCATTTCTTTCGTATCGCAAAGGAAATGCGTGTGGAAGTACCTGATACCATGAAATACTTCTGTATAACAGAGTCTACGGCTTTGTACTTGCAGAAATATGTTCAGTACCGTAAGAGGAAAATATTTTTTGGAAATCAGATTTTCGCTCAATTGATGGATGTCATTAAAAAACATAAAAGCGAAAAGTTTTTTCTACCTTGCACTGATGCCGCTAAGCTTTCTATGCTTAAAATGCTTGATGATGCAGGGATAAAATATTCCAAAGCGATTATTTATAAAACTGTGTCCAGCGATTTATCTGATATAAAAATCGAGGACTATGATATGTTAATCTTTTTCAGCCCTTCAGGAGTAGAATCCTTGTTTGAAAATTTCCCAGATTATAATCAAGGAGATACTGTTATTGCAACTTTAGGGCCAGCCACTGCTAAAGCCGTTGAAAAGCATAAATTGAAGTTAAATATTAATGCTCCAACAAAAGTAGCTCCTTCTATGACTATGGCCATAGATCAGTTTTTGGTTGAGTTGAAGAAGAAGAAAAAATAAGAGCTTTTATCCGGAAATGTACTTTGTCGAAGTAGGCTTTTGACAAAGTACATTTTTTTAATTTTTAATATTTTGAACATTGAAAGCTACTTTTAAGAAGAATGAACGTTTGTGTGGAAAGAAACAGATAGCTGAACTGTTCGGATGTGGAAATTCTGAGTTTGTTTATCCTTTTAAAATGTTAATTTTAGAAGATGAATTAAAAGAATCGGAGCCGTCTGTGCAAGTATTGATCTCTGTTCCCAAAAAGTATTTTCGTAAAGCTTACCAGCGTAATTCAATGAAGCGCTTAATTAGAGAGGCTTATAGGGATAATAAGAGTGGCTTGGTTCTTGCATGTGAAAGCAAAAAGATACAATTGCAGATTGCCCTAATATATGTAGCGAAAGAAGCTCTTGACTATGTCTACATAGAAAAGAAAATGAAGGAAGCGTTGCAGAGAATAACAAAACTTTATGAGTAAGTTATTAGGAAAATTTTTTATTCTGTTAATCCGAATATATCAATATACTCTTTCTCCTTTTATAGGGAAACAATGTCGCTATTCTCCAACTTGCTCGGTTTATGGAATTCAAGCGATCAAAAAGTATGGGCCATTCAAAGGAGGGTGGCTTACGATAAAAAGGGTTCTTTCTTGCCATCCGTGGGGGGGAAGTGGATATGATCCTGTTCCTTAATTTACTCTTACCAAAAAATGGATTTTATGATAAAGAGAATAAAAAGACTAAACCTAACTTATTTTTTAGCGATTGCTTTTTTATGTTTCCTCAGTAACTTGGGAACTGCACAAGAGAAAAATGATAACAATTTCGAGATAGCAAAAAGTCTTGATATATATTCAACTATTGTTAAGGAAGTAAATACAACATATGTTGATGATGTTAATCAAGGTGAACTTACTAAGGTTAGTATTGATGCAATGCTCAAACAACTAGATCCTTATACTGTATATATCCCTGAGTCACAAGTAGAAGATTATCGTTTTATGACCACTGGTCAGTATGGTGGTATTGGGTCTATTATTCAGCAAAGAGGTGACTATGTTATTATTGCTGAACCTTACAAGGGGTGGCCTGCACAAAAGGCTGGACTTATGGCAGGAGATACAATCATTTCTATAGACGGGAAAGATGTTACAGGAAAAGGTAACGAAAAGGTAAGCCAAATGCTAAAAGGTGAGCCAGGAACTACTTTGTCTATTCAACTTAATAGGTATGGCGCAAAAGAACCTTTAAAGAAAGAACTTACAAGAGAAAAAATACAAGTTGATGATATTCCTTATTATGGAATGTTAGACGATAATGTTGCCTATATTAAATTAACAGGATTTACTCAAGGTGTTGCTTCTGAATTAAAAGAACATTTTCAGGAGTTAAAAAAAGATAATACTGTAAAAGGCCTCGTTCTTGACCTTAGAGGCAATGGTGGAGGTTTACTAAGTGAAGCTGTTGATATTGTTAATGCCTTTGTGAAACGAAATGAAGAAGTTGTTACTACTCGCGGTCGTGCAGAAAAAGAGCATGTGTTTAAAACCAGAATGAATCCTTTGGATACAGATATTCCATTAATCGTTTTGATCAATAAAGGAAGTGCTTCTGCGAGTGAGATTGTTTCAGGTGCGATTCAAGATTTAGATCGTGGTGTGATTGTAGGCCAAAGAAGTTTCGGTAAAGGATTGGTGCAAAATGTTGTTCCTTTAGAATATAATGCAAAAATGAAAATTACTATTGCAAAGTATTATATTCCTAGTGGACGATGTATTCAAGCAATCGATTATTCTCATAAAGATTCAAAAGGTCATTTTGAAAATATTCCAGATTCTTTAATTCATGAGTTTAAGACAAAAAATGGCAGACCTGTATTTGATGGTGGAGGAATTACTCCAGACTTTAAAACAAAACCAATGAACTTTGAAGAGATTTCAGCCTATCTATATGCCAAGAATTTCTTTTTCGACTTTGCTACGATGTATAGAGTGAAAAATGCTGAAATTGAATCTCCTGATAAATTTAGAGTTTCTGATGCGATTTATGATGAATTTCTTGAGTTTCTAAAGACTAGAGAATTTGATTTTAAACCTCATGGTTTGATTGTTATTGATGATCTTGAAAAGAGTGCAAAATTTGGCGGATATTTAGAGAAGATTGAAGATCAAATGCAAGCCCTTAAAGATAGCATTGTGAAAAGTAAAGAGTATAGTTTAGAGAAATTTAAGCCTCAGATTAAAGAACTACTGAGAAATGAAATTGTATCTCGATATTATTATCAAAAGGGTCGTGTAATTACAGCATTGATAGATGATCCGGAAATTACAAAATCAATTGAGATCCTAAATGACCAACAATTGTATAATGATATATTGTCTGGAAAATACAAGCAACCAGAAGAGAAAAAGGATGCAAAAGAGGGGTTAGACGAAAAGAAATAAATCAATTTTGAATATTTAGTTCCAGAAAAGAACTACGTTTTAATTTTATAGTATGGGGGCAAATGAAGAACGCAGATTTCATCGGATTGCTTGGCTTGTTGTGATAATTCTTATGGCAGCAAGTCTTCCGCTGAGTAAGTTTACTATGAGCATTTTCCAATTTCTAATTTTGGTAATGTGGTTCTTTTTTGGTATTGATTTTAAGAAGATTTGTGATGACTTTAAGCAGTATTCTATTGCTAAAGCATCAATTTGTTTCTTTAAATATACAGTGAGTTTATTTGTAAATAACTTTATAAATGGCTTTAGGCTTTTCTTTAAGAATAAGGTTGCTATTCTGGTGTTTTCGATATATATAATGCATGTACTGGGTCTTTTGTGGACATCAGATTTTGCATATGCATTAAAAGATTTACGTATAAAATTACCACTATTAATGTTTCCTGTTATATTGGTGATGATGCCCAAGTTTTCTAAAAAACAGGTCTATCTTATTTTGGGAGTTTATGTGTTGGCAAACCTATCAGGAGCAATAGCAACTGTAATTCATTTCTTTATTGGTGATTATTCCGATGCAAGGCAGCTTTCGGTATTTATATCGCCAGTTAGATTTAGCTTGAATTTATGTTTTTCTATTTTCATTGTTTCATACTTTATTATCCGAAAAACCTTTTTATCTAACAAAACACGAGTTTTATTATTGGGAGTCATTTTGTTTTTGGCATTTACACTCTTTCTTTTGGAGTCAGGAATAGGTTTTCTTATTTTGGCTTTAGGTGTTTTTTTAGGATTGATTTCTTTTGTTAAGCATTCGACATCAATTAAATTAAAGTTAGCATTTTCTGTATTATGTATTGCTTTTCCTTTAAGTTTAGGATGGTTTTTGTTTTACGAATATCATCAATATTCAGGAGGTGAGAATATACAAATAAGTAGTCTGCCTGTAAAAACTGTTTATGGCAATACATATAAACATGATACGACTATGTTTTTAGTTGAAAATGGTGGCTATCCGGGAACTTATTTTTGCGAAAAGGAATTACGTGATAATTGGAATCAGAGAAGTAAGTTGCCTTATGACAGTTTGGATAGAACCGGAGGCTTATTAAAGTTTACTCTTATAAGATATTTAAATTCTAAAGATTTACATCGTGATGCCCAAGGTGTATCAAACTTAAAAGAGTCGGATTTAAAGAATATTGAGAAAGGCATCGCAAATCATGTATATGTTGATAATCCAGGGATTAAGGCTCGTTTATATAAGTTTTTCTTTGGATTGAAGCGGTATCAGAAAACGAAAGATCCGAATAATAGTTCTTTGTTTCAAAGATTAGAATATTGGAGGACTGCATCTCAGATTATTAAAAGTAATTTTTGGATAGGTGTTGGTACTGGTGATGTCCCAACTGCTTTTGATAATCAATATATAAAGATGAAAACTCAATTGAAAGAGAAGTTTAGATTCCGTGCACATAATCAGTTTTTAACCATCTTTCTTACTTTTGGTGTTTTTGGATTTCTTTATTTTTTGTTTGTGCTTTTCTATTCTATAGGGAAGTCAAAATTGTTTTCAGATTTTTTTATGATTACTTTTTTATTAGTAGCTTTAGTGTCTATGCTTACAGAAGATACTATTGAATCGCAAGCTGGAGTAACTTTTTTTGCTTTTTTCTTTACTTTTCTTCTCTTTTCAAGAAAAAACAAAACTGAATTACAATAGAGACCTATTTAGGTAGTTATCTTAGTTACATATTTGTAAGAGTAAGATTCTTATAATGATTGTAGTATAATGGGACTTAGGATATGAAAGAAATTAAGATCAATATTACTATTGAGGAGTATGATACCGTTGAGGAACTCACCAATCAAGAGAGGCTTTTAATTCAAAAAGCAAATGAGGCTTGCAAAAAAGCTTATGCTCCTTATTCTGAATTTAGTGTAGGAGCATCTGTATTATTAGGTAATGGAGAGGTTATTTGTGGTAATAATCAGGAAAATGCAGCTTATCCTAGTGGATTATGTGCAGAGCGAGTAGCTTTATTTTATGCCTCATCATTATATCCCAATATGGAAGTTGTTGCTCTAGCCGTTGTAGCAAAGTCTAGCAAAGTAAATTTTGAAAATCCTGTTTCTCCATGCGGAGCATGTCGACAGGTAATGTCTGAATATGAATTACGTCAAGGAAAGCCTTTCCGTATATTAATGCAAGGAAATGAAGGTAAGATTCATGCTGTTGAAAGTGTAGATTATTTATTGCCATTGCAATTTAAAGCTGAAGGATTAAAGAAATAAGAATTATAGTTGAATATAAAGTTCAAAAAAAGAGGTTTGCTCATTTGGGCAAACCTCTTTTTTTATCCTCTAAATAATATTTAGATTTTGTTGTTTTTAGCTAAAACGCATCCTCTTTTATGAAAATGTAATAAAGTAATTTGCCAAGAAATTCCAGATCGTCACCACTCCAATAGCAAATGCCTTTGATATATAGAAATTAACTTTCCATTTGGTAATAATCAGCCACAGAATAAACGTGTTTATCAGTAAACCAATTAAAGAAATACCAATAAATAATCCGTACTCTTCAATAATTTCCGGATTATGGCTTTGGAAAGTCCAAATTCGATTTAGGAAATAGTTCGTTGTTGCTGCAATCGTAAAACCTATTGCATTGGCAAGGTATTTCTGGAGTTTTAGTATTTCTTTACAGAAAAAAGTAACTCCAAAATCGACCAATAATCCTGTAAATCCTACAACTCCAAATTTTAGGAATTTTAAAATGAATTTCTCTGTAAAAAAACTTTTCATCGGGCGAAAATACAAAAAAGCAATTTATAATTTAATTATTAAAACTTTGTGTTCATTATCTCTAAGTATATCTACTGTAATTGTCTGATTTGGTTTGAGGTGTTTCAATCTATTCATATAATCATATATGTTTTTCACTTTTTTACCATCGATGGCCGTAATAATATCGCCCTTTTTCATTTTACCGTGATATGCCGCTCCTCCTTTTTTTATTCCACCGACGCCTAATCCATTGTTTTTGCTTGAGGTAAAGTCGGGCATTATACCTAAAGTAACTTTGAATTTAGGTCGTGAAGGTGCTGTTTTAGGTCCTGCTTCCTGAAAATTAAGGTCTTGTCCGTTAGCAAGTTCAATGATAAGATTATAGGTAAAGTTTAAAATTTCTTTTATTCCTTGGATGTTAATTCTGTCGGTTCTGTCAAAAGGAGTATGATAGTCTGGATGAGCTCCTGTAGAGAAGAAAAATACAGGAATATCTTTTGCATAAAAAGATGCATGATCTGAAGCTCCAAATCCTTCGGGTGAATATGCTATATTTAGATTGGAGGTTTTTTTTACTTTATTAAGTATTGTTTCACTTTCTTTTGATGTTTTTGTTCCTCCAATCATTATGTTTTTTTTCACTGAATCCAATCGTCCAATCATGTCAAGATTAATCATTGCCTGAATTTTGTTTAGGTCGAATATGGGGTTTTTACAAAAATAATTAGATCCAATAAGTCCTTTTTCTTCAGCATCAAATGCAATAAAAATAAGAGTTCTTTTTTGTGGTTTTAATTTCTTTGCAAGTTCTATTAATGCAGTTACTCCCGAAGCATTATCATCAGCACCATAATGAACTGCTATAGTATCAGGCATACGAGAACCACTTCCTTCTCCACCCATTCCCAGATGGTCATAATGAGCACCAATTACAATGGCTTCATTTTTTAATTTTGGGTCGTAACCTTCTATGGCAGCAATTACATTTTGTGCTGGAGAGGTGTTTTTCTTTAGCTTGATCTTCCCCGAGCTAAATATATTGAGATTTATATCTTTAGCTTTGTTTGTTTTATCGATTCGGTTAGTTATTTTTTCTAAGTCGAAATTGTTTGCTTTGAAAATGCTATCTGCTAAATTTCTACTAATGCTAATAATTGGAATACTAGCAGAGTACCCACTTCTATCATAATTTCCTTGTTGAGCATCAGGAGATTGTTTACGAGAAATAATAATAATTCCTTTTGCTCCTAAATCTTCTGCATTTAATATTTTTTCTTTTGTACTGCTATAGTTTTTCAGAGGGTTAGATTTGTTAGTTTCTTTAGGATATCCCTCTAAAATCATTACAATTTTGTTTTTTGGAGATAAATTCTGATAACTATTCCATGTTATAGAGTCTTTTTTCACAACAATTCCATAGCCAGCAAAGCATAAGCTTATATTCTGAAAGTCTTCAGAATTTGAAATTAACTTGGGAGAAAAGTTTTTCGATATTTTATAAATAGTTTTTCTACCGTTATCTTCAAATAATATAAAGCTGTTGCTGTCGGGAGTTACTTTATTTGTAAGTTTAAAAGATTGGAATCCATCTTCCCCTTTTAGTGTTAAATTTGATTTTATAAAATTATCCTTTATATATTTGGCTGATTTTTGACCCTCTATAGATCCTGCATTTCGTCCCTTTAGTGAGTCGCTGGCTAATGTAGAGATATGTTTATATATATCTTCTGACGAAAAAACTATTTTGTTCTGACAAAAAACATCCTTACTAAAGGCGGCAAATATTAATAAGAGGGATAAATATGTAAATCTTTTCATGTGAAAATATTTTGTGTGTGATTAACTCTATGGCCTATAAATTTACTGTTGTTTAACAATTATAAATGTAAATTTATTTTAGAGAAAATAGCTTTGTTCAAATTGAGTCCATAATACACCAGATCAAAGCTTTTTCTTATTGCTAATTTGATATTTTGAAATAAAATGATTACTTTTGCGTTTTCACGACGAAGGTGTAAGAATATAGTAGAGAGGGGACCATTTTGTCCCCTCTTCTTTTTATTAATTGGAAAGTGATGATCGACAAATTAAAAGTGATGGAACTTGCTCAGGATTATTTGGATCTACATCCTGATAAGTTTATGATAAATTTGGTTATAAAGCCGGGGAATATTATTTCCGTCTTTTTAGATGGTGACAATGGTGTTGCTATAGAGGATTGCATAGAGCTTAGTCGCCAGATAGAAGGGAATTTAGACAGAGAAGAAGAAGATTTTGAACTAAGAGTTTCTTCTGCAGGCTTGGATACGCCATTAAAACTTTTACGACAATACCGTAAGAATATCGGTAGAGAGCTTGATGTTACTCTTTTAGATCAAAAAGTTTGTCGTGGAACTTTAAAGTTTGTAGATGAAAACAAAATCGAACTTGAGAAGAAATTGAGTAAAAGACAAATCAAAGAAGGCGTTGATGCTAAGATTGAATTGTCTTTTGATGAAATAAAAGAATCAAAGGTGGTTATTACATTCAGTAAGTAGCCTCTTTTTAACCATCATTATTTTAATAATCTAGTATTATGCATATTAATTTGGTTGAAACTTTCTCGGAGTTTAAAGAGTTTAAAAATATCGACAGAGAAATGATGATGAGAATTCTCGAAGATGTTTTTAGACATATGCTAGCAAAGAAATATGGAACGGACGAGAATTTCGATATTATTGTAAATATTGACAAGGGAGATTTGGAGATTTGGAGGAATCGTGAAATTGTTAGCGACGATGATTTAGAAGATCCAAATCTTGAAATTGCACTTTCTGAAGCAATTAAGATAGAACCTGATTTTGAGGTAGGAGAAGAGGTTTCTGAAGAAATTAAAATGATTGATTTTGGAAGAAGAGAAATTCTTACTATTCGTCAGAATCTTAATGCTAAGATTATGGAATACGAAAAGGATAATATATATCAAAAGTATTCCGAAAAAATAGGTCAGATTATTGCTGCTGAAGTATATCAAGTTTGGAAACGTGAAGTTCTTTGTCTTGACGATGAAAATATCGAATTGATTTTACCAAAAGCAGAACAAATACCTTCAGATTTCTACAGAAAAGGAGATACCATTCGTGCGGTAGTTTCTCGTGTAGAAATGAAAAATAATTCTCCTGTAATTGTTTTATCACGTACTTCAAATACTTTTCTTGAGCGTTTGTTTGAGTCTGAGGTTCCAGAAGTATATGATGGTTTAATTACAATAAAGAAAATTTCCAGAGTTCCTGGCGAGCGTGCCAAAGTTGCTGTTGAATCTTATGATGATCGTATTGATCCTGTAGGAGCTTGCGTTGGAATGAAGGGTTCTAGAATCCATGGAATTGTTCGAGAATTGAAAAACGAAAATATAGATGTCATAAACTATACTTCTAATGCTTCGTTATTTATTCAGAGAGCTTTGAGCCCTGCAAAAATTACATCTATCAAAATAAATGAAGATGAAAAAAGAGCAGATGTTTATATGAAACCCGACCAAGTGTCTTTAGCAATTGGAAAAGGTGGATATAATATTCGCTTGGCAGGAAAGCTAACTGGCTATGAAATTGATGTATATCGCGAAGCTGAAAGCGAGAATGAAGACGTACTGCTTCAAGAGTTTTCTGATGAAATTGATCAGTGGATTATTGAAGAATTGAAAGTTATTGGTTGTGATACAGCTAAAAGTGTTATCGATCTTGATGTTGAGGAGTTAGTTTCAAGAACTGATCTTGAAGAAGAAACCATTAATGAGGTTGTGAAGATATTAAGGTCTGAGTTTGAATAAAATTACTAATTTTACGGCGATTTTTTAAGGAATTAATACTGAATATGGCAGAAGGTAAAAAAGTTACAAGGTTAAGTAAAGCAGCAAAAGAGTTTAACGTTGGGACCTCTACTATCGTAGAATTTCTTTCGAAGAAAGGCTATGAGGTGGAAAATAATCCTAACGCTAAGATATCTTATGATGCATACGAGATCCTTAAAAAGGAATATAAAGCCCAACAACGCGTAAAAGAAGAATCTCAGAAAATAGGTTTAAAGTTTTCTTCAAAGAAAAAAAGACAACCTGTTCAATTAAAAGAGAATGCTCCTGTTGAAGAAGATGTTGAGTCTTCAGACGATAGTAAGGATTATTTTGTGAAAAATAATACCCCTGGCATGGAATTGTCGGTTAAAAAAGAAGAGGATAAAAAAGATCTTCCTAAAAAGGATACCGAAAAAACTGGACATACTAAATCCGAAACTACTCCTTCAAGTAATTTAGACTCTAATGAAAAGACTGATGTTTCTGAAAAGAAGCCTGAGCCAAAATATGAATCTGAAGAAAAAAAGGAAACTAAGAAAAACGATTCTGTGTCTAGCGCAGAACCTGCTGCCGTAAAAGAAAATCGTCCGGAAGAAAAGATATCCGAAAAAATTAGTAAAGAAAATAGTGCTCAGCCAAATATTGAACCAGATAAAAAAGATATACAAAAACAAGATCAAATAAAACCTAGTCCTGAAAAGGACCAAAATATCCAAAAGGACAAAGTTATCCAGAAGGAAAAAGCAATTATTCCAAAGGAGACTCCTAAGGAGGATGTTCCTGTAGAGTCGCCTTCTGAAAATAAAGAGGTAGTCGAAAAAAATCTTCATTCCGAAAAATCTTCCGAAAAAAAGGAATCACTGCAGCCAAAATCTAAAAAAGATGCAGAGATTATTCCTGAAAAAAAGAAGGAAGAAGAGAAAGCTGCAAAACATGCTGACCATAGAAAGCATGCTGCTTCGTTCCAAAAAAATCAAAATGTTCCTGCTAAAGGCTCAGAAAATTCTGCAAAGAAAGCTTCTGAAACTGTTAAGGAATCTGTTGCTGATAAGGAAATTCATGATGATCGAAATACCTCTGTCAATGAGCAAGAAGAAATGAAGAAATCGCATCAGACAGAGAAAACTGAGTTGGAAAAAACAAAGAAAGTAGAAAAACAACCAAAAAAAACTGAGGGGCACAAAGTGGAGGAGAAAGAGAAAAAAGGGTATCCGGATAATTTTATCCCTACTGAAGTGGAGAAATTATCTGGTCCAAAAATTCTTGATAAGATTGATCTTTCGGGATTTAAAAAGAAAACAGAAAAAAAGCCTGTAGCTTCTTCAAAAGATGATAATAAAGAGAATCAGGCGCGTAAGAAGAAAAAAAGGAGAAGAATACCCAATAAAGCTCGCACAGGCGAAGCTCCTTCAAACATAGTGACCAAAGTTAATACTGCCAATAAGCCAAATACCAACAATAAAGATGGTAATAATAAAGGTGGTGGTTCTGGCGTCGGAAAACCTACTTTAGGTGGACCTAAGAAAAATCATAATAATGATTTCCGTAATCGCAGGTTCAACAATAAAAGAGGAGGACATGCTAGGAAAGATATTGATAAGCCAGAATTAACTAAGGAGGATATTGATAAGCAAATCAAAGAAACGATGGCTCGTTTGAACTCTCAAGGTAAATCTAAGGGTTCTAAGCACCGTCGTCAAAAAAGAGATGCCAATTTCCAAAACCGTCAGGAGGAAATCCTTAAGAAACAAGCGGAAAAAAGTACTATCAAGGTAACAGAGTTTGTGACAGCAAACGAACTTGCAACCATGATGGAAGTTCAGGTGAATGAAATTATTGCTACTTGTATGTCTCTGGGCTTGGTTATTTCAATTAACCAACGATTAGACGCAGAAACCATTAATATCTTAGCTGACGAATTTGGTTATAAAGTTGAGTTTGTTAGTGTTGATGTACAGGAAGCAATTGAAGAAAATGAAGTTGTAGATTCTGATGAAGATTTATCACCTCGTCATCCTGTTGTAACTGTTATGGGTCACGTTGACCACGGTAAAACTTTGTTGCTGGATTATATCCGTAAATCTAATGTTGTTGCTGGTGAGGCAGGAGGAATTACTCAGCATATTGGTGCTTATGAAGTAATTCTTGAAGATGAAAGAAAAATTACTTTCCTTGATACCCCAGGTCACGAAGCATTTACAGCAATGCGTGCTCGTGGTGCTAAGGTAACCGATGTTGCAATTGTAATTATCGCAGCAGATGATAATGTGATGCCACAAACTAAGGAAGCAATTAATCATGCTCAAGCAGCTGGTGTTCCAATCGTATTTGCGATTAATAAAGTGGATAAGCCAACTGCAAATCCAGAGAGAATTCGTCAGGAATTAGCCGAGATGAATATTCTTGTAGAAGATTGGGGCGGTAAGTATCAGGTTCAAGAGATTTCAGCAAAAACAGGTATGGGAATATCCGAATTGCTTGAAAAAGTTTCTCTTGAAGCAGAACTTCTAGAACTTAGAGCTAATCCTGATCGTTTAGCAAAAGGAACTGTTATTGAATCTTCACTTGATAAAGGTCGTGGATATATTGCTAAGATTTTGGTTCAGAACGGAACTCTTAAAATTGGTGATGGTGTTCTTGCAGGTTCTTATTTTGGTAAAGTTAAGGCAATGCATAATGAGAGAAACTTATCTCTTGATGAGGCAGGTCCTTCCACTCCATTGCTACTTCTAGGTCTTAGTGGTGCTCCTCAAGCAGGTGATACTTTCAATGTTATGACGGATGAGCGTGAAGCTAAAGCTATTGCTACTAAGCGTCAGCAGCTTCAACGTGAGCAGGGAATGCGTACTCAAAAACATATTACTCTTGATGAGATTGGTAGACGTATTGCAATTGGTGACTTTAAGGAATTGAACATCATTGTTAAGGCCGATGTGGATGGTTCTGTTGAGGCTCTTTCTGATTCATTGCTTAAATTAACTACAGAAGAGGTACAAGTAAATGTAATCCATAAGTCTGTGGGTGCCATTACCGAATCTGATGTGTTGTTGGCTTCTGCTTCTAATGCGATTATTATTGGTTTCCAAGTTAGGCCTACAACTCAGGCACGAAAAATTGCAGAGCATGAGCAAATTGACATTCGTCAGTACTCAATTATTTATCAAGCGATTGAGGAAATTAAATCTGCTATTGAAGGAATGCTTTCTCCAGAAATTGAAGAGAAAATTATTGCAAACCTTGAAATCCGCGATGTATTTAAAATTACAAAAGTGGGTACTGTTGCAGGATGTATGGTTCTCGATGGTAAGATAACTAGAAATACAAAAATCCGATTAATTCGTGACGGTATTGTTGTTTACACTGGACTACTTGGATCTTTGAAGAGATTTAAAGATGATGTTAAAGAGGTTCAGGCAGGTTATGAATGTGGATTGAATATCGATAACTTTAATGATATGAAAGTTGGTGATATTGTTGAAGGTTACGAAGAAATTGAAATTGCTCGTAAACTTTCTTAAATATTCAACTTCAAAATATATAGATAGTATAAAGCTACCCTGAGGGGTAGCTTTTTTTATGCATTTACTTATAGGGATCTCGCAATTAAAGAAGGATTACCTTAGAATAAAAAAAATATTGTTTTGTATTTGTAAAATTGAAGAATTAAAAGTGTTTCCAAATCCATTTACTACAAGAGTTCGAGTACAATTGCCAAATTGCATTCAAGACAAAAAGAACTTTGAAGAATTGAATATTACCACGAATTATTATAATTATGGAAGTGATGCATATCTTGAAGTTTTAGATTTAAATGGCAAAAGAGTGAAAATGATTAATTTGAGTGAGGGACAAAAAGAACTGAGGATTCCTACAGAAGGATGGCTCAATGGAATTTATTTGCTTCGCTTATTGGTGAAGGGGAATATTGTTTCAAGCGTAAAAGTCGTGAAGAGCAATTAAGCTTAATGTAAGCAAAAAGGACAACCCTATAAAGATTGTCCTTTTTTTATTTTTTTGATTTTTTGGGTTTGATAATCTATCTCAAAATAGTTTCTTTACGATCAGGACCTACAGAGACTAGTTTAACAGGTACACCAGTTTCCTTTTCGATAAAAGAAACGTAATCTTTTAATTCTTCAGGAAGTTCATCATATTCATTTACCTCAGTAATATCTTTTTTCCATCCTTTGGATGCGTGATATTGAGGATCTAGGTCGATATTGTTATAGTCAAAAGGAAGTTGATCGCTAACTTCGCCATTAACTTTATAACCTACGCCAGACTTGATAGTTTCGAAAGAGTTCAAAACATCAGCTTTCATCATCATTAGCTCAGTAACACCATTAAGCATAATAGAGTATTTTAGAGCTGCAAGATCGAGCCATCCACATCTTCTGGGGCGTCCAGTTGTTGATCCAAATTCATGGCCTTCATTACGCAGTTGGTCACCATCCTTATCAAAAAGTTCTGTAGGGAATGGGCCAGAGCCTACACGAGTACAATAAGCTTTGAATATACCGTAAATCTTGTCAATCTTATTAGGTGCGATACCTAAACCAGAGCAAACACCAGCAGTAGTGGTGTTAGATGAAGTAACAAACGGATATGAACCAAAATCGATATCCAATAAAGTTCCCTGAGCTCCTTCAGCGAGGATTGATTTACCTTCCTTTAATTTTTTATTAAGAAAGTATTCTGAGTCGATAAAATTAAGCTTGCGCATTTCTTCAACTGCACTTAGCCACATCTTTTCATACTCATCAAAGCTGGTTCCTTCAATTTTTGCATCACTACAGTCAAAGTTTAAGCTTTTAACAGTATTAAGATGTTGCTCTTTTAATTTGCTATAACGCTCTTTAAAATCGACTGCATTTAGATCTCCTGCACGTAAACCTGTTCTGCTAATTTTATCGGTATAGGTTGGTCCAATTCCTTTTAGGGTAGATCCAATTTTCTCTTTTCCTTTATTGGTTTCATTCGCAGCATCCAACAATCGATGTGATGGAAGAATTAAATGAGCTTTACGTGATATAAGAAGATTTTTTCCTACAACAATACCATTTGTTCTCAAAGATTGGATTTCTTTGTTTAGGATAAATGGATCGATAATTACTCCATTACCTATCACATTGATATTGTTTTTATTAAATATACCAGAAGGAATGGTATGCAAAACAAATTTTTTGTTGTCAAATTCGATGGTATGGCCAGCATTTGGTCCACCTTGAAACCGGGCAATTACATCATATTTTGGGGTAAGGAAGTCAACAATTTTCCCTTTCCCTTCATCTCCCCATTGGAGACCCAGCAAGACATCTACTTTCATGTGACAGTTTCTTTTAGTCAAAAAACAAGCTTTACAAAAAGTAATTTTTTGTAAAGCCATATTAAAATCTTTTCCCGGTAGGCAAAAATAACAATGCTAAACGTATTATTCAACAATAAATGTTAAATAATAGATTAATCTTATTTTTTCTTACCATAAAATGTGAGCGAATGATGGGTAACTTCTACGCCTAATAATTCCTCAACAGATTTTTGAATTTCTTGTAATCTTGGATCACAGAATTCTAAAACCTCACCATTTTCAGTACAAATAAAATGATCGTGTTGACGGAATTTATACGAACGCTCAAATTGAGCGCAGTTATTTCCAAATTGGTGTTTTGTTACCAGATTACAATCTAATAGTAACTCTATTGTATTGTATAAAGTTGCACGGCTGACTCGGTACTTATTGTTCTTCATCCTAATATATAAGGTCTCAATGTCAAAGTGCCCATCCGTATTGTAAATTTCTTTTAAAATAGTATACCTCTCTGGAGTTTTACGATGTCCCCTTTGCTCCAGGTATTCGGTAAATATTTTTTTTACAGTTTCAAAAGTTTCCTTATTGTTTTCCTTCATCTCACATCAATTTTTCGAGCGCCTAAAAATAGGTATTTTTAAGAACATATTTGGAATAAATAAAAATAAATTTCCTTTTTATAAAAGAAAAAAATACTTCATTTATTGTCTATTTACTTAATATTTATATTGTCAAAAGTTTTAGGCCTTTCAGGTCTATTTACTTTTTGTACCCCTTTAACTTTCCTTATAGAGTGTATAAGTTGATTTAGGCATTCATTATCATGCACATAAACCATAATAACCACATCAATTATCCCTCCACTGCTTTCTAAGTGAAAGGACCGGATATTCAACTTAAAATCTAGTGAAATTATTTTAGTAATCTTGTGGATAAATCCTATAGAATCAATACTTGTTATCTTAAGTGCTGAAAGAAAGGCTATTGATTCGTTTTTTTTCCACTTAGTTTTTACAATTTGATTTCCAAATTGAGACATGCGTTTTACTGCTTTCTTGCAATTTACCCTATGAATTTCCATAGGTTTTCCTGATAATGCAAAGCTAACTACATCATCTCCAGGAATTGGGTTGCAACATGTAGATAATACATAGTTTAAATCTCTTTTTTCGGGATCAAGAAAAACCAGTTCAGGTTTATTCTTTAATGTGTCTTTTAAGTTTTTTTCGAGTCCTTTTTCCGCTTGTGTTGATTTGTTGAATGTAAATGGTTTTTTAATATAGTTTAGCCAAGAGTTTTTCTCTCCTTCTTGGAAAACCATTCGTATTTTTCTAAAATCAATGTGGTCGGTAGCAATTAAATAGTAAAGGTCAATTAATCCATTTATATTTAGTTTCCTTTGTATTTTGCTGATATTTGCTTTAGTAAATTCCTGATTAAGTTGATCTAGATATTTTTGCAGTTTTTGAACTCCAAGATCTTTATGAGATTTTTTTTGTTCTTTTAGTGCGTCTTCAATTCTGCTTTTGGCTCGGGCAGTAGTTACAAGACCCAGCCATTCATTCTTTGGTTTTTGTTTTAAGGAGGTTATTATTTCTACTTGATCTCCAGATCTTAGTTTATGATTTAGTTGGACTAGGCGATGATTAACTTTTGCTCCTATACACCTATTACCAAGGTCGGTATGTATTGCGTAAGCAAAATCTAGAGCTGTAGAATTAAGAGGAAGTGTTTTTAGTTCCCCTTTAGGAGTGTAAACAAAAATTTCATCAGCAAATAGGTTTAGTTTAAAGTCATCTAAAAAATTTAATGCACTACCCTCATTTGTATCTTTTAGTATTTGTCTGATTCTTCTAAGCCATTTATCTAAACCATTTTCACTTCCTTCTGTACCTTTATATTTCCAGTAAGCGGCATAACCTTTTTCTGCAATTTCATCCATCCTTTGAGTTCTAATTTGGATGTCAACCCATTTTCCCTGTTTACTCATAACAGTAGCATGAAGTGCTTTATAACCATTTGCTCTAGGCATAGAAATCCAATCCTTGAATTTATTTAGATTGGGCTTGTAAATATCTGTTATGGCTGAATAAACTTTAAAACATTCTACTTTTTCGTTTAAAGGTTCCTGATTATTTATAATAATCCGAATACTGAGTACATCATGAACTTCATCAAAAGAAAGTTCTTCACGACTCATTTTGTCCCATAAACTGTATATCGTGCGTTGAAAAGGTTCGATCTTAAAGTCTATTTTCTCGGCTTTTAAAACATCTGTAATGGGATGAGAAAACGATTTTACAAATGCATTATATTCTTTCTTCTTTGATTTTACTTTGTCTGATAAACTTTTATAAATAGTAGGCTGTGAATATCTAAAAGATAAATCTTCTAATTCAGATTTAATGGCATTTAGTCCTAAGCGGTGAGCTAAAGGAGCATATAGGTAAATGGTTTCAGAAGCAATTTTTAGTTGTTTCTCGCGTGGCATAGCCCCTAAAGTTCGCATATTGTGTAATCGGTCTGCAAGCTTTATAAAAATAACTCTTACATCTTCAGAAAGGGTGTAAATTATTTTTTTAAAATTTTCGGCTTGTATACTTACATTTTCTTGCGGAATAATACCTTCAATTTTGGTTAATCCATCAATGATTTTTGCAATTTGGTCACCAAATAGATTTTGGATATCTTGCAAGGTGTAATCGGTGTCTTCGACAACGTCGTGTAAAAGAGCCGCAATAATTGATGTTTTTCCAAGACCAATATCTTCTGCTGCAATAGTGGCAACTTCAATTGGATGAAACACATAAGGTTCCCCAGATCGACGGCGCATATCACTATGGGCTTCCACAGCTAGGTTGAAAGCCTTACGAACCATCTCTTGATCTTTTTCCGAATGTTCCGTTTTCCAAACCTGCAGGAGGTTACGGTATTTTCGGATAATCTCTTTGTTTTCTTTTTCCGGGTTTACCTTATACATATATATTGAATTAATAATCTTATCAAAAACTATGACTCCAAGGCCTTTAGTTTTTGATAGGTCATCAGCAGGAGCCAACAAAAAGCGCAAAATTATAAAATATGCTTAAACCATTAAAGGTCTAGCTAATATTGTTCAAAAATAAACACATTTATCGAAAAATGGTGATTATTCCTTTTAAAATGAATGAATCCTTACCTTGTAAAGTTTTTAAATTCACTTTGCATGTATAATAATAAACTCCTTCTGCCAGATCTTGATTATTGTCTTGATCTTTACCTGTCCATGCAATTTCAGGATTTTTAGTTTCAAATAATATACGTCCCCAGCGATTAAAGATTTTCATATCTATACTTTCAACTGTAGCTTTAGGATTGTTTTTATCATAATCTATTGGATAAAAAACGTCATTAATGCCATCGCCATTAGGGGTGAAATAATTAGGCAACTTATAAATGGGACATACTTCATAGCCTATACAAATGGGATTTTGTTTTTTGCTTGTATTTCCTACAGAATCAGTTGCTAGAATGTAATAACATCCTATTACATCAGAGATGTTATCATGCACATATGTAGTGTCGTTTATATCTTCTATTACAGCAATTTCGTCAAATTCACTTTCTGCGGAAGGCGAATAAAAAACACTATAAAAGGCTATGTCTTCCGGGCATCCTTTTTCTGGACTATTCCAAGTTAATGTATTTGAAATATCATTACAGTTTGTTTCAACTTCTAAAATGGGAGAACAAGGAGGTTCATTGTCAATAGGTGTTATGCAAGTGAAATTTGAATAATTTATCAAAGGTTTTATAATACCTTTGCTATCATAATGTCCGTAAGTTTTTGCATAGTAGCAGTATTCCTGTTCGTTTTCAACGTTTTTATCTATATACTGATTCCCTGCAACTCTTATAATGGAATCGTATTTAAAATCTTCATGTTTTTTTCTGTAAAAGACAGTTGAATCGATTGTCCAAGGTACATTTGCTTTGATTTTAAGCTCAACCTTTTCATCGCCAGAATTTCCTTCTAGTAGCATAGATGATGCAGGATCTGAACTGCCTGCAAATTTTGTTTGTTGACTAAAAAGATCTATTCTGTACTTTGTATATTCTTTATATTCATTAATATCTATAGTTAGATCATTAAATGTGGTGTCGTTGAAGGCAATTGGTCCTGCAATTTTTTCAAAAAGCATTGATGGTAGTCGTCGGTAAACTTCATAGTGATAAGGAGCTGGAAATTTTTCTTTATCAATTTCTGTTGGTTTAGACCAGACTAGTTTTATTTTTCCATCTTCTATTTCTTTAACTTCATTACTAATATTTGTGATTATAGGAACTTCATTTTTTAATTCAACACAAACTTCTTCAGAAACTTTACCGTCATTGTTATCTGGAAGAATGGAGTTTATTCTGTAGCAATATATATTTCCATAGAGCAGTCCATTACTTTCATTGTCATCAGTGAAAGTAGTTGTATTTATATCGTTGATTTCTTTAATTAGTTTATATCCAGAAGATTTAGGTAAGCCAGTTTCACAGTAGTCAGGATCCCAATAATAAGGGCCATTTTTGCGAAATATTCGATATCCTTTTATGTTATTGCATGCAAATTTGTCCCATTGAATTATTGCCGCTCGTTTTTTTACATCAATGTTGATTCCTTCAATGGGAGCAGGGATTACTTTTATTCTATAATTTCCATAGTCTACAAGGTGAATCGGAATACCATCGTCGATAGCTTTTATACTGACATTATACATTTCTTTTCTAAGGTGTTTGCAATGAGTATCCCAAATAAGATGTGTTTTTGCTTCTGGTTTACCAATGGCAGGGAAAGGTTCAATTTTTGCCGGACTAAAAGCCACTTCAAAAGGGCCTCCTGTGCATGTTAGAGTCACAACATCATCATTGGGGTCGAATGCACTTAATGGGGTTTTTAACTGATCTCCGGCTACGATGCAAGTGTCAATAGTTTCTCTGATTATTGGAGGATCGTTGTCGCAACTAAGGATTTCGATTTGCATATCTCTTGTGACATACCCTATCATTAATCCATTTCGCCATTCTTCTACTCTGAAAGCTATATTATATTCTCCTTGGATTATTGGGGCATCCCAAATTAAATCGCCTGTAATAGCATCCATATGAAAACTCGTAGAATATTTCGGGAGTTTAAACCCTGGAATTTCAAATCCCTCGGCTCCTCTACAGTTAACAAGCTTATAGGCAATACTGTCGCCGTCAATGTCAAAAGCTCCTGGATTATGCACAAACAATTTATTGACGCATCCCATGTCTACCGGTGCGTTAAGTAGTCTTACTGAATTATTTACTCCAATAAAAGGGTTGATAGTTATCATGCTCTGAATAAACATGGGAGTATTTACTGAATTTGGTATATTAACTACTCCATCATTTCTATTAGGATCTTCCATAGAGATTATATATGATCCGGGTCCAGGAAAGGTGTGCCTGGTTACATATTTATTGTATGAAATTTGATAAGGTAGTTGAATCACCTCTATTCTTTCGATTAATGATTTAGATCCATCTCCCCACTTTATTTCAAGCTGATCTCTGTTGGCATTAGTTTCACTTAAGGTATAGGTGTAGCTAATTAAGGTAAATTCATAAGTTAAATCTTTTACATGTTTATACATTAATTCTGCAGCCCTTTGGTGGGTAGCTTTAGCTATATTTATGCATAAGAAAAAAATAGAAATAGAGAGTAGAAACTTTTTCATCGCTTTAATTTGGATTCGATTTTTTCAAATGTAAGAAATATTCAAGGAATCTATAGGTGTAAAAAGAAATAATTGGTATCTCAATTCTAAGTTTACAGAGTCGCAAATTTTGTTTCTACATTAGAAGATAAAGTGAGTAACTATATGAAAAAATGTCATGAAATATAATTGAGAATATTTGGTTTGAAATTTGTTATATGTAAATAAAAAGAAATAACATGGTAGGTATTTGGTTTATTTTCATTGTTTTTACGCTTATTAGTTGGGCTGTAAGTTCGCGTTTGAAATCTAAATTTAAGGAGTATTCTAAAATTCCAACATCCAATGCTATGACAGGTAAAGATGTTGCTGCCCAAATGTTACGTGATCACGGAATTTATGATGTTAAGATTGGGTCTGTTCAAGGCCAACTTACCGATCATTATAATCCTGCAGAGAAAACCATAAATTTGAGTAGAGAGGTTTATAGTGGTCAAAGCATTGCTGCGGCTGCTGTTGCTGCTCACGAGTGTGGTCATGCTGTTCAGCATGCGCATTCTTATGCTTGGCTACAAATGCGTTCGGCTATTGTTCCTTTTGTAAGTTTCTCGTCTAGATATGTTCAATGGATTTTGTTAGCAGGAATTATTTTGGTTAATTCCACCCCATTGCCACTATTTATCGGGATTATTTTATTTGCTGCAACTACATTGTTCAGTTTTATAACTCTTCCTGTTGAGATTGATGCAAGTCGTAGGGGGTTAAGATGGTTAAAGACTTCAGGAATCACAAATACTTCATCTCAGGCCAAAGCATTTGATGCATTAAAATGGGCTGCTTACACTTATGTAGTTGCTGCTTTATCTTCACTAGCAACACTTTTGTATTATGTAATGATATTTATGGGTAGAAGAGATTAGGAGTTGTTTTTATATGTTTAAAAGGCTGTTTGAATAATAATTCTACAGCCTTTTATTTTTATATATTTTATTGTTTGTTTTTATTCTTTTCCATGAATTTTTTAAGCATTTGTTCTGGAGTCAATCCAAGATTGTCAATAGCACTTTTTGCATCATCACTAAATTGACTATTTGGATACTCATTAATTACTTTATTGTAGTAAATTTTTGCTTGTTTTAGGTTTTTAAAATAATCTTCATAGAGATGTCCGCAAAGAAAAATTGCAATGTCAATTTCTTCAAAAGAAGGATAGTCTTTTTGGATTTTATTTAACAAATCCATTGCTCTAACTTCTTGGTTTGTATGCATTGCAACATCTGCTGCTTTTAGAAGATATTCTGGAGCTTCTTTGGTTTCAGGTTTTTTATCCACATATTCACAATAGAGGTTTACAATTTTTTTAGCTTTTTCTTTAGCTATTTCTTTTTTTGAGCTAAAGAGTTCCTTTTCTAAATTTTTTATCGCTTTTGTTAAGGATTCTTTGCTCTCAGTACTTGAATTGTTGCACGAAAATGTAGTAAATAGTAGTGCAATTCCCAAATAATGTAAATATCGTTTCATTTTGTGTTTTTTTGAAGCTTCGAATATAATAATTCATTTTTATAATTGCATTCATAATTTGATCTTCATGAAATTTATAAATCTAAATGGAATTAGATTATTTATGCTGATTCTCTAAGATCTTTTTTCTGTGTCAAAATTTATTCCTATCGTTGCATCTTTTATTTGTAATGGGATGTATAATAAAGTTTTTTAGCTTTCGTATATATCAAAGAGAGCCTTTGTAATTTGATTAAAATTCTTTTTGATGAGATTGGTTTTTATTTTCTTATTATGTTTTTATGGTTCCATTTTGTTGGGACAACATAGGTTAAAAAAAGATTTAAGAGCAAAAATTGAATTTTCTCGCAAGTTTTGGAGCAAAGAAGACGGGGTGCATATTCCTCGAGGGTTGGTGTCTGGGATTTGTAAAAATCTAATTTCACGCACTGTAGTTGCTAAGTGGGCTGATGAATCCAATTGCCCAAAAGATTCTTTATGTCGGAATAGAAGATTCATCTTTTCTGGACTTGATAGTCGGTTTGGAACTCCGTTTTTATGTCCTAGAAAAGTGTTTAATTCTCGATATTTAAAAGAGGATGAATCAAAGTTATATGGTACTAAGGATGATTCGACCCCATTAGAGCCAGATTTATTATTGAAAGAATTTACATTAGACATGTCGTGGCAAAAACTAAAGTTTAATGCTTTGTTTAGAATGGAAGGTAGTTTTTCTGATTTGTTTGGAAATTACTATAAAGTGATGAAAGGTAGGCCTGTAATTTATCCAGATATTCCACGCTCATATTTAAAGCCTTCTTATTGTGGATTTGGATTGATGATTTATTTTTAAGAGAAATAGGGGCTAATGCAAATAGTTTTCACAATGCCCCAATTATGATATCTTATTTTTTTCTAATTTGTGGAGTAATAATTCTGTAACCAGGATTTATCTTCCCCAAAGAAATATTCCTTAATTTCTTCTTTATTAACATCTTTCTTAGAGGAGCGATTCTATCTACATAAACTTTTCCTTCGATATGGTCATATTCATGCTGAACTACTCTTGCAAGATAGCCCTCGAAAACCTCTTCTTGCTGTTCCCAATTTTCATTCATGTAGGTGATTTTAATCTTTGTTGGGCGTTCAACATCTTCACCTAAACCAGGAATACTAAGACAACCTTCTTCGATTACATCGGTTTCGTCACCATATTCTGTGATTTTTGCGTTTATGAATACTTTTTTGAAGTCTTTTGCTTCTGGGAAATGATCTTCTAAGTCTCTTGCATCAATCACAAATAGTCTGATTGATTTATTAATCTGAGGTGCAGCCAATCCAATACCATGTCCTGTATTATTCATGGTATCGAACATGTTCTCAATTAAAGTATTCAATTCAGGATAGTCCTTATCGATATCCTTTGCCACTTTTTTTAAAGTGGGATGTCCATATACAGTTATAGGAAGTATCATTCTTTAAATCTAAAATTTGTCCCAACTCCTTGAGTACATTATTTATTATTTCTGTTTCACTGGTGGTATAATTATTTTATACCCAGGATTAATTTTACCACTTGATATATTACGAAGTTTTGACTTTAAAAGTACTTTTCGTAGAGGGAGAATTTTATCGGTAAATAAAATTCCTTCAATATGGTCATATTCGTGTTGTATAACACGGGCAATGTAACCCTTATATTTTTCTTTATGTTTTACCCAGTTTTTATCGTAATAAGATATAATTATTTCATCTTCACGTTTCACTTCTTCTCTTATGCCAGGAATACTAAGGCAACCTTCATCATGACTTACTGTATTTCCTGTTCTTTCTTCAATCTGAGCATTAATAAAGACTTTGATAAAATCTTTGGCTTCCTCAAAGTGTTTTTCCAGTGGAGTGGCATCTATAATAAAAAGTCTGATCGACTTATTGATCTGAGGAGCAGCCAAGCCAACACCTTCAGCATTATACATCGTCTCGAACATATTATCGATAAGTTCATTTAAAAGAGGGTAGTCCTTATCAATGTGTTTTGCTTGTTTTTTTAATACAGGGTGACCATATACAGCAACTGGTAGAATCATATTTAAGGATGTTTTTCTGTTTAAAATAAACTTTTATTTTCCATATATGATTGAAGGATTAAAGTGGCACTAATTGTATCAACCAATTCTTTCTTTTGTCTGTCTTTCTTTTTTAATCCTGCATCAATCATACTTTGATGAGCAATTTTACTTGTAAAACGTTCGTCAAATCGATCAATTTTTAAATCTGGAAATGTTTTTCTAAGTTTTTTTACAAATGGTTCGATAAATCTTGCTGACTCCGAGGATGTGTTATTCATTTGTTTAGGTTCGCCAACAACAATACATTCAACATTTTCTTTTTGAAAATAATCCTTTAAGAAAGTAAATATGTCTTTTGAATGTACAGTAGTTAAACCGTTCGCAATGATTTGCAGTTCATCAGTGACAGCTATGCCAACTCTTTTTTGTCCGTAATCAATGGCAATTATTCTTCCCATTTGTATGAATTTATTTTTTGTTTAAAAGCGAAATGCTCTGGTGCAAAATTACAAGAGTTTTTTTATGCTTTTTGATTTTTAGCTAATTTTGACAAAAATTAGAAAAATGGAAAAAAGAAAAAGTGTTATTGAGCAAGCTTGGGAAGATCGTTCGATGCTTGATCAAGAGTTGGTCGTGAATATTATACGTGATGTAATTGAGTCGGTAGATAAAGGTGAATTGCGTGTAGCTGAAAATATAAATAACCACTGGGTTGTAAACGATTGGGTCAAGAAGGCTGTATTGCTTTATTTCCCAATTTGTGGAATGAAACGAATGGAGGCAGGTCCATTGGAATTTCATGATAAAATACCATTGAAGAAAAATTATGATCAACTAGGAGTTCGTGTTGTTCCTCACGCTGTTGCTCGTTATGGATCTTATTTAGCTTCAGGTGTAATAATGATGCCCTCATATGTAAATATTGGAGCGTATGTTGATTCAGGAACCATGGTAGATACTTGGGCAACAGTTGGTAGTTGTGCACAAATAGGGAAAAATGTTCATTTAAGTGGAGGAGTTGGAATTGGAGGAGTTTTAGAACCAGTTCAGGCAGCACCTGTAATCATAGAGGATGAATGTTTTATAGGATCTAGAAGTATTGTAGTTGAAGGTGTTCGAGTAGGTAGAGAATCTGTATTAGGAGCAAATGTAGTTCTAACTTCATCAACAAAAGTTATAGATGTTAGTGGTAAAGAACCTATAGAACACAAAGGATATATTCCAGAAAGAAGTGTTGTAATTCCAGGAACTTATCCTAAAGAATTCCCTGCAGGTACTTTTCAAGTAGCTTGTGCATTAATTATTGGAAAAAGAAAAGAATCTACAGATAAGAAAACGTCCTTGAATGATGTTTTACGTGAATATAATTTAGCTATTTAAAATAATTGATTTTGAAGAAATTTCTGGTAATTCAAACTGCGTCTATTGGCGATGTGATTCTTGCGACACCTGTTATAGAATGTATTCATAATAATTTTCCAGATGCACAAATTGATTTTGTTATAAAGAAAGGTATGGAATCTTTATTTGTTGAACATCCTTTTTTGAATCAATTATGGGTTTGGGATAAAAAAAATGGAAAATACAAACAGCTACATAAGCTTATTTCTGGAATAAGAAAAGTTGGTTATGATTATGTGATTAATTTACAACGATTTCTTTCTAGTGGTTTAATTACTGGTTTTTCAAAAGCTAAAGTTAAGCATGGGTTTCAAAAAAACCCTCTTTCTTTCTTGCTAAATAAAAGCTTTCCTCATCATATTGGTGTTGAAGGAAAATACATTCATGAAATTGATCGCAATTTACAATTGTTAAATGGTGTTTGTGTTGATTTGCAGGCGAATATAAAACTGTATCCAACAAAAGAGAATTATAAAAAAACGGAACAATTCAAAAAACAAACGTATATTTGTTTAGCACCTACTTCGTTATGGTATACAAAACAATTTCCTGAAGAAAGGTGGATTGAATTTTTGAAGAAATGTCCAAAAGATTTAGTTGTCTATTTCTTGGGAGCTAATGGAGATATTCCCATTTGTAGAAAAATAATTTCGGCAAGTGGACATAAGAATTGTCATAATTTAGCAGGACAATTAAATTTGCTGGAATCAGCTTCTTTGATGAAAGATGCGAAGATGAATTTCGTTAATGATTCGGCCCCTCAGCATTTGGCTTCAGCAATGAATGCCCCAACTACCGCTATTTTTTGTTCTACAGTTCCTGAATTTGGTTTTGGACCTTTATCCAAAGATTCTAAAATCATACAAATCAAAGAGAAATTAGATTGTCGTCCGTGTGGATTGCATGGATATAGAGAGTGTCCTAAAGGTCATTTTAAATGTGCGAAAGATATTGATATTAAAGATTTAACTTCAAGGATATGTACAAAGAAATAAATACAACAGTTGAGTATTTAAAGACAGGAAAAATTATACTATATCCTACTGATACTGTTTGGGGTATTGGCTGTGATGCAACGGATGCTAGAGCTGTAGATCGAATTTATGCTCTAAAACAAAGAGTGGAATCAAAAAGTATGATAATTCTAGTTGATTCTGTCGAGATGTTAAGTAAATATGTGAAAGAAGTTCCTGAAGTTGCTTTTGAATTAATTGAACAGATTTCTAATCCACTGACAATTATTTATCCCAATGCTTGTCGTTTGGCGAAAAATGTAATTGCAAATGATGGAAGCATTGCCATTCGTTTGGTAAAGCATGAATTCTGTTCCCAATTAATTCATGAATTTGGAAAGCCAATAGTTTCTACTTCTGCAAATATTTCTGGAATGCCAACTCCTTCTTTTTTTGAACAGATTTCTTCTAATATTACAGAAAATGTAGATTATGTTGTTCCTCTATTTCATCAAAAAGCAGAACAAGTAAAACCTTCTACAATTATTAAGCTTGAAGAAGGAGGAAACTATACTATTATAAGAAAATAAAAGAACTATGATTACTATTGCTGCTGTGCAGTTTGCCCCAAAGCTTGGTAATTTGAAAGGTACTATAGCTGAACTAGACTTTCTATTGCAATCTATCGATCAAAAAGTTGATCTAATTCTCCTTCCGGAACTTGCCAATTCGGGATATAATTTTAATTGTAAGGAGGAAGCCCTGAAAAGTGCAGAGGCAATTAGTAAAAGTGTTTTTTTAGATTTTCTGAAAGAGTATGCTAAGAAAATGTCCTGTGCTTTTGTTACAGGTTTTTGCGAGAAAACGAATGATAAGCTCTATAATTCTTCTGTATTTCTTGATGAAAATGGTGTGCTGGGGCATTATCGAAAGTTACATCTTTTTTTACATGAGAAAAAGATATTTGAAGTAGGAAATTTAGGATTACCAGTTTTTAAGTTTAAGAATTATAAACTGGGAATGATGATCTGTTTCGATTATATGTTTCCTGAGGTGTCAAGGCAGTTAGCTTTAAAGGATGCTGATTTTATTTGTCACCCTTGTAATTTAGTAACTAATTATGCTTTCAAAATTATGCCTGCATTGGCTTTGATGAATAGCTTGTATATAGTTACATGTAATCGAATTGGAATAGAAAAAGACCTTAGATTTATAGGGAAATCACTTGTTGTCGATTATAGAGGAAATATAATTACTTCTGCAAAAAAGAATCAGGTAGAGATAATATATTCTCAGATTTTTCCTAAATTTTCTAGAAATAAATGGGTCACTCCCCGTAATCATGTGTTCTTAGATCGAAGGTTAGATGTTTATCCTAATATTTTAGAAGTTCCAGATAAGAGATAAAACAATAAAGGCTACATTTAGTAGCCTTTCTGACATAATATTGATAATCTTGAGTTTGACGTACTCTTTTTTTTGGATTTTTATTGAATGATTTTTCTCTTTTTGTTTTTTCCTTTCTCGTTATGTTTTGTATGCTGTATGCAAATCTAATCATTGATAGTAATTAATTATAGCTTATATGCTGATTTTTTGTAAAAAAGGCATTATTTGTAGTAATTCTAAGTAAACCCTTTCTGTATTTGACTTGTTATAACTATCTCAATCGAAAATTAATAGCTATGAAAAGATTTGTACTTGTAATTTTTCTTGGTGTTGTTTCTTGCTGTATGTCTTGTAATTCAAATGTTTCAACCGAAAAACTTAGTGATAAAGTTCAGTTATTGGAATTGAATGTTGAGGGTATGACTTGTGAGGGTTGTGAAAGAACCTTAGAAACAGTATTGGGCAAAGAAAAAGGAGTTTTATCTGTTCATGCAAATGTAGATAGTTCATTGGTACGATTGAAGATAAATAATAAAGCTGATATTCATGATATTAAGCAAGCAGTAGTAAATAAGGGGTATTCTGTTAAAGAATAAACAGGATTTTTATGACTCTGATTTGGTCTAATCGAAAGGAGTATCTATGGTTAAAGATATTTTACGCAAAATATTATTCTTTTATATAGAAGGTTTCAAATCAATGAAAACAGGGAGAGTGCTTTGGCTCATAATTGGGATTAAATTGGCAATAATGTTTCTTGTTTTTAAGCTCTTCTTCTTCCCAAATTTTTTATCCACAAATTTTAAAAATGATAAAGAAAGGGGAGACTATGTTTTGGATCAACTAACAAAAAAAAATAAATAACCCAATATGGAGAACTTTGATATAGGACTAGTAGATTGGTCTAGGGCACAGTTTGCTTTAACAGCAATGTATCACTGGCTTTTTGTACCCCTAACTCTAGGTATGTCTTTTATTATTGCAATAATGGAGACTATATATTACCGGACAGGTAACATTGAGTGGAAACGTATTACAAAGTTTTGGATGACTTTGTTTGGAATTAATTTTGCAATTGGTGTTGCAACAGGAATTATCCTAGAATTCCAGTTTGGAACAAATTGGAGTAATTATTCCTGGTTTGTAGGTGATATTTTTGGTGCACCATTGGCAATTGAGGGAATTATGGCTTTTTTTATGGAGTCTACTTTTATTGCAATTATGTTTTTCGGTTGGAATAAAGTGAGTAAGAAAGCTCATCTAGTTTCAACTTGGTTAGTGGCTTTAGGATCTAATTTGTCTGCACTTTGGATATTAATTGCGAACGGATGGATGCAAGATCCTGTTGGAATGGTTTTTAATCCAGATACTGCAAGAAATGAAATGCATGATTTCTGGCAGGTGTTATTTTCTCCTACAGCTATAAATAAATTCCTTCATACGATTTCTTCTTCTTATATATTGGCTTCAGTTTTTGTTGTAGGTATTAGTTCTTGGTTTTTGATTAAAAAACGAAATCATCAATTTGCAAGAAAAAGTATTGTTGTAGCGTCCCTATTTGGATTGATATTTTCTTTGTTTACAGCAATGACAGGAGATGAATCGGCAAGAGTGGTTGCAAATAAACAACCTATGAAATTTGCAGCTATGGAAGCATTAAATGATGGTCAAAAAAATGCCCCTCTTATTGCTATTGGTTTTTTCCAAAATGAAGAAGAAGGAAAAGATGAAGAAGATCCTATGAGAGAATTTGCCTTTAAATTTGAGATCCCTAATCTATTATCTTATTTAGCTTTCCTTGATGTAAATGCCTTTGTTCCCGGAGTAAATGATTTGCTTTATGGGAATGAGAAAAATGGAATTGAAGGAGCTATTGCCAAAATAGAAAGAGGTAAGATTGCTGTAAAAGGATTGGCAGATTACAAAAAATATAAAAAAATGGGGAATGTTGAATCAGCCAATATAGCCCTAAAAGCTTTTAAAGATAACTATGATGCTTTTGGTTATGGGTATTTTGATAATCCAATGAAGTTAATTCCTAATATTACATTAACATTTTATTCCTTTCATATAATGGTAATTTTGGGAGGTTTATTTATTCTACTCTTTATTTTTGTCTTAGTAACTTCATTGAAAAATTCTTTACACAGACATCGTTGGCTTTTGTATGTAGCATTATGGGCTATGCCTTTTGCTTATATTGCTTCAGAGGCAGGTTGGGTTGTAGCCGAATTAGGACGTCAACCATGGGTTATTCAAGATTTAATGCCTGTTGGTGTCGCTGTATCCAATATAGGGCAGAGTTCTGTAATGATTACTTTTATTTTATTTGCATTAACATTTACAGTCCTGCTTATTGCCGAAATTAGAATCATGGTAAATAAAATTAAAATTGGACCAAAAGACGGAGGACAAATAAATGACAATTAGTATTACATACCTTGATTTACAGCATTATTGGTGGTTTTTAATCTCTTTGCTTGGAGCAATACTTGTTTTTTTAATGTTTGTGCAAGGTGGTCAAACACTAATCTATTCATTAGGTAAAACCGAAAAAGAAAGAACACTTCTAGTAAATGCGCTTGGACGAAAATGGGAATTTACATTTACTACCTTAGTAACTTTTGGAGGTGCATTTTTTGCTTCTTTTCCTCTATTCTATTCTACTAGCTTTGGAGGTGCTTATTGGGTTTGGATGATAATTTTGTTTGCATTTGTAATTCAGGCTGTATCTTATGAGTTTAGAACAAAGCCAAAAAATATTTATGGCAAGAAAACATTCGAAGTATTTCTTTTTGTAAACGGATTGTTAGGAACAATTTTGTTGGGAACAGCTGTGGCAACTTTTTTTACTGCTTCTCCTTTTTCTGTAAATGAGTATAACTTTTCTAAGTGGGATAGTTCTTTTAGAGGATTGGAGCTTGCTTTTAATTTTGCCAGATACGAAACCTATATTAATTTGTCATTAGGTTTATCTGTTTTCTTTTTAGCTCGTTTGTTGGCATTATTGTATTTTTTGAATAATGTATCTAATACTCAAATAATACAGAGATCGAGAAAATATTTACTCTATAATTTTATTCCATTTTTGGTTTTTTTCTTGTTCTTTCTTATCAATATTATACTGATTGATGGGTATGCTTATGATGAAAATGGAAAAGTATTTATTGAACCTTTTAAGTATTTGCATAATTTGATTGAAGTTCCACTTACCTTGATTTTTTTAATTCTAGGTGTCGTGGGGGTATTGTATGGTATATTGTCTTCACTTATAAAGATGACAACAAAAGGAATATGGTTTTCGGGAATAGGTACGATTCTAACTGTTTTAGCATTGTTCTTCCTTGTAGGGTATAATCGAACTGCTTTTTACCCTTCATATTCTAATATTCAGAGCTCTTTAACTATCGAAAATGCTTCCTCAAGTTTTTTTACGCTTTCTGCAATGTCTTATGTCTCAATTATGATACCTTTTGTTTTGGCATATATTATTTGGGCTTGGAGGTCTATGAATAAGAAAAAGATTTCGGAGAGTGAATTGGAAAAAGAATCTCATGTTTACTAAATGAATTGTTATGTATTTAAAAGAAATCCTATGGTTAATAAGTTGGCCAGTACTTATATATATTAGTTATAAATTGATTTTTTATGCTATAAAGCGAGTGGAAAGAAAAGAATTGAAATAAACTCTCTTTAATTTAATGTTTGTCTTTGTCAGCAGAAAATATATTGTTTTTCTGCTGATTTTTTTTTGGATTATACTTTCCTTTTATGTGAAAATTATTCAATCATTATGCCTCTATATTAAATTTTTCCATTATTTTGTCAAAAATGGGGTGTTTTAATATTAAACATCATAGGATTAGAGACCTTAAGTTTTGTGGAAAAAAAGTTAATGTAATCGAATTTAAAATGAAACAATTTCGACGATTTTTGTTTTTATTGCTTGTTTTGGTGGGAAGCATAAATGTGCACGCTCAAGACAGACAAGAAATATCAAAGGATACAGCAGATTATCCTTATTGGGTAGAGATGATGCAAGACCCAAATGCTAATTTTAATGCTACACTTCGTGCTTTTAATATCTATTGGGAGAATAGAGAAATCACTAAAGGATGTGGGTATAAACCATTTTTGCGTTGGGCAGAGAAAATGAAATATCAGGTAAAGCCTGATGGAAGCAGACTTAAACAGGTTCGTGTTCAAAAAGAATTTTATGACTTTGTAGCTAGAGAGAAAATTTCTTTGAAGAGTACAAAAAGAGGTGGTGTTTGGACTAATGTAGGACCAATTAAAACTCCAAATAACGCTGAACTAAAGTATAGCGGTAATGGACGTATTAATGCGATTGCGTTTCACCCAACAGATGCTAATAAATTATATGTAGGTGCTCCTGCTGGTGGTTTATGGGTAAGCTCTGATAATGGTGCTACATGGTCTTCAAATACAGATCAACTTCCTTCTTTAGGAGTTTCTGCAATTATTGTTGATCGTGAAGATCCAAAACGCATTCTTATTGGTACAGGTGATAGAGATAATGTAGATGCTCAAGGTGTTGGAGTAATGGTTTCTACCGATAATGGAAAGACCTGGAAATTTGCAAATAATGGTATTGAGCAAGAAGATGGTAGCTTACCTACTGTAAATAGAATGATACAAGATTCAAAGAATCCTAAAATCATATTGGCAGCTACTTCATTGGGTATATTTAGAACTGAAAATAAAGGAGGAAGCTGGACTAAAGTTACTTCAAATAAGTCGTTTGATATTGAATTTAAACCTGATGATTCAAATATTGTTTATGCTCTTTCTGGAGGAACATTCATCAAATCCATAGATAATGGAAAGACCTGGGAAACAAGAAAGTCTACAGTAAATTATCCTTTTTCTGTAATTGGTGTATCTCGTGCTAATCCTAATGTTGTCTATCAACTTACTGGTGCTTCATCTCGATTGCTTGGTGGGGTTTCAAAGTCTACTGATGCAGGAGAAACTTGGACCAATTTGGAAGTGAAAAAGAACCTAATGGGTAATTCTTGTAGTGGTCTTGATCAATCAGGACAATCTACTTATGATATCGAAATTATTGTTGATCCAAAAAATGCTGATCGTGTTTTAATTGGTGGAGTGAATATATGGATGACTGAAGATGGTGGTCAGAGTTGGAAAATCCGTGGTCATTGGATGGGTGATTGTGGTGTAGCGGGTTTACATGCCGATCAACATATTTTTGAAGCTAATCCGTTAAATGATAGAGTGTATATCGGAAATGATGGTGGTGTATATTATACCGATAATTTTGGAGAAACTTTCGAAAATATTTCTAGCGGATTATCTGTAAGTCAGATTTATAAACTTGGACAAAGTGCTAACCGTCCAGAGAAAATAGTTTGTGGTTTCCAAGACAATGGAACAAGTGTATTTCAAGATGATAATTTTCATCTAGTTTATGGTGGTGATGGTATGGATTGTACTGTCGATTATGAAAACGATCAGTATTCATACGGATCTTTATATAATGGAGATGCAATTTATCGTATCGATGGTAATGGAATGGGTTATAATATCGGTCTTGGAATTAAAGACAGAGGATTATGGGTTACTCCATTAGTATTGGATGCTAATGATCCTACTATCATGTATGTTGGAATGAAAAATCTTTGGAAAGGAACAAATATTCGTGGTTCTGCGAAATGGACAAAAATTCCTTTTCCAATTAAATCTGATGCTGTAATCATGGAGCATTCAAAGGCTAATCCACAGCATATCTTTGTTTGCAATGCTAGTAATCGTTTATACCGCTCTGATAATCTTAATCAAGGAGGTGCTGTAAGCTGGACTAACCTTAGCTCAAACTTACCTGAAGGAGAAAAATTAGGTGGTATTACAGATATAGAGTGTAATCCAATTAACTCTACTGTATATATTTCTACATGTTATCCTAGTAATATATGGATGTCAAGAGATAATGGTGATACATGGGAGAAAATAACTGCAAATCTTCCTGATATTACATTTAAAACTATTGAGCACTATAAAAATACTACTGATGGATTATATTTAGGTACTAATGCTGGTATCTATTATAAAGATGCAGGAATGAGCGAATGGAAATTGTATGTAGATGGTTTCCCTTTGACTTCTAATGTAACTGATCTTGAAATTTATTATGGTCAAAACAATGATCAATCTAAAGACTTGATTCATGCAAGTACATATGGTCGTGGAGTATGGAAAGCACCAACATATAAAGGAGAGAAAGCTGTAGACTTCTTCGCATCAACAACAACAGTAAATGCAAATTGTGCTATCGATTTTAATGCAACTATTGCAGGTGTATTTAAATCAGTAGAGTGGACCTTTGAAGGTGCTAATACTGCTACTTCTACTCTTTTAGATCCTACAGGTATTCAGTATGATAAAACAGGATCTTATAAGGTTAAATTAAGTGTGACATTCTCTGATGGAAGTAAACAGGAAGAAGAAAAAACTGCATATGTTACAGTTAATGATGCCGTAAAGCCTACGCCTGCTTTTAATCAGAATAAAATTAATATTTGTCCAAATGAAGTTGTAGAATTCTTTGACCTTTCAGAAAATTGTCCGAATGCCTGGAAGTGGGAATTTACTCCAAGTACTGTAGAATTTATAGATGGTACTTCTGCAACATCTCAAAATCCAAAAGTTAAATTTTTGGAAGCCGGAGTGTATCTATTGAATTATACTGCAACAAATAATGGTGGTTCTAACAGTTTGCAAAAAGATAAATGTGTAAATGTTGGTGGAATTAAACTCCCTTTCCAGGAAGATTGGGAGAATTATCCAAGTAAAGAGAAAGCATGGACTTTTGCACAAGAGAATGTTAATGATGATGATGAAAAGAAATGGGGATTAATGTCTGTAAATAGTAAATATAATATCAACAAAACTAAGGCGATGTATTTCCCGAACTTTAGTTCAAAGAATATGCATGGCCGTTATCAGTTGATATCACCTGCTCTAAATCTTAATGTTCCCAGAGCTTATTTGAGATTTGATTATGCTTATGCTCAAAAGTATAGCTTCAAAGATTCTTTGATTGTGAAAATTTCTACAGACTGTGGACAAACTTGGAAGCGTATTTATGCCAATGGTCCTGATGGTAAAATGTCGTTTGCTACACGTGCAAAAACTTCAAATGATTTTATGCCAACTTCAAGAAAAGATTGGTGTGGTCAGGGAGAAGGTGCTAATTGTGTGACTATTGATCTTTCTGAATTTCAAGGCAATGAAATGTGTAATATTATGTTCGAAGATTATTGCAGACGAGGAAACAACATTTATATAGATAATATTGAAGTTGATGTATATGAAGGTACTGAAGAGGTAAATTCATTTGGTGAGTTTTTTATCTCTCCAAATCCTGCTTCTGACAACCTTAATGTCTATCTGAAAGAATCTAAGAATGCAAGTATTCAAATTGTAGATGCAAATGCTAAGGTTGTATACTCAGGCATATTTGATGGTGATACAAAACAAATTGATGTTTCTGGATTGACACCAGGAGTTTATCTTGTAAAAGTTATTGCTGAAGATAAGTCTCTAACAGAAAAATTAGTTATTCAATAGTATATTCTTATGAAGAAAAAATTAAATTTTTCTATATTAGAATATTAAACCTTTTGATATAAAGGCAAGGATTGGTTTTGTTATCGATTCTTGCCTTTGTAATATTTGTTAATTGTAAAAAAAGAGATTTCATGTTTATGGGGTAAGCATGAGATTTTTTTCTGTAGAATTAAGTTTATCGTCTAAAAGCAAGAATTTGCTTTTATAATTCTAAATCGTATGAAAAAGACATTATGTTTTATATTCAGTATTTTACTGTTTATACAGTTTGTTTGTATTAAAGACATTCAAGCACAAAAATTTAAGAAGGTTAAACCTATCTGTGTTATAAATTCAGATGTAGAAAAAATAGTTCAAAAGCAAAAAGATCTACCTTTAAATGAATTTCCTATATTCAAAGCTCCTCCAAATAATTTTGAGCAAAAGAAAAACTATAAAGAGCCCATATTAAGAGGTGTTAAAATTGTAAAGAATTCTGAAAATCTTATTCCTGATAATTATTTTTCTGATAATGTTTCTATAGATGCTCAGGATGATTTTAATGGGTTGACGGATCCTGGTTATAGTATTCCTCCTGATGTAAATGGTGCAATAGGTGAAAATCATATAGTAGTTACCTTAAATGCAGGTTTTGCTTTTCTTGACAGAAAGGGTAAGCGTCTAGGAGCAACTAGTATGTATCAGTTTTTTAAAAGTATTCCACAAAAATCAAGTTTGTTTGATCCGAAGGTTCTTTATGATGAATTTGAAGATCGATGGATGATTACTTGCTGTGATGGTTCAAATCCAAAAATCTCCCGTTTACTTTTTGCAGTTTCAAAAACACCTGATCCAACCAAAAGCTGGACATTTTATATTCTTGAGGCTGATCCAGATAAATTGGCATGGTTAGATTATCCAAGTATGGGATTTAATAAAAAGTGGATTGGTATAAGTGGAAATATGTATGGCGCAAAAAATTATGTAGTTCTATTTTTGATTGATAAGAAAAGAGCTTATGCAGGAGAAAAAGATCCCGGAATTTATCGTTTGAAAACTACTCAAAGGCTTACAATCGTACCAGCCGTGACTCATGATAATGAAGAAGAAGATTTGTATTGTGCTTCAACCGGTTCTGGTGAATATAAAGGAGGAGGTTTGCTTACCGTAAGCAGAGCTTTTGGTCCTGTTGATAATCCTGAGTATGAAATTTTATATTATTCGCAGGGTCGTTTAAATTGGGAAAATAATCCTTCAAAGGACTATAATAATTTTTTGCCTCAAAAAGGTAGTTCAAGAAATATTAGTGCTGTTGATACTCGCTTGCAGAAATTGGTTTATAGAAACAAACATTTATACGCTGTTCATACAGCTTTCCGACCTATAAAAAATCCAAAAAGAACAACTGCCTTATGGTGGCATATTGATTTGAGAGGTAATGTTATTAATCAAGGAGTTGTTGAAGACTTGGCAAATAAAGAGCATTATGCATTTCCTAATATTGATGTGAATAAATATGGTGACTTGGTAGTAGGTGTAGGCATCTTTAATAAAAATCAATATGCCAGCGCAGGTTATGCTTTTCGTGCCGCAGATGATGATAGAAATACAATTCGAAAACCTTATCAGTACAAAGATGGGAAAGCTACTTATTATAAAACATTTGGCTCAGGAAGAAATCGATGGGGAGACTATTCTGCTGTAGCAGTTGACCCCAAAAATGATTCCGATTTTTATGTTTTGCAAGAGTATGCCGAAAGTAAGAGCAGTAATGATAGATGGGGCACATGGTGGGCTAAGGTGAGTTATGGAAATACAATGAAGGCAGATTTTATTGCTTTAGAAACAGAAATTCCAGAAGGAGGAGTAGCTAACTTTGAAGATCAAAGTACTCGTTCTCCAGAGTCATGGGAGTGGATTTTTGAAGGTGGAGAACCTTCTACTTCTACAATGCAAAATCCAAAAGGAATTACATATAAAAAGGCTGGTGATTATAAGGTGTCTTTAAAGATAATGCGTGGAAGTGATGAAGCTATTGAGGAAAAAGAAGCTGTAATTCATGTAAAAGAAAATCTTCTGCCTATAAGCGATTTTTATGCTGATAAAAAGGGTGTATGTTTAAATGAAAAGGTTTCTTTTGTCGATATTTCTTCAAATCAACCGACAGAATGGTTATGGTCGATAAATCCAACTACTTATAAATTTGTTAATGGTACATCTGAAAAAAGTAAAAACCCAATAATCCAATTTACAGAAGAAGGAGCGTATTCTGTTGAATTAACCACAAAAAACAAATGTGGCGAAGATAAAAAGGCTATTAGCGATTATTTATTTGTTGGAAATATTCCTTTAGGAGAAAAAAATGTTTTCCATGAAACCTTTGGTGATAAGTTTGAGAATTTGTCATGGGGAATGGAAAGTTCATTGAATAATAGTTCTTGGGAACAGGTAATTATGGAATATGATATACATGACACCGTAATGAAGTTAAATCTTAAGAATAGCAGTATATTCAATGAAAAAGAACGTTTGATTTCTCCTGAAATTGAATTTCAAAAAAGAGATATTCTTTCTTTTGAATATGCCTATACATGTATGTTGAATTTTAATGCTGTAGATACTCTTAAAATCTATTATAGTGCAGATTGTTCTGATGACTGGAAATTATTAAAGTCGTATTATGATCGTGGATATGGAAATTTCAGAACTGCTGATAAAATGGATTATAATTTTTTGCCTGAACCTGGGCAGTGGTATAAAAAAAATTCTAAAACTCAAATTGAGATCCCATTAAATGAAATAGAAGGTTCTTCTATTCGTTTTGCTTTCGAGGTGATTTCTGATGGTGGAAATGCTTTCTATTTAGATGATATAAAACTTTTGCGAAAGGTTGGGCTTGAAGAGATATCTAGCAAGGAAATTTCAATTTCACCGAATCCATCAAATGGTAGTTTCACTCTTATTGCCAAAGAGGAGTTAAAAAAATCACTGATTAAAATTTATGATGTTAAGGGGAATTTGGTTTCTTTCGATATAGCTCAGAATGGTTTAAATCAATATTGTCTAGAATTATCTGAGAAAAACGAAGGTGCTTACTTCCTGATTTATAAAGATCATGACAAGATTTTTTCTAAGAAAATTATTATTACCAAATAAGTATATATTTTTCTATTCATGAAGAAAGTTGTTTTATTGTTTTTTGCATTTGGACTGATGCTTAGTGCATGTAGTAAAAAAGATGCTGAGAATGGCCTGTTTAATGAAGTTAATGGTTTGAAAGAGATGCTTCAGATCAGTGCTGATACTTCAGTTTTTAATGGTGCTAAAGTTGATGGCTATTTTAAAAATAAGGCTATAAAGATTCTTTTACCAAAAGAAATCCAATCCATCGTTGATAAACCTTTTGTTAAACCAATTCTAGGTGGTTTGGCAGAGGAATTGGTTTTGAAATTAAATCGTGCTGCAGAAGGCGCTGCATTAAAAGCAAAGCCAATCTTAAAGAAGTCGATTAATAATTTGAATTTTCAAGATGGTTGGAATATTATATGGGGAAATGAACATGCTGCTACAGATTATTTTAAAGGAGAAACCTTTAGTGATTTAGAGCAAGCATTTCGACCATCTATTCAGAGTGAACTTGAAGCTGTAGGTGCACAACAACTTTGGGCAAGTTTTTCTGAAAAATATAATTTGCTACCAGGAGTAAGTAAACTCGAAACAGATTTGGCAAAATATACCACAGAAAAAGCATTGGATGGTCTTTTCTATATGATGGCTAAAGAAGAAGCTGAAATACGGCAAAATCCAAAGGCATATTCAAATGATTTAATATCTTTGATTTTTAACTAAAAAGAAATAGGCTGTCTTTTTTGGACAGCCTATTTCTTTTTATTCAATACCACTAAAGTGTTTCATAAATTGAACTCTTTCATATGCTGCAGGATTTTTTGCCTCCTTAATGCTCATCTTTCCTCTAAAGTCTTCGATGTTTTCAAATTTGTGTTCTTTCATCCAATTTTCAATAAATTCAATCATTTTAGGGATTTGTTTAAATCCGTTCTTGTAGAGTGTAGAAGCTATTTGAACAACTTTGGCTCCTGCCAGCAATTGTTTTATTATGGCACTGCCATCATGTATGCCAGTTGATGCAGCTATATCACATTCTACTCGATCTGAGAGCATGGCCACCCAACGCAAAGAGTTTGATAATTCAGCTTTTGAACTAAAAACATTTGTGGCTTTTATTTCCAGTTTATTAATGTCTATATCAGGAGAGAAAAAACGGTTGAATAGCACTAATCCATTTATTCCTGTCCAAGACATTTTTAGAAGAGTATTACTTAGAGCAGAAAAATAGTAGCTTAATTTTACTGAAAGAGGAATGCTTATTTCTTTTTGAATTTGTTGAATGATTTCAAGATAAATAGATTCATTATCTTTAGATGTTTTCTTAGGATCCGAGGGTAGTACAAATATATTTAGTTCTAAGGCATCTGCACCAGCATTTTCAATTTTCTTTGCAAAAGAAGTCCAACTACCTGTTGAAAAACAATTAATACTTGCAATAATTGGGATCTTAACTTTTTCTTTGGCTTGTTTAATCAGTTGTAAATATTTTTCAATGTCATTGGCAAGTGTGTAATTGCTTATATAATCATTTGCCTCAGGATATGCTTTGTTTAATTCCTCTTGATTTATAGTTTTGTCGATATTATAGGCAATTTGCTCTTCAAAAAGAGATTTGAGAACTACAGCTCCAACCCCTTGTCTTTCCAATTCTATAATGTTTTCAACTGAATTAGTAAGGCCCGAGCTTCCTGCGATAATGGGGTTTTTTAAATTTAACCCCATATAAGTTGTTTCTAATTTGATCATGTTATTAAGTTATTTATGACTCCTGAATATTTAGAATTGTCTTGAAGTAGACGCTATATCTATATAAATTGAAAATAAGGGAAATTGTTTAAATAAAGTAGTAACAAAAAAATGCTCTCTTGTAAAGAAATTATAGGCGATAAAGACGAAAAAAAGACAATAAAAAAAATAGGATTGCTTTTGTTTATTTATCAATAATGTCATTGAAAATAAAGCTAAATCAATACTTTTTTTAGGGTTTTGATAAATTTTTTTTAAACAAGGCAACCTTTTATAATAATTTTTATCTCTTTTTTAAGTTTTAATCTCTTGTGAAGCCCATGAACAAAGCGTTTGGAGGATTTTTGCATGCTTAATGTGTTGATTTTTTATTTAGTTTTGAAGCTAGATAAAAGACCCTATAAGGTGTTAAAATACAATAAGTTTTTAGACCAAATAATCTCAGAAAGTAAATAGAATATTGTGTTTTATGCACTTATTTTAACTTTTAACCTTTCTTAATGAATAATTCTTGGTAATGAATAAAAATTTACAAAAGTTGATTAGATATTTATTTAAGAAATATCAACTGTATAATAATTTGAGTCTTTTTAGTGATAGACATATTTCCGTACCTAAGTCATTTCAGAGAAATTATATTTTCGTTCTATTAGGCATTTTCCTTTGTTGTTTCCCAAAACATAATTATGCTCAAGTAGATATTTTGAAACATCCTGCAGATAGTGCAATATGTTCTTCAGCTGATGCAGCATTTCTTGTTGTTGCTTCCAATGCAAGTCATTATCACTGGCAAGAAAATGATGGCGTTTCATGGACCGATCTTGAAGAATCTGTTACTTATGTTTCAGGTGTTTTCTCACCCACTCTGGAGATTTTAGATGCAAATACTGGCCTTGATGGTTATAAGTATCGCTGTAAAGTTAAAGACGACTCAGGTAATATTGTAGTTTCAAATGAAGCAAAATTAAATGTTAATGATCCTCCAGTAATAGTTGAATTTCCTAAAAACCAGCGTGAATGTCGGAATTCATGGGTTTCTTTTAATGTCGGAGCCAGTAATTCTACTGCTTATAAATGGCAAGAGAACTCAGGTATTGGCTGGGTTGATTTGGAAGATAATGCTTTTTGTAGTGGTGTGGAAACCAAAGAAATAAGCATGTATGTAACCACGGGTATGAATTCTTATAAATACCGTTGTTTAGTGTATCAAGGTGGTTGTGCTTTACCTTCTTCCAGTGGTTTATTGATGGTTGATCCTATTCCTATATCCTATGAAATTATGGGTGGAGGAACCATTTGTGAAAACAGTGAAGGCTTGAATATAGGCTTGTCAAATTCAGAAAAAGGAGTAAAATATGAGCTTTTTGTAGATGAAGAGGCTTCCGGAATTGTACTTGAAGGAAATGATATTCCTCTAGATTTCGGGAAATTTGCTAATGCAGGAACATATACGATAAAAGCTACCAATTCGTCTACTGGTTGCCAGTCTAAGATGAATGGTGAAGCAGTTATTGATGTGGAAAGTTTGCCCACAAAATATAAGATTACTGGTGGAGGTAATATGTGTGAAAATTCTGATGGATTAAACATATTACTAGAAGATAGTGATATTGGAGTAAAATACACCTTGTTTCTCGATGATCAACCTACTGATGTTGAAATGGAGGGAACAGGTGAAGAGCTTAATTTCGGACTCTTTATAAAATCAGGTATTTATACTGTTATTGGAGAAAAACTAACCACCTCATGCTTTTCGACCATGGAGGGAAATGTTGAAATTATTGTTCATCAACCTCCTATTGCAAAAGCGGGTGAAGATCAGACTATTGAAGAGGGAACCTCATGCCAGTTGTCTGCAACAGCAGAAGGAGGTAGTGGAAATTATAAATTTAGTTGGATTCCAGGAAATCTCTTACAAAAGGACTCTGATCCGCAATATCCTGTTACCGAAAATTTATATAATACAACTCTGTTTTTCTTAACTGTAAAGGATTTAGATACTGAATGTGTAAGTAAAAATGATACCACTATTATTTATGTTACTGATACAGAATTAAGTGTTCATATAAATGCTAGTCCTTCAACGATTTGTAATGGAGGAACATCAACTCTTATAGGTCTTGGTAGTGGAGGCAATGGAAACTATACTTATTCATGGTCTTCAACTCCTTCAGGATTCAGTTCCACTTCATCAACAATTCATGTTTCTCCTCAGAAAACAACTGTGTATACACTAACAGTTAGTGATGGAGCAAATGTTGTTGAAAAATCTGTGCAAATTGAAGTCGTAGAACTTCCTGAAATCTTTACTGTAAAAGGTGGTGGAGGATACTGTAAATCTGAGAAAGGAGTAGAAATAAGCCTTAGTGGGAGTCAGAAAGGTGTTGTATATGATTTAGTGGATGAGAAATTAAATGTTATACGTTCTATTGCAGGTACCGGAGAGGTTCTATCCTTTGGTAAGGTGCTCGATGAAGGTAAGTTCCATGTAACTGCAAGGGTAAAGGGGCTAGATTGTGCTGAGGATATGAATGAAATTGTTGAAATTAAAGCCTATGATAACCCTATCGTAAAAGCTGGAGAAGATTTAACCATTTCATTTAAACAAAAAGCTACTTTAACATCTGAAGTTAAAAATGGTAGTGGAGAATATACTTATAACTGGAAACCTGAATCGAAATTAAAAACTGTAGATATTCCAAATCCTGAAACCATTGAACTTGAAGAAACTGTTGTGTTTGATATTCAAGTGACAGATAATAAGACTTCATGTAAGAGTAATACTGATAATTTGGTGGTTTATGTTACTGATGGTCCTTTATCTTTAAATGTGGTTGCAGAAACTGAATCGGTTTGTCCAAAGCAAAAATTTGAAATATATGCTTTGCCAAGCGGAGGTTCTGGTAATTATTCTTGTCTATGGAGTTCACGTCCTAAGGGCTTTGTTTCAGGAAAATTGACAACAACAACCGAAATTGTAGAAGATACATGGTTTATTGCAAGTGTTACTGATGGAAATGCAACTTTAAAAGATTCGGTACTTGTTCGCTTAGGTGAGCTTCCTGTTCAATATAACATAACCGGTGGAGGAAAATATTGTCCTATAGACGAAGGTGTAGCTGTTGGATTAAGTGGTTCTTCTGAAGATGTTGACTATTCTTTAATGCTAAATGATAAAGTAGTTAATGAATCTGTTGCTGGATCAGGAAGTGCTATATCTTTTGGAAAACAAAGTATTGAAGGAAATTATAAAGTATTAGCAGTTCAAAAAGAAGGATGTTCCATAAATATGAGTGGAAGCACACAAATTTCAAAAGCTAAGGAACCAAAGAAATTTAATTTACTTGGTGGTGGAACATGGTGTCAAGGTGATCTTTCTGCAGGAGTTTTGTTGAATGAATCGGAAGAAGGTATTTTTTATCAGTTGGTTCACGAAGATGAATTAACCGATAAAATATTAGAAGGTAGTGGTTTGCCATTACATTTTTCGGGTGTTGATAAATCTGGTAACTACTCTGTTATTGCAAAGAATGGTGATAAGGGCTGTGAAGCTTTAATGAACAATACAGTTAAAGTAGAACTTCTTCCTTTGCCAAAGCTTAGTGTATTAGATAATGTAGATATATGTGAAGGAGAAAATGCCGAGCTTACTGTATCCGGAGCAAAAAGCTATGTTTGGGAGATCCAACCGCCAACAGATAAAACAAAGATTATTGTAAATCCTAAGGAATCTACAACTTATCTTGTAACCGGAAAAGATGAAAATGGATGTAAATCAACTGCTAGTGTTACCGTGAATGTGAATTCATTGCCTGATTTCGACTATTTCTTAGATAAGAATCAGAAGAAAATAATCATTTCACCATCCTCCTATGATGAATATTTAATTATGTATGGTGATAATATTTTATATCAGGGAGAGAATGCAGAGTTTTATTTGGGTGAGTTATGTGGTAAGGTAGATTCAATACGTGTTATCACTACCAATCAGTTTAACTGTAAGCAAGAGAAAAAGGTGCCTATCGAGCAAATCAAAGATATTAATGCTTTTTCTCCAAATGGTGATGGCATAAATGATGTGTTTATGCGTGGTGCTCAAATAACTGTTATTGATAAGTGGGGCTTAAAAGTTTTTCAAGGAAACCAAGGTTGGGATGGTACTCATGGTTCTCTAGATGCAGCTCCAGGTACATATTATTTTGTAGAGAAAATTTTTGATCAGAATAATAATTTAGTCAAGATTCGTAAGGGATCTGTTACATTGGTTAGAAACTAAGTCTAAAGATATTATCAGATATGAGAAGGTTAATTTTAATTATTGCAGTGATTTTGCAAACGGTTTCTCTGTTTGGTCAGGGAAAACAAATAAAAGCGGGCGACCGCAATGTGAAGAAATTCAATTATACAAAGGCAATTAAGAATTATAAAGAAGCAATTCCTTTAATTGAAGAATCAGAACAAAAGAAGAAAGTTCTGCATAAAATTGGAACTTGTTATTTCGAGATGAATAATTATAAGGAAGCATCTCGATGGTTTGAAGATGCAATCAGTGATTTTTGCGATCATTCTTCATGGTACGTAAATTATGCTGATGCACTTGCTTTTTCGGGTAATCTTGAACAGGCAATTGATGTGTATGAAAAAGCATTGGATTTAGGTGAAGGAGCTGAATGTAAACAGAAACTAAATTCTGCTCAACAGTCTTTTGACGTAGAAACTCATGGGTTAGATATTGTACGTCCTGTAAAGGAATTGAATAGTTCAAACAGTGATTATGGTCCGGCATGGTTTGGGAACGAATTGGTATTTGCATCTACTCGTTCAGAAAATTCATCTAAAATTGATGGTCGTACAGGTCAGTCTTATTGCGATTTATTTGTTTCAAAGTATGATACTTTAAATAAAAAATGGTCAGAGCCAGTTCCTTTAGATTCTAAATTAAATACATCTTATAACGAAGGTACTTTTACTTTTAATAATAAGGGAAATGAGGCTTATTGGATGGAATGTAATGATAGAAAGAATCATTGTGTTATCAAAAAAGCCAAATTCAATCCAGAAGATAAATCATGGTATGATGTAAAAGAGGTAAAGCTAAACAAGAAGTCTTATAGTTTAGGGCATCCTTCTTTCGATAGTGTTTCAAATGTATTATACTTTGTGTCGGAAATGGAAGGTGGAAAAGGCAAGAAAGATATCTGGAAAGTAAATCTTCGAAACGATGGATCTTGGGGTGAACCTAAGAATTTGGGAGTAGGTGTTAACTCTGACGATGACGAGCTATTCCCTTTTGTTCAGGGTGATAGTATATTGTTTTTTGCCTCAAATAGAAAGAGTGGTTTGGGAGGTTTGGATATTTACTTTTCTGTTAAAAGAGGAAATTCTTTTGGAAAAGCAAAGCATTTAGAAAGTCCTTATAATAGCTATGCTGATGATTTTGGCTTTGTTATGTGTCCAAAAGGACAGGATGGATTTCTTTCTTCAAACCGTGACAATGAAAATAGTGATGATATTTTCTTTTTTCGTGGGTTTCCTGTAAGTATGGCTGTTAGAGGAACTGTAAAGGATGGGCATAGTGGCCATTTAATTACTGATGCAAGAGTTTTGGTAAAGAATATCGAAACCAATTATGTAGATACTTTATATACCAACGAAAAGGGAAAGTGGTATTACCCAGCTGGATTTTTCTCTAAATATGAGTTTATAATTTCTGCAAATACTTATCGTACTGAAAAACGAAATTTAAAAACGCCTTCAAAAAAATCACTTCTTGGAATTAGCAGAGATACAACGCTTACAGTTAAATTGTTTAATAAACAATTTCCTTGTGGAGTTGCTGGTCGGGTAATAAATCGAGAAAGCAAAAAACCAATGCAAAATGTTCGTGTTTTGCTTGAAGGTGGCAATGGTGTAAATGCCAAAGTGATGACTGACAGAAATGGTCAGTATCTTTTTGATTCTTTATGTTCTAATGTCATTTATAAAGTTAAGATAAAGAAGAAAGGCTATTTTCAGGAAATGCGAATGTGTAAAATTCCAGATCTGAAAAAAAGTGTTGTCTGTTCTAAGGGCAGCGGATATGATATGGACTTTGAGTTGACTCGTATGGAAAAGAGTAAAGAGTTTGTATTGAGTAATATCTATTACGATTTTAACAAAGCCAGCTTAAGAGAAACCTCAAAAATTGAGTTAAATAAACTGGTTAGTTTATTGAGAGAAAATCCAGAGGTTAAAATTAGAATCAATAGTCATACCGATGCACGAGGAAATAACAACTATAATGATGATTTATCGCAAAAGCGAGCTCAATCGGTTGTGAATTATTTATTGAGTAAACATATTCCTAAGCAACAATTGTCGGCAAAAGGATTTGGTAAACGTAATTTGCTTATTTCTAAAGCTCGTTCTGAAGATGAACATCAGGCAAATCGCAGAACTACCTTCGAGGTTGTCGATTTTATGAGTCAGGACGAAGTTCCTAAAAATTCTTTAGTTGGTAATGTTTCTGACGATTTAATTGTTGTAAAACAAAGTGAAAATATAAAAAATCCTGCTGCAGAAAAAGAAGCTACTCAAGAAGCTGAAACTGTTAAGGTAGATTTATCTACTAAAGATTTTCCTGTAAAAGAAGCTCATCAAGATCAAAAAGAAATTAATGTTGCAAACCTTGAAAAAACAAATAGTCTGTGTTTTCATGTACAGCTAATGTCTACTAGCAGAAAGTTAAGTGATATTTCAAAATTGGAGCAATTAATTTCTGGACATTCAGAATTTCGTATTTATGAGAATCAACTTAATGGTGTTTACAAATATGAAGTAGGTCCTGCTTATGATTTAAAAGGGATAGGTGGTTTGAAGAAACTTATTCAAAACAACGGGCATAAAGGAGGTTTTACTGTGGCTTATTATAATGGAAAAAGAATTTCTATGAAGGAGGCCAAGCAACTATTAAATAAATGATTAAAAAGACTATGAGGAAAATATATATTTTACTTTTGGTTTTAGGATTATCAAACTCTTTCAACCTTCTATATGGGCAGATTGATCCTGGTTTTAGTCGACGAGGATTAAATCAGGAAATATATAATCCGGCCTATATTTTGCCAGAAAATATTTTTCGTCTGGGCTTGACCACTCGTCAGCAGTGGGCCGGTTTTGAGCATGCACCTTTAGTTCATGCTCTAAATTTTACCGATTTTATCGAGCCTAAACGTTTTGGAGTAGGCTTGTCTGTTGTGAATCTAAGCCAAGGCATAGAAAGTTACCAGAATATCAAGTTGAAATATGCTTATCAACTATGGTTGAAAAATGATATTGTAGTATCTATGGGTATAGGTGCTGGTGTAATTAATCATAGGCTGAAAAATTCAGATCTTGTTTTTGAAAAGAATGGCGATCCTATGCAGCGTGAAGATTACGATAAGCTAAGTCCAGATTTTGATATTGGTGTTTGTTTATTCGCAAAACGAATTGAAGCAGGTTTTTCGATCAGTCACCTTGAAAGATCAAATAAAAAAGCTTCTAACGACAGAGTACCCAGGCATCAATATGCATATGCAGCATACTGTTTTGATATAAGTGAAGATGTTAAGTTAAAACCTATGATTGCTTATCGAGGAATACGCAAAGTTGCTAAATTTGAAGCAAGTGTTTCTGGTAGTTATAGAAATTTTATTGGAGCAGATCTTGGTTATAGTTTTAATAGAGATCTTTTCTTTTCTCTTTCTATAGCACCCATAGAATGGGCTAAATTGGTTTATTCTTTCGATATTGATATGGGCGAACTACGTGCATATGATGCGAATATTCATGAAATCAGTTTGATTTTTAAATTGAGAAAAAGAAATCTTTTACATAAATCACCTCGATTTTTTGATTAATATCTTGTCTGTATAAAAGAAATATAGAAAGGGGTTGTCCTAATTATTTTTTGGATGCCCCTTTTTTTAGTGTATTTTCCTTCCTTTCATCTTCACAAGCTTAAGTAATGTTTGCAGTCATTTGATCCCTTACTTTACACCTAAGAGAGGTTCAATTGCACCAAAACCTAGAAGGTATTCATCCAAAACCTAGGAGGTATTTATTCAAAACCTAGGAGGTATTTATCCAAAACCTAGGAGGTATTCATCCAAAACCTAGGAGATTTTAATTTAAAACAAGGTAACTGGGATTGTTTTGTGACGTCATATCACAGCGGATGGTACTCAATAGTAGTCGTTTGTAAACACGAAACCCCTTTATAGGAGTTTCGTGTTAAATCTTATTATGCACAAGTTTCCGTTTTAAGAGCCTTGCTTACTTTATGGATAAGTTCAGGATCTTTTTCTATAGCATTTCCAATAACAATAACATCTGCGCCAGCTTTAGCAGCTTCGATGGCTTTTTCCTCATTATCTATTCCACCACCAATAATAATAGGAATATCAACACATTGTCTAACTGTTTTGATAGTTTCGGGAGGAATGGGATATTTTGCCCCACTTCCTGCATCCATAAAAATAAGTTTCATTCCAAGCATTTCGCCAGCCATAGCAGTGCAAGCAGCAATATCTTTTTTATCCCTAGGTATTGGCACAGAATTGCTCATATAGCTAACTGTAGTTGGTTTTCCACTTTCAATTAGAATATAACCTGTAGAAATTATTTCTAGAGGGCTATATTTTAAGTATGGAGCAACCAAAACATGTCTTCCAATTAAGAGTTCAGGGTTTCGTCCAGAGATAAGGCTAAGTAATAAAATACCATCTGCATGATTGCTTATTTGCATAGTATTTCCAGGAAACAGAATTACAGGAATAGATGTTTCTTTTTTTAAAATCTTTATGCAATGGTCTAGGTTATCGTTAGTAAGTAGACTTCCTCCAACAAAAAAGTAATCTACACCCGATTTTTTTGCGAGTTTCGCTGTTTTTAGTAATTCCTCATCTGTGGGTTTGTCAGGGTCTATGAGAACTGCAAATTTTGTTTTTCCTTTCTCTTTTAAAAACTTTTGGTATAGCATGTTTTTTAATATAGATGTATGAGTGATTGATTTGGCTTTTCCAAGTCGTAAAAGTAGAAAAATTAGAACAAAAGAAACTATATCCTTTGAGTGAAAGGAAAATTTTATTATGTTTGAAAGTATTTTTTATTGATGTAATATCTTATATTAAGAATTAGTTTTTTTTCTTAAAGAGTTTCCTCTATCTTTTTTACTAAATTTTTAGAAGATAATATTATTTTCAAATTATGTTCATATCCTGTGAACTATAGTATTTAAAAAATCTAAACATGAAAAAGTTTTTATTTCTTATCGGTATTATTGCCATGCTAGGAAGTTGTGCTAGTGTTAAAAGTCCGGCAATAGGATTAATTTATTCAGATGTTAAGGCACCTTTACTTGCTACAAGTAATGAAGGTTCTTCAAAAGTTGGAAAAGCCACTGTGCAAAGTATTTTAGGTGCTGTTGCAATGGGTGATGCTAGTATTGAAGCTGCGGCAAAAGAAGCAGGTATTAAAAAGATACATCATGTAGATTATCATTCAAAGAGTATTATTGGAATTATTGCGACATATGAAGTATATGTTTATGGCGAATAATAATTTACAAAAGAGTAGAATACTTCGGTGTTCTGCTCTTTTATATTTATTGATCTTTGTTTTTATAGGGGTACAGGCAAAAGGGCAGCATTTAAAAAAATATTATACATCCTTATTACAGGAAAAAGGAACTTTATACTTTATTGATCCTATTTTAACATTTCATGGAAAACAAAAAGACGCATACTTAAATCTTGATATTACTTATTTATCGTCAAAAGATAGTCTTACTGTAAATTTCACCTATAAAGACGATTCTATACGAAAATTAAAGCAAATATCTTTTTCTGGAGAAGGTGAAAATGGCAATAAGATATTTTTAAAGAGTAATTGTTCTATGATCTATATTGATGCAGAGAAAAAGATATGGAAACATAGATACACTTCTGATTTTAAATTTACCGATTTTGTTCGATTATTCGATACTTCCAAATATCTGGAGGTTACAGTTTATTATGATACTGGAAAAAGCAATTTGAGAATAAAAAAGAAAGATTGGAAGAAATATAGAGTTATAATTCAAAAGATATTTAAAGTTATTGCGTTGAACTCTTAAAAATAAAAAGGGAAGAACCTAGTGGATCTTCCCTTTTTTGTGTGTGTTGATTATTCCAGGCAAGCATTAAAGATTTCCAAGTTTTATACCAAAGAAATATGTTCGAGGCTGTTTAGGACCATAT
>JBGRQE010000003.1:0-142510 GCA_041725955.1 Bacteroidales bacterium
CAAATTACTTTGAATGTAGAAGGACTAATTCTACAGCTAAATCTTTTAACGAGAAAATTAAGGGTTTTCTAAGAAATTTAAGAAGGGTTGCGGATGTGATTTTTTTACTAAAAGGCATAAAAAAAGGGTAAGCTACCTGCGTCGCACCGCTCAACCTCATACCCTTGCTATCTTCCAATCCTGGGGGATTCCGAGGGAGCTAGTCGCACAGGACTTACCCGAGCACAAAAGTACATAAAAAGCTTTATTTAGCAAGTGTTTTAAGCTTTTTTTTATAAAAAAAATGCTTAAGAACACTATTTATCTATAAATCAGAATAAAAGAAAAATAAAATCATAAAAACCACTCCACCCTATTTGTTTCAATGATTTCAATTAAAACAAAATTAAGAATACAACATAATTTTAGCATACGATAATTATATATTATCAGTTATTAAACTCCTTAATTTTAAACTTGTCAAAAAATGGTCCAATCAAGTGTACATAAGCCCTAAGTAAGCACATTCCATATAGGTAGCTTTAACATGCATAGGTTCTTTGTTTTTTGAGTCTGTTCAAATAAGTGTGTCAAACAAATTTTTAAAAATTAATGTTTAAACACTTATTTGAACAGACTCTTGAAGTACAACTAATATATATAAGATAGGCTTAAAATTAAGGTGTTAAAATATTATGAAAATTATTGTCGTGCACTTAGCAACATAATACCAAAATAAAACAGGTAGATGCAACAAAAATGCAACACACTGTCTCTTTATTAAATAATAATAAAATATTGGAAAAAAATGGCATAAAAAAAGAGGCTAGCTCGTTTTGTATGGGATATTGAGTAGCCTCTAAATGTTTATCGTATGAAAAAGTCAAAATATAAACGCGACAAAAATTACATTATTATATATATTTCTCTTTTTTTTTATTTTTTTTACAAAAAAGACAGTTTTCACTCAACAAAACAAAGCTATAAGCTTGATTTACCGTAAAATAAAATATAAATATTTTTTTATTTTATTTTCAATATTTTAATATAATTAGTTACAAAACTACAGATAAGGCCTATTAAATTTTACTTTTAAAGTTTAGGAAAACAAAACAATCTTAAAAAAAAATCAACGTTAAGGTCTTGCTAATAGATGAAAGACTCTAAATGAATAAAGACTAAAAACTTGAATTATAAACGACACATAAGACAATTCCTTTTTATAACAACAATCCTTTTCACCCTGTTGATACCAAAAATTAGCATTGGACAATACCAACAGTTTAAGGCTTTATATGTATATAATTTTACAAAAAGGATTGAATGGCCTAAAAATGTAAAAGAAGGTTCATTTATTATTGGAGTTTATGGAGATTCAGACATTATTAAAGGATTAGAAAAAATTGCAGAAAGCAAAACTGTTGTTTATCAAAAAATAGATATCCAAAAATACACCTCTCTAAAAGATATTCGCTTTTGCCATATATTATACATTTCCAAAAGCAGAGCAAAAGACACAGAAAAAATATGTGAAGTTTTTAAAAACCAACCTTGCCTTATTATATCAGAAAAGAAAAGTGAGGTTGCCGACATTAGCTTTATTGAAGATAGTTACTCCTTGAAATTTAATATAAACAAAGAAAGTATTCAGAGGAAAAAATTAAGAGTCCAAAGCTCATTACTAAACCTAAGTACAAGCCTAAAATAAAATATGATTATGAAAAGAACAAGACAAATCATATCAATTCTATTATTCTTCCTCTTAGGATTTAACCTTTTTGGACAAACTGATAATAATCAAAAAAACAATTTGTATAAAAAAGGGATAGAAAACATTACTGAAAAAGACCTTCTTGAAATGCCACTTGAAGATCTAATGAAAATTGTTCAAGACTTAAAACTATCTTCAATAAAAGAATTATATGATTTAATAGTAAACCCTACTGTTATTTCAGCATCAAAAAAAGAAGAGAAATCCTTTGATTCTCCTCTTACTATCCATGTTATCACAGATACTGAAATAGAAAATGCTGGAGCAACAAATATTCCTGAGGCATTGAGATTAATTCCAGGATTAATTGTAAGAGAAAAAACCAATGGCAATTTTGATGTACATATTAGAGGCAATAATAACATCCCTCCTGGTAAAAACCTATTCTTTTCTGAAAATACCATTACGCTTCTAATGATTGACAATCAACCCATGAATAATAATTTTAGAGGTGGAATTCATTGGGAAACCCTACCTATAAACATACAGGACATAAAAAAAATAGAAGTTATTTCGGGTCCAAGTTCTGCATTATATGGTCCAAATGCTGTTTCGGGAGTGATACATATAATCACAAAACAAACTTCAGATAAATTATCGGCATCGGCATCGGCCAATTTGGGTACACAAAATAGCTATAATGCCAATTTCAATGTAAATATTCCTATAAACAACAAAATAAGAACCCGAATATCTTCTGGGTATAATCAGAGAGACAGGTTTCAGGATAATTATTTTTTCTTTTGCGACTATAATTACCACAAACTAGATGATATAAAAGGATTTTATAGTGACTTCCCTAAAGAGCATCCCGAACCAGAACTTGCTTATAGAGACTTTAACACCAACATTCTTTTTGAATACAAACCAAATAATAAAACAACTTTAAGTTTTTGGGCTGCCCACCAAATTTCACGAATCCAAAATATATTTATAGATATTACGGATTTCCCAATTACTACAAGGGAATCTCAAACTTCTTACTTCAACCTAAAAGGTCAGATTGGAAATTTAAATACTCAGCTTAGTTACAACAGAGGGACAATTGATAATTTATTAGGGGTTTCTGGTTATAAATTTAACATTTCGAATTTACAATTTCAGAGTGAATACACTTTTGCAATAAACAATAATTTCAGCTTTACTCCAGGTGCTTATTTCTCCTACTCTTCTATGGACGACCGTGATTATATTTCTCCTCCAAATATTGGTCTTTTTAATAAGAAGGCTATTGGAACAAATTTAAGATTATCAAACCGAATTAATTACATAACTCCAAATAAACGATTAAGATTAAACGCAGCTTTAAGTATTGAGAAATACGACACCCCCCAAAACCTCTATTTTGCACATATATTAAGTGCTTCATACAAACTTTCGAAAAACAATATGATGAGATTGGTATACTCTAAAGCAAATAGAGGTCCATTTTTTTACGACTACAAGATAAATTTCGAAAACAATTATGAAGGGACTGACAATTACACGCACCACACCATATTTGAATCTAATAAAAAACTAAAATTAGAAACTATGGAAATGGTTGAGCTAGGAATACGAAATAAAATTAGCAAAGCCATACAAACAGATTTGTCTATTTTTTACTCTAAAGTAAAGAACCTTTCGGATTTTTTCTACTATGATGACACTTTAAAAACAACGATAACCTCAATACAACAAAAACAAAATATAAAAACATTGAGTCACCAAGTAGGAGTTTCTTTTCTGTGCAATGCTGTACCAACAGCAAGTTTACAATTATCAGGATTTATCACAGTTCAAATGACTATACTTGAGCAGTTTTTAGATTATTTTAATCTAATCTATAATCAAAACACATTCTCAATCCCCTACGAACATGATCTAAAACATGAATCAACGCCATCAATATTTGGAGGTTTGACGGCAAATTATAAAGCTACAGATAAGTTTAATTTAAATACAAATATCTATTTTGTTGGAAAACAAAACTTTTTAAGCATTGACGGTTATTCTAAAATTCCTGGCAAAATAAATGTTAATTGCAGAATGTCTTACCAAATAACACCAAATATTAACACATATATTACAGGAAAAAATGTACTAAACAATAGAGATCCAGAGTTTCTATTTGCAGATCACACTGGTGCATCTTTATTGATTGGAACTAAAATCTCTTTTTAAGAATGGGTAGGAAACTGAATATCCCAAGAAAATTGGGCTTAGGATTTGGCTTGGCTTTGGCTTTCATAATTATTGGAAGCTTTACTACCCTTCATATGCAGAAAAAAAACAAACGTCTAGTTGACCGAATCGTAAGTATCTACGAACCTTCCCTAAACACACTTTATGATTTTAGACATACCATTTCGGATGCCAAAATGCTAATAAAAAACTGGGTATTTATTGATTATAAATCAGAAACTCCAAGCAAGAAAAAACTAAAAACAATCTTAAACTTATCAATAAACAATTACGAAGTAAAACTTGTCAATTTAGCTCAATATTGGAAACCTGAAGAACGAGAACTTCTTAATAAAACTCTCTTTACAATAAATGACAGTCTAGTTCCCGACCATTTTAAGGTAATGCACAAACTTGTGTCATTTGATGACTATAACGATCCCATGAAACTTTTTGATGCAATTTCTATGGTACAGGAAGAAGACGATCATTTAATAAGAATATCAAATAATGTACTCAATAATCTGGATAAACTTATAGATAAGCTATCTGCAAAATTTGAGTATGAGAAAAAACAAATGGAATCTTCACATCAAGAATTTAGATCTTCATTGATTATTGTCGATTCATTGATTATTGTTTTACTTATTATTTCTGCTGCTATAATTTCATTTATGATTGTAGGTCCTGTATCAAAATTAAAAAAAGCGGCAAGCGAAGTTGGAAAAGGAAATTTTAAAGTAAGAGTAATTATCAAAAGTGGTGATGAAATTGAAGTTTTAGGAAATGCTTTCAACCGCATGGCTGCAAGTCTTGAAAAACAAAGAGAAGAATTAGAAAGAACAAATACTGAACTATCAAAAAGCAAAGAAAACTTAGCAACCTCTAATGCCACAAAGGATAAGTTTTTCTCAATTTTAGCTCATGACCTTAGAGCTCCTTTTAATGCATTTATTTCTGTTTCCGACATATTGGCAAATCACCCAGATAAATTACCAGAAAACAAAAAAGAAAATTTTATTAAAAGCATTTATGCTACAGCAGTTCAAATAAACAACCTACTAGAAAATCTTTTACATTGGTCTCGATCACAAACGAATAGAATCCATGTAAACTTTGAAGTTATCGATCTTGAAAAAGTAATTGATGAAAATCTAAAACTATTAGCCATTCCAATAAGAAGAAAAGAACTCATTACTCAAGTTAATATAGAGGATCGTACTTTTGCTCTGGCTGATCTAAACTTAACATCTACAATTATTAGAAATTTAATGAGTAATGCCGTGAAATTTAATTCCGATAAAGGAAAAGTAATTGTGAATGTTACAAGTTTAGATAATGATTTTCTAAAAATCAGCGTTCAAGATACGGGGATAGGTCTTTCTGAAGAAGATATTCAAAAACTATTCAGGATTGACATTGATACAAAATACATTGGACAATCTACTGCCAAAGGAACAGGTTTAGGCTTAATTCTATGCAAAGAATTTGCAGAATCTAACGGAGGTGTTATTTGGGTCGATAGTGAAGAAGGAGTTGGTAGTACCTTCAATTTTACATTGAAAAAACATTTTATTAATTATTTAGAGTAAGATGGATAAAATTAAGATTGTACTGGTTGATGACCATCAAATTGTAAGAGATGGAATTTTTGCTTTACTTATGAATGTTGAAGACATAGATATAATTGGTGAAGCATCAAATGGAGATGAATTATTTGACATCTTGAAAAAAGTCAAACCAGATGTTGCAATAATAGATCTTTCTATGCCAAAAATGTCAGGGATTGAAGTAACAAAAAAGCTTAAAGAGATACATGCCGACATAAATGTTATCATATTTTCTTCTTATACAGATGAAGAATCTGTTATCAATTCAATTAAAGCAGGAGCTAAAGGTTATTTATCTAAAGAAAGTTTTCGTGAAGATCTAGTGAATGCAATTCGTCAGGTTAATCTAGGGAATGAGTTTTTGGGAGAAACCATCCCCAAAAGCATCTTCTTAAACTACATTAAAAATGACTCCAAAAGAAATAAATATCATAACGACAAAATTCAATATCTCACCAAAAGAGAAATAGAAATTCTGAAACATATTGCCGAAGGTCTTACCTACAAAGAAATTGCTGCACGACTGTTTATAAGCTTTAGAACAGTCGAAACTCACAAAAACAACATACTTCAAAAGTTAGAATTAAATAACAATATAGAAATGGTGAAATTCGCCATAAAAAATAAGCTTATTGAAATTTAAAAATCACTACAAACTTATCTGCCCCCTAGGGCATATCCCTTAGTTTTATTTTGACTTAGTCTAAGTGAAACAACCTACACCTTTTTACTTATCTAAAAATCAATGTTTTAAGGTATTGTTACATAGGAGTTAAGTTGGTATTTTTGACAAGCTTTTTAATTGGGTAAAGAGCATTTGAGTGGATTATTAAAAGAAGCTTTATTAAAAAAACATATGTTCTATAGGCAATAATTACCTATGGGGGGATTATTGTGTTATTTGCTTCTTCAGTTTTCCACACTCAGTTCTTCGAAAAAACTAGTCGAAAATTTACTAACAAAAACTCGGTGACATGAAAAAAATTTCGTTACTGCTTGCCTTCTTGTTTATGCTGGGGACGCAAGTTATTTTGGCGCAAAGCAAAAACATGACCGGTACAGTTACTGATGAGAATGATGAACCTCTTCCATTTGTAACTGTAGTTGTCAAGGGGACCACTCAAGGAACTACTACAGGAATTGATGGAAAATTCACAATTGGTGTAAAAGATTCAGATATTTTAGTCTTCTCTTTTGTAGGATATAACACTGTAGAAGTACCTGTTGCAAACAAGAGCACAGTAAGTGTCAATATGAAAACTGACAGTAGAATTTTAGATGAAGTAATGGTTGTTGCTTATGGAACTACCACAAAAAAATCTTTTACGGGGTCAGCAACAACTGTTAAAGCCGATAAATTAGAAAAAATTCCTGTTACATCTTTTGATAAAGCCTTACAAGGAAATGTATCAGGTTTACAAGTAACAAGCTCTTCTGGACAACCAGGATCTGGTGCTACTGTACGTATTAGAGGTGTTGGTTCAATAAATGCAAGTTCTCAACCACTTTATGTTGTTGATGGAGTTGCTATTAATGGATCTAACTTAAGTGCGATTGCAAATTCAGACAATGGTACTTCAACCAATCCATTAGCAGCTATTAATCCTGACGATATTGCTTCATATACTGTACTTAAAGATGCTTCTGCAGCATCATTGTATGGTTCGCGTGCGGCAAATGGTGTTGTAATTATTACTACTAAGAAAGGAAAAGAAGGAAAAGCTAAAATTGAAGCTAAAGCGCAATGGGGTTTCTCTGACAGAGCTGTTAAAGGCTTCGATTTGATGAATGCAGACAAATTTTATCAAATGGCTTTTCAAGGTCTTGCTAACAGATATAATCCAACGGTAGCTGCAGGAAATGTTGAATCTGTTGTAGGTTTCAATCCTTTCAAAGTTCCATCAGGAGAAAGTGCAATTTTACCTGATGGAAGTATCAATCCAAATGCTAAATTAATGGTTAATACAGATTGGAGAGATGCTGTTTACAGAATTGGTAGATCAGAAGAATATAGCGTTAGAGCTACTGGTGGAAATAAAAAAATGAACTACTTTATTTCTGGTGGTTACTTAAATCAAAAAGGTATTGTAAAACATTCAGATTATAAAAGGTATACTACTACTTTGAATTTGAATGCTCAAATGAACGATTGGTTGAAAGTTGGAATGAACAACAATCTTTCTTACAGTGAACAAAACACTCCTCCTGGTGCAGGTGGTGGTGCAAACCCTGTTAGAATGTCTGTTCTTTTTTCAAGAGCTATTCCATTATATAAATTAGATCCAATAACTTTTGAACCAATCCTTAAAGATGGTCAAAAACAATATAATTATAGTAATCCTGTATCTCACGATTTTAATCCTATAGGTATTGGAGAAACTGATATTTATAAAACTATTACCGCTAGAGTTCTTTCAAATATGTATGCCGAGGCTACAATCTTAAAAGACTTTAAAGCAAAAAGTGTTTTTGCAATCGAGGCTACAGGACTAAACGAAACTCGTTTTTACAATCCTGAGCATGGTAATGGTGCAGGTCCTAATGGTTTAAGTGCTAAATATCGTATTTCAGATATTACTATGACCTCTACAAATACATTAAATTATGAGAAACAAATTAACGAAAATCATAAAATTAATGTACTTGCAGGGCAAGAAGCTATAAAAAATCATTACGACTATTTTACTGGTACAAAAGGGAACTTCCCTTACCCGGGACTTGATCAATTAATTGCAGGTTCCGACCCTAAAGAAATCGAACAGTATTTTACTGAATGGACAATGATGTCTTTCTTTGGTAGAGTTAATTATGATATAAGCAACAAATACTATCTTTCTGTAAGTGCACGTAACGATGGTTGTTCTCGTTTTGGAAAGAACTATAAAAATGGTCAATTCTACTCTATTGGAGGTAGCTGGAGAATTACTGAAGAGAAGTTTATGCCAGACTGGTATTGGTTAGACGATCTTAAATTACGTGCAAGTTATGGTACCTCTGGTAATGCTGGAGTTGGTGACTACGCTCACTTAGGACTACTTACTTTTGGTGACAACTATAACGGAACTCCTGGTATATCTTTCTCTCAACTTGCAAATGAAAGACTATCATGGGAAAGAAACGGCAACCTTAATATTGCTTTAGAATTCACCATTTTTAATGGTATCAATTCTTCAATTGATTTCTATAACAGAACTTCTAAAGATCTTCTTCTTAACAGACCTACTTCTTTAACAACAGGTTTTTCTTCAAGAAAAGAAAATCTTGCTGAGATGAGAAATACTGGTATTGAATGGAATCTTAATACCACAAACTTCTCTACAGGTGATTTTGTATGGACTACAAACTTCAATTTGACTTATAATAAAAATGAAGTTACTGCTCTTCCTCAAAAAGAGATTATCAATGGTACAAAAATCTGGACTAAAGGAGAAAGCCTTTATACTTTCTATATGAGAGAATGGGCTGGTGTTAATAGAAATGATGGTCGCCCTATGTGGTTACTAAACGAAACTCCTGAAAATGAAGCAGAATATATAAAAACATATTCTGGAGTTGAAGGAACAGACCAGAAGGTTTACGTTTATAACGGAAAAGTAGTTACCAGTGACTATTCTCTAGCTCAAAAAGCAAAAGTTGGTGATGCACTTCCTAAGTTTTACGGAGGACTAAGCAATAGCTTCTCTTATAAAGGATTTGACCTTGACTTCTTACTATATTTCTCTATCGGTGGAAATGTATATAACTCAACTGAGGCAGCCTTAAGTCATGGTGGAAAAACTATAGGTCAGAACTTATTGGCAAGTCAAGCAAATTCTTGGACTCCAGAAAATCCTGATGCAGATAATCCTGAATATTTATATGGTAACCCATATAACCCAGCAGGAAGATCTACACGATTCTTACACGATGCTTCATATCTTCGTTTAAAGAACATTACATTGGGTTATAACATTCCTAGATCATTTTTATCAAGGATCGGTATTAGTAATGCAAAAGTTTATGTACAAGCAAACAATGTATTCACTGTTTCTGGTCTAAAAGGAATTGATCCTGAACAAGCTCTTACAGGTTTGACTAGTTACAACATACCTATTACAAAGAGTATAAACTTCGGTATTAACTTAGGAATTTAATTGGGGGTAACACAAAATTTAGAAACAATGAAATTAATAAAATATATAGGAATAGTAGCTCTAGGTATTAGCCTAACTGCATCTCTTACGTCGTGTAAGAAAGATTTTCTAGATACAAAACCAAATCATGGTATTGATGTAGAAAATGGGGATGCAATAAATAGTTTAACAAAAGCCAGTGCTCTTTTAACTGGTACATACGACGATTTATCAGCACAATATGGTATGGGGGCTTTTGGTATAATAATGCCAGATCTCTTAGGTGAAGATATCTTAGTAAATAGCTCAAACAACTACAATCGTTTTACAGCTACATACGGGTATAACTTATTACCTAATTACAATGATAATTATTACACTTGGGCAAAGCATTATGTTATAATAAAAAATGCAAATGTTCTAATTGATGGTGTAAATAAACTGGAAGTGGCCAATATCAAGGATCAAGGTAAAAAAATAGAAATCTTGAGTCAGGCAAGAGCTATAAGAGCCTACTCTCACCTATTTCTTGAAAGAATGTTTGCTGATGCTTATTGTAATGGTAAAGACAAGCCTGGTATCCCTATTGTAAAAGTACCTAGCTATGACGGAACGGCAAAACCTGGTAGAGCAACTAATGAAGAAGTATATAACTTTATAACAAGTGAGCTAGAATCAATTTTAAATGGTTATAAAGTTGTTGGTGAAAAATTAGTTCCTGCTTCTGCAAACGAAGGTGGTACTACTTATTTAGGTAGAGCAAGTAAAGGTCAGGTTGATGAATCAGGTGTTCGTGCATTACTTGCAAACGCATACCTAGATATGGGGTCATTTACAAATGATCCTGCGTTAATGGATAAAGTAATTGAAAATACAGATCCTAAATATTTCCCTGGAAAGGTTCTCGTAAATGAAGAGAAATATCTAAAAGGTATGAGTACACCAAATGAAGAAACTATTTGGAGTATTAGTTATACAGGTAGTGATTACAACTATTATTTGACTGTACAATCATTCTACGATTGGGGTAAAGCAGGATATAGTAGCTTACGCCTAGATGACGATTTCGTTTCTACCAAAATGGCTAAAGACGACATTCGTAAAAAGTTTATTGCTTATCATGATGGAAACGGATATTTTATCCAAAAGTTCCCAAGAGTTAATGGTACTGTAGGTCTTGCTGATGTTATTCTTTTCCGTTATGCTGAAGTTGTTCTTATGCGTGCTGAAGCTTATGCAAGAAAAGGTGAACTAGTACTAGCAAAAACTGAATTGAATAAAATTAAGACAAGAGCTGGTTTAGCTGAAAGTACTTCTACTGACCAAAAAACTCTTATCGACGAAATTCTTATAGAAAGAAGGCTTGAGCTATTTGCTGAAGGTAAAAGGGTTTTTGATCTTAAGCGTACAAAAGGTACTCTTGAAAGAAAACAGCCTTCTCATTACTCAAGAATAGATAAAATTGAGAATTATTATTACGCTATGCCAATCCCTACCGACGAAATCAATGCAAGTAAGGATGCTAATGATAATCAAATAATTGAGCAAAACCCAGACGACCTCTGGAAGAAATAACCCACTTATATTAAAAAGCAGAGGGGACTATCCAAATTTAAAGGATAGTCCCCTTCTTGTTTTTATCTCAAAAAAGAGATATTGTATATTTATATTACTTCCCATTATTAAAATAAGTGCGATAAACTTTACTTTTGAAAAAATTTACGATTCCAAATGAATAAAGGAAACAACAATAATATTTGGGAAAAGAAATACCAAATAGGGTTTAATCAACTTAATCCTGAAGGGAAAATGCATCTATTTGCATTATTCGATCTAATTCAAGAGGCCGCCTGGCTGCATGCAGAAGAAATTGGATTTGGATATAAGTTTGTAACAAAACATCAAAAGTCATTCGTCCTATATCAAACCGATTTTAAAATTATACGACCACCCGAATGTAATGAATCTATTACTGTAAAAACGTGGGCAAGTGATATAAACAACCTATTTGCTGAAAGAGAATTCCTTATACTAAATCTTAAGGGTGAAATATTGGTGCAAGTTAGTTCGCAATGGCTACTTATTGACAATATTAAAAGAAGGATTATAAAACCTAATATTCTTCAGTCTTTTAATTACAGTGTAGTCAAGCATAAATTACTTGATCAGAAGAAAATTAGAATACCCAAAAGCAATCTATCAAAAATAAGAGCAATTCAGCATAAGGTGAATTATTCTGAAATTGATATTAATGGACACACTAATAGCGGGCGATATACAGAATGGATTCAAAATATTCTAGAAGAAAGATTTAAACTCAACCCCACCTCTTCTTTCAATATTTGTTTTATGCATGAGACTCATCTAAATGATGAAATTCAAATAAGCCTTTATCAAAATAAAGAGACTTACTTTATTGAAGGTAAGAACTGTAATACTGTATGCTTTAGAGCATCATTGAAAGAATAATATAAAACTGTGAAACCTAGATCTTGAAATCTAAGTTTCACAGTTTTGGTTTAATGTAAGTCTGATAAATTCTTACCTATACAGTAATTAATGAATTTATGTAAAGCATTACTTAAGTTTTTGGATGCTTGACTCAGATTTGAAAGAAATTCTTTGTGTGTAGGATGCGGACCATCCACAATATCGGTTATAGACTTGAATATTACCAATGGCTGCTGATAATAAGAACATATCTTTGCTATTGCAGCAGCTTCCATATCTTTTAACTCCCCGCTATAGGAATCAACATTACATTTATCATGATCGGAATAATCTAAGCTCGAACCTGTAGTAACTACTCCTTGTTTAAGTCCAAACTTAGATGAAACATCAGTGAGTTCAATGCATGGAAAAGCACCCAATCCCATCTTTTCATAGTCGCCCAACGGAATGCGTCTATCGTGGAAATACACACCTGATTTGGCAGTATACACCTCTCCTATTTTACCTCCACGGCATGCAAAACCTCCGGCGGTTCCTGCATTGATAATCAAATCGGGCTTTAATTCCTGAATTACCGACATAGTTGAGATTACAGCATTTTCGGTTCCTATACTTTCAACTTGGTGAACAGGATCTTTTCCGTTAAGTATTAAATCAATCTGAACATCAATAGCTCTATTTCTATATACTTCCATAGGCAAGCATGAATCAAATACGCCATCAACTTTTTGAAGATTATAGTCTTCAATCAATGTTGCGGCTTCTTCACGCATAGCCATTATTATTGCAATTTTTCGTATCATAATCTATTTCTAATATAGAAGAACAAAAAAACCATGCCTAAAATATCAGTTTTTCAGACATGGCCTTTGTTTATATACAACAGTATGACTATAATTTTATTTCAATCTCTCCTTAAAAGGTAAAAACGTCATAAAATCGGCATGATGCACTACATACGCCTCAGTGGTTCTTTTAACCATATTTCCTTCGCCAGCATGAGTGGCAATAATATGGCACACTTCGGCAGGAACTTCGCATTCTTCTGCCAGGGAAACACCAGAGAAAGGATGTCTTAAATACTTTCCATATTTTCCCTGAACAGCCTTTCCATTGTCGTCAAGTTCATATTCTAATAACTTTCCTACATCTGCAAGAATAGCTCCGGATATAAGCACATCCATATCAACAGTTAATTCGCCATGATAAAACTCGTTGATTTTCATTCCTGCATCTTTTGCAATATGGACTACAGATCGTTTATGATCCATAAAACTAACCTTTAAGTCGGGTCCACAAAGCAATGTAAAGGGTATATTATTTAGATCATTGGCAGTCAAAACACTTCTTTGGAGTGCTAGCTCCCATGTTTTGGCAGTTTTTTCTCGTAAAGAGATATCTTCGATCCAATTCAGTTCGGGCCAGAGTGCAAAAACAGTTTCTTTCATCAATTGTAATTTAGATTTACAACTTTGCTATTACAGCATCTGTCAATTCGTGGGTAGAAGCAGCACCTTCCTTTACAACATCTGGGCGACCAGGCATTTTCATCATATCGTAGGTTCTTACTTTTCCCTCGGCGATAACCTCAGCAATAGCATTTCGGATGCGTTTGGCAATGTCGCATTCATTTATGTAATCTAACATCATACATGCCGATTCCATCATTGCCATTGGGTTTACAATTGAAGTTTCGTAATCGGCATACTTAGGAGCCGATCCATGAGTAGGTTCAAATACAGCAACTCCAGAATCAGACATCTGAGCGCTACATGCAAAACCTAAACCTCCGATTAAACCTGCAAAACCGTCAGAAACAATGTCGCCAAACATATTACCCGCAACTATAACACCATAGTTTTCCGGATTCTTGGTTAGCCACATCATTTGAGCATCGATATTTGTATTCCACAATTGGATTTCAGGATAATCGTTCTTTTGTATTTCCTTTGCCATTGTAAACATCATTCCAGATGTTTCTCTAATCACATTAGGTTTTTCACACACTGTAACAGACTTATAATTATACTTACGTGCATAATCAAAGGCTGCTCTTAAAATTCGTTCGGTAGATTTCTTTGTGAATATTCGGGTTGAAACTGAGATTTCTTCTTTTGGGGTTTCTCCAAAGTTCTTTATAAACTTAGGATGTGTCATTAGGGCTTCATGAACTTGTTTTGGTGGATCCGACCACTCTACTCCACCATACAAACCTTCTGTATTTTGACGGAAAATGGCTACATCAACCAATGGTTCTTCGATAGTATCATTAGCACCACGACGAATAAAGTTTAGAGGATTGCCTTTATAAGTTCGACATGGACGTATACAAATATCCAAATTAAAGTATTGACGTAAACCAACAATAGGACTACTATAAACCAATTCTTTATCTTTTAACTCATCGGCAAGCTCGTCAAAAGCTTCGTCTTTTGGCTTTGATGTTATTGCACCAAACAATCCGATTTTATGTTCTTCGAGAAGCTTAATAGTTCTATCGGGCAATGGGTTACCTTCTTTGCACCAAAAGTCCCAACCAATATCTCCTTCAACATAATTTGCATCGAAACCTGCTGCATCCAATAGGCGAATTGTTTCTTCTAATACTACTTTCCCTATACCATCTCCTGGCATAGCTACAATAGTTCTTTTTGACATTATTTAGCGTTTTCGTGAATAAATATAATAGCTTTTCTGAATTTAGCATGTCAAATATACAAAGGCATTGCAGCATTTCAAATGCATTACTTTAAATTAAAATAAATTTAAATAAACTTAAGGAAGGTCAGTAATATGGGTAGAAACAAAAAAAGGATGCCTAATAGCATCCCTTTATACAAGTGAATCATAAAGATTCTTATTTTTTGATATTTGGTAATTCAAGTCCAAATCCTTTTTTCTTATCCTCTGCTTTCAACCATACAGCAAAAAAGAATGCAAGCACCCCACAAGCAACAAAAATTAAACTTGGGTAATAATAATCATATCGTGCATCAATTCCTTGTTGAATTTGTTCTGCAACTCCAGGGTTAGAAGCCTTCAAAACAACTCCTGTTAAATAAGGAACTGCCATCAATCCTAAATTTTGAATAAAGAAAATAACAGCATAAGCTGATCCTAAATATCTTTCATCTACAATTTTAGGTACAGATGGCCACATTGCAGAAGGAACTAATGAGAAACCAACTCCTAAAATAAAGATAGCAATATATGCCAATATTTCATTATTTGGAGCAAATGCATATATTGAATGAACAATAATTAACAAAATTGATCCTAAAATCATAATACTTGCACCTTTACCTTTACGGTCATATATTGTACCAAAAACTGGTGTTAATAACATATTACCAAAAGGTAATAATCCAGCAACAAAACCTGCTGTTGCAACAGTCATACCATATTTATGGTGCATCAAATCTGATGCAAACTTAATAAATGGGAATACTGCTGAATAAAAAAGAACACAAAGTATTGCAATTAAAATAAAACCACGATTAGTAAATAATCTTAATACATCGCCAAAACGGAAAGCTTCTTCTTCTTCCTCTTCACTATCTACACCATCCTCTTTATCAATTTTTTTATCCATTCCATAATAAATCAAGAATGTCATTAAACCAATAACAAGTAATAAAACACCAAAGCCAACAGGTAAAGAAATATCAGCTTGTTCTTTTAAATTAGAAATTGGTACAGCAAACCATAAAGCACCTAACATACCAAAACGAGCTACTGCCATTTCTATACCCATTGCTAAAGCAAGTTCTTTTCCTTTAAACCACTTTACAATAATTTTAGAAACAGTAATACCCGCCATTTCAACACCCATACCAAAAATAGCATATCCAAGAAATGAACATTTCACTGATACAGGATATTGAGTCAAGAAACTATCAAAAAAACCAAATAATGGACCTCCACTAATGAAGGTATCTGTCAATCCATAATAATTTAGAGATGCCCCAACAATCATTATAATAGCAGATGTTATACTAGTAAAACGGATGCCCATTTTATCTAAAATAACACCTCCAAAAATCAACATTAAAAATGTTACGTTAAAGAAAGCATATGCCCCAGTAAAAAAGCCATATGTTTCACCATCCCAACCATGCTGTGCCTCAAGAGCTCCTTTTAGAGGAGATAATACATCAGTAAAAAAATACCCTGTCAACATAGTAAACGCAACAAGACCCAAAACAGTCCATCGCACAGTCGCTGATTCTCTAAGCGACTTTTTAATAGCTTGTGTCATAAAATAAAGTTTTTTAAAATGCTCCAAATTCAATCTGCGCGAAGATAATACAAATCTTCAGCAAACAAAAGCCATCATTTATCGTAGGCACCAACACCCTAACAAGAAACTGACTTTCAATTGTCATCCCAACCAGTTTAAAACGCATAAAAAAAACTCAAATTTCATTTCTTCTTAAAAAATCATAATTATCCTTCAATTACCTAATATAAAGTCGTTCTAAAGCATACACTATCAATAGCACCAAGTTGCATTATCAAACTCTCTGCTTCGCATTATCAATTATGCGGCCTGCTCTTGGCCATGCCACTGTGTAGCACTCAACATGCCACTGTGTAGCATTCGCTATGCCACTATGTAGCATTTGCCGTGCCACTGTGTAGCATTTGCCGTGCCACTGTGTAGCATGGGCAGGTATAAGCCTTCGTTTTGTCTAAACGCCTGCGTCACTTTATCCAATCAAGCTATTTATTTCGAATAATCGAGGGAGTTAAATTTATAAAATCAAGAATTCCTTTCACTTCTTTTTTTATGGTTCGAACAATTCGGCTAGTATTTTTTTGTTCTCATAGATAAATTAATGTAGTCTAACATCTATTCGTCAGCTGATATTTATATTTTTGCAGGCTGAAATAAAAAATAGCATGAGTTTGAAAGAGCATCTTAAACATCCGGTATTTAAGATTATCTCAAAGGTGAGTAAGGAAATGAACGTCCAGTCGTGGGTGGTTGGAGGATATGTTAGAGACTTAATCCTCGACCGACCATCTAAAGACATTGATGTTGTAGTTTTGGGAAGTGGTATAGATTTAGCAAAAAGTGTTGCTAAAGAATTAGGGGAAGATATACATGCCCATTATTTTAAGAATTTTGGAACTGCACAAATTCGAGTCAAGGATCTTGAAATCGAATTTGTTGGCGCAAGAAAAGAATCATATAGAAGAGAATCAAGAAAACCAATAGTCGAGGATGGTACATTAGAAGATGACCAGAACCGAAGAGATTTTACTATTAATGCATTGGCACTTAGCTTAAATGAAGATACTTTTGGGCAACTTCTCGATTCGTTTGATGGTGTAAAGGATATTGAAAAGAAAATAATCAGGACTCCATTAGATCCTGATATTACTTATTCCGACGATCCGCTTCGAATGATGCGGGCAATTCGTTTTTCGACACAATTGAATTTTGTAATCGACAAGTCGTCATTAGATGCAATTAAGCGAAATAGCCATAGAATTAGCATTGTTTCGTCAGAAAGAATTATTGATGAAATCAACAAAATGCTTTCGTCGGCACTACCCTCAAGAGGATTCCTTTTGATGGAGAAAACAGGTTTGCTTAAAGAGATTTTGCCTGAACTGCAAAACCTTAAGGGAACCGAATTTAGAGACGGCAAAAGCCATAAAGACAACTTTTATCACACCATGCAAGTCTTAGAAAATATTTCAAGACATACAGACAACTTGTGGTTAAGGTGGGCAGCCGTTTTGCACGATATAGCAAAACCTTTAACAAAGCGATACGACCCAAAGGTTGGGTGGACTTTTCATGCACACGAATTTATTGGCGCAAAAATGATTCCTAAAATATTCAGGAATCTAAAATTACCTCTAGACGAACGAATGAAGTATGTGCAAAAACTGGTTCAATTGCATCTCAGACCAATCATTCTTGCCGAAGATATTGTAACCGATTCGGCGGTAAGACGACTGCTGTTTGAAGCTGGCAATGATATCGACGATCTTATGATGCTTTGTGAAGCAGACATTACATCTAAGAATGAAGATAAAGTCAAGAAGTATTTAAACAACTTCAAAACTGTTCGCTCCAAGCTAAAAGAGATTGAGGCAAAAGATAAAGTTCGAAATTGGCAACCTCCTATCTCGGGCGACTTAATTATAAAGACCTTTGGAATTTCTCCGTGCAAGGAAGTGGGTATTATAAAGAATGCTATTCGTGAAAATATTTTAGATGGAATAATTTCAAATCAATTTGACGAGGCTTACGGGTTGATGCTGAAATTAGGAGTTGAACTGGGCTTAGAAATCAAAGTGAAGAAATCAGAATTACTTCCTGAAGACATTGCACCAATTCAAAAGAACCCAAATGAATAAAAACACAACAAATAAAACACTTGTAGTAGTTGCAGGACCTACTGCAAGTGGTAAAACTTCGCTTGCCATAAAACTTGCAAAGAGCTTGAATACGGAAATCGTATCTGCTGATTCACGTCAATTTTATCGTGAAATTAAAATCGGCACTGCTGCTCCAACTAAAGAAGAACTTCAAGAAGCCAAACATCACTTGATTGGCAATTTAAGTATACACGATTATTTCAACGTATTTCAGTTTGAACAAGAAGCCTTAAGCTGCATCAACAATATCTTTGAATCGAACGATTATGCAGTTATGGTTGGCGGTTCGGGGCTATATCTTGATGCTGTTTGCAATGGAATAGATAATATTCCCGACTGCCCTCAGGAATTGCGCAATCAGCTTCAAAACGATTATACAACAGAAGGACTTAAGTTTATTTTAGACAAACTAAAGCAATTAGATCCTGAATATTACGAGATAGTCGATAAGCAAAATCCGAAACGAATTCTGCGTGCACTTGAGGTATGCTTGGTTAGCGGAAAAACATATTCAAGCTTCCGACAATATAAACCCAAAGAACGCCCATTCAATATAAAGAAGATAGGTTTGCTTTGGGACAGACCAGAACTTGTTGACAGAATACACCAAAGAGTTGACATGATGCTTGAGGAAGGTTTGCTTGATGAAGTAAAGTCTATGTATCCACACAAAAACCTCAATTCATTGAACACAGTAGGATACAAAGAGCTATTTGACCACTTCGACAATAAATGTACATTTGAATTTGCTATTGAAAAGATAAAAACCAATACCCGCAGATACGCCAAAAGACAAATGACATGGTTTAGAAAAGACAAAAAGATTCAGTGGTTTCATCCCAATGAATATGAAGAAATAATTAAATTTGTCAGTTCTAAGGATTAATTAATTGAATTCTACAAATTTGTATTTATAATATGAATAAAAAACACTGGATAATTATAGTCTTCATCTCCATGATTACACTATCATGTATAAAGGAGAAAGAAATTCCAAGGGGTACACTTCCTTCAGACCAAGTATTGCTGAGTTATGTGGTTAAGAACGATTCAAACATTCTAAGGAAAGCCATCTATATAAATCATACTATTTATCCTGAAAGAAATCAAGATACGTCAAGGCAGGTTTTTACACAAGAAAACATTGTTGGAACGTCCAAAAGTCCATACAAGATAACAAGACATCCGATATATCCTGGAACAAAAAACTCAAGTCTTGGAATGGATCTCTTTTGCTATTTCTACAATCAAGAGGGAAAATTAACAGATTCAGCTCACTACCAAACAAAAGGGTTTCTTAAAACGCCAAACAACAACACTAGCCCTCTGGAATTTTTCTATGATAAAGTAAATAAAGACCTATTCGACATAATTCCATGGAATGCTCCTTTGCTAGGCAATTATAAAATCCCAACCAAAGATCCAGACAAAAAGAAATAAAGACTTATAAAAGGCCTTAAAGAAAACAATACAGTTCTGCTTTAAGGCTTTTTTAATTTACCTTACTTCAGTAGCACTACTAAACATCTCCGAATAGAAATCAATCAAACCGTGAATTGGTTTCTGTATAATTTTGCCAATTACAAAGTTATATTCCAAAGCAGTTTCATTGAGTAAATCATGAAAATGATATGCAATAGAACCTACAAAGCTAATAGGAAGGATATGACATGATTCATAGCGTGCAATTTGATGATTATAAAAATCTGAGAAATTAGACTTAACCATTTCACGCATATAAGGGTGGTCGATATGGTCTTTTATAAAATGAGGAAACTTAGCCATAAATTTATTCGGATTGGGATTATTATAGCTTTCCTTCAATACTTTTAGCTGATCTAAATTGTATTCTCTCTCAAACTGCTTCACCAACTCCTTCGGCATTAATTCTGCCAGATATGCTCGGATAAAAGCACATCCCAGATATGTACCACTACCCTCGTCGCCATATAAATATCCTAAAGAAGGAACCTGCTCTATAATTTTAGAGCCATCAAACAAACATGTATTCGATCCTGTACCCAGAATACAAGCAATACCTTCATTCTTTCCCAACAGAGCATGAGCTGCCCCTAACAAATCATGGAATACTTTAACGTGAGCCAATGGAAAGAATCGCCTTAAAGGACTGCTCACTTTTTCTATATTCTCTGGAGATGAGCAACCAGAACCATAAAAATAAATTGCTTTTACAGCATTAGCATCTTCAATTTGTCTGATCAATTGATCACCAACAATCAACTCAATTTTCTCAACACCATAATAATAAGGATTATATCCATCAGTTTGCAACAACTCGGTAGGTTTACCTTTTTTCAATAAAACCCAATCTGTTTTTGTAGAACCACTATCAGCTATAAGTATCATCGATTATCTCCTTTTTCTTGGTTAAAGCTTTTTTCGAAACTTACACAAATGTAACGGAAATACATATAAGGTTTATTACAAAAAAGGTCTTCCATAATGCATAGAAGACCTTTTTTATTGTAAGAAATAATACGTATCTATATTTTTTCGACATACAATTGAGCATTCTCGAATTTAACAATCCGAACCTCAACGTCTTTATCTATAAAACCAAATAATGCGGTTGCATCATAAGTTTCATCACCAAAAGAAATCTTTCCTGCAGGACGCAAAACGGAAGTAGTTATAGCCACTTTGCCTATAAGCTCATTTAGGCTTGAATCTACAGCAAGGAAACCTTCATCCTTACTCTGAACCGATGATAAAGTCAGAAAGCTTTTTCGTCTGCTTTCAAATATTTTCTTTGCCACCAGAAAGGAGATAATCAATGAAGCGAAAGAAAAGCTGGTTACAATCAGTAATGCTCTAAAGAAACGTCCTGGTCCTTCAGGATTAATATTGAAGTCTAGGCTTCCCATCATTGCCAAGGTCAAAGAGAAAATGACAAAGATAATTCCAAGGATTCCAGCAACCCCAAAACCCGGAATAATAAACAGCTCGACTCCCAATAAGAGAATACCGACAATAAAAATAATGATTTCCCAATGAGCAGCAAGTCCTTCGATATAATATGGAATAAAAAACAATACAGCTGCAATCAATGCTGCTAATATTGGAAATCCTATTCCAGGCGATTGTATCTCAAAATACAAGCCTCCAATTATAATCATAATCAATATGCCACTGACAAAAGGATTTATAAAGAATGAAACAATCTTATCGATCGTACTCTCTTTAAACTGAACAATATTATAGTTCTCAATTCCTTCTTTTGACAATAACTCGGGAACAGTATTTACTATACCATCGCAAAAGTTGTTTTTCAAAGCTTCCTTCGCAGTAAACGTAAGAACTTTTGTCGAATCAATAATTCCAGGAACAGAAATACGTGGATCGACCATTGCTTGTGCAATTTGCGGATCACGATTCCTTGTTTCTGCTGTAGATCGCATCAAAGATCTCATATAAGACTGATACTTATCAGGCAGAACCTCTCCTTTTTGATCGACAACTGTAGCGGCTCCGATATTTGCTGAAGGAACCATAAATATTTTATTGCAAGCAATACTAATCAAGGCTCCCGCAGATGCAGCATTATTATTTATAAAAACATAAACAGGAATCTTAGATCTTAAGATTCTACTACGAATAGAATCTGCTGCATCAAGCATACCTCCATAAGTATTCATATTTATCAACACATAATCTGCATCTAATTCCTCAGCGGTTTTAAAAGCCTTCTCTGTAATTCGCCATGCATACGGACCTATTTCTCTTTGTATTGGAAACTCATAAACCAAGACACTATCTTTAGTCGTTGAATTTGCCTGTATAGAAAAGAAAATAGAGAAGAAAAAACATAGTAAAAATCTCAACTTCATTATCTAATCTTTTTTAATTCGCCTAAATTTAAAGATTAATACTTAGAAAAAAAAAGTTTCATGATTAGTCTATAAACTATCATGAAACTTCAAACATTCTTTGTATAATATTTTTAAACACCAGAAGCTTTATGCATATCTCTATACATTTTACGCCAAGCTCTTTTTTTAAAATCCCAAGGCATCCATTTTTTACCCCAGCGAATATTTGTCCACATTCTTTCATGCAAATAATAAGCAATAAGTTTTGCAACAAATTCAATTGCGGTAATAAAACTAGCAGTTTGTATCATTTCAGCAAAACTCTGATCAGAATATCTCCTGAAAATCACAAAGACTACAAAAAATGTAATTGTTGACGCCATAATTCGCCAACTAATGGCTTTTAAAACACTTCTTCCTGGACTATCTTTGGCTGCTTCTAAACTGTTTTTACGTTCTTTTGTTTCTTCCATAATAAATTAATTGCATTTCGCAATAATAATTGAGCTAAAGCTAAGATTTAAAAGATTTTTTTAAAACTTCCATGAATTCATCAAATAAATAAGGATTTGACGCAAAAATCTCTTTTCCAAATAGGAAATTAGATTTTCCAGAAAAATCACTTACTTTTCCACCTGCTTGTTTAACTATAAAAGCACCAGCAGAAACATCCCAAGGATTTAAGCCATATTCAAAAAATCCATCAAACCGTCCGCATGCTACATAAGCCAAATCAGTAGCCGCAGTACCAATTCTTCGAACTCCACGAGTATTGTATATTAAATACTTAAAAGCCTCAAGATAATTATCAAAACGAGAAAAATCACGAAAAGGAAAACCTGTTCCCCACAGTGATTCATCCATTTTTTTTGTATTGGTGACATTTATTATTGTTTCATTCATGTAGGCCTTTGCTCCCTTCCATGAATAAAAACATTCATCTCTGATTATTTCATATACTACTCCCAATATAACCTCTTCACCATCTAGTAATGCTATACTTATAGAAAAAGTAGGAATTTTATGAATAAAATTGGTTGTTCCATCTAGAGGGTCAACAATCCAATTATACTTTTCTGCTCGCTTCTCTTCAGGACTTTCTTCTGCAACAAAACCTGCCTCAGGCAATATTTTTGACAGTTCTTTCTTTAAACGATCTTCTGCAGTTTTATCAACATAAGTCACTAAATCATGTAGTCCTTTAATTTCAACATCTTTATGCGAAACCTTTTGCAACTCCTGTCTTATAAATATTCCGACTCCTCGGCAAAGACCGATAACCTGTTTTGTTGTTACATCCAATAACATAAACTAAATTTTAGAAAATAAAATGGAAGATTCAAAAATAATAAAACGAATGGAATTTCAAATCTAATACTGAGAAACAAATTATTGCATCTCAACTAAACAAACTCCATCACTATCTATTTCAATGATTTTTATCCTTTTCACCCTATTTCTCAAACCTGCTTCAAACTTAGTTTTAACTCTAATATAATTATCAGTAAAACCAAATATAAAATCATCATGAATGTCTGCCTCAAAAAGTACATTGACTTCTTTACCAAGACAAGACTGATAAAAATCATGTTTTTTCTTATCACTCAAAAGATGTAGTTCTTTACTTCGCCTTTTCTTTTCTTCATTACCAAGCTTATTTGGCATATTCACAGCTACAGTGCCCGGTCTTTCAGAAAAAGTAAATACATGAATATATGAAAGTTCTAAACTACTAATAAAGTTCATAGTATCCTCGAAATATTTTTGAGTTTCTCCAGGAAATCCTACAATCACATCTGCTGCAATACATGCATCAGGCATTAGTTCTTTGATTAAACGAATACGACTAGCAAAACGTTCTCGTGGATACTTTCGCTTCATCAATTTTAAAACATCATCAGAACCCGATTGCAAAGGAATATGAAAATGAGGCATAAATTTTTCGGATTTATGAACCAATCGAATAATATCATCAGTCAATAGGTCAGGTTCACATGAAGAAATTCGAATCCTTTCAATTCCATCTATAGTTTCTAATCCTTTAAGCAAATCGTAAAAGGTTTCTCCATTTTGTCGACCAAAATCACCTATATTGACACCTGTAAGAATAATTTCCTGAATTTCAGTTTCTGCAATCTCACGCGCTAAATTCAGTGTTTGCTCAACGGTTCCACTCCTACTCAGTCCTCTAGCCTTTGGAATTGTACAATACGAACAGAAATAATCACATCCATCCTGGACTTTCAAGAAAGATCTTGTTCTGTCTCCCATAGAGAAAGACGGAAAAAAACGATCATCTTTTAAGATTGCACCAGCCTTAACTTCTTTATCTAATCCATCAAATATTTTTCTCAAATGAGACAGTAGTTGGAACTTTTCAGAGTTACCCAAAACAAGATCAACTTCATCCATAAGAGACAGTTCTTCTGGTCTCAATTGGCTGAAACAGCCTACTACTGCAATCTTGGAATCTGGATTTCGTTTTTTTACTTGCTTTATAATTGTTTTACACTTTTTTTCGGCATTGCCAGTAACAGAACAACTATTAATAACATATAAATCGGCAAAATCTTTGAACTCAACCTGCTCAAACCCTTCTTCTTTCAAAACTCTGGCCATTGAACTTGTTTCTGAAAAATTCAACTTACATCCAAAAGTCTGAAATGCCACTTTTTTTCTCATATCAAAATTCAGATTTATCCTACCCAAAACGGTATAAAAAAGGAAGAATTCTTTACTTTATTGTTTATAAAGAATAATTACTTCGACTTATTATATATTTTGCCTTCTTCATTTATAATTTCTGGTGAAAGCTCTTCTTTTCCATATTTCTCAGTAATATGAGAAAACGATATAGTAAATTTACATCCTTCAGAATATCTACTACAGCCATATGCATTTTTTCCTTTTAGCATAACACCTTGTTTGCAAATCGGACAATTATAAGGATCTCTTGAATGATCTTTCTTCTTTTCTGCAGGCTGTAGCTCAACAGAGCTATCATCTTTCAAAATAATTCTTCCATCTATTTTTTTGCCATCAACATCAAATCCTTTTAGAGAATCTGTACTTCCTTTAGAAAATAATTTCACAAACTGCTTATCAGTAATTTTCTTACCATATAATTTAAAGGGAACTTTAAAATTACAGCCATTCTTAAACCCTAAACAACCAAAAGCAGTTTTACCTTTTACTAATTTTTCCTTTTTACATAAAGGACAGGTAAACTCAAAATTATTTTCGGATGATGAAGTTTTATTCGAAACCTTTTTCTTTGATTGTTTTAGTTCTTTAGCTATATCTGATTCAATTTCTATAGTTTGGGAAGAATCATTTTTCACTTCATATATAAGTGTCCAAACCATATGTTTCATCTCTTCGATAAACTTCTGAGCTGAATAATTCTCCTTTTCAATTAATCTCAATTTCCTTTCCCACTGACCTGTTAGTTCAACAGATTTCAAAAGAGGATCTTTGATCTTCTCGATCAATTGAACTCCTGTAGTCGTAGGCTCAAGACTCTTTCTTATCTTTCTTATATATTTACGCCTGAATAAAGTTTCTATAACTGCAGCTCTTGTTGAAGGTCTTCCTATACCATTCTCCTTTAAGGCATCACGCAGTTCATCATTATCAACATGCTTTCCTGCGGTCTCCATCATTCGTAACAATGTTGCCTCGGTATATAGTTTAGGAGGAAGAGTTTCTTTTTCCATTAACTCAGGCTTATGAGGCCCTGATTCTCCCTTTACAAAGGAAGGCATTATTTGATCTTTATCATCCTTAGCTTTTTCAATGCTTGCTTCACGGTCTGTTGACATATAAACTTCACGCCAACCATATTCTAAAATTTCTTTACCTGTTGCCTTAAATTCTACAGAATTACTCTCTCCTATAACAACAGTATTTGAAACAATACAATCAGGATAAAAGACACTTATAAAACGTCTTGAAATACTATCATACACTTTTTCTTCATACAGACTCATACCCATAGCCTTAACCCCTGTAGGTATTATAGCATGGTGATCTGTCACTTTTGAATCATCAAAAACTTTTTTGCTTTTTCGAATTTTTGCTGACAGTAATTTTCCTGTAAGATTAGCATAATTAACCAATCCTTTTAGAACAGACGGAATTTTAGGATAAATGTCATCCGGAAGATAAGTGGTATCAACCCTAGGATAGGTAACCAATTTCTTTTCATATAATGCTTGAATCACTTTCAATGTTTCATCAGCTGAAAGTGAATATTTTTTATTACACTCAACTTGCAAGGAAGTTAAGTCAAAAAGACGTAAAGGTGCTTCTTTTCCTTTTTTCTTTGTGCTCGAAACAATTGTAAAGTCATGATCTTTGACTGCTTCAAGCATCTCTTTCCCTTCATTTACTGTTTTGAATTTTCCTTTCTTAGAAGAGAAAAGAGTTTCCCGATACACAGTTTTCAATTCCCAATATTTCTCGGGTTTAAAGTTTTTTATCTCCAAAAACCTTTGCACAATCATAGCAAGAGTTGGAGTCTGAACGCGACCAATAGACAAAACACCTTTATTATTGGCAAACTTCAAAGTATAAAGTCTACTTGCATTCATTCCCAACAGCCAATCGCCTATTGCTCTTGCATTACCAGCAGCATAAAGCAAATCAAAATCTGAAGCATCTTTAAGTTTAGAAAAACCCTCCTTAATAGCTTCCTCTGTTAAAGAGGAAATCCACAAACGTTTAACTTTTTTGTTACATTTAGCCTTTACAAGCACCCAACGCTGAATCAACTCTCCTTCAATTCCAGCATCGCCACAATTAATAACTTCACTGCAAGAAGATATTAGTCTTTCCAAGACATCAAACTGCTTCTGCACTCCGATATCAGGAATTACTTTAATACCAAATCGCTCTGGAATCATTGGCAGGGAATTTAATGACCATCGTTTCCATATTGAGGTATAATCTTCAGGACTCTTTAAAGTGCATAAGTGTCCAAAAGTCCAACTGACTTGAAAACCATTACCTTCATAATATCCATCTCGTCGTGATTTTGCTCCAAGAACATTTGCGATTTCTCGAGCAACACTGGGTTTTTCAGCAATACAAAGTTTCACTAATATTAAAAAGTTTGTTAACTCAGCAAAGTTAGTTTTTTAAGTAAAGAAAGCAAAAATCATATTCTTGCCAAGACTCTTATCTTAAAATATTTTACATTAATCCAATTATTTTTATCACCAATTCGTTTAAGTGAAGAAGCATCAATAATCTACTCCCATCACAAAAAACTTCTATTAAGATATGTCCATAAATAAAAACACTTCAAACCCACTCCAACTACTTAAAAACAACAATCTCATTAACAGTAAAATACTCAACCATCTAACAAAAATTTATAAAAACATAGAAGAAATTAGTCCAGAATCAATTGGCTTAGAAACATTGGTTGGAGAAGATTACAACCATAATCGTTTATATTTTGAAACAAAAATTGATACCACTCCCCCAAACTTTGTTACATGTCATCATGAAGAACAATCTTTATGTGGTGAACTTCCTGAAATATTATCAGATTTCTATGAAGAATGGAATATTCAAGGTTCTTTTCTTAATCGCCAATTAAAAACAGTTGGTTTTAGGATGCACTATAATGATCTTGATGACTATATAATGAATGATTTATTTTTTAGGGCTTCTTCAGAATATAATAATTTTGCGGGTGACCTTGAATGTATCGATTTACTCTCTTTCTACAGAAATATTTATCAGTTAATCACAAAAAAAGATTTGCCCATTGAAGCTATCAAACAGCTTAAAGACTTTTTCTCTTATCTTGTTCGTCTTGAAGGACAATTTATTAAAATGAAAATCATAGATCTTTGTGAAAACAGAATATCGCGTTTCTACTTTAAAGTTCCAAACTGGGATTCACTATTTGAAATCCTATCCTTTGGTCATTGGTCTGGAGACTTTGAGTTTCTTCGCAGCTTAGAAGAGCTTTATGGCAACGTATTTCCTGATTTCCTTTATGAACTAGAAGTTCGAAATACCTTTCAATCTGAAATAGGTATTAGAGCAATTCTTCCAAAGGATATAGATGAAAAAAAAGAAGTCTTAAGAGGCTTTTTAAAGAACTTAAAAAGATGTCCATACTTAAAGCCTGAAAACAAAGAAAATATCACCAATTACATAAACACCCTTTTTACAGAAACCCCAGAGTTTCAACATATACTTAAAAAGCTCGACTTTATAAAATTTCACAACTTTTTTAAGACGAAAATATTAGTATACTTGTTCTTTAATGTCCTTGATTAAGAAAACAGTACTTTATCTTAGCATGCAATACAATAACGAAATTAGCGGTGCATATCCTATTACCAAAGAAAAGAACCATTTCACAAGCTGAGAATATTTACCTCTTGTAAAAAAACGATAAACCAATATAGGAAAGGCTGAAAACAAAATTCCAAACAGTACCAATCCTAAAAAAGCTCCTTTATCATCAACAAAACATCTCATGCCTTTGTCAACAACAAAAACAATAAATGCAAAAATCAAACTTAGCCCAATAAACGAAGCATAAACAAATTTATTCACACTTCCATAATAAGCAATTGTTTTCATTATTCCCCTATTTAATAAGTTATTTGTCGAAACACACACTACATTCATTACGCGACAAAAATTGTCAGCGCGCAAAAATAGAAAAATATTTCAACCAAAAAACTAATTCTAAAGTTCGTTATTTTCAATTATTACCAACTAATTTCTAAAACAAGGATTTAAGAAAAATTATTACATATTAACCCTTATGATTTTTATTTTTTTTAGCTAGTTCCTCAGTTTTCCAACAATAGCAATTCTTTTGCTCTTAAACAGAGATATTACGAGAATTCAAAAAAATGAACTTGTTATATTAAAGATATGATAATACTTTTGTTTCGTATTCTTGTAATCGATACCCTATGGAAAAAGAAGCTGAAAGAAAAAAGAAAATTGAAGACACTAAAAAAGCACTAGAAACATTCTGCTTAAAACATCTTGACAAGGAATTTTTAGAAATCGCTTATAAACTTCAAAAGCGGATATACACAGAGAAAGATCCTCTGGAAGTTAATGGAAAAGCCAACAACATTGCTGCAGCTATTATTCATATAATTTCTATTACAAATCTTCTTTTTGATGAAGATATGACACCCCATGTTACTGTTAGATTAATTGCCGAAGAACTTCATGCTCCCCCTGGCCCTACAGCTTCACGATCAAGAACTTTAAGAAAAAAATATGGAATAAAATATTATGATCCGAACTATTGCACCAAAGCAGTATTAGCTATGAAACCAAAGCCTGGTGAAGGAATAATATCTTCTAAACCTTCAAGAAAACCAATCTATGACGACTATAAATGGCTACCAGGAAACACTTATGAAATCAAAATGCTTTCAAAAAGAAATGCTACTACTAAAGCAATAACTGCTGTTCGATTGGAAATAAGAAAATTAAGCATGGTTCCTTATGAGGGTGAACCTGAAGCAGATCTTCTATATTATGATTTAGAAGAAAGTGTTTTTACGTTTAGAATATTACTTGGAAATAGTGATTTAGAATATTTTAAAAGATTTTTACAGGTTCACTTACCTCATATGAAATTACTATCATTCGAACAAATCTTTTAATTCACTTTCACAAAGTGCTGTGAAGCTAAATTTATCAAAATATTAGCGAATGATATGTTTTATTATGTAGAATATCATTCAATTCTAAGCTTTTCAAAACAGAGTTAAAGCAAAAGGGACTGTCTTTTAATGAACAGCCCCTCTTACTTATTGATAATATTCTAAATCTAGAAACCAATTTGCATACGTGCTTGTACCATGCTAATATTCTTATCTAGATACTTGTGACTAGTTAAATTCATGTAGTTATAATCTAACATGAAACGAATGTTTGGCTTCCAATAATAATTAACTGCTAATCCGGCAGATTTAGCGACACCACCAGAAACAGAATTATTTGGTTTTCCTAAACCTATATCATCATAAAATTTACCGTTAAAATACAATCCATCAACATCATCAAGATTAGTGTAATTGTATCTACCTACTAATTCTAAAGAACCAGGAGCAGGTTTAGCAATTAAACCATTAACAGCATCATATTTATAATCACCACCAGTAATTAGCCAGCCTAACTGAGCATAAAATCCACTGAAATTAAGATTACGATAGTTTCCCATCCATTTCTTAAAATTATCAATTTTAACCCAACTATATTGACCACCTAATTGCTCTTCAAAAGCTTTTTGATAATCATATTCACGAGAAACTTGTGCACCCGTATACTCTCCCATAAATGAAAAGTTACGGAATGTTACTAACAATTCAGCATTATACTTAAATTGATCTTTCGCATGCTTAATCTTTGTATCAAGAAAATGTGTACCATCAACAGTCGATTCACTTTTTGCTTGATATTCAATAGCACGATTATAGTCATCATCACCACCTTCAAAACCAAGTGCACCTGCAGTACGATAAGTAGCAGAACCTCCTATATGTAGATTAAATCCATCACTTAAAACAGGACGTAAAACTAATCTTGAAGTAATAGCATAACCATCATCGCCTTTTGTATTACCATAAACATCATCACCAAAAAGACCGCCTTCAAACCAAAGCAAATTGCCATAATAGCGATAAGAAATACCTAAATGACGACCTGGAGCAAATGCTTGAACACTCATTGGGCGACCAATAAAACGAATATCTCCAGTACTTGTTAAAGCTTGTGCTGAAAAAGGCTCTGTATAATGTCCTATTTTCAAAAAGCTATTATTATTTAGATGATAACGAGTGTATATATCCTTAAAAGCAACTTTTCCACCTTTGAAATCTAAATCAAATTTAGCATCAAAGTTTTTGTAGAAAGTACCGTATAAACGAATACGTGCTTCACCTATTTTTGTTCCACTCTTTAAATCACTTACATCATCAAAATAATACGCACCATCAAAGGAAAAACGAGTACCCATGCGTAACTTAACGTCTCCATTTTCTGACTGAAAACGTATTGAACCATTTTTCACCAAAGCTTCTGCTTGTTCCTTGGCATTCTGCCCAAAACTAAAAGAAGCTACGAATAACAATAATAATGAACTTAGAACTTTCTTCATGATTTGACCCTCCATTAATAACCTAGATTATTCAAAACAACTTCAGCATTTGCAGATGCACCATTAGGACGAGCTCCTTCAGCTGCAAAATAATCAAGTGTAGTACCTGCTTTGTTAGTAAACATACCGTCGGTAAGACTTGGACGATTTAGATAATACTTTCCTGTATATTTATCCATTTGAATTCTTGTATCAAAAGAATAAGCATGAACAAGCATACCAGCTTCTCTTACCATATCAGCCATCCATGGCTGTAGCAAGTCGTAATAATTATTAGGTGCACCACCTATAGAAGGGCCAATAATTGTAGCACCGTATTTTATACCATAATTAATCCATTCAGCATATGTTTGAGGATCATCATTTGGCATATCAGAAGGACCTTTCCAAAGCAACAAACAAGTTGGAATAGGATTTTTGAATTCTTTCTGAAGATTTACAAGACTGTTCTTAGAAAAGGTTTGTAAAATAATTCTTGCATTTGTATTTGCAATTTCAACCTTACCCTTGAAAGTAAGAACATTCTCAAGATCATTAAAATCATCAGCATACCATCCAAGGCGCTTCAATTCCTTGCATAGATCTCTCTCCATATTTGGGAATAACCAAGGTTCTTTTGTTTCAACATACACCCCTGGGCGATTTTGATTATCCTGAGGGTCAAGTTCGTATTCAAACTTATATCTTTTTACTCCATCAGTATCAGTGATAATAGACATGATTCTATCACCTGCTTTATAATTACCCTTAGGATCATCATTTAGATAACGCTTGATTTTATATCCTTTTGCTATCATAATTACATCCTCTAGAGTAGAAATCCTTTGATTTACAAAAGATCCTCTTTGATTCTCTGGATTTGCATAATTAAACCATGATCCTGCATCTAAAGTAGAAAGCTCAGACCATGTAAAAGAAGAAACAGGCTCCTCTTCACGACCAGGAAATTTTACTTCAATGTCGGTAGTTCTTTTCAAATTATTATCATGAAGAGCAAGAAGAACTGAAGGCTCAACAACATTACCATTCTTATCCTTAACCTCTTTGGTTCTCTGCAAATCAATCTCTAAATAATCGGCGCCAATATTTCTTGCCCAGCGAAAAGCAGCTTCAGTTTCTTCAGGAACCCAAAAAGTAGATCCTCTGTGAGCAATAACTATATTTTTATCCACTAAATCACGAACAGTTTCCATTTCTGGAGAAAGATGGTCAATTTTAACCTTCTTTGCTACTTCTTCATTAGTGACATTTGAGGTATCTTTTTTACATGATGATAAACTCATCGAAACAGCTAATGCAACAAAAGACCCTACAACTAATCGTTTCATTTGAGATATACTTCTCTTCATAGCGATTGTAGTTTAATTTTAGTAATTGTTATTAGTACTGAATAGTGTCAGTAGTAAAATATCTTCTAAAGGATTTGAAGATATTTTACCATAGACTATAATAGTTTGAATTTTATTCTTTTTTCAATGTCAACCCTATCAATAAAATTGAAAGTACACAAGAACAAAGTAGTACGATAAAACCACCGTTCCAACCTAAGGCATCCACAACAAAACCCATTGCAATATTTGCAAATAAAGCTCCGCCTAAGTAGCCAAACAAACCTGTAAGACCGGCAGCAGTACCTGCAGCTTTTTTAGGAACTAGATCCAATGCATGAACTCCAATCAACATTACCGGACCATAAATCAAAAATCCAATTGCAATCAATGCAACATTATCAATTAATGGATTTCCTGCAGGGTTCAACCAATAAACCAAAACAGCAACAAATACAAGAACCATGTAAATTATACTTGCAGGAGCTCTTTTGCCTTTAAACACTTTATCTGAAATAAATCCGCAAAGCAGAGTACCTGGAATTCCAGCATATTCATACAAAGCATAAGCCCATCCAGAATCCTTGACACTAAAGTGTTTTATTTCTTCCAAATAGGTTGGAGCCCAATCTAAAACACCATATCTAACCAAGTAAACGAATGCATTTGCAAAAGCAATATACCAGAGTAATTTATTATTAAAAACATATTTAAAAAAGATCTCCTTAGCAGATAATTCCTTCTCAAAATCTTTATCATATTTATCCGGATAATCATCTTTCCATTTCTCAATAGAAGGTAATCCACAAGATTGTGGAGTATCGCGAACAGTAAGAAAAATAAAAATAGAAACGACCAGAGCAACCACACCTGGAACAAATAATTTAGCCTGCCAAACACCAAATATTGCAACACCAAATATTGCAATATTTGCCATTAAACCACCACCAATATTATGGGCAACATTCCAGATCGACATTTTAGTTCCTCTTTCTTTACTTGAGAACCAATGCACCATAACTCTTCCACTTGGAGGCCATCCCATTCCTTGAAACCATCCATTAAGCATAAGAAGAATAAACATTATAGCAACAGAACCCGTAGCAAAAGGCAATAACCCCATCACAATCATTGTAATGGCAGACAAAGCTAATCCAATAGCCATAAATAGTCTTGCATTACTTCGATCGGAAACGTTTCCCATCAAAAATTTACTTAATCCATAAGCGATAGAAACACCTGCCAAAGCAAAACCAAGCTCAGTTTTAGAAAATCCCTTATCAATAAGATCTGGCATTACAAGCGAAAAGTTCTTACGAACCAAATAGTAACCGGCATACCCAAAGAAAACCCCAGAAAAAACCTGCCACCTAAGTCTTTTATAAGTTGGGTCAACTTTTGATTCATCCATTGTTGGCTTATGAGCCGGTGGCTTTAAAAATTTCAGCATAATTTAGTCGTTTCAAGTTAAAATTAGTTTTTCATTCCCCTAGTCCAAAACATAGCTATTCGCTAACTGAGTATACGCATCAATTTGTTCTTTTTGCCATTGCTCATCTTTGCCTAATTCTGCTGCCATAATCGATGCTACAACTGGAGCAGCATTAATACTAGATCGAGCGTCAAGCAATAGCATACGTACACGTCTTGCCAAGAAATCCTCTACAGTTCTTGCCATTTCCTCACGAACAGCCCAAACAACTTGAGCCTTAATAAAATCAAATTCAGGAATCAACTTTTCTCCCAATTCAGGCTTTTCACTTACTAAACATTGAATCTTTGGTAAGTCTGCCCCATAAAAATATAATGGATTATCAAATGAATAGGTTTTCCCTGATCCATGAATTTTCATTTTCTTTGTCATTGATCTAACTGCTGGCAAGCCTGCTACATCAGCAGCTTTATCAACAGTTTCTTCTGCCATCTGACGATAAGTAGTCCATTTTCCTCCAGTAATTGTAACCAAACCTGATTTAGAAACTACCAATTTATGTCTACGTGATATTTCTTTTGTCTTCTTACTGTCTCCTTTAGGCTTAGCCAAGGGTCTTAAACCTGCAAAAACACTAAGAACATCCTTTCTTTCAGGTTTCTTCTCTAAGAACCGTCCTGCAGTTTCTAAAATAAAGTCAACTTCTTTTGCTAAAGCTTTTGGTTCTAAAGAAGGCTTTTCCACCAAAACATCAGTAGTACCAACAACAACTTTATTATGCCATGGAACGGCAAATAAAACTCGACCATCATCAGTTTTTGGAATCATAACAGCCATATCTCCCGGAAAAAACTCTTTATCCAACATCAAATGGATTCCTTGACTTGGCTGAACAGTATCTTCTGCATGAGGTTCATCCATTTGCATAATTTTATCCACAAACACTCCTGTTGCATTAACAACTACCTTTGCAGATAAATCATACTCTTTACCACTTTCAAGATCCGTAGCTTTTACACCATGAATTAAATCATCATCGCCTTTTGATAAAGAATTAACCTGACAATAATTTAATGCATATCCTCCCAATTCAGAATATGTTTGCAATAGATTAATTGCTAAACGAGAATCATCAAATTGACCGTCATGATAAATTACTCCACCATACAATTTTTCTTTCTTTACTGTTGGAAGAACATTGATAGTTTTCTTTCTGGAAATATGCTTAGATCTTCCTAAACCTAACTTTCCAGCTAACAAGTCATACATGGTTAAACCAAGTGTATAATAAGGCCCTCCCCACCATTCATAGTTCGGTATAACAAATTCCTGATCTTTGACAAGATGAGGTGCGTTATTTTTAAGCAATCCTCGTTCTCTTAATGCTTCAAGAACTAATCCAACATCTCCTTGCGCAAGATACCTAACTCCACCATGCACAAGTTTTGTGCTTTTACTTGAGGTCGATTTAGTGAAATCTGCTTGTTCTAATAATAATGTCTTATAACCTCTTGCTACCGCTTCAAGAGCAGTACCAATTCCTGTTGCTCCACCTCCAATAATTATAAAGTCCCAAGGATTTGTAGCCTTTTCTATTTGATGAATAACCTTATCTCTTTTCATCACTTGATTTATTTAGTTCTTCTAGTTTATTTATAGTTCTAAATCTTCTATAGCTCCCAATTCATTGCACACAGCAAAGCTTTTCTCCACTTACGCTGTTTTTCAAACACAATTTCTGAGTCTAAAGAAGATGTATATTTAATTATCTCTGTTTTATTCAGTTTTAAATCTTCAATTTTGGAATATAGACCAACTCCTAAAGCAGCCATCCACGCTATTCCTTGAAGAACAGAATTTCCTTCAGAAAGCCTTTTTACAGGAATATTTAATATATCAGAATAAATCTGTATCAGTAAATCAACTTGCGAATAACGACCATCGACATGAATTTCAGGAATTTTAATATCCGAATCCATCTCCATAGCTTTTAGTACATCTCTCGATTGAAAAGCAACACCTTCCAAAACAGCTCTTGCAATATGAGCAGAGGTAACTGAAGGAGTCAAACCCATTATCCCTCCTCGAGCCTTATGATCCCAAAAAGGAGCGCCAAGACCAGACAAAGCGGGAACAAAATAGACACCTTCACTATCAGGAACTGAAGACGCTAACATTTCCATCTCTTCTACAGAATTACAAATCCCAATTCCATCACGTAACCATTGATACAAACCTGTACCTCCAAAAATACTTCCCTCAAGTGCATATACACAACATCCATTGATACTCCATGCAATGGTTGTCAATAGGTTTTTTGTTGATATTGCAGGCTTAACACCAGTATTCATCATTAAATAACTTCCTGTACTGAAAGTGTTTTTCACATCTCCTGGATAGAAACAGCTATGACCAAAAAGTGCAGCTTGCTGATTTCCTAAAACTGCTGTAATGGGTATCTTCTTTGTAAATATAGTTGTTGTAGTATAGCCAAATAAGCCGCAAGAATCGACAACCTCAGGTAAAATAGATTCTGGAATATCAAATATTTTCAACAATTCTTTATCCCAACATTTTAAATGAATATTATATAATAATGTGCGAGAAGCATTAGAAATATCTGTCTTATGAATTTTCCCTCCAGAAAACTTATACAATAACCATGAGTCGACAGTTCCAAAAGCTAGTTTCCCGGCCTTAGCAAGCTTTCTTGCATCAGTCACTTCGTTTAATATCCATGAAAGTTTTGAAGCAGAAAAATAAGGATCAATACGCAAACCTGTTTTTAACTTAATTATATCTTCATAACCAAGGCTTTGTAAATCCTCACAAAATTTTAAAGTTCTTCGATCTTGCCAACAAATTCCATTATAAATAGGCTTCCCCGTTTCTCTATTCCATACCACAACTGTCTCTCTCTGATTTGCAATACCAAAAGCGGCAAGTTGTTCTCCTTCTATATTATTTCGCAATAAAGTTTCGGCAGCAACTCGAGCAGCAGTATACCAAAGTTCATTAGGATCATGCTCCACCCAAGATCTTTTTGGATAAAGTGAATACAATTCCTTTTCAACTTCCTGAAGTGCATTTCCTTGTGCATCAAACACACATCCATTTACACTTTGAGTTCCTAATTCTAAACTTAGTATGTAGTTATCTTTCATCATAGACTCACTATGGTATAAACAATACTAAACACATTGTTTTATCTAGAGTATCGCATTACTATGTAGCCCTCTAAAAAAAAGACCTGTGTTAATAACTAAAAGTTATTGATATATAGTATATTGTTTTATCATTCAACCCAATTTTTAAAAAAAAGAATCATGAAACATCCCAAAAACGGGCTCTTTCGATAGCTTTTCTCCATTTTTTTCTTATCAAATTCAATCGATCCACTTCAATCTTAGGTGTAAACACATCTGACACCTTGTATATCGATCTAAGTTCATCAATATTTTTCCAATATCCAACCGACAAACCTGCCATCATAGCTGCACCAAGAGCAGAAGTTTCTGCTTTATCTGATCTTATTAGTGGAATTTGTAAAATATCTGATTGTATTTGTAATAACTGACTAATAACAGAAATAGAACCATCAACTTTCAGTTCTTTAATTTGAATGTTTGCATCTTTCTCCATAGCCAACAATACTTCCATCGATCGTAAAGACACTCCCTCTAATACAGCCCTAGCAATATGCCCACTATTTGTATCATTAGACAAACCCAATATTACTCCTTGTGCATTTTGATCCCAGTAAGGAGCTCCAAGACCATTGAAAGAAGGCACAATGTATACTCCACCATTATTTTCAACAGTATCTGCTAATTCACCAATTTCAAATCGACTTTGAATAATACCCAAACCATCTCTCAACCACCTAATCACTGATTCAGCACCAAAAACAGAACCTTCCAATGAATAAGACGTTTTTCCATTTATAGTCCAGGCAACAGATGATATTAAATTATTTTTTGACATAATTACTTCCTGACCGGTGTTCATACTCAAAAAACATCCTGATCCAAAAGTATTTTTCACATCTCCTTTAGACATACAGTTTTGCCCAAATAAAGAAGCACTTTGATTTCCCATAATGGATGAAATAGGAATACGTGAAGCAAATAAAGAACCAAAGCTTTCTGCATAAACCTCACAACTACTCTTTATTTCAGGCATTATTTCTATCGGAATATCAAAAATCTCCAACAATTCAATATCCCAGAGGCAATCATGTATATTAAACAGCATAGTTCTAGAAGCATTTGATGTATCGGTGATATGTACCGCACCTTTAGTAAACTTCCATAACAACCATGAATCTATGGTTCCAAACGCAATTTTGCCTTGAATTGCCCTCTCTCTTACTCCTTCAACATTTTGTATTATCCACCATATTTTAGATGCAGAAAAATAAGAATCTAATACTAAACCCGTCTTTTCCTTGACCAATTCAGCAACACCTTCTCCTTTAAGCTTATTTATATAATCATGAGTTCGGCGATCTTGCCAAACAATTGCATTATAAACAGGCTCTCCGGTTTCTTTATCCCATAAAATGGTTGTTTCACGTTGATTAGAAATTCCAATAGCTTCAATTAATTTACCATTAATATTAGCCTTTGAAACGGCTTCTGCGGCAACAGCAGCCTGAGAAAACCAAATCTCATTAGGGTCATGCTCTATCCATCCTGCATTAGGATACAACTGCTCAAGCTCTTTTCGTGAAGAAGAAATTATTTCGCCTTCACGATTATAAATTATAGCCTGTGAACAAGCAGTTCTCTGATCTAATGACAAAATGTACTTTTGCATATTTCAAGTATTTTAAACTCCTACTTCCTTGTTTTTTCTATAATTGATAACGAACCAAATAGCTGATTAACATATTTCTGCATAGACATAAGATTTCCTAAGCCTTTTTCGGTAATTTTATAGTATTTCCTTGGGATTCCTGTTTCCATCTCAATCCATTCAGAAAAAACCAATTCTTCTTTCTTAAGTCTGTTTAATAAAGGGTAAATAGTTCCCTCTGCAATATCTAAAGATGTAATATGCTTTATCTCACTAATCAATTCATAACCATAAAACGGTTTATCCTTAAGTATTTGCATAATTATATACTCAAGAAGTCCTTTCTTAATTTGAGACTGCCACTTGGTAATAAAATATGAATTTGATTCCCCTCCCATATCACAAAGTTAAACAAAACACCTAGTAATGCAAGTATAAACTCACGTTTTTTGACAATTATCTTTAATTTAATAGGCAAATAAAACTGTAAGAAATTACTACTAAACCAACAAGACAACAAGTAAAATCAATGTTTTAATTGATTTAGCAGTAAACTATACAATCAATCGACCTAATTTCTTTATTTCTCAATACGATCGACAATTAATGCACAACATGCATCACCTGTAATATTTAAGGTAGTTCGAATCATATCAAAGATTCTATCTAAACCATACAGTATTGGTAACCCTGAAATTGGAATTCCTGCTGCTAACAAAACAGCTGCAACTAATAAAGTAGGACCAGGAACTCCTGCCTGACCAATTGATCCAAGAGTAGCCGTTAAAATTATCGCAGTATATTGAGCAAAACCTAATTCTATTCCATAAAATTGCGAAAAGAATACAGCCACAAGAGCATAATAAATAGCGTTTCCTGCCATGTTTATTGTCGCACCTAATGGCAAAACAAATGAAGCTGTTCCATTAGACACACCCAATTCCTCTTCACAAACCTCCATATTCAATGGTAAAGTAGCCATAGATGAGGCTGTTGAAAATGCAACAATTTGTGGTTTTGTCATTACATTAAAAAATTTCTTTAATGATACTTTTGCAAAGATTTTTAAAGTCAAAGGATAAACAATTAATCCCATAATCAATACTGCAGCCAAATTCACAGTAAATAATTTCATTATACAAGCTAAAATATCAAATCCAAAAGTACCTATAGCATCTGCCATTAATCCAAATACTCCAATAGGAGCAATATACATTACCACTTTAACCATCCATACTAAGGCTTCGGTAATATTATTCAAAACATTAATTATTGGACTTTTCTTTTTAGAATCCAGAACAGATAAGCCAATTCCCATAAACAAACCAAAAACAATAATTTGAAGAATATTACCGTCTGCTAAAGAGGCAAAAGGATTAGAAGGAATGGCTCCTAAAATAGATTCCCAAAAACCTGGTGCAGAAGCAGAAGCTGCTCCAGCGGGCATTTCAAAAGAAGCGGAACTTAATATCAATTCAGGATCCAAACCTTTACCTGGCTGAAATACAACTCCCATAACCAATGCCAATCCAACAGCAACAGCTGTTGTTAACATAAAATAAACAAAGGTACTAAGTCCTAATTTTCCTGCAGATTTTGTAGCTCCTAAAGATGCTGCTCCCGAAATAATAGAGACAAAAACTAAAGGAACTACCAACATTTTAATTAGTTGAATAAACAAAGCTCCTAATGGAGCAAACATTTTGGCTTCCCCTTCAAAATAAATACCCGCAATTATACCTAAAATCATTGCGATTAAAATCTGCACCCCCAGATTTTTCATCAGCCTTCCCATTTTCTTCATAATCCAATTCAAATTTTTTCCTAATATAAAACCCCTTTCAGAAAGAAAAATTACATGTCTAATGCCTAGTATAGCTATATACTTTTTAAAAACACTCACATACTTTCAGAAATGCATCCTAGAACTCTTATCTGATGCATAATCCAAAAAAACAACATTAAAAAATGTTAAAAAAACGAATTCCATTATTTATATCAATTCTAATACAATATCAACTAAAAAACTCATTTATATCTCTTAGCTCAACTTTTTAAAACATAATTACATCACAAAAATACTTGATTTTTAAGCCATTTATGCCTATCTTAACTATAGAAACCAATACTAATTTCTTATGCCAAACATTACTTTCAGCTCTTTTCTCTTAATTATTTGTACTGTACTTAACTTATTATGCTATTTCGTCTCACCTCAATTCATAACACTAACATTAACTATATTATCTATCATATTCTCAATAAATTACTTTTTCCTTGCTAACAATAAATCTTTTGTCAACACAAAACCAATACAGTTGCATGAGTCTAGATTTATGAAAAATTGGATATTAGGCTCACAAACAACACTATTCTGGATTTTGCCCTTCATTCTTATTTTTTTTATTTCAAAGCAAAGACCAGAACTTCCTATAAAAGGCAATATAACCTGCAGTATATTACAACTATCTAACATTGCAACTCTATTTATACTTATTGCTTTCTTGCGTAAAGACTATAGGTTTTGGGGATTTCCAACTTTTAGACTAATCATCCACCTTATAAAAAACTTCTTATGGTTAAGCCTATTTGCTAGTTTGCTTACACTTTATGGTAAAATTATCTCTACCCACATTTCGAATATAAGCTTTTTGTTTATTGCGAGCATCAGCTTAATCAGCATTGGAAACCAATTTTTTTCTCGAATTTTAGAAACTGTAAAATGGAAAGAAAAGAAATTAGAAAATTAGAATTCATTATAAATCAAATTATACAGTCACCACTCTCATATAACAAAAGAATATCTGAAAAAAACAAATCTATTTGTTTTTATTTAAATACTCCAAAATTAGTATCATGCAATGAAATCAATTACTATAAAGAGATCCTTAAACAAGAAGTAAATAAAGCCTTTTCCGGCTATAAAATATCTATTATAATTTCAATAGGGAATTAAAAACGGATTACCAGTAAAAGTTGGATCTGTTTTTTAGAGTTTATTGCTTAGCGTTAAACGTCGGCGATGAGATGTTGATATTGAAGGAAAACCACAAAAGATAAGCAGGGATTAGGATTTAATTGTTCAAGGTACTAATATTATTAGTCACTAAAACATAACACATTACATAACTATTGCAAATTACTTTAATACACGCAATTCTATTTTGTTTGACACACTCAATTGAACAGACTCACAAACTCCGTTTCGCTCTGTCTATAGATACGCCAAACACCCTATTACCCCTGTGAGTTAACGTCCAATATAAAGTAAGTTTTCATCAAATATCTAGGAGGTTTTCTTCAAATATCTAGGAGGTTTAGAGCCAATTAAAGGTAAGTGTCATAGAATTTAAGGGTAGGAATGGTAGTAATTTAAGCTAAGAGTGATAGCGATTAGGGGCAATTATAAATCAAATCCGAAAACTGTCTTGATCCCAACTGATACCAAGTTTTCGAGATGATACATATTTAGGAAGTAACAAATCTCATATATATAAAAAAAGCCACTATAATAGTGGCTTTTTTGTCGGGGTGGCAGGATTCGAACCTGCGACCTCCTGCTCCCAAAGCAGGCGCGATAACCGGGCTACGCTACACCCCGAACAAAATGTCTCTTACATAATAAAATAAAAGAACAGCGGTGAGGGGGGGATTCGAACCCCCGGTACGGTTGCCCGTACGGCAGTTTAGCAAACTGCTGGTTTCAGCCACTCACCCACCTCACCGTGATTGCGAGTGCAAATGTAGATATATTTTCCAATCCTGCAAATTATTCTACACTTTTTTCTAGGATAGATTTACTTTAAAAACTAACCACCACAGCTTATCCAGCTGAAAAAAAGGCTAGTAATAACTTTAGTTATTTTTCTTCTAAATAATTATTTTTTCTAATCAATCATATTTTTCCTCTAAAACACTTTACAAGGTCTATTAATAAAGAATAACACAATCGAAATAAATCTTTAAGTGAACTGTAATATACATTCTTTTTTTACGAAATTTGTTTTCCGTGTACTAAAAACAATTCTATGAAAGGAAAAACATTCGTTGAAAAAATATTAGGAGCTCCAGCAGGAGCTATTGTATTTAAAAAACCAGATATAGTTCTTACGCATGACAACACTTCAAGTATAATTAATACATTTAAAAAAATGGGAGGTAAAAAAGTATTGTCTCCACAACAATTAATGATTGTACTTGATCACAACGCCCCTCCTACTAATGCTAAACTTGCAAATGACTATCAAAAAATAAGAGATTTCGTTACTGAACAAGGAATAAACAATTTTCATGATGCAGGAGCAGGTATTTGTCATCAAATAATGAGCGATTACGCAAAACCAGGAATGATAATCGTTGGGAGCGACTCCCATACTTGCACTGCAGGAGCATTTAATACATTAGCTGCTGGAATTGACAGAACCGAAGCCGCTGGATTATGGAAACAAGGAGAAACTTGGTTTAGAGTTCCCCAAACAATAAAAATTAACTTAGAAGGAAAACTACCCAAAGGGGTTTTTGCCAAAGACCTATCCTTATACATAATAGGAAAAATAAGTTCAAGTGGAGCAGACTATCTTTCTATTGAATATCATGGGGATGGGGCAAATAATTTGACTATAGAACAAAGAATGACCTTATGTAATTTAGCATCAGAAATGGGGGCAAAAAACTCATGTTTTCCTCCAGACAATGTGCTTTCAGATTTTATTGGAGAAGATATTCAGAAAGGCATTTGGGCGGATAATGATGCTGAATATTTCCAAGAAATAAATATTGACCTCTCTAAACTCTGCCCTCTTATTGCAATTCCACATCAAGTTGATAATGTTAGAACAGTCAAAGAAATGCTTGAAACACCTATACATCAAGCAGTAGTTGGAACTTGCACTAATGGAAGATTAGAAGATCTTAGAATTGCATCTAAAATTCTTAAAGGGAAAAAGCTACCACTAAACATGCAAATGCTCATTATTCCAGCTTCAAGAAATATTTATCTAGAAGCCATTAATGAAGGTTTAGTAGAAATTTTTATTAAAGCAGGAGCTAATGTCTTATCTTCATCATGTGGTCCTTGTTTGGGAACTGGGCAAGGAATTCCTGCAGACAATTTCAATATTATCTCTACAGCAAATCGAAACTTCAAAGGTCGTATGGGTAATAAAAATGCTTTTGTTTATTTAGCCTCTCCTGCTGTGGTTGCTACTTCAGCATTGAATGGAAAAATATCTTTGCCTGAATGTGAAAACAAAGAACATAACTACTTCTATAAAGAGAAAAAAAACGAAACTATAACTATCGATAATAATGAACTAAGAAAATCAAATGGAGTATGGGATTATTCAAAAGTAAATAATATAAATACTGATTTAATGTTTGCAGGGCATTTAACCTATAAAGTATTAAGTTCTGAGCCAAAAGATATAATCCCTCATTTATTTGAGGATTTTGATCCATTATTCGCAAAGAAAGCAGAAATAAATGACATAATAATTGCAGGAGATAATTTTGGATGTGGAAGCAGTAGAGAACATCCTGCTGTTGGCCTAGCTCATATTGGAATTCAAGCTGTAATTTGCAAATCTGTAAACAGAATTTTTTACAGATCTTCTGTAAATCAAGGCCTACCTATTATTATACAACCAGAAGCTGTAGATTTCTTCAATAGAGGAATGAACATAGAAATCAATTTCCAAAAAGGAGTAATAAAAATTGAAAAGCAAGAATTTAAGTTTGCTCCATTACCAGATAAAATCTTAAATATTTTTAAAAACAAAGGACTTATCAACTATATCTTAAATAAAGAATAATTACACAAAAATAAAAGGAGGCTGTTTTTTATTAAAAACAACCTCCTTTTTACTTCTGATATAAGTCTTATATTACAAACCTATTTATTTGAATTAATTATATCCTGTACAATTTCTGGGTTTAATTGATACTGATCATAAATCATGATATTCAAACTTTTATTATTTGTCTTTGCAACATTTAACAACTGTGGATACCATGTTTTAAATCCATTATTTAAACTATTAGCATCTTTTACCATTCCTATTATTCCAACAGGACCACCTTTAGTTGATGCTATTAAATTTTCATTATGAGGACTTTGTATTGTTTGAGACACAAAAAACTTAGTCATAGGCCTTTTTGCAAGTTCAGCAGAAAGTAAATTAACAATCACATTCTTATCATATTTATCAGGCCAATAGTTCAACATTTCTGTATCTCTATTAAATAAGTATTTTGATTGTTGCGAATAATTATTTTTATAAGAAGCAAACATAATTATATTTTGCTTTCCACTCCAAAGACTACCAATTGGTGATGTTGGTTTGAATTTATTTGGATCTACAATCTTGTCACCAAACTTCTCAACAAGAAGATCAAGAAATTCATTATAGTCTGCTTGATTTTCAAATAATACTGCTTGAAAATCTAAATACAAAATCTCTTTAGGATGAGCCTGTGTAAAAGCATCAATATCTTGAATTATTGGCAATAATGGATTAGAAACCAAATGATGATGGGTATAGAATTTACCATTATATTTTTGAATTCTAAAATCAAAATATCTGACTCCATCCTCTAATTGCTTTTTTACACTGTTTGATTGATTTCTGGAAAACTCCCAAATACCTTTTTTACCTACAGCTTTTTTTGCCTCATCACTCCATTCACTAACAGGCTTAATTGAATAAGCATTATCCTCTTTTATCAAATCTGTTGCTGAATCATGTGTTCCAGGAATTGCGATGGCATTAATTGGAGTTTCTGATTTATTAGAAAAAACAGAACTCATCCAATCTGAAGTTGATTTTAAAGATGTAGATGTTTCAGGGGAATTCTCTTTTTTACAAGAGCTTGCAAAAACTAAGACTGTAGCTACAGTCATTATGAAAATAATTCTTTTCATCTTAGTTTAATTTTGGAAATAAATTAGTTAATTAGAATTAGGTTATTTCGAATGAGTTAATAGAGAAATAACATATTTTAACTTTTTTTATTTTAGACCTACTTAATTTATAACACCTATCACAATCAAAGCTGTAACAAACAATAAAAACTGAATTAATTTAAAAATTCATAAAAAACAAAAAACTTATTGTTCTTTTGCAAAAAACCAGAAACAATGAAAGAGCAAAAAGTCAAGATCAGTGAAATGGTAAGGCATAATCCTGTTTTTCTTTTTCTATTCTTATTATGCATAGGTACTTCTATAGGATTTCAAGGTTGGAGAACCTTATTTAATAACTTTGCGATTGAAGAAGTCGGTTTAAATGGATTTAATATTGGAGCTATACAATCGCTAAGAGAAATACCTGGATTTTTATCTTTAGCAGTAGTTTTCTTACTTCTTTTTATACAAGAAAAAAGGCTAATTATTATTTCATGTACATTTCTTGCTTTAGGGGTTATTCTAACAGGTTTTCTTCCAAGCTTTACAGGTTTATTGATGACGACATTTATAATGTCTTTAGGATTTCATTATTTTGAAACTACCAATCAATCCATAACTCTTCAAAATTTCTCACAAAAAGAATCTCCTTTTGTCCTTGCCAACTTAAAAAGTGTCGTTGCTTTTTCAAATATATTTGCTGGAGGATTAATATTTATATTATCAAACCACTTAAATTATTCTACTAACTACACAATTCTTGGGTTAATCGTATTATTATTTATTATAACAGCATTCATAAAAACACCACGAAACTGCTCTCCCATACCTCAAAACAAAAATATAGTTTTAAAAAAGAAATACTGGTTATTCTATGTCCTCAATTTTTTAAGTGGTGCCAGAAGGCAAATCTTCGTAGTTTTTGCAGTACTTCTAATGGTAGAAAAATACAACTTCACAATAGCCCAGGTAAGCGTTTTATTTATACTGAACAATATAATTGCAATATTCACAAATCCAATAATAGCTCGTTTAATTAATAATTTTGGAGAGAAAACAACCTTAAGAATTGAATATTCTGCATTGGCAATAATCTTTTTTTCTTATGCTTATTTTGATTCTCCAATCATCGCAGCAAGCTTATATATCTTTGATCATATTTTCTTTAATTTCAGTATTGGAATTCGAACATACTTCCAAAAACATGCTGACCCCAAAGACATCGCTCCTTCAATGGCAGCTGGGTTTACAATAAATCATATTGCTGCAGTCATATTACCTTTTATTGGAGGAATGGTTTGGTTAATTAACTGGAGAATTCCATTTATAGCAGCAGTTGTTTTGTGTTTTATTTCTCTCGGATTTATTCAGTTTATGAAGCCATATAAATCTTGCGAGAATATCCCTATGAAAAATATAAAAAAAACCAAAACGTTTTAGTTGAATTAAAAGGCTGAAATAAATCAGAAATAAGTATTTTTGAGAAATCACATTTAGCTAAACTACACAAATGCGAAAAAAAATAATCATCGTAGTTATTTTTATCCTATTAATGGTGGGAGGCTATATCTATACGGATTACTATTACCCTCAGTACTCTGGAAGATTTCCGTTTATACTCATCCTTGTTTTTCTTGACTTTTACCTCTATAATGGTGTAAAAGATTTTATCCAAAAAAGAAAACGTATTTTAAGATATTCCTTAAAAACACTTTTCTGGATTCCTTTTGCTGCAATTATTCTGTCATTAATAATTTCACCAATTGATAATTTAGGATTCTGGAATAGTAATGTTAGAACCATATTCTTCGGACTTGTTTTTTCTGTTTATGCAGTAAAAATTATTCCACTATTATTTTTCATAGCTTCTGATTTCATTACTCTTATCAACAAAAAAAAGAAGGTTCAGCATAATACTGAGAAAACAAAAATAACAAGAAAAAACTTCCTAAAAACCGTTGGTCTTGCAGGAGGTGGAATCATGTTCGCTACTATGTTTGTAGGTATGTTTAAATGGGCTTATCAGTTTAAAGTTCATCATATAAAAATAAAACCTGAAAATTTCTCGGATAAACTAAACGGGTTGAAAATAGTTCAACTTTCCGACATCCATCTTGGTAGCTGGGTCGACAAAAAAGCAATCGATAGAGCTGTAGAAATTATTAATGATCTAAATCCTGACATAGTTCTTTTTACAGGAGACCTTGTCAACTATCAATCACTTGAAGCTCTTCCTTTTACAGAAAAGCTTAAACTTCTAAAAGCAAAAATTGGTATTTACTGCATTTTAGGAAACCATGATTATGGAGATTACTTAAGATGGCCATCAAAGAAAGCAAAAGAAAATAATATGGAAATTCTATTTGATTTCTATAAAGAAATAGGTTGGGACTTACTCTTAAATGAAAATAGAATCATTGAATTCCAAGGAGAAAAACTAGCTTTAATAGGAGTTCAAAATTGGTCACATTATAAACATTTTCCAAAATATGGCGACCTAACAAAGGCAGTAAAAGGAACGGAAACTATAAATGCAAAACTTTTAATGAGCCACGACCCAACTCATTGGCACTATGAAATTAAAGAGAATTGGCCTGAAATAAAACTCACTTTATCAGGTCATACTCATGGATTTCAATTTGGCGTAGAAACTCCCAAATTTAAGTGGAGTCCTTCACAATGGATTTACCCCGAATGGGCTGGCTTATATACCCATCATTCTAGTCAACAGCATATTTATGTCAACAGAGGCCTAGGAACTATTGGTTACCCAGGAAGAATTGGAATTCTTCCTGAAATAAGTTTAATTGAAATTGGTTAAGATTTAAAGGTGAAACCATTCTTTATCTAATTTCATAAATGGTTTCACTTCATTTTTATGACGATATTCATTGGAATCAGATATATAAACATAATCCATCTTCCATTCTTCTTTATTTTCTACCAATTGCTTTATCGCATTAAGAATATAGCTTAATTCCAAATTAGTCATTGTAGGATGCAAGGATAATCTAACCCAACCAATCTTATTAACAAGATCTCCCCCTTCAATATTTCTAATAATTTCATCTGCTTCATCACTACGAATTCCTAACAAATAATGCCCATAAGTCGCAGCACATGCACAACCACCCCTAAGCTGTATTCCGAATCTATCATTTAAAATCTTCACAACCAAATTATAATGAATACCTTCTATACAAAAAGAAATAATCCCCAATCTTTCTTTGTGCTCTCCTGCCAGAATATGTAAACCAGAAATATCTTCTAATTCTTTAAACGCCATCTCCAATAATTCCTTTTCTCTTTGCTGCATTCTTTTTGAAGTCATCTTCTCCTTTAACTTAATACAAAGAGCAACACGAATTAATTGTAAAATCCCTGGGGTTCCTCCATCTTCAAGTGATTCAATATTTCCAATATATTTATAATCACCCCTCATACTCATCCACTCAATAGTTCCTCCTCCAGGATGATCGGGATACGTTTTTGAGTATAAGTTTCGATTAAAGATACAGATCCCAGAAGTTCCTGGTCCTCCAAGAAATTTATGAGGAGAAAATATTATTGCATCTAATCTTTCTTTGGGATTACTTGGATGCATATCCATAGGAACGTAAGGAGCAGACGCAGCATAATCAGCAATTAGAAACCCATTAAACTCGTGCATAATGGCTGCTAATTCATAAATTGGTGTCTCGATCCCAGTAACATTAGAACAGGCAGTAAAGGCTCCAATTTTTATTTTTCTTGAAGAATACTTGGTCAGCTCTTTTCTTAATTGTTTTGGATTTACTAATAAATCCTTATCAGGTTTAAGCAATACAACATCTGCATTAGTTTCAAGCCAACTAAGGTGGTTAGAATGATGTTCCATATGAGATAAAAAAACTACAGGTTTTTCAATAGTTGACAAACATTTCTTCCCATTTATTGCAGCACATGTTTTTAATCCAATAATACGTTGTAACTTATTCACAACCCCTGTCATTCCAGACCCTTCAGATATCAGGACATCATTTTCATTTGCATTACAATGTTTTTTTATAATATATTTTGCATAGTTATAAGCATCTGTCATCAACACTCCTGTTTCACTGGCTTCGGTATGTGAATTTCCAACAAATGGACCAAAATCTTTTACAATTCTATCTTCAATATCTTTATATAACCTCCCACTTGCTACCCAATCTGCATAAATCAATCTACGAATGCCATAAGGTGTTCGAAAATCTTGTTCCACACCAACGATCTTTCTTCTAAACTCCTCAAAATAATGCTCCATAAAATACCTGATTAAAAGCAACAATATCGCATCAAAAAAATAATGCTCTATAAAAATCTTCCAAAAGCAAAAACCAAACTCTTCTTATGTTATTGTATAGAAAAAACAATGTAAACAAAACAAGCCCTCAACTGTATTCCAATAAAAGGAAACACAAAACTAATAAAGAAATATTCTTTAACAGAGAATCAACCTACATAAAGCCAAAACAAATTTTAATAATATCAAGAGGACTAAAATCATTTGATAACAATAACAAGTAATCTATATTTGCAAACTACCTTTAAAATTGTTAATGCAGATCTGCTATTTTCAGATTCAGCAATAAATTTAATTCATTTATAATGTTTTTTGACTCTTACACTCTAATCGCAATTCTGTGCATATTGGTAATTTTATCTTATGCTTACTCAGTTATTAGCAAAACAACCAACATACCCTCTGTCCTATTGTTGTTAGGAACAGGAATAGCTGCACGTATTGCTACAGATTATTGGAATCTACAAATTCCTTTCAACTCTGAAGTTTTAACCATCTTTGGAACCATTGGTCTTATTCTTATTGTTCTTGAAGGCACTTTAGAACTGAAAATAACAAAAGATAAAACTAAAGTAATTCGGCAAACCTTCTTTGCTGCATTAATCATCTTAATAGCATCGTCTTTATTGATTGCAGGAGGCATTAAATTTGTTTATCCTCATTTTAACTTTAGAGTTTGTTTAGTAAACGCGATTCCAATGGCAGTAATCAGTAGTGCAATAGCTATTCCTAGTGTTGCCAATATGGTTTCTCACAAAAAAGAATTTATTATCTATGAATCTATTTTCAGTGATATTTTAGGAATTCTTCTTTTCAATTTTATCGTTTACAATGACACTTTTACAGGAAAAAGTGTAGAATGGATTGCCTTTGATTTTGTGACTACAATTATTGTTTCGGCTATATTCTCTATCCTAATGATTTTTTTCCTTGACAAAACAAAAATGAATATAAAGTTCTTTCTAATTATTGCAATACTAATTCTTCTGTATGCATTTGGAAAGGCAATGCACTTAAGTAGTTTATTACTAATTTTAATATTTGGTTTGGTAGTAAACAACATTGAACTATTTGGGAAAAGGCGTATAAATAAACATATTAACATCGACAAGATCAACCAAAGCTTAAAGGAATTCGAAACAATCACCATAGAATCAGCATTTTTAATACGAACATTCTTCTTTGTAGCATTTGGTTTTTCTTTACATCTAGAAACTATCTTTCGTCCTAAAATCCTAATTACCGGGGGTATAATACTTGCTTTTCTTTATTTTCTAAGATTCATCTGGTTAAAGTATAGCTTGAGGTCAAACCTCTTCCCTGAGTTATTTATAGCACCTAGAGGATTAATCACCATACTGCTTTTCTACAGCATACCTCAAAAATATAGTATTGGAGTTATTTCTGAAGGAGTTTTATTTGTTGTAATTATTGGAACTAGTCTAATTATGTCGGCAGGAATCATTGGTCATCAAAACATTATAAAATCTACTTCCACACCTGAATTAGACAATTTCCTAAAGAAAGACAAAAAAACAAAATAAAAGCTCATATAAAGTATTACTTTAAGCAAAAGTCTTTAGAACTTGATTTACAAAAAAAAGCGACAGGAAACCTATCGCTTTTTTTTGTAATTATTATATTATTTACTCTGTCTTAGAGACCTGAACAAGAGAAAATGTCACATTACCATTTTGAGGATAAAAACTTAACCAATTATTATCCTGACTAAACCACTTATATTGACTACCAATACGAATTAAATAATCTCGAGTATCTTTACCTGGTTTTATAGTAAGAATAGCTCCTCCATTCTTTGATCCATCCTTCCCATAACTTACCTGAACTTTAACCTCAGAATTACCATCGGTTTTTGCTCGGACAAGTAGGAAATTAGATTTCCTAACCTTAGTTGGAACAGGAGTAAATTTATAAGTCTTAGTCGTATTTGACGGAATAGCTTCATCTCCACTATTCAGACTTACGATTGCATTCTTTTCCAAGTAGTCCGTTATCTTTTTAATCATTTCAACAGGATAAGCCTCATCAGGTTTAATATCCCTAGCTTCTTCATAAGCAGTTATAGCCCGATCATAAGCACGTGTATTATAGTAATTATCTGCCAATCCAATTGATTGGTCATAAGCATCCATTAATGCTTTCAATTGTGCATTATAAGCAGATTGAGAATCATTAACTTTTTTACGTGCCATAACATCCTTTGGCTTTAAATTAGAGGCAATACGATAATTCTCTAAAGCAATCTTATAATTCTCTTCAACCATTGCACGATCAGCCTTCAATGTCGCAGTCTTAAACTTACGTTCAATCTCTGCACGCATTTCTTCAAGTTTCTGGTCTATTTCTTTGATTTTCACTCTAGGTTCTTGCATTTTAGGCTTTAGTTTAACAGCTTCATTAAACTTAGACCTTGCCTCTCCCCATTTTTCATTAGCCAAAAACTGACTAGCAGAATCCATTGCAAGCTTATATGCAGCATCAATTTTCTTCTGTCTCTCAATCTCAGCCAATGTAGCCTTGATTTTATTTATCTGTGACTTCGGATAGGTTTCTTTTGGAAACACTTTTTGAGCCTTTTCAAACTCTACTAATGCTTCATTATAAGCTTTAGTCTCAAGAAATTTATCTGCAGAAACAATAAAGGCATCATACTCTTTCTTCTTTCTCGCCAATTCTTCAAGATCTGCAATTATTTTTTTAACTTCAGCAATACGCTTATCCACTTCATTATAATTTGGCTTAAGCTTATTTGCTGATTCATACAATTCAAGTGATTTTTTATATTGTTTTTTATTCTTTAAATCTTTCGCTTGAGCAACAATACCATTAAACTGCTTTAGAATTGCTTTTTCACGTGCAATTTCCTCTAGCTTCTCCTTCAACATCTGCAACTTCTCCTTAGGAGTATTATCGTTAGGTTTTATGGTGATTGCTTGCTCCCAAAACTTCTTAGCTTTTGAATACTGAGCAACTTTAAATGATGTTTCTCCATTATTCATTGCTGAATTAAAAGCCTTATCAATAGCCATTTGTTTTTCAATGGCAGTAATTTTGACATTTAAAGACTTTAATTTATCTGCAATATCTGTTTTGTCAGGATATATCTTTAATGCTTTATTATACTGATTTCTTGCCTCATAAAACTTCTCTGCAAGCATAAATTCAGTGGCTTTCTTTAATGCAATATTATAATTCTCTTCTTTAGAACGAGCATCTTCAATTGCCTTTATTTTTGCGTCAATGGTTAAAATTTGCGTTTGAGGATAAGGATCTGAAGATTTAATAGCAATAGCCTGCATATAAGAGCTTCTGGCTTCTTCAAGCTTTTCCACTTTCAATTCTTCATCCCCTTTTGTAATCAATGAATTATATTTTTCTAACATTTCCGGAGATAAAGTATTTGCTTCAAGTTCATCTTGGGCAATCTTTAACTTCGATACTGCCAATTCATTATCAGGGTATATTTCTACAGCAAATTTAAAAGCATCTACTGATTTCTGATAAGCTTTATTCATCAAAAACTCATCTCCTTGCGCCATCGCCTTTTCAAACTTCTCTTGATTCTCTTTGTCTGCAGCTAAATTTGTTATGAGATTTTCTATTTCTTTCACTTTAGCAAGCACCTCTTGGTCTTCAGGCCTTAAATTTAAAGCTTCCTCATAAGTAGATTTTGCTTCTTTATACTTCTGATCATTAAATAATGATTGAGCACTAGTTAAAAGAGCTTCAAACTGAGCAGCAGAAGATTCATCACTTCTTTTAGCAGCTAAACGACTTTCAATTTCTTCGAGTTTTAATTTCGGATACTCTTCATCTGGTTTAATACTTTTTGCTAAAGCAAATTCGTTTTGTGCACTTTCCCAATTTTGTGCTACAAACAAAGAATCTCCAACAAAAATGGCTTTTTGATAATCTTCTTCAACAGCTTTTTCATTTGCAAGAAATTTATCATCAATTTTAGAAATCATTGATTGAGGGAAATTTTCCTCAGGATTTATTTCTAATGCTTGTTCATAGAACGCTTTTGATTTTCTAAACTCTTTTTTTACATACAGACTATCTGCTTTATCTACAGCCCTATCATATCTATATTGCTGATCTATCAAACTAGGTAATTCCTTGATTCTTTGCATAGGCACCTCTTCATCAGGAAATACTTTATTTGCAGCCATATATTGCTCTAGTGCATCTTTATATCTTTTGCGTGAATACAAATAATCAGCTCTACGAATATACTTCCCATACGATCTTTTATCTTTCTCGTATTTATCTCTTACATCTTCTATCTCTTCAATTTGCTGCTTTGTTTCTTTATCTTTATCAAATAAGTCTAATGCATTTTCTAATAAGTCAATCGCATTATCATAATCTTTTTTATCAAAAGCTTCTTGCGCTGATGCTTTCAATTTATCAAATTCTACGCGTTTTTCTGCATTTTCTTTATGTAACTTATTTGCTTTTGCAATTTGTTGATTCGGGTATGTCTCGTTTGGAGAAATACTTTTTGCAACTTTATATGCATCTACAGCTTGCAGATAATCTTCTTCTTCAAAATACTTATCTGCAATATCAATTTGATCTTGATAAGCGTATTTCTTTTCCATTGCACCACGCAACAAAGAAATACTTTCTTTTAACTTGGATTTAGCTATTTTGTCGTCAGGTTTCTTTTGCAAAGCAATTTGATAATAAGCTTTTGCATTTTGATAATCTTCTTTATCGAAATACTTATTAGCTGCTGTTATTGCATCCTGATAACTCAAATCACTTTGGGCATAAACACTACTTGCTCCAAGTAGCATTAAAACCAAAAACAAAATGTTTAAAATGGACTTTAATTTCATTACTTTCCTACATTTATTTTGTCAATGCCTAAAACAGATGGTAAATTCGAATTAAAAAAGCAATTTATTGCTTAAAAACCCCATCTACAATTTGGAGTTTACGATCAGACATATTAGCCAATTGATTGTTGTGAGTTACCACTACAAAAGTTTGTTCAAATTCTTTTCGGAGATTAAAAAACAAACGATGTAAATCTTCTGCCGAACTAGAATCTAAATTCCCTGATGGTTCATCAGCTAATATTACTTTAGGATGGTTCATTAAAGCTCTGGCAACAGCAACCCTTTGCTGCTCTCCTCCTGATAAAGCAGCTGGTTTATGCAACATCCTATCTGCCAAACCCAAAAAATCCAATAATTCTTTTGCCCTAATCGATGTTTTTCTCTTTGATTGCCCAGCAATAAATCCAGGAATACAAACATTCTCAAGTGCTGTAAATTCTGGCAATAATTGGTGAAATTGAAAAACAAACCCAATATACTGATTTCTAAAATTAGAAATCTCAGAATCAGATAAACTACCCAAATCGTTGCCATCAATAATCAATTTGCCCGAATCCGGCCGATCTAGAGTCCCTAGTATCTGCAATAAAGTAGTTTTTCCTGCTCCTGAAGCACCAACAATACTTACAATTTCTCCTTTTGAAATGTTTAGACTTACATCTTTCAGCACTTCTAAATCTCCGTATGATCTCCGAATATTTTCTGCTAATATCATATATTGACTTTGTGTGGACTGCAAATATATAATTTACAAACGAAACCGAAAAGAAGGATTTGTGTTTAATAAAAAGTAATCCAAGTAAACACAGCTCAAGTAGAATAAAATTCCTATTCTTCATCTAATAGAATATAAAATGAAATATACATTTGACACTCCATATCAAAGAAAAAACACCAATTGTGTAAAATTTGACCTTGCAGATTCCATTTATCAAAACAAAAATATTATTCCAATGTGGGTAGCTGATATGGATTTTCAAACAGCACCAGAAGTTATAGATTACCTAAGAGAAAGGATTGATCATGGAATATTTGGCTATTCGTTCTTATCTAGAGAATATTATAACAGCATTAAAAACTGGGTTAAAAATGAACACAATTGGGATATCGGAATTAATGAAATCTGCTTTTCTCCAGGTGTAGTTCCTGCAATATATTTTATCCTACAAACTTTTTCTAAAGAAAAAGATAAGATAGCAATACAAACTCCTGTCTATTTTATGTTCCAGAAAGCAATTAACGATACAGGAAGAATAATTACCGACAATCCTCTGACACAAGAGGAACTATTCTATTCAATTAATTTCAATGATTTGGAAAAAAAATTTCAATCAGGAACAAAGATATTCTTGTTATGCAACCCTCAAAATCCTACTGGAAGAGTTTTTACAGCAGAAGAACTGCTTAAGATTGGCGAACTTGCTGTAAAATATAATGTACTTATATTCTCTGATGAAATTCACTATGACTTAATTCGCCCAAATCATAAACATATTCCCATAGCAAGTCTTTCAGAAAAAATCTCACAGCAAACAATTACAGCTATATCTGCAAGTAAATCATTTAATCTAAACGGATTAAACACCGCATCAGTAATTATTAAAAACCCAAAGCTCAGAGAAAAATACAATTCATTTGTCAAAAAAATACACATAAATTCGCCAAATACTTTCGGTCATTTAGCTACCTATGCAGCATTAACACAAGGGAAAAGCTGGCTTAAAGAATTAAATAAATATTTACATACTAACCATAATTTTATCGCTGATTACTGTGCAAAAAACATCCCTCAAGTACAAGTTTGTCCAAGTGAAGCCACTTTTCTGACATGGTTAAATTTTGATAAATTAAAATTTAATCAAAAAGAATTAGTTAATTTCATAAATCATAACTGTAACTTAGGGCTGAGTTCTGGAACCGATTTTGGATCAAACGGAAAAGGATTTATGCGAATGAATATTGCATGTCCAAAAACTACTCTTAAAAAAGCTTTAGAAAATCTAGAATCAGGAGTAAACAATTTACAGTAAAGAATTATTTAAAAAATTACAGAACGATAAAGTAATTTAAAACAATTCACAACATTAATAAGTATTAACACTCAACTCATTACTCACAACTAAGTCACAATAGATTAAAACTAATTTTCATAATTTTACTCTCTAATCTACTTAATTACCTCTTTAACCTACAACAACAATAAACCTCTAAAAGCACCTTCTATGAAAATTCTAAAAGCACTCGGAATCTTTATTATTATTGTTATTGTTATCATTTTAATTGCAGGAATTTTCTTACCTAAGGAAACCACAATCCAAAAAAGTATAATTATCAAGGCTAGTTCAAAGACTATATTCCAAGAAGTCAATACTCCCAAAAAATGGGAAGATTGGGGACCTTATCAAGAATCTGATCCTACAATAGAAATTACATATTCTGGTCCAGAAGAAGGCGAAAAAGCAAAAATGAGTTGGATTAGTAAAGATATTGGTGATGGAACCTTTGAAATCACTCGCTCTCTTCCCTTTAAAAACATTCAAACAAAAATAGATTTTATAAAAAACGGAGAAGCAATTGGAGATTGGAAATTTCAAGAATTAGATTCCCTAAAAACAAAAGTTGACTGGACGGTTTCCATTCAAAACCTTGCTTATCCTATTGGAAGAATTTATGGACTTTTTATCGATAGAGGAATTGGACCAGTTTTAGTTAAAGGGCTAAAAAGCTTAAAAAGAACAGCCGAAAAAGAGTCCTCGTTAGCTCCTATAATTCTTTCCAAAGGAGATGCTTTTCATGCCCTAATAGTTATAGATTCTTCCAACTATCAAAATATGACTACGCGTTTTGCTTTAGATTTCAACAAAATTGCAAAATTTATATTAACTAAAAATTATACAATTACGGGACCTCCTTTTAGTATATTTGACAATTCAACAATGTCTGGAATAAGTTTTAAAGTGGGCATCCCCATTTCTTCGGAAGAATTAGGTGAAAACAATATTAAATATGAATTCTTCCCTGAATCAAACTATCTGGAAACCATTCATTACGGCAATTATAATTCTATTTCTGTAACATACAACAGATTAAACAACGAGATTAACAAAAAAAACTTAAAGATTATTGGTCCTGCAATGGAAATATATGTAACTGATCCTGGTGCTGTTCCTGACACAAACAAATGGGAGACAAAAGTATTAATTCCAATTAAAAAATAAATAAATCATCTTTATACCCGTTATGGTTCAAGCTACTTCAAATTTAAAAATCTAAACTTCTATGCTGAATTTTGGTCGTGAAAAAAATAAAGATCTTCATGGAAAGAAGGTTTCAAGAGAAAAATTAGTGCGGTTCTTAAAGTTGTTTAGATATATAAAACCCAAATTATGGTACTTTATATTTGGACTTATATTCTTGGCTTTATCTAGTTCAGCCACTTTAATTCTTCCAAACTTATTGGGTACTCTGCTTAATAATTTACAAGAATCAGGAATTGGAAAATTAAAAGAAATTGGTTTAATGCTTTTTGGAGTATTTATTCTAAATGCAGTGTTCTCGTATTTTAGAGTGTACTTTTTTGCTATTGTCACACAATCTATGTTGGCCAGACTGCGTCAGGATACATTTTCGCATTTAGTAAAACTACCAATGGCATTTTTTTCCAAAACAAGAGTTGGTGAATTAAACAGTAGAATTTCTGCTGATATCGCTCTTCTGCAAGAAACATTTACCACAACATTGGCCATGTTATTGCGTCAACTTATAATAATTATTGGAGGTATTTCTCTTCTTATAATTATTTCTACAAAGCTTACTCTTTTTATGCTTTCGGTAGTTCCTATTTCTGTAATTATTACTGGTGTTTTTGGAAAGTACATTCGAAAACTCAGTAAAAAAACTCAGGAAAAAGTTGCTGAAACTAACGTTATTGTAGAAGAGTCGTTTACAGGAATCAGTAATGTCAAGGCTTTTAGCAATGAAGATCATGAGATTAAAAGATATAGCAAATCTACCAATGATGTAATTAACATTGCTCTTTTAGCTGCAAAATGGAGAGGAGTATTTTCTTCTTTCATAATCTTTGTACTCTTTGGAAGTATCGTTGGTGTAATTTGGTATGGGGTATACTTGGTTCACAATGGAGCAGGTCTAAATAGTGGAGATTTAATCAAATTTATCTTATATTCAGTATTTGTTGGAGGATCCATAGGAAGTATTGCCGATTTAATAACTTCTTTAATCAAGGCCATAGGTTCGACAGAAAAAATATTTGAACTCATGGAACTTGAAACAGAGCCACTAAATGTAGAAGATAAAGAAAATATTACAGATAAAATTGGAGAAATAGACTTTAAGAATGTTAGCTTCCATTACCCTAACAGAGCCGATTTCGAGGTGTTGAAAGACATTAGTTTTACAATACGAAAGGGGCAGCAACTTGCCTTAGTTGGCGGGTCTGGAGCAGGAAAAAGTACTATCACAAATTTGATATTGCGATTTTATGATCCAACTGGAGGAGAAATCGCTATAAATAATAAAGACATTAAAACCTTCTCATTAAGCTCCCTCAGAAAAAAAATGGCCATCGTCCCTCAGGAAGTACTACTATTTGGGGGAAGTATAGCTGAAAATATTGCATATGGTAAACCAGATGCAAGTCAAGACGAAATACGAATGGCTGCAGCGCAAGCAAATGCTTTAGAATTTATTGAAAGCTTTCCAAAAAAGTATGAAACCTTAGTTGGAGAAAGAGGAATACAGCTATCAGGAGGACAGAGACAAAGAATAGCCATTGCCAGAGCTATTCTATACGATCCAGATTTACTCATTTTGGATGAAGCCACAAGTTCTTTAGATAGCGAATCTGAGAGATTAGTTCAAGATGCTTTAGAAAAATTAATGCGAGGTAGAACATCTATTGTAATCGCCCACCGCTTATCTACTATCTACAATGCAAATCATATTTTAGTTCTAAAAGATGGTAAAATTTGCGAAGAAGGTAAACACGACGAACTCCTTGCTATACCTAATGGTTTGTATAAAAACTTGGTTAATCTGCAATCTACAAAATAAAAACTAAAAAAAAACAAACTTTTATTCATTCAATTCAAAGCAGTTAGCATTTTTATGGTTTTTTTTCACAAAAAAAGCTTGCATTTGTGAAAAGGATTTAGTTATCTTTGCACCGCTTTTGAAACGAAATGGTCCAGTAGCTCAGCTGGATAGAGCAACAGCCTTCTAAGCTGTGGGTCCCAGGTTCGAATCCTGGCTGGATCACTTTTTTTTGAAAACAAAAGTTCTTAATGACTGAATTATCGGTCCAGTAGCTCAGCTGGATAGAGCAACAGCCTTCTAAGCTGTGGGTCCCAGGTTCGAATCCTGGCTGGATCACAAAAAAGCTATCGAATTCGATGGCTTTTTTTGTTATATCACAATTTATATCGAAAGATTACTAAATTTGTGTTGCTTTTGGCCTCGTAGTTCAACTGGATAGAATATCAGATTCCGGTTCTGACGGTTGGGGGTTCGAATCCCCCCGAGGTCACAAACTGACTTATCAAGGATTTAAGAAGATTTCTTAAATCCTTTTTTTATAGGGGTTTGGGAAGGTCGTCTATCTAATAAGGGATTACCCACAAAAGTTAGGTCTTGTAATTTTTTTCATAAAAAAGACACAATCATTGTGCTCTACTGTATGAATTTTATACATAAATCTTAGATAGGCAGAGTCTGTTCAAATAAGTGTGTCAAACAAATTTTTAAAAATTAATGTTTAAACACTTATGAAAACAAAGAAGCTAAAGAAATTTGATTATGAGAAGTTTGAGGAAGAAGCCATTAAGCAATTGTATGAAAACAAGGAGCTTATAGGAAAGGGAGGCATACTAGCCCCTTTAATCAAACGATTTTATGAAGCCGCATTAGAAGGAGAATCAGATCATTTCCATGAAGAGACAACAACTAAGAACAGACGTAATGGTAAGAGTTACAAGAAAGTAAGAACTACTTCAGGCGAAGTAGAGATAGGCACTCCGCGTGATCGCAATGGTGATTTTGATCCACATATACTCAAAAAGCGACAACGAAGGATAGTTCCAGGTATGGAAGAGAAAATAATCTCCATGTATACCAGAGGGATGAGTTACAGAGATATACAGTCTCAAATAGAAGAGATATATGGCGTAAGTATAGCTACAGGAGCTATCACCCAGGTAACAGATCGTGTGATTGATGATATGAAAGCGTGGCAAAACAGGCCCTTAGAACGGCTCTACACCATAATCTGGATGGATGCTATACACATTAAGGTAGTTCAAGAAAGACAGGTAGTTAGCAAAGCTATTTATCTGGTAATAGGAGTTAATCAAGATGGAATGAAAGATCTTCTTGGAATGTATATTGGAGCATCAGAATCAGCTAAGTTCTGGCAAAACGATGTGCTCAATAACCTAAAACACAGAGGTGTGGAGGATATTTTATTCTGTTGTATAGATAACTTATCTGGCTTGAAGAATGCAATAAAAGCTGCTTTCCCTGAAACAAAGGTTCATTTGTGTGTAGTTCATCAAATACGTAATTCACTAAAATACGTATCAAATAAAGAAAGGAAAGAGGTAATGAAAGATATTAGGCCTATATATAAAGCAGTTAGTGTTGATAAGGCAAGAGAGGCTTTGTTAAAACTAGAGCAAAAATGGGGAGAAAAACATTCTCACATGGTTAAGTCATGGGTTAAGAATTTTGATTTCCTTTGCTTTAGCATTGATTACTCTCCTGAAATTAGAAGGTTAATATATACTACAAATCCTATCGAGAGCTTTAACAGTGTAATAAGAAAGGTGACCAAAACCAAGAGAGTCTTTCATAGTAACAATTCTGTTTTGAAGACAATATATCTTATATATAAGCAATTTACAAAGAAGAACTGGACTAAAGCACCTACTTCTTGGACAAAGATAAGAGCTCAACTTGCGATAGAATTTGAAGGAAGGTTCGATTAATTTTTATTCCAAAAACCCTGTATTTAGTGAGGGCCTTTGGAAAAAAAATTAATGGCCAAAGAAAGTTGACACAGTTATTTGAACAAACCCGATTTAGAGTCAATTAAAGGCAGGTGCTGTGCCATTTAAAGGTAGGAAGAGATAATTAAAAACAGATAGCTAAAAACAAAAAAAGGTTGCCGAATAAACGACAACCTCACTTTTTGTTCTTCGTATTGAATATTTATCTTTTCAGTAATTTTGAAGTCTTTACAAAGTCTTTACTACGCAAACTCAAAACATAAGTTCCTCTTTGCAAGAAATCTATATTAATTCTATTTCTACCTTTATAAGTATCTTGTTCCATTAATTTCTTTCCATCTAAAGAGTAAATCATCAAAATACCATCATCAGAAGAATCAAAATTTATATAAGTATCGGCAGGATTTGGACCAAACGACAAAACCTCAGCAGGATTAATACTTTCGACGCCTACACTAACTTCTCCGTTGAAATCATCAAAACAGAAGTAGCCAGGAGTATTCATTCCATAGTCGCCATTATCACTTGATTCAAGATGAAACTGAACTTCTTTTACAGTCCCCAAACTACTTAAATCAAACCATTTCCATTCCTTCACAATATAATCATCAGAATTATCTTCTGAACGGAAATCAGCAAGGAAAAACTCAACAATAGCAGTTTCCTTACCATCTTTATCTATACCTTTTGCAACAATCTTGAAAAAGTCAGGGTCATTACCATCTTCACCACCAAATTTCTTACTATACTGATCGCCATTCTCCATGGATGTTGCAGCCCATGCACTATTGGTTACATACATTCCACTCACTTTTTCACCATCGACAGTATTGGTAAAAGAGATTTTATTGCTCGGATCATCGTTAAAACCATAGAAGATTGCATAGTTGCTTCCAGAATGAGCTTTTCCGGTAATTGCATTAAACTGATCAGATAACTGACTATAGGTTGAAGATGTATGATTTGCATAAGCAAAACCCGACCATGTTTTATATTGTTCGCTATAAAAGTTATAGAATTCACATGTTCCAGAATGAAAATAATTTACACTACCATTTTCGTCGCCTTCTTTCTGAACTCCATTCCAATGAGAGTCTGTTCCCAAAGTTAAGTCTTCAAAGTCTGCCACCAATGCACCTTGAAGAACATTTACAATTACAGAACCCTCAGCAGAATTTCCCCTTGCATCAATTACAGTAACTTTATATGTTGTGGTTCTGGTTGGTGTAGCTTTTGGATTTTTTATATCACTTGCTGATAAAGTTGCATTATCTTCCCATTTGTAGATAAAAGGAGCATAACCTCCTCTTGCAATTGCATTTAACTGTGTCGACTCGTTAAGATTTACAGTTAAGTTTGGCATATCTTCTAACTTCATGGAGAATGCCTCGCCATTTACGTTATCAACACAAAAGTATGCAGGAGTATTCATTCCATACTCTCCGGTATCTGAAGAAGATAATTTAAATACCAATTTCTTTACCTTACCAAGAGAAGTTAGATCAACATAGGTCCAATCATCAATAATATAATCCTTAGAATTATCATCAAAACGATAGTCAGCTAAGTAAAAATGAACAGGGCCTACTTCTTCGCCATCTTTATCAATTCCATAAATATCAAGCAACAGAAAGTCCTTATCATTACCATCTGCACCACCAAATTTCTTTGAAAAATCATCTCCATCCTTCATACTATGATAAGTGTAGGCAGAATTTGCCACCAATATCCCATCAGCATTTTGAGGTTGGGTAGTGTTTGTAAATTCAATGGTAGGGTTCGAGTTTGTATAAGTATTCATATAAGCCACAGCATACTTATTATTCTCGATGTCGCTATGCGAAACATAAGCGGCATATTGATTTGCCAATCCTGGAGTGTTTTTATCTGTATAGTTTGAGTATGCAAAACCATCCCACGACTTATAAGCAGTATTATAAGTATTTATAAACTTAGCACTCCCACTATTAAAGAAACCACTTTCGTCACTACCATTCCAGAAAGAATTAGCTTCCAAAGTCAAATCTTCCATATCGGCAACCTTAAACTCAGCTGCTAAAGAAGTAAAATCAATAGATTTAATATCTGTCGAGCAATTACCTTTTGCATCTTTGGTAATAGCATAAAGTATATACTTAACCTCTGACTTTAGATCTTGAATTTTGAATTTAACTTCCTCATTAGCTGTAAGTGAAACCTTAGAACCATTTTCGATTAAAGCAGAAACAGAAGGAGCTGCTTCAGCTGCTTCTAACACTTGAAGGTATGCATAACCGGATTTATCTGCCTTTAGAAACACATTTATCTTCTGACTACTTAAGAATTGAATTTTAGGATAAGCAGCAGAAAAAACAGGTACGGTTTCAGCAACACCCTGAGGTTCGTGAGCACCTACATAAGGATTGCTAGCATTTCTTGGGTTGTTGTCAATATCCTTTAGAATTGTAGAAATAGGCAATGCAAAAGTCATGCTTGCATCAGGAAATATATGTAAATCTCTATCGCTAGTAAAAGCAACAGATCCAGTCTTACTATTTGCTGCCCCCATCTTTCCTTGCCAAGATGACAGATCTGCAAATTCTTCATCCGCAATCTTTGCTACTGCACCTTCAGTCGACAAGAAGTTGTTATCAACACTAACTTTAGAAACAAATTCAGCACGCTTGATTCGCACTAAATACTGACTGGCTTTATTTACAAATATATTATTCTTGATAGAAACAGACTCTGGAATATCATTAGATCTACCTTCTACTATAATTGCAGAAGAATATTTTGGTGTTCCAGCAATCTGAACAGTATTAAAGTAAACGCCAAGATTCTTACATCCATCATCCAAGATAAAACCATAGGCATCTCCTTTAGACTTAATACTAATCATATTATTGAAGATGAGCGATTCTTGAAAACCCTCCAGAGGTCTAAACTCAATTCCAGTTGCATCATTAGCAAGATCTAGCTGAACAACATTATTAAACACCTTTACATTTCCTGAAATGCGAGAGCCATCAATTGCTTCAAAGCTTCCTTTTGTAGTCGTATTATTATTAAGCTTGTTACCCTCAATAATAATATTTTTTATAGCCCTTAAATAAATACATTTACTCCCCTGATTGGTGAAAGTATTATTCTTTACACAATCGCCCTCTTGCTGAGGCAATGTTGGATATAAAGGTCCTTCAAGAGCCAAACCATTATAGCCACCATCAAAGGTATTTCCTTCAAAGGTATTGAAGTTATTATTCATATTCTCAGCATTTTCGGCCTCAGTAAGAATCAGATTCAATTTCTGAGAATAAGTGGTAAACAATGGAGCTTTGAAAGAACAATTACGTATAATATTGTATGAAGATTTATTCTTTATAAGTAGTAGGGCTTCCTTTCCTGACTTATCAACCTCAAGTTTAAAACCATCAATAATAATTCTGGAAGCATTATTCAGCGATACTAAAGGAGCAGCATACAGCTTTGTATTTTGCAGTTTCACCTCCTCACCTTCCTTTGCCATAAAGGTGATTGTGTTGGATTCAGAAACTCCTTCAATTTTTGGAATTTCAATAGATTCATTATACGTTCCAGCTTCTACCTTAAAAACAACAGGACCATTAATTCCTTCGACTAATGATTGAATAGCAGAAGTGAAAGTGGAATAAGTGGCATCGGCACTACTTCCAATGGTAAAGTTACCAGAAATAGGAGTGGATTCTTGAGAGCTATAACTCTCATTAGTTTGATTTGCCTTGACCTGGGTTGGTTGAAAACAAAAAGCAACCAATAATAAACTTAAAGCTAAATAAAGTTTTTTCATTACTCTGTTAAATAAATAATAGATTAAATACTTTTAGCTTAGAAGAAAAAAAGGAAAGATATAAAGAAGGAAAGAAAAATAAATTTCACTTCTTCAACATGCCCTTATTCCCGAAAGCATAGTTAAATATTGAAATGGCAGGTCTTCTGACTTACTCCACCCCCAACACCTTCCCGAAAAAATTCAGTGGTATAATTATTAGAGGTTTACAGAGATTACAGCAGCGGGTACTGTTTGGGATTTTCACCCAATTCCCTCTTACTTTTGAATTGCTTCAAAACCATCATCAATGTGCGACAAAAGTATATTTTTTTTTATCACATCCAATAAATGGACTTATATAATTTCATGGAAAACATCAGCGACAAAAAAGATAACTATTACTCATAAAACTGACTAATTATTTCTTTAATTATTACTAGGATCGACAGGAAAATTTAGCCAATACAAATACTCACCCCCTAATTTTCGGATACTATCTTTCCATAGATTATCTGTTTGCTTATTAAAAACTTGCTTTGCAGAAATCGTATTTATTACCCATGAGTTTTGCTCAATCTCATTGTCTAATTGTTCAGGCTCCCAGCTAGAATAGCCAAGAAAGAACTTAAAGTTTGAAGGTTTGGCCACCCCCATTTCAATTAAATTGGAAACTTCATTCAAATCTCCGCCCCAAAAAACTCCAGGAAGGATTTCTTCCGAATCTGGTATCTCATTTCCAAGATTATGAAGAAAAAACAAACTATCTTGCGCCAATGGCCCTCCAAGATAAACCTTTACATCAAATTGAGGAAAATCTTTTACAATTTCATTAAAAGGTGTTGCTATTTCCTTATTTAAGATTATCCCAACCGCACCATCTTTTTCATTATCAAGCAATAACACAACAGATCTTTGAAAATATAAATCCAACAATAAAGGTTCAGATATTAAAACCCTTCCCTTTAGAGGTTTTATATTATTTGATTTGATCCAAGTAATATTATCTAATCCACTCATATTTTAAGGATTTTGGAGTTCATAATCTAATGCAATTTACTACTTTTGGCCAGCAATAAATATTTGTTAAACAAAAAATATACCGTTTTAATTTGAAACCGGGCAGCAACCATCAGAAATATAAGGAACTCAGACATATTTTTCCGTATTTCACGTACGAAAGTTTTTCTTATTTCCTAAAAGACGATGAGATATTTATCACATTTCGTTTCGATTTATGTGATGATTATATCTTCATGCCAAGTCTTCGTATTCCTATTAAATCATTTTTCGTAAAAGAAAATATAAATGAAGATATTCTTCGAAATATTATCTTTCACATAGGAATGATTGAACTTATTAGTTATTGGAAAGCTGCCTGTCCTCCAAGAATAATTGTAAAACCATTTCATTTGACAGACGATCAGATTAAATGGTGGAAAAAACTTTATTTTAAAGGACTTGGGGAATTCTTTTACCGGAATAGTATAAAAACAAATATAGATGAATTTGTTCAAATTGAATCAGAAGGAATAGACGAAATTCTTCCAGCACGATTTAAAACAGAGGACAAAACCATTGTTCCTATCGGCGGAGGAAAAGATTCTATAGCAAGCTTAAAGATGCTTCAAAATGCAGGGAAAAAAGTTACCCCAATGATTCTTAATCCTCGTGGAGCAAGCTTATCAACCATTGAGCAAGCAGGCTTTACTGAAGATCATATTATCGACTTCTATAGAACTATTCATCCACGACTACTTGAATTTAATGGCAATGGGTTTCTAAATGGTCATACTCCATTTTCTGCCCTTTTGGCATTTATGACATTATTTGCTGGCGCACTAACAGGAACTAAGAACATCGCATTGTCTAATGAGAATAGTGCCAACGAATCTACAGTCAAAAATTCTCATGTAAACCACCAATATTCTAAAAGTTGGGAGTTTGAATATGACTTTAGACAATACGCCTCTAAGTATATTAGTCCTGATTTCAATTACTTCTCTTTTCTAAGACCTCTAAACGAACTACAAATTGCTTCAATCTTTTCAAAACAAAAAGATTTCTACAAGATATTTAAAAGTTGTAATGAAGGAAGCAAGCAAGATATTTGGTGTTCCAACTGTTCTAAATGCTTATTTACATTTATAATGATGGCTCCTTTTATTCCTCAAGATGAACTGATTGAAATATTCAACAAAAACCTTCTGAACGACCCGAATCTACTCAAAGACTTTAAGAAACTAACTGGGCAAGGAAATGTTAAACCATTTGAATGCGTAGGTACTGTTGAAGAAGTAAAAGCTTCTTTAGACCATATACTTCTGCATCAACCAGAATATACAGACTGTTGCCTAATGCAACAGTATAAAAATGCCCGTGATGGCGAAGGAGGTCCAAACAACCACTTTCAGGAATTGCTGAATTCATATAATGGAATGCATGCCCTTGAAAAAGACTTCCGAAAAATTATCAGAAGTAACATAAGGAAAACTTCATCATGAATAATTTAGAAGAAATAAGATCAATATTTCACAATAAGAAAATATTAATCTGGGGATTTGGCAAAGAAGGAAAATCAACTTATAAGCTAATCAAAGAAATTTGTCCTGATCAGGAAGTTGATTTCCTTGACCAGGACACTGAAATGCTTTCTGTATTTTTCTCAGAAGAGAAAATAAACACCACAAGAATAATAGACAAAAATATATCTCAGGAAGAACTTGAACTATATGATATGATAGTAAAGTCACCTGGGGTAAATGTATCAAAATATAATTTTCAGAATTTAAATATTCGATCGCAAGCAGATATTTTCATTCAAATATTCCGAAATCAAATTATTGGCATAACAGGTTCAAAAGGTAAAAGCACCGTTGCCTCTTTAACCTACCACCTTCTAAATAAGTGCAATATCCACTGTTTATTGGGTGGCAATATTGGTATTCCACCATTTGATTTGATAAAGGACATTACAGAAAAGTCACTTATTGTTCTTGAGCTAAGTGCTCATCAACTTGAATTCTGCAAGCATAGTCCAAGAATATCTATACTACTGAATTTATTTGAGGAGCATCTAGACCACTTTGGTTCTTTTGAAAACTATGCACAAGCAAAAATGAATATTATGAACTGGCAATCGCCAGGTGATTTATTCTTTTGCAATCAAGAAATTGATTATTTCCCATATACAAATAAGGAAATCTTTCCTCTTGGACATTGCATAAAATCATCTTTAGAGCAAAATGATAAGGCAAGTTTATTTATGCAAGGGGCTAGACTTCTATTGAAATTTGGTCCTATAGAATATAAACTTTGTGGATTTTTGGATTATGTTACCCTACCAGGAAAACACAATCTTTTCAACAGTATGATTGCAACTGCCGCTAGCTTAGTTTGTGGTGCAGATCCTTTAAATATCAGAAAAGGTTTTTATTCCTATGAAACCTTAGACCATCGACTCCAATTTGCAGGTATATTTGGAGGAATGAAATGTTACAATGATTCTATTTCAACCATCCCTCAATCTACAATAGAAGCATTAAACACCTTAGAAAAAACAGATATCCTTCTGCTTGGTGGTTATGACAGAGGCATTGATTACTCATGCTTAACTGAGAGATTAAAAAAAGAAAGTCCAAGAGTAATCATTTGTATGAGAGAAGCAGGAAAAAGAATTTATGATGAAATAAAAAATCACACCTCTGCTACAGTTTTATTTACTTCCAGTTTAGCAGAAGCAATGAATCGTATAAATGAACTGAAAAAGAAAGAAGATGTTTGTCTCCTTTCTCCTGCTGCAGCAAGCTATGGCGAATTTAAAAACTTTGAAGAAAGAGGAAAAGAATTTATTAAAATATTAAGAGAGTTGCAGGATTAACCTGCACTCTTTTTTTGAATCTCTATTTTCTGGTCTTTCACTTCTCGTCGAATCTTTTTTGCTTCAACTTTTACTTTAGAAACCAAACTTAACAATAATTTATCTTTTGTTTTTACTTGCCTAAGCAATCTTATCGACTTATCCAGACTCTTTATTATTCTGTTCATTAGGGCTAAAGCATCTTCTTTTTTTATGTCAACATTTTTATCCTTAATATACTTATTATATCCTTGAAATAAGCGGGTGGCCTTGCCCGAAATAGCCGAGGCTTCAGCATACTTTAGCTTGGAAATTCTAAATCTACACTTCGAAATATGATCTCGTGTATTTTCATTTAAGATTCCATATCGAGTAATTCTGTTTGCTGATATTTCCAGCGCTCTATGCATACTCAATTCCTCTAATTCTAGAATAGAGTCTTTAAAATGAAAAACAGGATCTGATTTTTCTCTTGAATGATAATTACATAATATGAAATCAGCATGATATAATGGATGATCCAAGAACTGCCAAACAGGATCAAAAGGCATATATTTCTCTATTGCATCATGTGGATTCATAAGAAAGAAAGAAGGATCAAACTGTTTAACAAAACCTCCATTATCCAAATATCCTGCAGCCAAAGTTGCATCAAGAATATAATATCTAGAATCAACTACTACTCCATTCCAAGCATGAGTTAAAATTTGAATTGCACCTTCCTGATCTCGAATATAACCAAGAATAACATGAGTTTTTATGCCAACTACATCGCATAAAGCCTTAATTAACTCCGAATATTGAAGACAAATACCTTTTCGGGTTTTCAAAACATCTCTAAGCATATCGTTTTTTGACAAAAACCCTTCGGTTTCAACAAAATCACAATCGTAAGAAATATTTTTGGAAACCCACTCAAAAATCCTATACAACCTCCTTCTTTCATTAGAGACTTCTTCAACTAAAGAATTGGCAAACTCATCAAGATCTTCCAAACTAATATCATTATTTTTTTTTCTAGCAGATTTAGCATCTAAGCTAAATGGTATAAACAATGATACCAAAAGAATTAAAACACAAATCCTTCTTAGCATTTATTAGTAAATTTTAGGTAAATCAGCAAATTGCTGTGTTATTGCGGACAAATATAAAATAATTGACCATTCATAAAGTGTTTAAACCTACGTTATTTAACCTAAGGGATTTAATCATTACTTAATCTAAGTAACTCACACTGTCAATCAGTTAATATTCACTGCAATAACAAACAAACTGAAATAAAACATCTTCTTAAAATGAATATTTAAATTAAAACACCTACTACTTTTTTTAAATATTCAAACTTTTTTTCCACTAACGTATTTCCTTAATGCAGTTATACAACAAACACATTAAGCGAAAACCACCTGTGTATATTCACTGATACGCCTAAAACTAAAAAAGGTTACCAAATGATTTGATAACCTTTAACTTTTTTTACTTTTTCTTACTTTTTGGAGCGGATTCTTCAACAATAGGTTTTGCGTGTTTTTTTGGGCGACGAGCCCCATAAGAACCATTAATTATTTTACCACGCTTTGTTTTTTTATCACCTTTACCCATAGAATTAAGGTTTTTGATTATTAATTAGCAGGGTAACAATAAAGGATACCAATTGTTTATTTTTCCAATAATTGATTCATAAAATACTCATCATGGACTTCAAGTCTACGAATTGATTTCATTGCCCAATCTAATTCTATATCAAACTTCTCTTTGAGACTTAACTCCCAGTCAATATTAGATTCTTTTAAACGCCTAACAACACTATATAAAGTTAAGGCTGCACTAACAGAAATATTATAACTTTCGGTAAAACCATACATAGGAATACGGACAAATGTATCGGCATTCTGCATTACTGTATCTGATAAACCTGTGTGCTCAGTACCAAAAAATAAAGCAATTTTCCCTGAAGACAAATCGAGATTATCAACTTCAACGTCTTTCGTATGTGGTGTAGTTGCAACAATCTGGTAACCATCATTTCTTAATTTCTCAATAGCTTTTTGTGAATCATCAAAACGATTAATATTCAACCATTTATCGGACCCCATAGTTACTTCTGTGCTTAAAGTATACTCATTATAATTTTCCGCAAAATAAACATCCTGAACACCAAAACAATCACAACTTCTTAATACTGCACTTGCATTATGCGCCTGAAATATATCCTCCAAAACAACAGTTACATACCGAGTGCGATTAGCCAAAACCTCAGCAAAACGTTGAAGTCTGTGCTCTGTCAATAAACTTTCTAAAAAATCCTTATATTGTTTTTTTTGTTCTGGCGTTAACTCTCCTATAATCATTACATATATTTTTTTCTACTAAAAATCAAATTTAAAAAAACCAGTCCTAAGCCCCAAATAATCGCACAGATATTGCTTAAGACTTAAGACTGATTTCTATAATTTACAATATAAAACAAAGAAATTATAAATTCTTTTCAGGAAAAAGATTATCCCACCATTTATCTTGATTCTTTAGATTTTTATCAAACCAAGAAAGAATAGCTTTCTGCCATAGAATTCTTTTCTTGTAATCAATTATATGATGATCTTGTCCCTTGATCTCAATCATTTCAACAGGCTTATTCAAGAGCTTAAGAGCTGTATAAAATTGAATGCTCTCGCCAAAAGGAACATTAGTATCTGCTCCTCCATGCAACAACAACAAAGGTGTATTTACCTTGTCTGCAGAAAATAAAGGACTTTGCTTAACATAAAGACCAGGATTATTCCAAGGAAAACTATTTGCTGAAGCAACAGTACTATATAAATAACCCCAATATCCTTCTCCCCAATACGAAGAAATTGCACTTATTCCTGCATGAGAAATTGCTGCTGAAAAGATATTTGTTTGAGTAACCAAGTACATAGTCATAAAACCGCCATAGGAAGCACCCATACAACCAACTTTTGTTGAATCAGCAAAGGAATGTTCTGCTAAAAACTTTTTGGTTCCTTCTATAATATCCAAGGCATTTGTTTTTCCCCAGTTATTTACATGCATAGCACTAAACTTTTGTCCATAACCAGTTGCACCACTTGGCTGTAAAACATAAACTATGTAACCATTTGCAGCAAATAAATTTTTAGGATATCTCCCTCTAAATGTTCTGGTTGTTGGACTAGTACCACCATAATAATAAACAATTACAGGATATTTTTTATTCTTATCAAAATTTGGTGGATAGTATACACGGCCTTCAATTTTATCCCCACGCTCATTTACAAAATTCCAATCTTCTGTTAATCCAAAACGAACATCATCAAAATCTTCTTTTTCAGGTTCAGAAAGAATAGTAAAAGTTTCGGTATCCAAATCATAAATCCCTCCAATGGCAGGACTACTAATACTTTCTCCTATAAATGCAAAATTAGATCCGGTATCAGAAAAACTTACTCTCTTTACTATATCTTGTCCAACATCTAATTTCGAAAAATTTCTTATCGCTGAATTATATTTATAAACATAATTATACGTACGATCTTCTGTCAAGAAATAAATATTCCCATCCGTTTTACTCCACTTTGCATTTAATATCTTAGGATTAAATTCTAATGTTAGGGAACGAGCCTTCTTTTCCTTTAAATTATAAACATAAGCCTGAATATCAAAATCATTTGGAACCTGATCTTTATCGACATTCATTCCTATTTTTCCAAAAGTAGCGGGACCTCCTAATATTAATAAATTTTCTCCATCAGGAGAATAACTTACACTTGATGCTCCAAAGTCTTTTTTCCATACTGTATCAATACTATAAGAGCTTAAATCCATCTCGAACAAAAACTGTTCAGTAAATGGACGTTCGGTATAATGAGGTTTGCTTTGTGTAAACAATATTCGTTTTCCATCAGGACTAATATCTTGCAGTGAAGTAGTTAAATGACCTACAGTTAAAGGATACATCGTTCCTGTATTAACATCTATATATCTTAAAAATGAACGATTTCTCCACCATGGCCAACGGTCTTCAAGACCATCAAAAAATTTAATACCATCCTTTCTTGATGAAAATTTTTCTGACGTCGTTAGTATAATAAAATCGCCTTTGGGCGACCATCTATAAGCACTGAATTTTTTATCCGACTGATATATTTCTTTCAATTTCAAATCTGATACATTCAAAAGCATCAACTTATGAACTTTAGCAATATTAACTTCATAAGATAACTCATCTGTATCTGGTTTCCAGCCAAAACGCTTTTCATTTTTACAAAAACGTTGAATCATTCTATTATCTGAAACATTTCGTAATTCTGTCCAACGTTCAACTTTTCCTGTTTTGGGATATGTTTTTAGGTAGAACAACAAAACATAATTTCCCTTTGGGGAAATATCAATATCATACAAACGCACTCCATTAACCAATAAATCCATATCCATATATCTTTCTGGATTTAATGTTGGAAAGAATGTAAAACTTTTTTTATCTATATCACTCACTTCAAAACTACAATCTAGAGACAAACCCTTTTTCTCTGACAACACCTTTAATATTAACTGATGTTTTCCTGGTTCAAGAGTTAAACTAATATCTTTAGGTTTCTTTCTACTGGGTTTTTCTACAGTCTTAATTATATTTCCATCAAGAAAAAGCTGAAAAGGCATCTCTGTCTTTACTTTTGCATTCACTTTAGAAAACTGGTCGATTACCAGATAAGATGTTAGAAACTGTATAGATCTGTCAGAAGAAGATTTAAACTGACCTTCATATTTAGACAAACTATAGTTGGCAGATTCACCTTTCCCTTCACCTTTATATTTAAATATAGTAGATGGAAATCTTACACTTTTTAAAATATCTGTATTAGAAAAGGTTTTTCCTTTTAAGTTTTTTTCTTTAGAAAAAGCAGGAAGATTATAATCTATTGCTGAAGAAATCAACCATTTATCAACTTTAACACTTTCTTTTTTCTTCTGAGAATAAGAACTTAAAGGAAATATTACACATAACAAGAAAATAGCTATACAAAGCTTTTTCGACATTAAAGAATAATAATATTGATGTTTCATTCGGATGAATATTTATAAGAACATTTCAGGTTTCAAAGATAATTCCTTTGCAATCAAAATTCCAAGCTTTGATACATTGGGGAGAGAAAACAAATAATAACTTTTGAAATGAATACATTATGTATTTTTCTATTTTGGACTTTTCATTTTTGATAAAAAAACTTACATTTGCACACAAAAATTAGGAATATGACAGAACAGCAAGATAGAACAGAAGAAAAGTTGGCTTCCGTAGAGGAGGTCCTTGGGAGATCTGAACTCTTCATTGAAAAAAACCAAAAGAAATTATTGACAGGTTTAGCGGTAATTATCATTGTAGTTTTAGGATTTTTTGGTTATCACAAATTCATTCAGGGACCAAAAGAATTGAAAGCCTCAAAACTTATGTTTACTGCTGAAAAATATTTTGACCAGGACTCTATTAGCAAAGCCCTCAATGGCGATGGTGACCATCTTGGATTCGTACAAATTATAAACGACTTTGGTGGAACCAAATCAGGAAACCTTGCAAAATACTACGCAGGAGTTTGTAATCTAAAGTTAGGAAATTATAAGGAAGCTGTTGACTTCTTAGGTGATTTCTCTGCTGATGATGAAATAATTGCTCCTATGGCAATTGGTGCTCAAGGTGATGCTTACCTGGAACTTGGTGAAGCTGAAAAAGCTGCAAAACTATATGTTGAAGCTGCACAAAAGAAGATCAATGCTTTCACTAGCCCTCAATTTCTTTTCAAAGCAGGTTTAACTTACGAATCATTGAATAATAATTCTAAAGCTTTAGAGATGTTCGAAAATATAAAAAGTGAATATCCAAAAAGTGAAGAAGCTAGAACTATTGATAAATATATAGCTCGCGTACAAGGCTAATTTATTTAAAAAAAAATATATTCCATACCTGATCAACAATTTTGGTCAGGTATTTTTTATTTATATAAGAAACACTTTTAACACCATGGCTAAGGATCTTAGAATAATATATATGGGGACCCCCGAATTTGCTGTAGAACCTTTAAGAGTACTTATTAAGAATAATAAAAATGTTGTTGCAGTAATTACAGCCCCTGATAAACCTGCAGGTAGAGGAAAAAAACTTCAATCTTCTGCAATCAAGAATTTTGCTACAGAAAACAATTTACCTGTACTACAACCTACAAACTTAAAAGATGATTCTTTTATTGAAGAATTAAAGGCATACAAAGCAGATCTGCAAATTGTTGTTGCATTCCGAATGCTACCCGAAAAGGTTTGGGATATGCCTAAACTGGGTACTTTTAACCTTCACGCTTCTCTCCTACCTCAATATCGCGGAGCAGCTCCTATAAACTGGGCGGTTATCAATGGTGAAAAAGAAACTGGGGTTACTACATTCTTTTTACAACATGAAATTGATACTGGAGATATTATTTTACAGAAGAAAGTTTCGATCGAAAATGATGACAATGCAGGTAGTGTACACGACAAACTTATGGTTTTGGGCGGAAAAACTGTACTCGAAACTGTAAATTTAGTCGAAAATAAAAAACACCAAAGCTTTGCTCAAGATACAATTATCAATGAGCAAAATATGAACTTAAAGCCTGCCCCTAAAATATTCAAGAATGATTGTCTTATCAATTGGGATGAATCAACCTATACCGTTCACAATAAAATCCGAGGATTAAGTCCATATCCTGCCGCTTATACTAGGATTAAAGACAAGAACAACAAGGAAATCATACTTAAAATATTCAAAACAGAGGTATGTGATGAAGTAGAAAAACATCCAAACGGTACTATAATAACAGACGGCAAAACATTTATAAAGACCGTAACAAATAATGGAATTTTAAATATACTGGAAGTGCAATTGGCTGGCAAAAAACGTATGTCTACACGGAACTTCTTATTAGGCAATCCTTTAGAAAACTTATCAAAAATGTACTAAATATCTTTTTATTTGGTTGTATATGAAGAAAAAAGTGTTATTTTTGATCGGTAAACGTATGAAACACCTGTCATACCAACCTTTGTAAAGATGGTTTCTTTCCTTCAGGTGTTTTTCAAATTCGTATATATTTTTTGTAACACTCAAAGAATAATTTATTAATCTTAAACTTTAAGCAATGAACAAAGCAGAATTAATTGAAGCCATTGCGTCTGAAGCAAAATTAACTAAAGCAGATGCTAAAAGAGCACTCGACGCATTCATTAAAACAACTAGCGAAACCCTTATGAAAGGTGATCGCGTTGCTTTGGTAGGCTTTGGCTCCTTTTCAGTTTCTGGCCGCGCAGAACGTACTGGTAGAAACCCTCAAACAGGGGCAGAAATAACTATCCCAGCTAAAAAGGTGGTAAAATTTAAACCAGGAAATGAACTTTCCAACAGTATAAAGTAATTATAATCACCACATAAATAAAAAAAGAGGATTCATTATCATGAGTCCTCTTTTTTTAATATAGCTCATCCTAAAATAGCATTCTAACCAAAGTAAAAAGTATATACAAACCTCCTTTAATAAGCATTGCATTGACTCGTTGTAACAAAATTTTCGATGATCTACATGAAAGGCTAAAAACTTCCTTATTCAGATTTATAATCATCTCTTTCTACTACAGCTAGTTTTCCATAATTATTTTCTTGAAGTACCTTTTGCTCTAGCAGATAAGTCAATATTTGATGTATTAATTTTTCTTGTGTAAAATCAAAATTATCGGAGATCTCTGCAGCTGTAAGTTCTTTTTGTGAAAGAAAACTCAATATAGATTCACTTATCTTTTCAAACTCCTCTTGATTTATTCCTCTATTCTTTATCTCACGACAACGATCGCATTTTCCACATCTATCGGAATCAGATTCACCGAAGTAACTCAATATTATACGACTTCTACAGTGTACCTTATCTTCTATAAATCTTTCTATATACTCAAGTTTCTCTTTTCGTTTTTCTTTTAAGGTTGTATAATTCTTTGGGTCGATATTTACAGATCTCCTATGTAAACGAGGATTTAGATATACAATCTTTGGTGTAGACAAAGCTGGGAAATAGTCTATTACACCATGCTTTTGCAAAAGTTTGAGGTTTTGAACAACTTCTGATTCCTTTTGATTTAAACGAATTGCAATTTGCTTTTCTTCAATCTTAGAGTATTCGGTAAATATGCCCATATAATTTCTCAACAATATCTTAATTAGATGATCAAGGCCTTTGTTTCGGATTTGAAATCTATACAGATCTTGTTTATTGAATAAGATCTGAACCTTCGAATAGTCATCTTCTTTCTCTTGAAAAACGATATACTCTTCTTTCTCCAAGAACTTCAGTGAATGAAACACATCGGTAGCATTTATATCATACTGCCTACAAAAGTCGTGAATTGAAAATGAAAATACCTGATCTTTCCCTGAACCAATTGGTAACTGAAAGAAATTGCCTAACATTTCATACACTTCTTTTATTCGTCTAATACTTGGAAAAGAATCCTCAAGCATGTTTTTTGCCTTATAAATATCGTCATCGGAATACATTAGAACACACCAGGATTCTTTTCCATCGCGCCCAGCACGCCCAGCTTCTTGATAATAAGCTTCTATAGAATCAGGAATATCAACATGTACAACAAAACGAACATCCGCTTTGTCAATTCCCATTCCAAATGCATTTGTAGCTACAATTATCCTTGATTTGCCGCTTATCCAATCATTTTGTGATTTCTCACGCTCTGCACGATCCATTCCTGCATGATAGGCAACCGATTGTATACCCATTCGCTGCAACCAGAAAGATATTTGAACTGTCTTTTTTCTATTACGGGTATATATAATACCATTGCCTTTAATATTCTGGCAAAGTTTTAGCAGCCGAGGAGCTTTTACAGCTTCATCAAGAATTATAAAGTTCAGATTATCTCTTCTAAATGATTTTGTAAATACCGAAGCTCCTTTAATCTGCAACTTATCGGTTATATCTTGTATAACTTTTTCTGTAGCAGTTGCTGTTAGTGCGATTACAGGAACTTTCTCTAAAAATGGTTTAATATTGGGAATTTCAAGATAGGAAGGTCTAAAGTCATATCCCCATTGAGAAATACAGTGCGCTTCATCAATTGCCAACAGGCACACCTTCATAATTTGTAGGTTTTGCAAAAAACTATCAGTCTTCAAACGTTCTGGTGAAACATACAAAAACTTAGTCTCTCCATAAAGGCAATTAGAATATACAATATCCATTTCACGTGCACTCATCCCCGAATAAATGGTAGCCGCAGCTATTCCAATCTTTTTTAGATTAGCCACCTGATCTTTCATCAACGCTATTAATGGAGAAACAACAATACATATTCCTTCCATTGCCATAGCAGGAACCTGAAAACATAAACTCTTTCCTCCTCCAGTAGGCAATAGAGCTATGGTATTTTTCTTTGCTAGAACTGAATCGATAATCTCTTCCTGCAAAGCACGAAACGAATTATATCCCCAATACTTCTTTAATATTTCTAGTTTTTCCAATAGCAATAAATTTGCCTCAAATTTACTAAAGCCTAGATTATTTTCTACTTATATTTTTATATTTTCTTACTTTTTACATTAAGCAACGCTTTAAACACATTGATAACATTTGCCATACCTTATGGTAACTGCAAAATAGAAAAGCCAGTCCTTTTATTACTACAAAAGACTGACTTTCAAGAATATTATATTTCAACTACTTTTTATTCTACTTTATATATGGAATCAAGAACAGTACCATCAACCCATTTTACAACAGCCACGGCTTCATTACTTAACTCAATTTGATCTGGCACACCACATATCTGATAAGCTTCTTCAAGTAAGGACTCCATGCTGCGAATTGGTAAATTTGAGTTTTGGGTTGCATCAATCAAATCCTGACGTAGAGGATTTATTGCAATACCACGCTCTGTTACTACAACATCTATCAACTCCCCCGGACCACATAGCGTAGTAACCTTGTCACGAATTACAGGCAAGCGATTGCGAAATAAAGGTACCGGAAGAATTGTACACTTAGAGAACAAACAATTTTGCCATCCTCCAATACCATGAAGTAACATGCCATCAGAATGAGTTACCACATTTCCATTAAACTCCAAATCGACTTCAGTAGCTCCCAGAATGGCAATATCTACCATAGATGAGAAATTACCTTTTCCATGAAAGTTATAACTGGTAAACGGATTGGTCATTACATGATTTATATTCTTGCGTAAAGACTCCACCCCATCTAAATCGAAAGTCTGACCATCCAAAATATACTTAACCAAACCTTCTTCAAGCATCTTAACCAGATATTTATTACTTCCACCTCGAGCAAATGCTGCCTGAATATTTTTGCGCTTCATAATTTCGGAAAAATACTGACCTATAGCCAATGCAGTTCCTCCTGCTCCAGCCTGAAACGAAAATCCTTGTCTAATCAAACCTGCAGCTTCACAAAAACGGGCAGTTAATTCTGCAATAAGTAGACGATCCGGACTCTTAGTGATTTTGGTTGTACCTGAAATAATTTCATCAGACACACCAATAACATCCACCTCAACAGTAAAATCAACATTATTCCCTTGAATTTGCCATGGAACACAAGGAAATGGAACCAAGTTATCCGTAACAACAATCACTTTATCAGCATATTGAGCATCAACCGATGCAAACCCCAAAGAACCACATGCCGCTTTACCCTCCAAACCATTACAGTTTCCGAAAGTATCAGCAGAAGGTGCTGCAATAATAGCAATATCAATTTGTACTTCACCATCCTGAACCGCCTGATGACGACCACCATGAGAACGCAACACTCCCAAGCCTTTCATCTTTCCTTCTGAACAATAACTTCCCAAAGGACCATTCATACTTCCTTCGACATGATGAATTGTACCATTCTCCATAAAAGGTATTAATTCTCTATGACAAGGAAAAGAAGCAGAAGGAAACCATCTCAAGTTTTTAACCCCCATTTCTTCGGCTATTTGAAATATCCGAAAAGTCAACAAATCTCCATCACGGAAATGATGATGAGTAGAAATAGTCATGCCATCGCATAAACCAGCTCTGATCAAAGCTTCTTTTAGATTAGAAACCAATTTATTTCCATCTGATGGATATTCTGTACAGGAAGAAATTTTAGGCTTATGTTTATTTCCCTTGGGTTTAAAATAATTGATTCCCTGAAATGAAGTATGCGCTTCACCATTTATTATAGTAGGTACACTTCTACCCAAAGCATTATATACAAATTCATTACTCTTTCTATTCATAGCAAGCCTCCCAATTCTTATCCAATTTTCCTGTTTCAATTGCCATATTGATCGTTGTTTCTGCTCTTTTAACAACAGGAGGATCAATCATCTTTGTCCCCAGAGAGACTACACCCAACCCTCTTTTTTGGGCATCCTTAAATGCCAGATAAATCTTTTTCGATTTTTCGATATCCGTATCATCAGGAGCATAATTCTCATGGATTACATGAATTTGCCGCGGATGAATGCACCCCATACCATCAAATCCCAAAGACTTAGACTTAAGCACGTTTTGCTTCAATGCTTCCTGATCACCAACATCTGAAAAAACAGAATCTATAGCCTGAATACCGGCTGCCTTTGCTGCATTTACCAGTTGACAACGAGCATAATAAGATTCTGTAGCATCATTGGTTCTACGAGTACCTAAATCGGCAGTATAATCTTCTAGTCCAATAGCCAGAGCCGCAACATTAGAAGCTGCTTTTGCAATAGAAAAAGCATTGGCAACACCCAAAGCACTTTCGACAATTGGCATTAACCAAATTGAATGAGAAATTGCAAGATGCGACTTAATCGCTTCAATTCGCGAATTAACCAAATGAATCTGATCGTCACTCTCGCATTTAGGTATAAGAATAAGATTTACACCATGAGGAACAATGTAATCTAGATCTTCAAGCCCCATTTTCCCTTGATTAATTCGAACCATACGCTCTGCACCATAAAACTTACATGCTCTTAGAGCATTTCTTACAATAAATCGAGCTTCGGACTTTTTGGGAAAAGCTACTGCATCTTCCAAATCAAGGATAATACCTTTAGGTTTATGCAAACCGGCATTAATCATCATTTTTGGACTATTGCCAGGAAGATATAAACGAGAAAACCTATTTCTATCTTTCTTAGTACTTAATGTGTTTTCGGAAAGAATTTCTGGAAGATACTCAGATGTTGAGCCAGTCATTAATCTAATTGCAGATTCAAGACGTGCAAGCAATATCCAATCAAAAGCCCCATAATCTTTAACATCAATCTTTACATTCTCTACTTCATAGAACTTTAAGACCTGATCAATCTTTTCTTTAATACTGTCTCCATAATGAGGAAGCACTTTGCTCTCTAATGTAAGATTAATGCCCCCCACTTCTTGCGGAATAATTTCGACATAGCAATCCGACCTTACTTTAGGCCCACAATTGCCAGCAGTAAATTTCATACTCAAATTTCCTCCTTTTCTGAATAATTATTGAATGATGCGCTACACACACTTTTTGCGCTTTTCCAAAATTAGGAAATAATTAGGTAATTAGAATTAATCCAATTAGGAATATCTAAGATTTTAACAAAACACAACTCACTGAAACTACATTTCATTAGAATACACACAAACAACTTAAAGCATATACATTTCATTCTCAATTATTTTAGTTATTTTAGTGTTAAAATTTTCTGCATTTAGTAGAAATAATGCCCACCTCAATTTTCGGTACAGTTTTAGTACTGATTTAAATGCATTCTAATTAAACTTCGCATTACTCCAAATGCTATAGACTCCAATAAAACCCTTTCAATAATGAAACATCGAAAATTATTTCTAATACTAATTGCCGCTTTTAGTTTACTCACAATAAATTCGTGTCTGAAAGAAACCTATACATATAATGGACCTAGAATTGAAATTTATGGTGATAATCCTCTATACATAAATGTTGGTGACCATTGGAGAGATTTTGTTCCAAAACCTCAGGCACATGCTTATGATGATCTTTATGGTATTGTAGATTTCTTTTATCGCGACCATGTTGATAATGAAACCGTAGGAAAATATACTGTTGAATATGTTGCCATTGATGTAGCTGGTTTTGAAACCACTAAAGACAGAATTGTTTATGTACAAAATGAAAGCAACTTCCTTGATGGCAATTATAATGTAACAAATAGCTTTGAAGGAAACACATATTCATTTATTTCAGATGTAACTTCATCTGGAAGCACCAATAACAGAATCTATTTTTCACAGTTTACAAATACTTCTGAAGGTGCAGTAACTGGCGATGTAATCAATAAGAATCAAATTGTCATTCCACAACAAACTGTAGGAAAATACACATACTTCGGTCAGGGAACCATTAGCAATGTCGATAAGAAAGTTTCTATAGTCATCAACTACACCGAAATTATTAATGGAAAATCCTATCAGGGAGTAAGTAGTTTTCAGAAAATAGATACTTCAACTATCCCATAAGATCGTCTGAAGAACCATTTGTCATCATTTTTAAAATTAAGAAAAAGAGATACCTTTGTGGGTCTCTTTTTTATTTAATCATCTATAATCTTAAATGAAAAACACAGCAAAAAGCATATACAACAATAGTGTTTACAGCTTACTGATTTGGAGAATTTTTCTTGTTATGATATCATACTCTATCGCAAGAATATTCTTTATAATATTTAATAGTAGCCACTTCGAAAACGCGAATTTCACCGAGTATTTGCTACTCCTAATAAAAGGTCTGCGATTCGATTTTTCGGCAATCTTATTTCTTAACCTACCTTTTATTGTATGGGCACTTCTGCCTTTCCCTTTTAGAGGAAATAAGTTTTGGAACATTATAAGTAACATTCTCTTTTACCCAATAAATATAATTGGCATAGGAAGTAACTTTGGAGATATTGTTTATTATCGCTTTATACTTAAAAGAACCACTGCTGATGTTTTCCATTTTGTTCATCAAGAAGGTCAGGGTTTTCTTCCTTTAATTCCTCAATTTATTAAAGACTTCTGGTTCTACTTTTTGCTATGGATTATAGTTTCCATTGTGTTTGTATATCTGGTTCAAAGATTTAAACTCCGGAAGGATCAAAAGCTGGGGAGTATACCTTTGTTTATATTTAAACACCTTATAGGAATTTTGATTACAGTTGCTATTGCAGTTATTGGTATGCGAGGTGGATTGCAGTTAAAGCCGATCAGTAATATTTCGGCAGGGCAAATGACAAAACCTACAAACACTCCGATACTTCTAAACACACCTTTCTCTATTTTAAAGACCTTAGATCAAAAAGGAATAGACGTTCCTGACTATTATAGCCTATCGGAATGCTACAACACCTTTAACCCCATCCTACAATTTCCGACAGACATAACAAAGGCAAAAAAGCCCAATATTGTCGTAATTATTATGGAAAGCTTTTCTGCTGAACATATGGCCTACTTCAATCAAAACATTCCAGGATACAAGGGCTTTACACCATTCCTTGATTCACTGGCTTCTCAATCGGTAGCTATAAAAGGTTGGGCTAATGGTAAACGATCAATCGAAGGTATTCCAGCCGTTACTGCAGGAATTCCAAGTTGGATGCCTATAGACTACCCAAGCTCTCCATACTCTAACAACAAGATTAATAGCTTGGCAAGCTTACTTGACCAGGAAAACTATCGAACTGCATTTTTTCATGGTGGGAATAATGGAACCATGAGTTTTGATGCTTTTACTAATCTTGCAGGATATCAGAATTATTATGGCCGTAATGAATATAATAATGACAAAGACTTTGATGGTGTTTGGGGAATATTCGATCATGCATTCTTCCAATATTTTGGTAGAAAACTGGGAGAATTTAAACAGCCCTTTATGGGAACAATATTTTCCTTATCATCACATCATCCCTATACAATTCCCAAAGAATTTAAAGGCAAATTCAGATCGGGAAAGTTGCCAATACAAAAGAGCATTATGTATGCCGATTATTCTCTGAAACTATTCTTTGATAGTATAAAGGATAAAGACTGGTATAAGAATACTTTATTTGTAATTACTGCCGACCACACATCGGAAGCTGCACTGCCTTTCTACAAAACCAATGTTGGGCAATATAGCGTTCCCATAATATTCTTCCATCCTCAGGGAAAATTGAATATTTCGACAGATATTACCGCACAACAAATTGATATAATGCCAAGCATTCTAAACTATGTCAATTACGACAAACCTTTCTTTGCATTTGGCAGAAGTTTATTTGACAGCACGGCAACTCATTACGCCATGAATTACTTAAGTGGAAATTGGCAAATGATTCAAAAAGAGTTTTCTCTTGAATTTAACGGAAAGGAAACTGAAGCTCTTTTCAATTTTCAGAACGACTCAACCCTCGATCATAATATAAAAATACAATTCCCTGAAAGAGTCAGAAACATGGAAAAGTTAACGAAGGTTCTAATACAGGAATTCAATACTTCTATGGTCGAAAACAAATTAACAGTAAACCAAAACACATTGGATCAAAAGTAAATGACTACAGAAAACAAAAGACAAATTCTTTTTATAATCAATCCAATTTCGGGCATTGGAAAGCAGAAAAGAATTGAAGTTTATGCTGAAGAACTCATTGACAAAAGCAAGTTCGACTTTGATTTTGCATATACGCAATACCCCGGACATGCAACAACCATAGCCCAAAATGCATCGAAGAAAAACATCGACATCGTTGTTATTGTAGGAGGCGATGGATCATTAAATGAAACAATGAAGGGGCTGTTAGGAAGCAAAACTGCTTTGGGCATAGTTCCATGCGGCTCGGGTAATGGATTTGCACGACACTTGAATATTCCTCTTAATCCGCGTGAAGCAATCAAACAAATAAACACATCAAAAAGTATTTCTGTAGATACTGTTTCATTAAATGACAAAACCTTTATAAGCATTGCCGGCATTGGATATGATGCCTATGTAGCTAAAAAGTTCAGCAATACAAAGCATAGAGGATTTCTGGGATATACCCAAGTGGTTGTTAAATCATTCTTACAATATAAAGATCAAGATTATCTGATAAAACTTGATAACAAAGAAGAGATTTCTACCAGAGCTTTCTTTATAACTTTTGCAAACAGCAATCAGTTTGGTTACAACACTATTATTGCACCAATGGCAAGCCTTACAGACGGTAAAATTGATATTTGTATAGTAAAAAAGCCAAAGTTTACACAAATACCAAAAATGATGCGTTTATTGTTTACAGGAAAGTTAAACAGATCTGAGAATGTGAAATATTATCAGGCTAATTCTGCATATATTTGCACTCAAAATAACGAAACATTTGTAAATATTGATGGGGAGTCACAAAGCACAACAAACAAAATAAATATACAGGTTCACCCTTCATCAATAAATGTTGTAGTACCTCAAACTTAAATAAATGAAAAAGAATAAGAAACACCGATCGGGCGTAGTATTTTCGACCAATCCAGATTTCGAATATGATTATGAACATGAAAGCTGGGAAGATGATGAAAATACGCTTCCTCCACAACAACAAGAACTTAGAATTTGGCTTGACCGATTAAAAGGAAATAAAAAGCTAAGCAGAATTACGGGTTTTGTAGGCACAGACAACGACTTAAAAAGCCTTACAAAAACCATAAAAACAAAGTGCGGTGTTGGAGGAAATGTCAAAGATGGCGAAATCTTAATTCAGGGTGATATGAGAGATAAAATCCTTGAAATTTTAAGTAAAATGGACTATAAAGCAAAAAAAGCTGGTGGCTGATACACACATCAACAACTACACAAAAAACAATTTATTATAAATCGATAATTATGAATCATTTAAAAACAATCTCTCTGGGGATTATATTTTCAGGAATGACCATGGCGGGTTTTGGTCAATCTCAAGAAGGTGCTATTGATTCAAAGACTTTAAATGAAATCAAAACCTTTGTAAGCAACAAAGGAACAGATAAGGCTTTGCGCAATGCCATAACAAATAACGATATTACAGATTTGGCATTAGATAATTCAAATTTCAAAGTTGTAAATCATTATATCTCCAATAAAGTTAAAACCAAAGGAATTACCAACCAAAAGTCGTCAGGACGTTGTTGGTTATTTACTGGTTTAAACACCATTCGTCCGGCAGTTATTGACGAATATAATTTGTCTGATTTCGAATACTCTCAAACTTATAACTTCTTTTGGGATCAACTCGAAAAATCGAACCTTTTCCTTGAAGGAATCATTGAAACTGCAGATCAAGACATTGATAGCCGCTATGTAAACTGGCTGTTAAAACACCCTCTTTCTGACGGTGGACAATGGACTACTTTTGCCGATAATGTGAAGAAGTATGGAGTAGTTCCTCAGGAAGTTATGCCTGACACCTACCAAAGTAAGAATACAAAAAGCATGTCTAAGCTTATCAAAAGAAAGCTTCGGGAAGATGCTATGATTCTTCGCAAAGGATTCAAAAGCAAGAAAGACAAAAAGGACTTGCGCAAAATTAAAGTAGAAATGTTAGGCGAAGTTTACAGAATGCTTAGTCTTTCATTAGGCGAGCCTCCTACCGAGTTTAGCTGGCAGTTTAAAAATTCTAATGGAGAAATAAGTCCTATGGAAACTTATACCCCTCAAGAATTCTACAAGAAACATGTAAAAATCAATATCGATGACTATGTAATGATTATGAACGATCCTACTCGTCCATATTATGAAGTATTCGAAATTGAATTTGATCGCTCAATAGAAGATGGCAACAACTGGAAGTATTTGAACCTACCTATGGAAGATATCAAAGAGTTTGCAAAACAATCTATAGTTGATAATCATGCCATGTATTTCTCTTGCGATGTAGGTAAACAGCTAAACCGCGACTATGGTACTCTTGATATAAACAATTATGACTATGGCGACCTTTATGGTGTGAAGTTTGGAATGACTAAAGAGGAAAGAATTAAAACCTTTGATAGTGGCTCTTCTCATGCTATGACTTTGATTGGCGTAAATATCAATAAAGACAACAAAATAGACAAATGGTTGGTTGAAAACAGTTGGGGAACCGCTACCGGTAACAAGGGTTATTTAACTATGACCGACGAATGGTTTGATAACTATTTATTCAGAGTTGTAATCGACAAAAAGTTTTTAAGTAAAAAAGCGCTTAAGGTTCTTAAAAAGAAAGCAACTATGCTACCTCCTTGGGATCCTATGTTTGCTCCTGAAAAATAATATTGACTTATAAGATATTAATAAAAAAAAGCTACTCTTTTGATTGGAGTAGCTTTTTTTTGCCATTATTCAATGTCACTGGCTCAACCGGTCATTCTGAGCCACTCACCGAGGCTCGCCCACGAGCTCGGCGGATCACTCTGACTACCTCAGCGGGTGTCTGGCACTAGCTCAGATTGATCCGCTGACTGACTCAAATTGCCATTCCCACTAGCTCAGATTGCCATTCCGACTGGCTCAGATTGGCATCCCCCACTGGCTCAGATTGCCGTTCCCACTGGCTCAGATTGGCATCCCCCACTGGCTCGATCACAAAACAAGTAGCTGATGTTATATTTACAACACTTAAAAAACAATCAACACCAAGCAAAAACAATTCTTTTTATTATCTTCGTACCATACAGAGCCTTAACTCTTTCTAAGCTTTAGACTGTATTTGTTCAATACTCCAAATCACTACTCATTATGAAAAAACAAATTCTTGAAGGAATTGGCGCAATAAACAAAAGAGAAACACTTGCTTCTGTTGAACACGATATAAAAGAGAATGTAATGGCTATTGAGTCGCAACATCCGTTTCCCGGATATCATGGACAAGAACCTGGATGCGACGACACTCCTATTAGCCTCTTTTTGGTTACAAAAAACAGACATCATTCTGAAGAAATAATTCGTGTTACCCAAAAAACAAAGAAGAACCTTAACTTTTATTTCGACATAGCTCCGGCAATTATAAATGTATACAATGAAAGATCGTATGCCATTAGAATCAAAGACACTACTTATTCTAATATCGATAAAATCGCAAAAGCATTCCTTGAAAATGACATCCCTTTTGAAAGAAAAGCTGCAATAAAGTCATATAGTAGCTTAATCAAGCTCCGTAAATTTTTTATAATCGAAGAAATATCCGAGAATATATACAGAGATAAAGAATGGGACGATATGTTCTATTTAAAAATTAACGACATGATTCCATGGGATATATTTGAAGATTTCACCATAGATATAAAAAACAATATGGAAGATAATAACTTCGATGCTGCTACAGCCATGTTAATTACGCGAGATGGTTTAAACGACTTTGTAAGAATTTATATGGAAACTCCAAACTTAGACCTACTCAAAGAAATACACAAACGATTTCTTGAACACTGCAAACGAATCCCACATTATTAAACGATTTATTTTACACTCAAACATTGAAGCAATTAATAACATAACAAACTATTACTCACTTTAAAACTACAATAGCTTATATAAAACGTCGCTGACTATTGTCTCTACAAAAAACTTAGTTTATAAATTACTTCATTGTCAGTTCTAAAAAAAAATCTAGATTCGTCCACTAATTTATAACAAAACTATCAAGCTAAAATGGACCAGTCTTTCAACATTTTCAACCACTTTAACAGACTTTTCATAAATGCAGGTTTAAACCGTGAATCTTATGGTGCTCTGCTTAATTTGTTTGATATTATCATCAGTTTAATTATTGCTATTGGATTGTTTTATATTATCCAAAGATTTGCTATTAGATATATAAACAAACTAATTAGAAGATCAAAAACCAAATGGGATGATATAATGATGGAAAAAGGCGTGTTTAAAAGATTAATACTCCTGATTCCTGCTATTCTTTTACACATCCTGCTTCCAATGGCATTAGTAGGAAATCCCGAAACACTCATCTTTTTCCAAAAGATATTAAACATCTATATAATTTTCGTCATTGCCCTTGTCATTAATTCAGGATTAAACGCAGCAAACGGAATTTACAGTTATTATCAGGTATCAAAGACCAGACCACTAAAAGGAGTTGTTCAAGCTCTTACAATAATCAACTACTTTATTGCTCTTATAATGATCTTTTCCATTATTCGAAATATCGAAATTGGAAAAATATTTATTGGTTTGGGTACGGTGTCGGCAGTTCTGTTATTGGTATTTAAAGATAGTCTTTTGGGTTTTGTTGGAGGAATACAGATTTCGATGAATCATTTGGTGCAAATTGGAGATTGGATTACTATGCAAAAACATGGTGCAGATGGAACTGTAATAGATATCACCCTAACCACAGTTAAGGTTCAAAACTTCGACAATACAATTATTACAATCCCTACATATAGCTTAATAGCCGATTCATTCCAAAATTGGCGTGGTATGACAGAATCGGGAGGTAGAAGAATAAAGAGATCAATAATGATTGATGTTCAAACCATTCAATTCTGCTCAGACGAAATGCTTAAAGATCTTTCTGAAATATGTTTAATAGAAGATTATATAAAGAAGACACAAGAAGAAGTGAATCAATACAATCAGAAACATCATTATGATTGTAATATGATCGTTAACGGAAGACGTCAAACCAATGTTGGAATCTTCAGAATATATATTGAGGAATATCTCAAGAAACATCCAATGATTTATAATTCTGGCTTTACTTTTATGGTAAGGCAACTTCAACCTAATGAAAAAGGCTTACCAATAGAGATTTATGTCTCTACTAAAACAACAAATTGGGTAGAATATGAAAAGATTATGTCGGATATATTCGATCACCTATTTGCCTCTGTCCCTTTCTTCTATCTAAGAGTTGCTCAAATTCCTTTAGGATATGACATTCAAACAGCAATTACAAAACTAAAAGAATAACAATTCTAAAAAGTTAATCTTTTTGTGTCCATTTCTTCCTCTTTATAAATCTTTTTATCTCATGACGAAAGAATTTAAACGGAGGAATTAATGGATAAAAAGCCTTCCTTGGATCATTTTTATATGCTTTATAAGCCGTAATAACTACCCTATAGTAAAGTTTAGATGCCCTAAAAACAAATATCCGTACTTTTCTGTGTACCAAAATATCCTGAAGAATAAAGAACATAATCCCATATATAAATATTCCTATAGCAATATACACCAACTCATGCATATAAGAATGTGTACCTATATATAAGCATAAAATAAATAGAGCACTAAAGAATACGGCAAAAAAGGGATTCCCTTTCTTCTTTGAATAAGATTTTTTTGACGACCGAGACTTCATATACCAAAGAGGGCCATAAATAATATGGCGATTAATAGCATAAGCAAAAAACTCCATCAGCACAAAAGCAATAACCGCATATATAATCTTTAGAATTACCATATCCTTTATATTTAATGTTCAATATTACAAAACTCGTCTAGGTCATACCTTCATTCTTTTTACTAGCTCGGCAAAAGCTATCTTAAACCAAGGAGTATATTTTTTCGGAAAATCATGGATGTCTTTAATTAACTCTGGAATCTTAACCCACGCATACGAATCAACTTCATCTGGGTTAATATTAGGCTTACCATCAAAATAACCAATAAAAACATGATCATACTCATGCTCAATTAGACCTTGGCCAACATCTGCTTTATATTTAAACGCAAAATCTTCTTTTAAAACACAATCAAACCCCATTTCTTCACCTAATCTTCTATGCGTGGCTTGCGCAAGACTTTCTCCTTTTCGAGGGTGACTGCAACATGCATTAGTCCATAAACCTGGAGAATGATATTTGGATAAAGCTCTTTTGTGAATCATCATTTGGTGATTATCATCAAAAATAAAAATAGAAAATGCTCTATGCAAAACTCCCTTTCGATGAGCTTCCATTTTCTCCATTACACCCACATCATTATCTTTTTCATCGACAAGAACTACAAATTCTTTATCCATACCTTAATTCTGATTTAGAAAGAAATTATTAGAATATAAGAACAATTATTTAAAACAAAGATATACTTATTCACTAAAAGTTTCTTAAAAACGAAACTTATAATAAACAACAAAACCATTGCAATATTCTACGAACAAAGGAAATAAGAACAAAAAATAACGAGAAAAATAATTTGAAGGGCATATTTATCGTTCTACAATTTACAGGAATAATTGGCACAATTAATACCCTTTATTATTTTAAAACTCTAAAACATTGTTCTATGAAAAATCGCATTAGTGGTGCAAAACTCTCAGTTGTAAGAGGGGTAGGCATTTTAGTAGTCTGTCTGGGATTATTGGTTCTAGGCACGTCGTGTAAGAAAGATAATCAAGTTGCAAATGAAAACAATTCTAGCGTTTCCCTGCCTGCAGGAGATTATATCGTTGGACTTAACCCTACAAAAACCAAAATTGCTACATTAAAATCATCAGCAGGAACCACTTATAAACAAAGTGTTCAAGTGATGAATTCTCAACTAGCAAGTTTCCTTCAAAAACAAAATATTGATCCTAGTAACCTTAAGGATGTGTATTGTTCTGCCTTTGTTGGATTTGCAGCAAAATTAACCGCAGATCAAGCAAAAGCTCTATCTAATAGTGCAGAAGTAAACTTCATTCAAGAAGATAAACCATTCCAAACAAAGATTACAAAACCTACAAGTATATTAAAAGCAACTCCTGCTTCTAGTTATACTCCTTGGGGTGTAGCATTTGTAGGTGGTTCACATGATGGAACTGGTAAAAGAGCATGGGTTATTGATACAGGTATCGATCCAAATCATCGCGATCTAAATGTTGATGTTGCCAATGGTAGAAACTTCTGTAGCTCTTATCCTGCAGGATCTTCTTCTGAGGATGATAATGGTCATGGAACTCACGTTTCTGGTACTATTGCAGCAAAAGGAACCTTTAACGGAATAGTTGGTGTAGCTGCTGGCGCATATGTCGTTCCTGTAAAAGTTGTTGATGCTCAGGGATCAGGTATCCCTTCAGATTGTATAAAAGGAGTTGATTATGTTTCATACGCAGCTAAACCAGGAGACGTTGTGAATATGAGTCTTGGATTCCCTCTAAGCACAGCTTTAGATAATGCTGTAAAATCTGCTGCAAATAAAGGAATTATTTTTGTTTTAGCTGCTGGTAATGAACAACAAGATGCAAAGAATTCTAGTCCACAAAGAGTAATCAATCAGAATGTAATAAAAGTTGCAGCAATTGATAAAAACTCTAAATGGGCATATTTCTCTAACTATGGAAGTTGTGTAGATGTTGCCGCTCCTGGAGTAAATATTATATCTACTTATAAAGGTGGAAGATATGCTGATCTTGATGGTACATCGATGGCATGCCCTCACGTTGTTGGATTAATGCTTTTGGAAAAACAAATGAATAAAAAAGGCAATGCATACTGCCCTATTGACCACAAAAATTATCCAATAGTAACTTACTAACATCCCACTATAAAAAAATAAGAAGAGGCTATCTGAAAACAATTTTCAGATAGTCTTTTACTTTTATATAAAGAGAGAAAAAGCACTGAAGCTATTTGTAAGTATTGTAAAAAACACAATAACTACTTTCCGAGATCTAAAACTAAGTAAACAGCTTATTTCTTCTTACTTTTACAGTTCTTTTCAATGAATTTTACAAAAAACTATAAGCATTAATCATAGATAGCTTTTACTCTTTTTCACTCCTTTAAACAATAAAACAAAAAGATTTACGATTTAAGAATTGAAAGCAAAAAAGAACTATCTTTGCTGCGCCGATTTTGGAGCCAATTGACTCTATGAATAGGCATTAATAATTATTGTTAAACAGAATTGACGGTAGTTTGATGACAGAAACTTCTTGCTACCATAGATTTAATAGCTGAAACTATGTACATATCTTCAGAAAAAAAGAAGGAAATTTTTGCGGAATATGCTAAAGACGCAAATGACACTGGTACCTCAGAGGGACAAATTGCTCTTTTTACATTTCGCATCAAGCACTTATCAGAGCACATGAAGCGCAATAAAAAAGACCTTAATACCGAAAAAGCGTTAGTTCGTTTAGTAGGTAAGCGTCGTAAGCGCCTTGATTTCCTTAAAAAGAATGATATTGAAAGATATCGTGCCATAATTAAGAAATTAGGCATCAGAAAGTAATTATCCAACTTTTTGTTAAGCACAAAAAAGGCAATGTTAAAGTTGCCTTTTTTTGTACTTTTGGCATATTAGTTTCAGTTATTAAGAACCCGCTCAAACCAGAAGATTTATGTCCAATAAAGGAATAAACGTAGCATTTAATTTAGAAGATGGAAGAGAGATTTCCATCGAGACCGGAAGGTTAGCAAAACAAGCAGATGGGGCTGTTGTAGTAAAAATGGGTGACACCATGTTACTAGCAACTATTGTCTCTTCTAAGGAAGCAAAAGATGATGTAGATTTTCTTCCTCTATCAGTTGAATATAAAGAAAAATATGCAGCTACAGGTAAATTCCCTGGTGGTTTTATAAAAAGAGAAGCACGACCATCAGAACACGAAATCCTGATATGCCGTTTGGTAGACCGCGCCTTGCGTCCACTTTTCCCTGAAGACTACCACGCAGAAACCCAAGTAAATATTTTCTTAATTTCTGGCGACAGAAAAAGAGAAACCAACCCTGACGCGTTAGCTGCTCTTGCAGCATCTGCAGCAATTTCTGTATCTGACATTCCTTTTCATGGTCCAATTTCTGAAGTAAGAGTTTGCCGTGTTAATGGCCAGCATATAGTTAATCCTACTTTTGAACAAATGGAAGAGGCAGACCTTGACCTAATGGTTGCAGGAAGCATAGACAACATTGTTATGGTAGAAGGTGAATCTAAAGAGGTTTCAGAAGCAGATATGCTTGAAGCTATGAAGATTGCTCATAATGCTATCAAAGTTCAATGTCAAGCTCAATTAGACCTAGCTGCCCAAGTAGAAGCTGCTAAAGAAAAAAGAGAATATTGCCATGAAGATAAAAATGAAGAATTAAAAGAAAAGATTCATTCTTCATGCTACGAAAAATGTGTTGCAGTTGCCTCTGAAGGAAATCCTAATAAGCACCTCAGAAGTGATAATTTTGCAGCAATTAAAGAAGAATTTATTCAAGCTCTTATTGAAGAAACTTCAGAAGAAGAGGTTGAAGCACAAAGCTTTCTTATAAGTCGTTATTTTCACGATGTAGAAAAAGAAGCTGTAAGAAATGTGGTTCTAGATACACGTTTACGTCTTGATGGAAGAAAATTAGATGAAATCCGCCCAATTTGGAGCGAAGTAGATTATCTTCCAGGAGCACACGGTTCTTCTATATTTACCAGAGGAGAAACACAAGCTCTTGTAAGCGTTACTCTAGGTAGTAAAATGGATGAGCAAACTATTGACGGAGCTGTTATTGAAGGTAAATCAAACTTCCTTCTTCATTATAACTTCCCATCTTTCTCTACCGGAGAAGCTCGTCCAAACAGAGGAACTAGCCGTCGTGAAGTTGGTCACGGAAACTTAGCACTAAGAGCATTAAAACAAGTTCTTCCTACTGGTGAAGATAATCCATACACTGTTCGTATAGTGTCTGATATTTTAGAATCTAATGGTTCTTCTTCAATGGCATCAGTATGTGGAGGTACACTAGCTTTAATGGATGCTGGAGTGAAAATAGAAAAACCTGTTTCTGGTATCGCTATGGGATTGATAACAGATACTAAAACAGGCAAATATGCCGTTCTATCTGATATTCTAGGTGATGAAGACCACTTAGGCGACATGGACTTTAAAGTTACTGGTACCAGAGATGGTATTACTGCTTGTCAGATGGATATTAAAGTTGATGGATTATCATACGAAATACTTGAACAAGCACTTGATCAAGCGAAAAGAGGACGTATGCACATCCTAGACAAGATTGAAGAAACAATTACTGAGCCAAGAGAAGACTATAAAGACCATGTGCCTCGTATCGAGAAGATGATTGTGGACAAAGAATTTATTGGCGCTATTATTGGCCCTGGAGGAAAAGTTATTCAGGAGCTTCAAAAAGAAACCAACACAACCATTGTTATTGAAGAAGAAGGTAACTCAGGTATTATTGATATCGTTTCCGAAGACAAACAGTCTATTGAACTTGCTAAAATGAGAATTAGAGCTATTGTAGCCGTTCCAGAAGTAGGCGAGATTTATGATGGAAAAGTGAAATCAATAACTCCTTTTGGTGCTTTTATTGAAATATTGCCAGGTAAAGAAGGCTTATTGCATATCTCAGAAATTAGCTGGAAGCGAATTGAGAAAGTTGAAGATGAGCTTAAAGTTGGAGAAAACATTCAAGTAAAATTGATTGGTCTCGATAGTAAATCTGGTAAATTAAAACTTTCTCGAAAGGTGTTGACACCTAGACCAGGTAAAAATTAATTTATTTAGGCAACATTTTGATTTTTTTTTCGTAAAAAGCCTAGTATTGAAAAAAATCAAACGACCAGAATATAGATGAGGCAACTTAAAATTACGAAGCAGGTAACGAACAGAGAAACTGCTTCGCTTGATAAATATCTTCAGGAGATTGGAAAAGTAGAGCTGATTAGTGCTGATGAAGAGGTAGAACTGGCACAGCGGATCAAGCAAGGAGATCGTATTGCTTTAGAAAAATTGACTAAAGCAAACTTACGTTTCGTTGTTTCTGTGTCAAAACAATACCAAAATCAGGGACTAAGTCTTCCCGACCTTATCAATGAAGGTAATTTAGGACTAATTAAAGCAGCACAAAGATTTGATGAAACAAGAGGTTTCAAATTTATCTCTTACGCTGTATGGTGGATTCGTCAATCAATCCTTCAGGCTTTAGCTGAACAATCAAGAATAGTTAGGCTTCCTCTAAACAAAATCGGTTCCATTAATAAAATTAATAAGGCATATGCCAAACTGGAACAAGAATATGAAAGAGAGCCAAACCCTGGTGAAATAGCCAAATTACTTGATGTTCCTGAAGAAGAAGTTAAGGAATCTATCAAAAATTCTGGACGTCATGTATCTATGGATGCTCCTCTTGTACAAGATGAGGACAACAATATGTACGACGTTCTTAAAAATGATGAAGGCCCAACTCCAGAAACTGGTCTAATTTATGAATCATTGCGTAAAGAAATTGACAGGGCTATTTCTACACTTACGCAAAGAGAAGCTGACGTTATTCGTCTTTATTTTGGCTTAAATGGTGGACACCCAATGACTCTAGAAGAAATTGGAGAGAAATTTGATCTTACCCGTGAACGTGTAAGACAAATTAAAGAAAAAGCAATTCGAAGATTGAAACATACTTCTCGAAGTAAAATATTAAAATCATATCTAGGCTAAAAGATTTGGCGTCTCAAAAGGGACGCCTTTTTTATTTATAAACCAATTTATTCAATGAAAAACTTAATTGCACCTTCTCTTTTATCTGCAAATTTTGCTGAACTAAAAAAAGATTGTGAAATGCTTAACCGTAGTGAAGCCGACTGGTTCCATATAGATATTATGGATGGTATGTTTGTTCCAAATATCAGTTTTGGATTTCCTGTGATGAAAGCGATTAAAAGATATGCACAAAAACCATTAGATGTTCACCTAATGATCGAAGCTCCTGACAGATACATAAAGGACTTCGTTGATGCTGGAGCCGATATTATTTGTGTACATGCTGAAGCTTGTCCTCATCTTCACAGAAGTATTCAAAACATAAAATCTTTCGGTATAAAAGCAGGCGTAGCTCTTAATCCACATACACCAATACAAATTGTAGAAAATGTATTAGAAGATCTGGATATGGTATTAATCATGTCTGTAAATCCTGGTTTTGGAGGCCAGAAATTCATTCCTAATACCTACAAAAAAATCCAACAACTTAGAGAAGTTGCTAAAAATACAAATCCTGAATTAATAATTGAAATAGATGGCGGAGTAGATAGTGAAAATGCAAAATCACTGTATGATTCCGGAGCAAATGTATTAGTTGCAGGAAGTGCTGTATTTGGATCTGACAATCCTGAAAAGACCATAAAAGAAATAAAACAGCTCGTTTAAATATTCTATGCTGCCTCAACTTAGGCAGCATTTTCCTCTCTTATTCTCTCTTTTTTTATTAATATTGATGACTTTTTCAAGAAAAAATATTGAATGCAGTTTATGAAGTTATCTCTACTCTTTAAAACAACAATTATTTTATTTTGCCTATTCAACTATTGCATTGGCCAGCAAAATCAATCTACAATAAGTACAATTTCTAAAGAAAGGTCATTGATTAACAAAAATGACTTATGGGGAATTGTAAATTCTAAAGGAGAAGAAATCGTAGCATGTAAATTTCAAGTTGTTGAAGAATTCCACGAAGGAAAAGCCAAGGTAAAAGAAAACGATCTTTGGGGAGTAATAAACTTTGAAGGAAAAATAGTTATTCCATGTATTTATCAAATAATTTCTCCCTTTTTAAATGGAAAGGCCCAAGTCAAAAGAAATGGTCTTTGGGGAATTATAAATTATAACGGAAAAGAAGTTATTCCTTGCCAATATCAAATAATTGAAGATTTTATTGATGGTCGTGCCATGGTAAAGAAAAATGGCTTGTGGGGAATCTTAAATCTGGAAGGAAAAGAAGCTATCCCATGTAAATATCAAATAATTGAGGATTTTATTGATGGCAAGGCTCTTTGTAAACGTTATGGATTATGGGGACAAATCAATTTTAATGGCAGAATAATTGTTCCCTGTAAATATTCTATAATTGAAGATTTTGTCGAAGGCAGAGCCATGGTTAAAAAGAATGGGCTTTGGGGCTATGTAAACGCCAATGGACGTGAATGTATTCCATGTAAATACCAGATAATTGGAGATTTTGTTGAAGGAAAAGCCCTATGCAAATCTTTAGGATTATGGGGATATATTGATTTTAATGGGAAAGAAATCATCAAGTGTAAATATCAGTTAATTGGAGATTTTGTTGAAGGAAAAACCGTCTGTAAAAAAAATGGTTTATGGGGAATAATTTCACAAGAAGGCAAAGAACTCGTAGCTTGTAAATATAAGGCTCCAGAAAAAATCCCATCAGCAGATTTATAATATAAAACTAAAGCTGTCCGAACAAAAGTCGGACAGCCAGATATATTTTTTGTATGTATATTACATTTACTCTCCTATTTTACAAAAGGAATATCAAATTCATTAGCTAGCATTTTCGCTGTATCAATAGCAGCTTGAGATAATTGTATTCCGTATTTATCTGCCTCCAATTCTGCTAAACGCTCTGGATCTCCAGGTATTAATACTTCAGCTTCTCCTTTTACAGGAGTAGCATGTCTAAAAGTATTTATCCAATCATCCATTTGCTTTTTAAACTCTTGAGCAGTTTGAAAGGCATCAATACGCATAGCTCCAAAAAAATGTCCAATCCCTTTATCAATCATACCTTCAGTCATTTTTAAATAACCTAAAGTTGGTACAACTGTAGGACCAAAATTAGCACCAGATAAAACTGCTGTCAAAATATCTACAGTCGCAGATAAACAATATCCTTTGTGTCCACCCCTAATCATGGATCCTCCAAGAGTTTTTATAGCACCACCATAAGATAATATATCTGCCTGTACTGAAGCTTCTCCAATTTTATCTTGCACCAAACCTTCTGGAGCATTTTCACCTTTATCATGCATCATATCAAGTTTTCCTCGAGCTACAGGTGCGGTTGCAAAATCAGCAACATAAGGTGGTTGTTTACCTGCTGGAATAGCAAAAGCCATTGGATTTGTTCCTAACATTGGTTTTTGTGAAAAAGTGGGAGCAACTAAAGGATTAGCATTAGTCATACAAATTCCAATCATATCGTGCTCTAAAGCTTTCATTGCATAATATCCAGCAATACCAAAATGATATGAATTACGCACTGCAACCCAACCAGTACCCGCTACTTTAGCTTTGTCAATAGCCAACTGCATAGCCTTTGGTGCAGTAACCAAACCCAAAGCCTTTCCTCCATCCACCAAAGCAGTACTTGGAGTTTCATGTACAACAGTAAATCTTGGATTTTCAGACAAACGTTTGGTTTTCCAAAGATTAACATATTCCTTTAAACGAACCAACCCATGCGACTTAATCCCTCTACGTTCTGAAGTCAATAATATTTCCGAAGCCTGTTTAGCCTCTACTTCTGAACAACCTATTTTTTGAAAAACAGCTCGATTAAATCGATCCAAATCTTTATACTGATACATACTGAAAAATTTTAAACAAATGTCGGAAAATAATCTCTTATTTTTTCATTATTATCTTCAAAACATCTTCTAGAATAGGTGCATTTCCTTTTCCAGGCCAATGTTGACTATAATTAACAGCAATAGCTGTTTCTATGCTTGGAATATATACAACTTGCGTTCCCCAAAATCCAGAATGAGTATAAGCTTCTACTCCATTAATTTCTGTTTTCCAAATTCCCATACGATAGTCCATTTTTTGCTTACTATTATAATTAACAGTTCTTAGCATTGTTTCTAATGTCGACTGCTTAGAGAAAACCTTATTTTCAAATAAAGCAAGGAAGAAACAACTTAAATCAGATGTTGTTGACAATAATCCTCCGCCACCATAGTAATCCAAAGAAGGATGAAAATCATAACTATCAACATTAGAGTTGTACTGGTGAATTCTTCTTGGAGAATTATCTCCGTTAAATTCTTCCATTCGAGTGTCTTTTAAGCCCAATTTACTTAATTGCAATTGAGTCTGAATAGCATCTCCCATAGATTCACCAGTAACTTTCTCTATAATTTCTCCAAGAAGAACATATCCCGAATCAGAATAACTAAATTTTTCGCCAATCTCACCTACTGGTTTAGCATATTTAATTAAATCATTAATCTGTTCAGTACGAGTCCATACATGGTGAGTTTTCATAAATTCCAGACTAAACTTATGAGAAGTTGTATGTTCTGCCATACCACTAGAATGCGTTAATAAATGATATATCTTAATTTGACTGGGGTCATACCCTCCTTCTTTTAGAATTCGTCTATGTTCCTGAGAAATGTATTTTCCTACTGGATCATCTAACCTTATTTCACCATCCTCCCATAATCGTAAAATAGTAGCAGCAACAAAAGTTTTGGTTACGCTTGCTATTCTAAAGATTTGATTGGGTTTAAGTTTTACTCCATTTTTTACATCAGAATAACCTTTACTCCCATTATATAAAATTCCTTTTGCAGGTGATGAAATGTTTAATAAAACCCCTGGGTTATCTTTATTTACAAGATCCTCCATTACTGTTTCTAATTTAAAGCTATCTAATTCTTTTTGGTTCGAACAATTAGTAAACATTAAACAAAATATTAATCCACTTAACTTTGTACAAAAATTAACTTTTCTAAAACTCATTTCTACTTTAATTTAAATAATCGTCAATATACAGTATTTATTAAAAATCAAAGGTGTTTATGAATCCAATCCTTTATCTATATTAGCAAATCAAATCAATAATAATGAAATTTAAAATAACCTTAATCACTTTTTTTTGTATAACAACTATTATATTTGGAGTACATTTATTTGATCAATTTGGAGGTAGAATGAAAAAGGAAGACGAAAAAAAATACATAAAATCATCCAATTTTGATGTAAAAACAAAAACGTTCATAAGCAAGATTCCATTAATAAATACAAATGGGAAAAAAAACTCTAAGTTTAGAAAACTAATCCAGTTTTTCAATGATAAAAAAAATTGCATTCCACAACATAAGCTACCTGCAATAAAACCAAATTTAAAAGAATTCCTCTCCCCCTCAAATCAATTAAAGGTGATTTGGCTTGGCCACTCCTCTTTGATTATTCGTATAAATGAAAAAACCATTTTAGTTGATCCTGTATTTTCCTCTACGGCTTCTCCTTTACCCTTTATGATAAAAAGATTTCAACAACCTCCAATGGATATAAATGAATTACCTGAAATTGATGTCATATTAATAACCCACGACCATTATGATCATTTAGATAAAAATAGCATTCAATTTTTTAAAAATAAAAGAAACATATTCGTTACTCCCATTGCTTTAGGAATGCATTTAAAGAAATGGGGCATAAAAAAAGATAGAATTAAAGAATTGGATTGGTGGGAAAACTATATTTATAAAAACATAGAATTCATTGCTACACCATCATTACACTACTCAAGCAGAGTATTTGGGCGGAAAAACAAAACACTTTGGGCATCATTTGTTGTCAAAACAAAGAATAATAATATCTTCATTAGTGGTGATGGAGGTTATGGTTCTCATTTCAAGACAATAGGCGAAAAATACGGCCCATTTGATATCGCCTTTATAGAAAGTGGACAATATAATATTAGCTGGAAAAACATACATCTTATGCCCAATGAATGGGAAAAGACATATAAAGATCTAAAAGCAAAAAGATATTTTCCAACACACTATGGTATGTTCTATTTATCACCACATCCATGGAATGAACCATTAGAAAAATTATACGAAATGAGTAAATTGAATAAAATTAATTTGATTACTCCAGTACTAGGAGAAATCACACATATAGGAACTAGAGAAAGTTCAAAAGTTTGGTGGAGACAATAATCACAAATACTAATAACTCTAGCAAACAAATCATTTATTTACCTTTATAAAACCAAATAACAAAAAAATTTCATCTCGTAAAACATGAATAATAAAATTAAAATCCTAATTGCATTCATGTGTTATTTCATATGTTCACCATTGTATACATATGCTAATGATACCCTTTATGTTTCAATAAATTTAAAAAAACATAAAAATCGGACTATTCCAGTAGAGATTAAATACGATAAATTTGATAGTATTAAGTTTCTGGAATTCCCAAGAGCAGTTCCTGGTTGTTATAGGAATGACATTACCAATTTTAACAAAGTTGTCCTAAATCCAAAAGTATGCTTTGAAAATGGAAAAATAAAAAAAACAAAGAAGAGAAGAAAAAAGATTTTAATAAATAAAAAAGGCACAGAAAAAATATCATACCTAGCCCAATCAACAACAAAAGATTACAAATTAACCAATCCTGAAGGAAGTATTTTTTCTGATACTTTATTTTTATTAAACTGGAATAGAATAATACCATACATTAAAGGAAAACAGAATATTTACAAAATACAAATAACTAAACCTCAATACTTAAAATATGCTGGCACTATTAAAAGAGAAATTATAAATGACACTTTAGACATACTGTATGCTGATAATTATAATCAACTTTTCCATCATCCGGTTCTATATGGCGATTTAGAGATTTATACCTTTAAAGTAAAAGATAAGACAGTCGAATTTGCAATTTCAAAAGGTTCAAATAATTTTGACGTAAAAAAACATTTCAACAAAGTTCAAAATGCAGTAAATAGGGCTTATGAAATTTCTTTGCATAACCCAGAAAGATATAGCTTTTTGAATATAATAAGTCATAAAAGTTTCTTTGGAGGCTCAGCACTTGAACACCCAAGTTGTTCAGTAAATGCATTAGATTTAGAAGTTGAAAAATATAGTGAAAATGATTTCTGCCATATATTAACTCATGAATTATGTCATGCATTATTCACTCCTTTATATGTTCGAAGTAAAACCATACAAAATTTTAATTACACAAATCCTCAAAGTGATCCTCATTTATGGTTTTATGAAGGCATAGCTGAATATTTAGCTCAAAAAATATGCCTACAGTCAGGAGTAAAGAATCTTTCTGAATTTTTGGAAGATATGAACACTGCACAATTTAGCTCTCTACGGCTTACTCCTTTATACAGAATGAGCAAAAAAATTTATAATAGAAATGTACTTCCTTTAAGCAGACCAATAAGGTTGATGAAATATGCCGACGTTTATTCTAGAGGTTGTTTAATTGGATGGTTAATTGATATTGAAATTTATAAAAAAACAAATGGGAAATTATCTCTTATTGATGTTATTCAAAGATTACAAAGAAATCATCAAAAAAATGGTTACTTTAATGAAAATGAACTCTTTGATTTATTCTGTAAATATTCAGAGGTAGACCTATATCCTATTTTCAATAATTACATAAAAAAAGGAACTCGAATTAGAGTAAAAGACATATTAGATAAGATTGGATACCAAATCGTAGATAGTAAACCGTTTAAACTGAAAGGTAAGTATATTGATGATCAATTTTGGATGCGATAATTTGATTTAAAAATAAATTAGGTTTAATACATATTTCTGGTGCTTTCAGATATACTTAAGAGTATAAACCCCATCGATATTTTTATAAATTTGTGCATCTTAAAATTTAAATATCATGAATGAAGATATAAAGAAACTACAACCATCCGTTCTTTGGAAATACTTTGGTGAAATATTAGAAATTCCTCGCCCATCCAAAAAAGAAGAAAAAATCATAGAATATCTTGTCGACTTTGCAAAAAAGAACAATCTGGATTACGAAACTGACAAAACAAAAAACGTTCTGATTCGTAAGCCTGCTACCCTAGGTCACAAAGACAAAAAAGTTGTTGCATTACAAAGCCATATGGATATGGTTTGCGAAAAAAACAATGATACCCAACATGATTTTGATAATGATCCTATACAGGCTTATGTTGAAGAAGGATGGGTAAAAGCAAAAGGAACTACTCTAGGTGGAGATGATGGCATTGGAGTTGCGGCCCAATTGGCAATTCTTGCATCAAATGAGATCGAACATGGCCCTATAGAATGCTTATTTACTGTTGATGAAGAATCTGGATTAACAGGTGCTTTTGGACTAAAACCTGGTTTCTTAAAAGCCGATATTCTCTTAAATCTAGATTCAGAAGATGAAGGTGAATTATTTATAGGTTGCGCTGGCGGTATTGATACTCTTATTGAACTTCCTTTTGAAAAAGCAGCTACTCCTAAAGCTCATAAAACATACAAACTAAATATTAAAGGGCTTAATGGTGGTCATTCGGGTGATGATATAAACAAAGGTTTAGCTAATGCAAACAAAATTCTTGCTCGTTTACTTTTTGAAACCAATAAAGAATTTAATATTTGTTTATCATCCTTTGATGCAGGAAATCTTAGAAATGCAATTGCACGTGAAGGAAATGCAGTGGTAATGGTTCCTGAGGGTAATGCAAATACCTTCGAAGCTTATGTTTCTAAATTCAACACTACTCTTCAAAACGAATATAGAGTTACAGAAAAAAATCTTGAAGTAAGTTTTGAAAGCACAAATACACCAGAATTTATTCTTAGTGATGATTCTCAAAGAAACTTTGTAAACAGCATTTATGCTTGTCCTCACGGAGTAATTGAGATGGCTATGAATATGGATAACTTCGTACAAACATCCACGAATTTAGCAGCTGTAAAAACCAAAGAAGATCATTTCTATATTACTACCAGCCAAAGAAGTTCTGTAGAATCACAAAAATATATGATAGCAGATCGAGTAGCTGCAACATTCCAGCTTGTTGGGGCAAAAACTTCTCATGGCGATGGATATCCTGGATGGACACCTAATCCACAAAGTGAAATCAAGGACATTGTTGCTGAGTCATACAACAAATTATTCAAGACTCCTGCTGTAGTGAAGGCAATTCATGCAGGTTTAGAATGTGGATTAATAGGTGATAAATACCCAAAAATGGACATGATTTCTTATGGTCCAACCATTAGAGGAGCTCACTCTCCTGCTGAAAAATTAAACATTGAATCTAGTCAACATTTCTGGGATCTTACCATTGAAGTATTGAAAAATATTCCAAACAAGTAAGATAATACCTGGTGAAAAGTATTTTTTATTGTAAAACAATCCATTTTGGCGAATTATATTTTTCATCAAAATGGATTGTTTTTTATAATCCAATCTGAAAACCAAAATCAATAATAGGATCTGTATAGGGTGAATTTTTATCTCCAATAACATCAAATAATAGAGAAATATAAATGGCAGATCCTCCTCCAAGAGGCTGACGATAACCTCCTCCTACAAGAAACTGAGGTACAGAAATTCTTCTCGTTTCAAGAGGATAGATATTATAAACTTGTTCATAGCTTATTTGTCCATATTCTACCTGAGCAAATATGTTAGTAAATATCAAATATTGAGAGAAAATACTCGCTCCAAAAAGGTGAGTTTCATAAACAGGTTTATAAAAAGTATTTTTATAATAACTATAGCTTAATCCTAGTCCAGCTAACCATCGATCCGTAATTCGATAACCTACCTTTGGACTAATTTCAAGTAAAGTAATATCACCAAATTGAGCTCCTATTCCACCTCCAACAAACACTTTTCTCCAAAAATCATTTGAATTATTTTCTTTTGAAACCACATTATAACTTCCTTGAGCAATTAATGAGTTGGTAAAAAAAAATATTAAACAAGTACAGATAATAAATTGTAATTTTCTTTTCATATTTTGAAATCTAATTTACAAATATCTCAAATTGACATCTAATTAAAAAGTAAAAAAGGTTGGGTATTTAGTTTTATTTGAATAAAAAAACCATTTTTAACTTAATCCACTTTTTTTACCTTTGACAAAAATCTACAATATTATTTGTACGTTTTATTATTTACAGACAAACAAAGCTTTTATTATCTCCTGGATACTAAAAATAATAAAAATAACATGATCAAAAATAAGATTCTCAATTTTGGAATACTTTTTAGCTTCATACTAATCATCTTTTTTTCGTGCAGAAAAGAAGATGATTTTAATAATAGCTCTTCTTTTCAGTTAAAATTTTCTACAGACACTCTTGTTTTTGATACAATTTTTGCAAAAGTAGGATCTGCAACTCGAAAAATAACAGTACTTAACACTTCAAACAAAGCAATTAAAATCAACAACATAAAAGTTATAGGTGGAAATAATTCACCATATCAGATTAATGTTGACGGAAGAGCAGGAAACACTCAAAACAACATTGAAATTGATGCAAACGACTCTATCTATATTTTTGCAAATGTTACTATAGATCCTACTGAAAAAAATAATCCTTTTGTTGTTGAAGATAATATCTCATTTTCTGTAAATGGAAATCAACAAAAGGTGGTCCTTCAAGCTTGGGGATTAAATGCGAATTATATAGTAGCTGACGATTTTGATCGCTACCCCACATTCAAATTGCATTATAAAATAGTTGCCAAAAAAGGAGAAACAGTAATCTGGACCAATGAAAGACCTTATTTTATATATGGTGGTTTTGCACGAATTAACGGAAAACTAATAATCGAAAAAGGAACAAAAGTTTATTGTTATGCTGGGACTGGAATTTGGTCTGCCCCAGATGCTGCTATTGATATCAATGGAACAAAAGAAGAGCCTGTAATTATACAAGGAAGCAGAACAACTGGCTTTGATAAAGACTATGCTGGGCAATGGAATAGAATAATGATTAATGAAAGTAATCAGGACTCACATATAAATTATGCTATAATTAAAAATGGTGTAATAGGAATACAGCCAGAAACAAAAAGGATAATTAAAAGCAATAAATTATACATAAGTAATAGTATTATTGAAAACCATAGCATTGCAAATATTTATGCTGTAGCATCCAGAATCCAAGGAGAAAACTTAGTTTTAGGAAATGCCGGACAAGGGGGCGTTTTTCTGAGAAATGGAGGGGATTATTCATTTAAACAAATTACGGTTGGAAACTATTCAAAAACTTCCAGAGAAAACCCTGCTTTTTATGTGGAAAATTGGATTAAAAAGAATAATCAACAAATTCCTTTTGACCTAAACTTATTTATTGGTAACAGTATAATTTCAGGTAAAAATACAGGTGAAGAATATTTTGACACAATCATTCCTTCTCAGACAACAACAACAAATATTAAAATTCAGAATTGCTTACTATCTACAAGTCGTAAAATTGAAAACTTTCCAGATAGATATATAAATACTATTATCAATAAAGATCCAAAATTTTATGGAGTAGAAAATGAAATAAAAAACAATAATAAAGAAAAAGAAACTCCTATGTATTTTGAACTGACTGCAGGAAGCCCTGCAATAGGCATTGGTGATCCCAAAATTGCAAGTGAAGTTCCTAAAGACATAAAAGGTAATAATAGAGCATTACCAAAACCTGATTTGGGGGCATACCAAAGTGATTTTTCGCCAAAACTCTCTCCTATAAGATAAAATACCTTGTCTTGTTAAAAATTCATAAAACACAAATTGTCAATACAGTTTGTGTTTTTTTTTCGTTTTAAGCCTACTGACATAGCCAAAATTACTTTATTTAAAATAACCATAACATGAAAAAGCTATTTTTAAAACAATCCGGGAGTTTGTTGTCTTTAACCTATCGGTTATCAATAATATGTATTTTGTTTGTAACATTTGCATTTATGACCTCTTCTTGCAAAAACAAAAAAGATAACGAACTTACTCCAGAAGAAATAGAAGAATTATTATCTGCCAATCAAGTTGGTTTTGATACTGACGTTTCTAGCAATATAACTTCCCAATCATATTTTATTGATTGGGAAAATAAATTCCTTCCCTTACTAAAAAACAAAGATTCTAGTAATTTTGAAGTTCACACTGAAAACAATAATCTCTTAGAAGTAAAAAAAGGAGAAAACAGCTATAAACTATACTTACTTTCACCAGAAAACACAAATCCAGACTCTATACTCCAATTTTTTTATTTAAGCCAGAAAATTGTAAAGAACAAAGTTCTTCTATGTGTTTTAAATAATAATGACAGACTTTCTTTTAACACTTTTCAAAGAAGAGAAATGCGCGCTCTAAAGGCTATTGCAAAAAAAAATGGAATAACTACTTTTAGTTCTTTACAAGAAGTTGCTAACTACATAAAAAATAATACCACATCAAATTCATAATATATTTTTTTGTTTCTCCCTCCTTTTCATTAAACCTTTTAAAAACCTATCTTATTTTTTACCTTTGCCTATTCTGAAACAAATTTACTTTTCATGAAAGCAATGATCTTCGCAGCAGGATTAGGGACAAGACTTGGCTCCTTTACAAAGAACAAACCCAAAGCATTAGTAAAAATTAATGACAAAAGTATGCTTGAATATCAGTTGGAAAAATTGATAAAATATAATTTCAAGAATATTATTGTAAACACACACCATTTCTCTCAACAAATTAAAACCTTCATACAATCTTACGAACATCAAAATTTAAAAATTGAGATCTCTGACGAAAGTGATCAACTACTAAATACTGGTGGTGGATTAATAAAAGCTTTACCCTTATTTCAAAAAGAAAAAGCATTATTGATTCACAATGTAGATATCTTCTCAGATTTAAATATTTCTGAATTTTATAATCAATTAATAAATTCTGATAATTCTGCATTATTGGCAGTTAAAGAAAGAGAAACTCAGAGATACCTTTTGTTTGACAATAATCTTATTTTGTGTGGTTGGGAAAACATCAGAACTGGAGAAAAAATAATTGTCAGAAAAGCTGATAATTTAAAGCGTCTTGCTTTTAGCGGTATACATTGTATAAAACCACACTTAATAGCAGAAACAAAATTAAGTGGTCCTTGCAGTGTTATTGATATATATCTTGAAATGGCCAAAAAATATAAAATAAAGGCACATATTCATAATGACAATTTTTGGATTGATGCAGGAAAACCTAGACAAATAAGACAATTAGCCCAGATTTTATAACCCCCTAATTATTTTCACTTGAAATCTTTCTTAGATCAAATCGCTAATCACCTAATCAATAACTATGGTGATGACTTAGGAAATATAGCTATTGTTTTGCCTTCTCAAAGAGGAGGTGTTTTCTTAAAAAAATATATAGCTAATAGAATAAAAAAAATTTCTTTGTCACCCAAAATTGTTGGAATTTCAAACTTTGCAGAAGAATTAACAGGGATTAAGCCGGCTGATAGATTAAAACTACCCTTTGAATTATATAAAATTCATCGCCAAATAGCAGGTGAAAACAAACAAAATTTAGAAACTTTTTTAACTTGGGGAGAGCAACTAATTCGCGAGTTTAGCGAATTAGACCAGTATTTGGTAGATGTAAACAAAGTTTTTTCGCATTTATCAGATTCATACGCAATGAATGAATGGAATGTTGATGGTAGTCCACTAACTGAATTTCAACAGAACTATCTAAAATTCTACCGCTCACTCGGAACTTATTACAACTTACTTCGTGATGATCAGTTAAACAAAAAGCAGGCATGGAGCGGACTGTCTTATCGCATCCTAGCTGAAAACATTGAAACTTTAGCTCAAAAGATAAAATGGAAAAAAATAATTTTTGCAGGTTTTAATGCACTAACCAACGCAGAAAATAAATTCATTAAACATTTGGTTAAAATTGGACTTGCTGAAATATTTTGGGATGGAGATGAATATTATTTTTATAAAAATGGAAAAGGAAATACAGATATTGAAGCAGGCTTATTTTTAAGGCGATACGCAAAATCAGATTTCTTTAATCCCATGAATTTCATAGGAGAAAATTACAAAAATATTGCAAAAAATATTCAAGTTGTTGGTGTCCCAAAAAATATTGGTCAAGTAAAATTCGCTTCTGAAGTAATAAACAAATTAAAAATCAATAAAGGAATAATAACAAATACAGCACTCATTCTTGCAAAAGAAAGCCTATTACTCCCTTGCATAAATTCCATGCCCGATAATATTGAGAACTATAATATTACAATGGGATTCCCTTTAACCCAAATTCCAATTTACGATTTATTTGAATTTATTTTTGATCTACAAATCAATGCAAAAAGACTCAATTTAACTTCTACCAAAGATAGATTATTTTACACCAAAGATCTTATAGAAATATTTAGTCATCCAATATTTAAAACAATTGAAGAATACCACCAAAATACTAATAAAGAACCAATTAGTTCATTCGAATATCAAATTCAAAAAATTCAGTATTCATCTAAAATCTTCTTTAAAAAAAGCGAATTACAAATTCACAAACAAAAAGAAGATAATCATCTGAATTTATTTTTAGATTTAATACTGAATGACTGGAATAGTGAACCAATCAAAGCAATTCAAAACTTGAAATTAATATGTAAATATGTTCTCCCTATTTTGACTGAAAACGGCAAAGACTGTCTCCCTCCACAAGAATATCTTTTTATTTTTCACCAAATTTTTTTAAGAATAGAAGAAACAATTAATGAATATCAAGATCTAATTACCATCAATTCAATAAAAAAAATATTTTCTAATCTTAGTAAAACTCAATCTCTTCCTTTTTATGGAGAACCTCTAAAAGGCATACAAGTTATGGGAGTATTAGAAACACGAACTCTCGATTTTGACAACATCATTCTTTTATCTGCAAATGAAGGAATCCTTCCTAAAGGTAAGAATCAGAACGCTTTTGTCCCTGATGAAATCAAACTATCTTTTGGATTACCAACATATAAAGAAAAAAATGCTGTATATGCATATCACTTTTACAGACTATTACAAAGAGCAAAGAATGTCTATTTAGTTTACAATACTGAAACGGAAACTATGGGAGGTGGACAAAAGAGTAGATTTATAAACCAGCTCTTAATGGAACTTAAGAACTATAATCCAAAAACAACAATTGAAGAAAAGATACTCACTGTACCTCTTAATAAGTCTGATAAAAATACATCTGATAAAAAGATAAATATTAAGAAATCAAAAAAAATAATTTCTCTCTTACAAAAAAAAGCTAAAAGTGGGTTCTCACCCTCCTCTTTAATTCAATATATTAACTGCTCACTACAGTTTTATTTTGCTCAGATTTTAAATTTAGAAGAGGAAAAAGAAATTGAAGAAAATATTGATGCTGCAGCATTAGGTACAGTTGTACATAAGATTTTGGAAAATTTTTATACCGATTTTCAAGGTAAAACACTGTCTGGAGTAGAATTATCTTTACTACTACCTAAAATCAATAAACAGTCGATTGATGCATTTAACCGGGAAAGTTCGACTCAAAATATTTTATATGGTAAAAATAGATTAATCATTGAAGTTGGAAGACAATTTGTTGAAAATTTTATTCGCTTTGAAATAGAAAAACTAAAGCAGTATAAAAAACAAAATAAAGAAAGCATACTTTATTCTTTAGAGAAATTTATTTCTACCGAATTTACTCTAACCAATAGCAATCAAGAAATAAAGTTAAAAGGATTTATTGACCGAATTGATTCTGTAGGAGACCAAATTCGAATCATTGATTATAAAACGGGTAAAGTTGAAAATAAAAACCTCAGATTTTCCGACTTTGAAGAGTTGTTTTCAAAACAAGAACTTAATAAAAGTTTCCAATTGGTTATGTACACATGGTTATATCATAAATGCAACCCAGAACTCAATAATCATAAAATACTTGCAGGAATTTACAGCTTTAGATCTCTTTCTGGAGGTCTACTTACAGCACAAAAAATTATTAAAAGAAACACTTTTGAGAATACATTTAATTATAATGACTTAAATGATTTTGAGGAACTACTTCTTCAAAAAATAGAAGAAATATTCGACACAAATATTAGTTTTACTCAAACAACAGAGCGAAAAAATTGTGAATTTTGCTCATTCAAAGATATTTGTAACCGCTAACAAAGAATACAATTTAAACATACACGCTACACATTATTATCTATAATAAGTATTGGCACTTTCTTCTTACTCAAACATAATAATGGTCGCGTTTAAAAATGCTAAGTTTTTATTCAACACCTAGATAATTAAATGCAAACTAATGATAATTAATGGTGATATTTATTCATATATTCAAGGATCTCTAATTACTTTTTAGTGATTATTTTCTAATAATATCAACAAAAACAGGTAAATGATCACTATATCCTCCTTTATATAAAGGGCCTAAAAATGTTCGATAAGGCTTTTGTCCCAAGCGCCTTCCATCCGATTCAAACAAAAAATCATTTTGCAAAATATGCAAGCCCTCTTTCGATAAAGAAATCGTATCGTTATGGATTAGATTTTCTGAAACAAATATATGGTCAAAAAAAGCCCAATTCCCTTTAGATTTTATAGTTCCATTAGCATTAGATTTAGAATAGTCGAGAGCATTAAACATATTTACATTTTTAATACCTCTAGCCTCTTGTAGTATTTTAATACTCTTTGATTTTTCATCATCATTAAAATCTCCCAAATAAATAAAAAAAGCATTTGGATTAATTTTCTTCAAAGAATCACTTATATTCCTTAATCTATTTGCTGCACATATACGTTTTTTATCCGTATACAAACGCCCCGAAAATCTAGAAGGCCAATGATTAACAAAGAAAATAAACTTTTCGTCAAATTTAGTTTTTAACACTACAACTAGGACTTGTCTTTTAACTCTTATTGAATCTGTAGATAAAGATAACAAAAAAGAATTCTCTTCTATAAACAAAGAATTTCTATATAGTAAAGCCCCTTCAATACCTCTTGGGTCTAAATCATCTTGATGGACAATGTTATAATTAAGATTTCGTAAACAACTATAACAACATATGTCTTTTAGCACATTTTTATTCTCTACTTCACACAAAGCAATAACTGAAGGATAATTTTGGTTCTCACCACAAGCAACCAGTACTTTTGAAATATTTTGAATTTTTGTATAATATCTTGATTTGTTCCATTTATGATATCCTTCCTTATAAAATGTATCATGGCTAGAATTTTGTTTTGTATCAAATAAATTTTCAACATTATAAAAAACGATACGATAAGTATCAGTTGAAAGTAAACTCTTTTCTGATTGACAGAAAGAAGATAATTGACAAAAAAAGAAAAATATTATACCGATGGAAAATTGATTCACATTAAGATCTTATAAATAATATCCTGAAAGAATAAAAAAATTAAATTTGTGAGGTCTTACGGGGATTGAAGATAGCAATTAATTTACAAAAACTTTTCAAAGAAAAAATTTTTTTCAATTTTTTGGGTCACCTTTTCTCCTTTTTAGTGATAAACTTTAAAATGTTGCGAAATTGAAAGCAAGTGAAATATTGAATGGTATACGTACCAGTGATAGAGGAACATTAAATTACATATATAAAAAATATTATAAATCTATTAAAAGGTATATAATACAAAATAGTGGTAGTGAGGATGACGCCAACGACATCTTTCAAGATGGAGTAATGGTAATCTACCAAAAAATAAAAAAAAATGAATTAACAGAACTGCACTGTGCTTTTCACACATACCTATTCTCTGTTTGCCGCTTCTTATGGCTGCAAAATTTGAATAAAAAAGAAGTAAAAGTCGATACCGATAATCACCAAATACAGGAGTCCTTATCTGTTGAACCTGATCTTAAAATACTTACAGAAGAAACTAGCAGATATGATTTATACAGAAAGCATTTTACTCAATTAAACAAAGAGTGTCAAAAAATACTTAATCTGTTTTTACAAAAAACTCCTCAGAAGAAAGTTGCAGAAATGATGGGGTATAAAAGTGTCGACTACGCGAAAAGAAAAAAATACCTATGCAAAGAAAAACTTGTCGAAAAAATCAAACGTGACCCTAATTTTAAAGAAGTAATGTCATGAACAATGAAGCTATAAAAATCGATGACTTTTTATCTGGCTCAATGTCTGAGACAGATTTGGAGTCTTTTTTGGTCGAGATGGAGACCAGCCCGACCCTAAATTCAGAAATAAGTCTACATCAGGAAATTAATTCTGCTATTTCAGATTTAAATGCCTTTAAACTTAAAGACTCTTTGAATCAAATTTTTGAAGAAAACAGTTCTAGCCCAAAGGTTATTTCTTTATTTTCAAAAAACAAATTATTCAGCGTTGCTGCAACAATCGCTGTTTTATGTATAGTTGGAGGTAGTATATTCTGGAATTCTTTTAATTCTAGTAATACTTTATATCAACAATATTTTGATTCTACTACTGCTTATCTTCAAGTTAGATCAGAGAATAACTTTTCCACCAGTGATTCAAATGTTCTTGCAGGGTTTAAGCTAATGGAAGCAAAAGAATTCAACCAAGCTATTGAAGTTTTTCAAAAAAGCCCTAACAACTTAATGGGTCAGTTATATCAGGGAATTTCTTATATGGAAATTAACAAAAGTGAAAAAGCTGCAATTGCATTCCAAAAAATCATATCAGATAACGATAACTTATTTCTTGATCAAGCAGAGTGGTTTCTAGCCCTTACATATATAAAAATGGGTAAAAAAAGCAAAGCTGTCAAACAGCTAAAAACTTTATCTTTAAATAGGGGTCCATACCAAAATAAAGCAATAGAGTTAATTAGCAAGTTAAGATAAAATTTTATATCTCTTAAATTAACCTCTCTTTTTCTTCTTCCATAAAAGGAAAAACAGGAAAAGGGAGGTTATTAATATTAATACAAGAGCAACATATTCAACATAATATCTTTGGTAAGTATTATTTAATAATGGCCTATAATCTCCTATATTTACATATGCCGACCAGAAAAAAGGATGGGATTTAAGCTGATTAGATTTCTGTAAATACTTAAGCTTAGCCTGCCTCAAAGCTTCAGATTTTAATTTATTCTCGAGCAAATTCTCATAAAAGTTTTCCATTATCTCTGCACCAGATTCATCATTAACTTCCCATAATGTCATTACTATATCAGGCACTCCTGCATATAAGAAGCTTCGGGCTAAACTCATCACTCCTTCTCCTTGCTTCAGTTTGCCTGTTCCTGTATTACAAGCACTCAACACAACCATTTTAGCATTTAATTTCAAGTTAAATACTTCATATGTGTTAAGATACCCATCATCTATTGAGTCTGAAGATGCATCAAAAATCAATTTGGAATATAAAGGGTCATTATCATCAATAAAAGCATGCATAGCTAAATGAAGGATTCCATATTGACTAGCGGCTTTCTTAAAGTTTGATTCAGTGGCATCTGAATTAGTAAAAGATTTTCCTTCAAAATAGTTATGGATAGCATTAACCTCTTGTTTTGTAAATTTCAAAGGAGTAAAATCTTTTGTAAAATCTCTTACCTGATAAGGGAAATATGAAAGAAAATTCTCTTTACCATATTCTGGAGCGAAAGTCAGAAGACTAAAATTCGGATTATCTGCACTGCTAGTTTCCGAGAACAACACTGTAGTGGAATATGCATAAGAAACAGCAGATTTCTTTACCAGATAGCTTAAAGCCCCATAATCGATTCTTTTTGGATAATCCAATTTAGTAACCAATGTTTCAAACGGCAAATAGCTTAATTTTCCACAAGGAATAACTAATATATTTTTCTTTGAATAATCTTGTTCTGGCTGAAATAGTTTTTGATATACAGTGGTTGACAACTGAATAAAGTTTGAAAAATCCTTGTATTTATGATTTGAAAAATCAACATCTCTATGAGCTAAAATTAAATCGTTTAATTTTTGAAAAAATATACTATCAACAGAGGTTCTTCGCAGACTTGTTTGTTTATTGGTTATTTCAAAAGAATACAAATATTCTCCGGCAAACATATATTCCAATAAGATATCTTTTGAAGAAAGCTTCTTTTGTACTTCTTTAAGACTTAGAACAGAAGAATTATATTTTAGATCAAAAAACTTTGGATATCTCTTTTTAAAATCAGAATTCAAGCTATCTAAAGAACTATTAGCTTTAAAAAGTCTATTTCTTAGAACCGTTACTTTTTCTTCATTCTTATTTGAAAGTAAATTTTCTCTGTACAATTCATTTTTAAGAGTCCCGATAGCCTTCTTAAGAATTTTTTCTTTCTCTAATAACTCACTTGGTACTTCTCCTAATTTTTCTGCTTCAATACTCCTAATTGCGCTTAGCAAAACAGAAGCTTTTCCTTTTTCAGATGCAAAAAAAGCTTTTTCAAGAAATTCTGCATCACTGGTTTTTTCATAAAGAGAATAAGCTATTTCAACAGTTTTTTCATAAATACCGATATTTTCCGACATCAACCGAAGTTTAGTGTCATCAACAGCATTATTTTCTGAATCATTTCTAATTTGATCAATTAATGAAATACAATTCAAACATTTTGACAGAGCCTCTTTAGACTTTTCTTCATTAAAATTATTCTCAATATATATTTTTGAAAGGGCAGAAAATTGATTACAATAAATTTCCAGAAGCAAAAAACTTAAATTTACATTTGTGTCTTTATAATTCAAATTCAATAAAACCTTCTCTGCACGATAAAATTCTTTAAGGGCATTATCAAAATTATTCTCTGACAAAAACACATTACCCTTTAACAGAATCACATTTACCAGTTCAAATCGGTGTAAATCAATATCGTTTGAATAAAACTCAACTAAATCTTCTATAATTATTTTCCCCTCTTTATACCTTTTAAGAAAAACTAAAATTTTTGCATATAAGAATCTATTTTCTGCTTCCGTTATATCTAATATTTTATTTTTCCCTAGTCTTTTTTTCATCAAACTCAAGTAATACTGAGCCGAATCATTACGTCTTTTAATAATATTACCTATAGCAAGATTTGAATATGCCTGAAATTGCAAATCACTCTCAAAGGCATTCGCTTTTAAGATCTTCTGGAAGATCCCTATGGCTTTATCACCTTTTTTTAACTTTTTATAATTGACACCAATATTATTATATGCCATTGCAACTTTCCGATCTAAAGGAGAATTATAAAGCAAATAGATTCTTAACGCCTCACGGCTATAGCGCAAAGAGCTTTCATACTCATTTACTTCTCTAAGAGTAACTCCCAATGATAAATACAAATCAGCTAAAACAATATCATCAGGTCCTTTATTCTTCTTCCTTATTTCAACAGATTTCTCGAAATAACTAACTGACTTTTTATTGGCCCCTAATTTTCGTAAAATCAGCGCTAAGTTTTTATATGGTTTATAAGATTTAAGTTTATCATCTCCTTTTAATCTTGAATAGCAATCCATTGATTTTTCAATCATGCTCAAAGCTTCTTCCTTTTCGCCATCAAGACAAAGTAAATTACCTAAATTCGCATAAATATGTCCTTGTATTTTTAAATTTTTCCCTTTGCCTATCTTTATAAATTCAGCAATACTGCTTTTATAATAATATTTTGCTGAAGGAATATCTTTTAAATAAGCAGAAACAACTCCTAGCGAATTTAGAGTCATTGCCAGTAAGCTATCATTCTTTTTCTTTACAGATTTACTTTCAAAAATCTTGCGTGCTTTTTGCAAAGCAATTACACTTCCCTTATAATCTCTTTTCCCCTTAAATACTTTTCCTAAATTGAAATAATATAAAGCTTTATTTCGATCAATATTCCCATATTTTATATATCGCTTAGCATTACTTAAGAAAATTTGTGCAGAATCAAACTTTTTCACCCCTCGAAAAACATCTACCATTTTTATATATAGATTAAAGTTTAGGGTAGAAGTGTCAGATTCTAATTTATTCAATGCTTTTTTATAAAAGTACAATGCACTATCACTTCTCTTAGTTTTAGAAAAGTAATCAGCCTCCTTAACTATATCATCTATATCTTTATATGCATATAAGGAGCTTGCACCAAACAATACTCCATAAAAAGAAAAAACGAATACCACTAAAAAAAAGCAGTATTTTACATTCTCCAATTTTCTTGTAAAAATTCCATTCATCAAAGCAAGCATTCATTCCCAGCAAAAAATTATTTGCAAAATTAAAAGAAAATTTTTACAAGCTTGTTAAAAACAAAACAATCAAAAAATAAAAAAACCAAGCTTCGATAAACAAAGCTTGGTTTTTAATAAATAACAAAATATTATAACCACATTTACTATTCTCTCACTATATAAATCAATTCTTTCGTTTTTTGTATCTAAAAGATACAAACGCCAACAATCCAGTTGCCTATAGACAACTGGATTACTGGATCAGTATATATTATTTCATGCTCATAAATCTTACTTTATAAGTTTTACTGTTTCTATATTTGAGTTTATCTCAACTATGCAGATATTAATACCATCAGATAATTTATCATAAGGAATACCTACAGTCTTAACTCCTTTAGCTACATTTTCGAAAATCTCGTTAGCTACTTGTTGTCCTTTAGAATTTATATATCTAATTCTAATATCTGAATCTGTATAAGTAGTTACATTCATTGTAGTTGAAGAAGCAATAGGATTTTGATCTACTATAATTATGTTGTTTGCGTTTGCTTCATAATTAAACTCTGGATATCCAATCTTTAGACTTTTTTTCTTGTAGTCGTTTCCATATCCATAAGAGTTCGTATTTACAAAGTTCCAGTTGTTATCTGATTCTTTAGACACACATCTTGCAACAACAGTCAATTGAATTTCATTTTGAAGAGAATTAATATGTTTAACATAGCACAAGTTAATTTTTCCATTAGTTTCTGCATATGCTAAATCTCCATTTTCAGCCTCAATAGAAATCAACTCAAAACCTTTTGGTAAATTAAAGTTCAAATTAAATGCTCTTATATCTTTTTGTAAGGTGATAGGAAATTCTACTCTTTGACCTGCAAATACGTTTAGTGTTAAGTTTGCATATGCATATGGAGCAACAAAAGCTTTATCATCTTCATCCATTGGTTCAAAAACTGCATCATCCATCATATCACCAACATGTGTGTTTCCTACCCACCACCACCAATGTAAAGGATCATCTAAAGGATCTTTTTGATTAGCATTATCATCCTTTACTTTACCATTACCATTGTTATTATTATCTTTATCCTTATCTGTAGTACAATATATAGGACCTCCAGTAGGCAATTCTCCTCCTTGTGCCCAAACACGCTGGAATATATCATAATCTGCATTAGTTATTCTAGAATCTTGATTTAGATCAGCAGCAGACTTTTGTAAATCGTTTAAAGATCTTACTCCGTCTAAATATTCTCTTAATGCTATTAGATCAGTTAAGGTAGGTCTTACGTTTTGATTTGAAGCATAGGTATTGTCAAATTGCAAGGTATAATTCTGATCTTCGTCTAAAAGGAAAGAAAAAGCTCCTATTTCATCGGTATATGTTTCTGCGACGATCTGGCCATTTGAATTTACTGCCTTTACCATCAATCCGATAATTGGGGATTTAGTATTGTAGTGATATAGAACTCTACCTTTTCTTTCAACTTGGCCGGCAAACAAACTAAAATTAAAAACAAAAATTAGAGAGAGAAGAACTGAAATGCTAAGTATATTTTTTTTCATAACGACAAATTGATTTAGATTTTAGATGAATTGTGTGAGAGAACCTTTTCAACACAAAACAGTAATTTATCCTCTATCTAAAGAAAAGGTGACAATAAAATCTATTTTTTTTTGAAAAAAACTTGTCTCTCTAGAATGCTTTTCCTCTTGAAAGCCCCGTCAAATCTAAAAACGAAATAAAATTAAAAATATTTCAATATTCTTTAGTACAACACTTTAAATCAAAGACAAGAATTCTACTGATAGTTTAAGCTGAGAAACAATTTATCATTTATTACTATATTTGCTTTACTAACGACATTAATTTATATGAAAAGAGGCAATTTTATTTTATTGGTTACTGCAATTATAATTTTGCTAGTAACATCATGTTCTGTCAACAAAAGTGGTCATAACATCTGTTTTAAATTACAAAACGAAAACGGTAAAAAATACATCTTATATTCTTACAGAGGTACTCCTGGAAATTTTGTAACAATAGATACTGTTGATGCAAAAAACAAGATATGTTTTAAAGGAAAAAACAAGCTACACAAAGGAATATATGTTATTGCTAATGAAAAAAAAGAAAGGCTTTTTGACTTCATTGTTTCTAAAAACCAAAATTTCAAAATAACAGCAAACTTAAAATCTCCTTATAAAAATTACATAATAAAAAAATCAAAGAACAATACAGTTTTCTTCAATTTTAACCGTTTTAAAATGGATACATTTTTACGTTTAAAAGAAGATGGATTAACTGATTCTTTAGCAAATTTGGAAACTGAAAAGATTGCAAATAAAGAAGAGAAAAAAATCATAAAAGATAACCCTAGGTTATTTGTAAGCAAACTTTTTAAAGCTTCTCACACACCAAAAAATCCTTATATCAAAGATACTACAGATATTAAAAAAGCATATTTCTACCAAAAGAAACATTATTGGGACAACTACGACCTTAAAGATTCAGGCTTCTTAAACACTCCATTCCTAATGCCTTATTTCGACAAATATTTTGAAAAAATAGTTGGACCTGACCCTGATACTATTATCACTGCAATTGACAATTTAATCGCAAAAACTCAACCAGATAGTGAAATACGTAATTATTTTTTATATGATTTACTTGGAAAATATCAGAGTCATCCTATAATGGGTTATGACAAAATTTTTCTGCACATAGGAGAAAATTACTTCTTAAATAAAAAAGTAAAAGGATTTCCAAAAAGTAGTTACAAACAACTTGAAGAAATTGTCAAAAAAACAAAACCTATTTTAATAGGTAAAAAAGCCCCTGAGCTGATATTAATTGATACTTTAGAAAATTTAGTTCCTCTATATTCACTCAACAAACCTTATACTGTAATATTTTTCTACGACTACGATTGTGGCCATTGTAAAACACAATCTGAAGAATTAAAAAAGTTATATGATACGGAATTAAAAAATGAAGTGGATGTGTATGCTGTTTGCACAAAAAATGATTTAGGAAAATGGAGAAAATATGTTAGAGAGAATAATTTCCATTGGTATGATGTAAATGGCACACATACAGCAAAAGGCAACTATCATAACTTATACAATGTAAGTGGAACCCCGTTAATCTTTCTATTAGATAAAGACAAAAAAATAATCGGAAAGAAAATCTCACCTCAACAAATTCAAACGATTATTGATATCGACAAAGAGAAAAAAAACAACAATTAGGATTTAACTTTATAAGACAAGTGAAATTTGGGTAATCATCACACTCAAGTTTCACTCTTTATATTATAAAGCACTAATATATAGAGCTATAATTAGCTTAATGAAAATTAATATAGTTTGATGGAATTTAATTATAAAGAAAGTGGGATATAGTGGATTCGAACCACTGACCCCCGCCCTGTCAAGGCGGTGCTCTAAACCAACTGAGCTAATATCCCTTTGGTAGGCGGCAAATATACAATATTATCTTATATATTGTATAGATATTTCATTTTTGAATTAAAATTCTACAATAAAACCAAAGGATGGTACAATTGTTCCTGAAAGATTCTCGATTCTTCTTAACTTATATCTTTGTTGATCTATAGGAGCTTCTGGATTAATAATTATGGAATTGCCATCCTCATTCAGATTCGTAATCAAATCTTGGTCTTTGTATTTTAAATTATAAACATTCTGAATATCAAAAAATAAGATAACAGACCACTTCTTCAAAAACCATTCTTTATCTATTCTTAGATCCAACTGGTGAAAAACAGGTAATCGAAGAGTATTAAAAGCAGAATAATTAAGATAAGGTTCGCTTTTGGCATTCCAGGCTAAAACCAAACTTGACTTATCTAAATCATAGGGAGTATAGGGAGAACCTCCTACAAATCGCCACCTAAATCCTATTTCCCAATTCCTTTTCAAGGATTTTAAAACTGTTAAATTCAATATATGTTTATTATCCCATTTGGCAGGGATATAATTATTATGAGAATTCTTAAATTCACTTCTTACAAAGGCATATGATAATAATATATTAAACCCATACAAATCTTTATCTCTTGCCATCAATTCAACACCATATGCCCTTCCATCTGATTTACTCAATACTTCTTCTGCACCAAACACTCCATAATCGCCCCCTTTACTCGAAATAGCAACTGAATCCTCTACAGAAAAAGGATAATCTGAATACTTCTTATAAAATCCTTCTAAACTTATCTTTGAACGGTTATCAGGATAAAACTCTAATCCAGCAATAAAATGATCCGCTTCTATATATTTAATTCCATTTATTCTATTTACGAGCTGCATAGAATTATTTCGAAAGCCCAATGTTGTATAAGGAGGTAACTGAAAGTATTTTCCATAGCTAAGACTAGCTCCAAATTTTTCTGTGAAAAAATAATTCGCAGAAAATCTGGGAGAAAATTGCTCTAATGGATTATTCATTTTATCTGAATAATTATTCGCATCCATTCTCATTCCAAAAGATAGTGTAAGTAATTCTGAGAAAAAACCTCTACTTATCTGCCCAAAAAAATCATAAGAAAAAAAATCTAGCTTAGAAGAATAGTTTTGAATAAAAGCTCTATCATTCTGAAATATTTTGGCATAAGTACTATTTGAATATAAAGAATACTGTCCGCCAAAACCTATATTATAATCCAAAACTTTTCCTTTTGTAGTTCTTTCAACCCTAAACTTCGACTCACCTTCATCCGACTTATAATCAAGCGTTTTCAACCCCTCTTCTTCTATATTATTATAATATTTCAAAGCTCTATTGTTTAAGTAATTTCTACTTATAACAAAGGTGTAAAACCCATTTCTATCAAAAATCTTATACGAAGCCCCTATGGTATATGTCTCTTGGTCATTTTCGGGTAAGGAATTAAGCAAATAACTCTGTGTGGGATCAGGATCTTTAATCCCTGTGTTTAATCTTAACTTATCTAAAGCTCCTAAACCTATTATACTAAACACATGATTTTTCTTAGTCCTATATTTATATTTAAACTGTGCATCTGTATAAGTTGGTAAAAACGGTAATTCTAAAAGCCCAAATAATAAATCTAAATATGATTGTCTTACAGAAAATATAATTCCAGATCGCTTTGATAAAGGTCCATTTGTACTAAATGCGGCTTCTGTAAAACCTAAAGTTAGTCTATTTTGAAATCTATCAGTATTGGGTTCTATAAGTTTAAGATCCAAGATAGAAGACAATGCATCTCCTTTTGATGCAGGAAATGCACCACTATAAAAATTAGCTTCACGAATAAAATCAGTATTAATTATTCCTGTAGGACCACCGCTTGCCCCTTGAGTTGCAAAATGATTTATATTTGGAATTTCAATATCATCAAGATAATATGAATTCTCATTAGCTCCTCCTCCCCTTACAATTAAGTCGTTCCGATAACCAGGAAAAGATGCTACTCCTGGCAAAGTCTGAATTACTCTTGAAATATCACGATCGGCTCCAGGAGTTTTTTCTATTTCTGAAATATCTAATGTTCGGATAGATACAGGTGATTCTTTTCGTTTTTCAAAAGGGCTACCCTTAATCTCAACAGCTCCTAATTCAATTGACATTTCCTCTAAACCTAAATCTAACTGACTAACCTTTGAGTTAGTCACTAAAATATCAGCACTGGTTTTAGGCTCATACCCCAATGTAGTGGCAGTTACTCGACAATACCCGGGAGGAATATTTGTTATTTCATAGTTTCCTAAACTATCACTAACAGTACCTATTGTTGTTCCCCAAACAACAACATTAACAAAAGGTATACCCTTATTTGAATAAAGATTATATACTCGACCTTTTATCCGACCATTGGCAATGTTTTCCTGAGCAATAATTGACAAGTTATTACATAAAACTAGTAATAATGCAAAATAGTAGACTATTTTTTTCATGAATTTTAAAATAAGGAATATATAAAAGAAAAGGATAAATAAATGATGAATAAATTTACTAAATAATCTAAACCCCTTGTTTATTTTTACGGAAAGGACCAAAGATAATAGCTAAAAATGATCCTAGAGAAATAAGAGTAAAGTATAATCCCGAAAATAACTCCCAATGAGGTGTAAATTGGAACGATGTTAATATAAATGGAGCTGTTCCTCCAAAAATACTAGCAGATAAATTTAAGCTTAAAGCTATTCCAGAAAACCGAACTTGATCAGGAAAGCTTTCCGCCGCTGCAGCAGGCCATGGTCCCGTAAAACATGCAAACACAATAGTACCTATCAATTGAAAAACAAATAAATTCCAAATGTTTTGGAGTGGAAAGAAAACAAATAAGGGAAATGTTATTATTACTGAAATCGCAGCAAACAACCTCATTACTTTTACTCTATTATATTTATCAGACCATTTAGCTGAAATCAAAAAAAACACAATACCCACAACAAGACTAATACTATTTAATATTAATATTTTGGAAGATATGTTTTCATGCAAAAAACGCTCGGTGGCATTGGGAAGATAAAAAAACAAAAGATACGGATAAGCTGCACTAATAAGGAAACTTAGTGTGATTAAGAAAAAACGCCTTCTATGATTGGCAAATATCTTTTTTACAGGAACTCTTTCTATCTTATTCTCCACCATCAGATTTAAAAAAGTGGTTGTCTCTTTCATTTTCCTACGTAAATACCATGCTATTCCACCTAAAATCAAACTCAACAAAAAAGGAAGACGCCAAGCCCACTGATCAATCTGAGTTTCAGAAAAAATAGCAGTAAGTAGAAATCCACAAATTGAAGCCAAAAGCATACCTCCTAGAGCAGAAGCAACAGGAATTGCAGAAAGTAATCCTCTTGATTTTGGCTTTGCATATTCAGATAAATAAGTAATTGCTCCACCATGCTCTCCACTCACAGAAATTCCTTGCAGCAAACGCATTATCACCAATAAAATAGGAGAAAACACTCCTAATGTTTTGTAAGTTGGTAAAAGTCCTATACCCGCTGTTGATATGACCATAATCACAATGGTAAACAGAAATGTTTTCTTCCTTCCATATTTATCTCCAAAATGCCCCATCATAACTGCACCTAAAGGTCTGGCAAAGAAACCTACAGCAAAAGCAGCGAAGGTCGAAAGCATACTAAGACTTAAGTTTTGGGAAGGAAAAAATTTTTCTGCTACCAGCTTAGATAGAATTCCGAATAATGTGAAATCGAACCACTCAAGAATTCCACCAGAAGCAGTAGCTAAAATAATTTTAGAGAAACTTAATTCTTCTGTTTTCAAAGTGGGATTTTAATTTATGAAGAGGTTAAAGATATTTTTTGAAAAAAATTAAGAAATGCGATCTATTCTCTCACGAATAAACAATTCCCTAAAAAACATAAATAACTAAACTTTTAACTAAAGAAATAATATTTTGTTCAAAAAACGGAGTCCTACCTTTAGGGTGAATCTCTACAATAAAGCAAACTTGTATCCCATTGGAATAATTATCGACTTTTGTTTATTATATTTTTCTATTCTTTTTATTGAATTCTCTCCCTGAGCTTTAACTTTATTAAATAGCTCTTCATAATCTTCAAAAAACTGTTCTGATTTAAAACATTGTTCTTTCTTCACTTTAAAACCGTGAACAGCATTCCAACTCTTTTCTGCTTTATCAATTTCATCAGCAATAAAAGCCCACTCAGAATCAACCGAATGGTCTGCAATTATAATATCCTGTCCCATATTAAAAGCTAAATTTAATAATAAAGAGTGATTCTCCATCTCATGCAGACAAAACTCAAACAAAACAACATCAACCTTATAATTCACATCCTTAAAATCGGAATGAACTAAAGTAAATTTATCATTCAATCCTAAACGATGAACACTATCCTTTAATCGGTCTAGAGCTTTTAAATCATTATCAATAGCTATTACATGCTTTGCCGATTTTCCATATGCTATAAACTGTCCTCCACCAGCACCTATAGAAAGGATCTTCTTATCTTTAAAATCATAAAAATCTAATAAATTCTGGATTATCTTATTTATATCTTTTACCATAAAAAAATCTTTAAAACTCTTTTTCAAAATTTAAGGTCAACTGAACTCCAATTTTATAAATTTCTTTTTCAATATTATCTAAATTAGAAATAGAAACTCCCAAAAGACGAATGTCTTTTTTAAGGTCTTTTTCCTGAAATAAATTTATAACAAAATCATATAGTTCATTATTCTTAATCAAAGAATTTTCAATAGTCTTACTTCTTGTAAACTGATCAAAATCTGAATATCGAACTTTTATAGTAATCGTTCTTCCTCTATAATTACCTCTTTCCATTCGGAAAACTAATTCTTTACATAGCGTTTTAAAGGCTTTCAAAACATCTTTATAAATATTCAAATCTTCAGAATATGTTCGCTCAACTCCTACACTTTTTCTTATCCTTTGACAAATAACAGGCCTTTCATCAATTCCTCTAACCATATTATAGAAAGCATGTCCAGTTTTACCGAAAAATTGAATCATTGATGATAAATCGAACTTTTTCAAATCTTTGCCATAAAAAACTCCAAGCTTGTGCATTTTTTTTGCAGTAGCCTTACCAATTCCAAAAAAACGTTCAATGGGAAGTTTTTCAACAAAAGAAGCACCTTGTTCAGGAGTAATCAGACAAAAACCATTTGGCTTATTATAATCAGATGCAATCTTGGCTAAAAATTTATTATAGCTAACCCCTGCAGAACTATTCAGATTTAATTTTTCTTTAATCTCCTTACGGATTTGATTTGCAATTAAACTGGCCGAATTGATCCCTTTTTTATCTATGGTAACATCTAAGTATGCTTCATCTAAAGATAAAGGTTCAACATAATCAGTATAATTGAAGAAAATTTCATGAAGCTGTTTGGATACCTCCTTATAGATTTCAAATCTTGGAGGACAAAAAACTAAATCCGGGCATTGACGAACTGCCACAACAGATGACATTGCCGATTTAACACCATATTTTCTGGCTTCATAACTTGCTGCTGCCACAACTCCTCTATTATGGTTTTGCCCAACAGCAACAGGCTTTCCCTGTAAATTAGGAAAATCTCTTTGCTCAATGGAAGCATAAAAAGCATCCATGTCAATATGGATTATTTTTCTATTCAAGATTCGTTTTTTGTCAACAATTTTATAAAATTGTTTATGGTACTTAAACAAACTGCATGGCAAAAATCTAAAAACTTTTGTCTAAAAGAAAAAAGAAAACACATAAACTGAATTTCTCTTAGGCTTATTTTTTTCTAATTTTGCGTACTTATAATTAAATTGCATCAAGCATCAGTGAAATATACAGTTTTAACGCTCTATTGCCTTTAGCAAATCACTGTTAATATTTGTGCTTTATAATAGTATCGTAAACGAAACAATCATTATGAAAAGAAGTAATTTTATTTACTCCATCTGCTTAATGGTCTTAATTTTCTTCTCTGGAAATATTGCCATTGCACAAAAAGACATTAAACTCAAAGATATTTGGTCTAGCCCTGTTTTTTATCCTAAAATGGTTGGAGGATTCCATTCCATGAAAGATGGAAACACATATAGTGTTCTTGAGTATGGTAATATTAATATATATAGCTACAAAACAGGGAAATTAATTAAGACTTTAGCAAAGTCAAAAAAATTAGGAATTAATATTAGCTCATACAATTTCAGCCAAGATGAAACAAAGATTTTAATTCCTACTGAGACAGAAAAAATTTACAGACGTTCTTCTAAGTCATACTATTTTGTATATGACATTAATAAATCTGAATTATCGACCTTAGCATCAAAATCTAAAAACAAACAAAGTTTAGCAACTTTTTCTCCTGATGGAAACAAAGTTGCTTATACTCGTGATAATAATATTTTTGTCACAGACCTTAATACTTTTAAAGAAACCCAAATAACAAAAGACGGTAAAATCAACTCCATTATTAATGGAGGTACAGACTGGGTTTATGAAGAAGAATTTGCCATTACGCAAGGTTTTGAATGGTCTCCAAATGGCGATAAGATTGCTTATATGAGATTTGATGAAACTGATGTTCCTCAATTTACTTTACAATACTTTGGAAATTTATATCCTCAAAATTATAATTATAAATATCCAAAAGCAGGAGAAAAGAACTCAATTGTTGAAATATATGTCTATGACCTAAAGACAAAAGAAAATAAGAAAATGGATACTGGATCTGAAACAGATATTTATCTACCCAGATTTCAGTGGACTAAAAACAATGACATATTATCTATTCAACGATTAAACAGATTACAAAACAAATTTGATATATTACTTGCAAATTCTACTACTGGCAAAACCAATACTCTGTATAGCGAAGAAAACAAATATTATGTAGAAATTACAGACAATGTAACTTACCTTCCTAATGGCAAAAATTTTATTCTAACATCTGAAAAAGATGGCTTCAACCACCTTTATCTATATGATATGAAAGGTGAAGAGATTAGACAACTAACCAAAGGTAATTGGGATGTGATTTCGGTTGATGGTTATGATGCAAAAAGAAAATCAATCTTTTATCAATCAGCAGAATCTTCTCCTCTAAACAGAGATATTTATTCAGTTAACCTTAAAGGAAAAAGAACCAAGCTTTCAAGTAGAAAAGGTACTAATAAAGCTCAATTTAGTACTACTTTTAATTACTATTTCAATTCTTGGTCGGATGCAAATACTCCTTTCGTTTATTCTATTAATAAATATAATGGAAAAGAAGTTCGCATTTTAGAAGATAATAAGCAGTTAATTGATAATCTGAAGAAATTTAACTTAAGTAAAAAAGAATTCTTTACCATCAAAGATCCTTCTTACAAACTACCTTCAGGAAAAGAAGTAGAACTGAATGCATATAGCATAAAACCTTCAAATTTTGACGAAAATAAAAAATATCCTGCATTGCTTTTTGTCTATGGAGGACCTGGATCACAACAAGTAACCAATGCTTGGGGATGGAATAATTATTTCTGGTTTCAAATGCTAGCCGAAAAAGGAATTATTGTTTATTGTATCGACAATAGAGGTACTGGTGCTCGTGGTGAAGAATTTAAGAAAATGACCTATAAAGAACTTGGAAAATTTGAAATTGAAGATCAAATTGTGGCAGCAAAACAATTAGCCAAACTAAATTATATTGACGAAAATCATATTGCTATGTTTGGATGGAGTTTTGGTGGTTTTATGAGTACATTGGCAATCACCAAAGGTTCTGATATTTTCAGTACCGCTATTGCTGTTGCTCCTGTTACAAACTGGCGTCAGTATGATAATATTTATACTGAAAGATTTATGCGCACTCCTCAAGAAAACCCTTCTGGATATGATGAAAACAGTCCTATAAATCATGTTTCAAAACTAAAAGGAGATTATCTTCTTATTCACGGTTCTGCAGATGATAATGTTCACTATCAAAATGCTTTAGATCTTATTACTGCTTTGGTTGATGCTGATAAAGATTTTGATTTAATGGTTTATCCAAATAAAGACCATGGTATTTATGGTGGAAATACCAGAAAACATCTATATAGAAAAATGACTAATTTCTTACTAAAGAGCTTTAAGAATAAAAATTAATATAATTCGATATGAATTATAACAAATAATAAAAAAACAGAAGTTGTCTTAATTAGCCAACTTCTGTTTTTTATTTATGATATATGTCTATATTACTTAAATACACTACAATTATATTTTGTCAACTCCTAAATCCCTTAATTTTAACTTATCACGCAATTCTCAAACAAGTACATAAATTCAAACAAAAGCTATAACAATAACAGAGATAATTACTTCACTCTGCTTATATTACCTAAATGAGTTCCTTCCATATAGGTAGAAAGCAACTTACTTTTTGATCAAAGCAAGTAATGATCGTAATTGGTAACAATATTGATTGTACCCTACACCTATGAGGTTTTCATTCAATTAATAGTAAGAGCGATGACTATTAATGGAAAAACGAAATGTTATTTAAGTCCCCGAATCCAAGAAACAATAGCCCTTACAAAATCAGAATTATAATTCTCTTTATAGTAATTCCAATCTCCCCAATAATTTAATGACTCTCTTTGATTTTTGACTTTCATAAATGCATGGTCTATATTTTGCAATTGAAGAAATGTAGCCTTTTCAGGATGGTATTTATTAACGATATCACGAATTAAAACATGATCATCCTTTGAAAAAGAAACAAAATCTGAAGCTCCCCAAATTGACAGAACATGACTTGTCACTGATGCCCAAGCTGAATAGGGCTTGTTATCTTGTAATTGTTGCCAATATTTATAATTTCTTCGATCCATCAGATTACTTTTCCCATCATTCGACCAATCTGCTGCCAATATATTCTTGTAGCCTGGAATTTGCGCAAGTTCTCTAGGAGTTAGTTTCTTTACCAGATAATCATAATAAAAACCTAACCTCTTAGGAAATTTCTTTTCATTGTCTAAATAGCTTTCTCCAATTAATACTCTCTGTACTCTAGATTGCTCAACAAAATATTCAAACCAAGGTCTTGCAACAGTTCCAAATACAATTATTCCTTTAGCAGGAATTTTTTGCTTTATCATCGGAGCAATTACACCACCCATAGAAACTCCCAATATATAAACCTCTTTATTATTTATATAATCAAGCTTAGACAAAGAATTATAAACAGACTGAAAAGTAGAAACTTCCTCATGAAAATCTATTTCATCTTTTGATTTATATGCCTTACTGTCTCCTACGCCCAATTTTTCGATTCGCAAAACAGCAAATCCCGAATTTACAAAATCATCGATTATCTTATTGTAAGGAGAATGTTTGTATAAATTATCAATACTCGAATTGGTGTATCCCTGAATATAGAATATCAAAGGAAAATTATTCCCTTGCTCAGGTATAGTAAGTATAGTTCTAATGTTACCCAAAGCAGTGTTTACATTGCCATAAATATTTCTACCTATTTCTCTTTTTTCCAAAGGCTTACCTCTAAGCTTTACCCCTACCTGTTTAGTTTTTCCTGATCTTACAAAATCTATAACTAAACTATCGCCATCATAAAGGTGTCCATATTTTTGGATAAAAACATGTTTAGAACTAATAAGATCGCCATTAATTTTTGAAATTATATCACCAGATTTGATTCCTGCCTTAAAAGCAGAAGTATTTGAATAAACTCGCTTTACTAAAACCCCATTTTGCTTTTCAGAAAGAAGATCCTTACTTAAGGTATCAGAAATACTCTCTAATTTTACTCCAAGATAAGCCCTGCGCTGAATTTTCTGACCAAAGAAAGTAAGTGGAATAAATAGTAATAAATAAAAAATACTAAGTTTCAAATTCATATCCTGCTCCATTTTCAATATTCTACCGTAAAAAAGTCCACAATAGCAATACCAAAAACAATAACAGTGATAATTATCAGATACTTACATTTAAAAACTTCAAAAAAGGAAATAAAAAACGTATAAAATCGATCAATAATGTTCATTTATGAACACTTATTCTTGGTCAAAATTAATATTTACAATTGCTTCAGATAATATTTGTTTGAGGGTATTTTCAGAAAAATAATTTAACTCCGATTTAATTTTTTCTACCTTATCCTTAATTTCGAACTCCTCATCCAATATTCGTTTGATTCCCTGGCATACCAATTCACCACTATGCCTTTGAATAAGTGAAAATAGTTTCTCTTGTGACAAAAACTCCGTTTGTTCAGTATTCATTTCTGGCAGACCAAAAACATTTATCTCATCAATACAAGATTTGATTATCTCAGAAGCAGATTTTTTACATGACAAAATATAACTATTATCTCCGGAGGTATCGCGTAAAGACCAACTACCAAAATGATATTCAAGTTTATTCAACTGAGCTAAACGCGAAGAGTTTCTTCCAAAAACTCTTTCTATAAGTATTAAATTATATTGTTTCCATGAATTTAAATCAAAATCTTTTTGATTAATTTTCTTGAGTTGTCCATCAAACAATGAAATTATTTTATCCTTATCCATATAACTATTCCTCTTTTAAAATTGCTTTTGTATTATGCTTATTATTAGAAGTTTCTTTTCTTTTTTTCTTTTTCCTTTTCAACCATTTAAATAAATCACTGAATTTATCAAATTCTTTAGTATAAGATAAACCCACCCCTTGTGTATTTTCTGAAACTCCTTCAAATGGACTTAAGCTATATAGAGTATTATCATTACTTCGATTAAAAGCTCTTAAGCGAAAACGTCCATCTCGAGTTAACTTAACTTCGATATTTACGTCTCCAACCAAGTTACTAGAATTTTGAGTAGTTCTTCGCTCCGAAATACCAAAGTTACCATCTATAGTTACTCGATTATCAAATAACTGAGTTGAAAGTGCAAGTTCTACTTCCTGAGAGCTTAATTCATCACCAGGTCGATAGTTAATGCCAATATCAAAATCATTACTAAGTTGAGACAACCAATTACTTAATTGACTCGAAATTAAATTCAATGAATTAGAGCCTACGCCTACAGAAAAATTATTATAACTAAAACTCCCCAAAGCCAACAATGAAAGTACCTGTTTCTGCATAGCATCTTGATTGGTCGTATCAATAATCGAAAATATCTGCTGCTGCGTTCTTTCATCTAAGTTTGGCAAGCTAATACCAAAGTGTAAGTCAGGATTGAATAATTTATTTTTCAGTCCAAGGTATGCATTAACTTGAGTTCTTCTATTTATTTGAGAAGATGCATTTTCTGAATCTAATCCAAGACCAGCTAATGAAGCCTTTAAATCATACTCAGCTTTTATATTAACATCAGCATCATAAGGACTTCCTGTCCATACAATTCTTCCTCCTTGCAATATTTTCAGTTTCCTGTATAATATATTCAAAAAGCGAAAAATAAAAATCCCTTGATTAATAGTATACTCTCCTAACATAGAAAACTCACCATCTCTACTGAGCCCTAATTTCAAATTTCCTTCACCAACAGATTGTATACTACCAGTATTATACGGCAAGTAAATTTGAACTGATGCGTCTGGAGTTACTTCAATTTCCAGAGATAAAGCTAATCCATCTAAATTTACTCTATAATTTTTCTGCAGTTGGGCTGAATCAGCTTTATTAACAAAAACAATATTCTTATTTGCAGAAACATCTGCTACTAAATTAATAGGAATAGAAACATCAGTATCTTTATTTGTTTTTGCTTTGATATCTATACTAATTCTATCGAGCGGTCCTTTGATATCAACCCTTCCACTTGCACGGGCTCGACCATAAAATATATCATTTTGAGAACGCGAAGTATTAAAAGCTGATATATTGTCTAAATTGACTCCTATATTAAAGTTCCAATCACGCAAAAATCGATGAGAGATAAAACCATCAACAGTACCTCTATTACTTATACTATCATAAAGAACAATATTCTCAAGATTTATCTTATTAGGGACCAGCTTTGCTTGTCCACTAATCGAGTAAGGTACATTTAAATAGTCAATACGCAACTGAGATCTTGAAAACCTGACATCTCCAATAATTTGAGGCTTGTTTAATGAACCAACAATATTTACTTCTCCACTAGACAAGCCTTCTATATCAGAGACTAGTCCTTTTAATAATGGATTCAATAAAACAAGATCCATATTTCTCATGGAAGCCCTAAAATCTATATTATCCTCTATTTTATTGGGGAAATAAGAACCTGATAAATCAAAGACTTTTGAATCTCCTAAATTTCCTTGTTTTATTAATTGGGATTGCAAATCAATAGAACTGTTTTTTTTGTTGAAGAAACTCTTTATATCGAAACGCCCTAAAGTTACCTTATTAAAAACCAAGGTATCAATAGTTAAGTCTCCTGTAAATTCATAAAGTTTATTCTCTTTGAAGATATTCACCTTACCTTGTAAATTACCAGCTAAGTCAACCCCATATGTTAAAGTTAAAGGATTTAAATTAGAGATTTTCCATTTTTGAAAAGATACACTTAAAGTATCATTTACATGAGAAGAAATTTTTCCATCAACAACAAAACTTTGCTCGCTACTCTTTAGGCCAAATCTTTGAAAATCAATCAATCCTTTTTGAAATTCAATATTATTTTCCGGTAAAAACTCCCATTTATCACCTTTAATCAGCAACTTAGATTGATCTACTTGAAATTGACTAATTCCATCTTTTTTATAATTTAAATACCCAAAAATATCTGCCTTATTTTTAACAATCGTTGCAGTATCTCCCCAAGAAAACTGGTATTTCAATGTATCTTGACTTGCTCGAACTTGAAAAAACAATGAATCTAAACCAATAGCCAAACTATCATTTACTGTTTGATCTTTTAAAGCCAAACGCTCTGTTCTAGTTATTAAATCCACTTGATTATCATCGGCAAACCCATTTATTCTAAAATCTTTAAATTTAACTCCATTTAAACAAAGAGAGTCTGTTCTAAACAACAAATTAGCAGTTCCTTTATATGAATCATATGCGCCTGAAATATCAGTATTGTTGGCAAGAAATAGAGAGGGCATAAAAATTTCTGTTAAATTTCTAATATCTTTCAACTTAACATCAAATTCCAATTGTTGACTATTAATTACAGAATTCATACTCTTATCATCAAAGATAGTCACCGAATTATTTGCAAATTTCTTAAATGACTGAACGAGTTCTTTGAATAAGAAATTCCCAACAATATTTACATCTGCAAAATCAGATTGTAAAATAATACGCTTAAATCTTGCTGTATCTTTTAAAGTAACCAAAGCAAAACGATCGAGAAAATAAGACTTATCTCCTTCCACATAATATGTAGAATCTATATTTGCATGTCCTTCAATATCGTCTAACTCATCTCCAATAAAACTAATTGTCAAATTTGAGGAAAATGAATTTGTCGTATCTCTATTTGTAAATCCTAACTCATTTAATCTTGCATTCTTAATAATTGCACGAAAATCAAACTCTGGTTCTTGGTTTGAAAAATCAACTTTACCATCAAAGTTTAAGCCTAATAACTGATCATCAACAAATAAATTACCATTAAATTTTTCACTTGTTAAATTGCCTGCAATTTTAACATTATTAAATTTATTTTGAAGTAAATACCATGAATCGACTTCTCCATCAATATTTAGACTAAAAGTACTTGGGGTAATTCCTGTACCTTTAATCTTTGAATTTAGATTCAACTTACCAAAATATTTTTTCAAATCCAGGAAACCTCCCAAATCAAAGTTTGTCGCTTTTATATTTCCTTGATAATAAATAGAATCTCCTGGCTGGATATTCTTTAATAAAATATCTGTTTCAAGTAATCCTAAACCAGTATTAAAACTAGCTTGAGTAACAAAATCATTATAAAAACCAGTAAAAAATCCATTTATATCAAGATCTCCAAATTTAGCTAATTGCTCAGGCAGCATAATAAAAGTTTCATCTATAGGCAGAGAAAAATTCTCAACATCAGATTTATTTGTATAAAATTTCTTAATATCTGCATGGATAAAAGTTTCATAAATATTAGGTAATCCATTCATCTGAAGATCTCCAGCAAACTCAGTTACTTTTCCATACTTAAAATAGAAATCGCGTGCTCTAAAATTACTAACGGGACCAGCAATATCTCCAGAAAAGCTTAAAGAATCATTCATTTGATACATTACATCCGCAAAATATCCAATTTGTGCCAAATTCATGGAACTTTTTCTGACTCTGGCCCGAATATATATATCATCTAAAAATTCTGTATAATCATACCATCTCTTGTAATCAAAAAACAAATCTAAATCAAGATCTGCCTGAGGAGTTTGTACTAAAAGATTTTTTGCATGGAGAAAACGACTGCTTAAACGAAAATCACCACTCATCTTTTGAATTTTAAAACCACAGCGATCATAACAGCTCAAAGATGAAACGGTAAAGTTAAAAGTATCCTTTTCTATATGTAAATTATTTATAGTTAAATTAATATCATTAATATCTAAATTACTATAATCCATTTGATCGTCCTCTGAAGGAGGCCTATTTTCATCTTGATAATGAAAGCGAGTATCAATTAATTGTAATAAATCACATTTTAAATCTATCTGATTGGGTTCAATAGAAGATGTTGTATCATTTTCTCCTTGCTTGCCAGTAAAATAATTAACAATTTGAATCAAATTTAAATCCTCATCTCCTTTTCGTTTTACAAGATCAAAATCAATTTTTTTACCAACAACAGAACTCAGATGTATAGATTTATTTACCAGATCAAAATATTTCAATTGTACATCCAATAAATCAAAAGAACACAAGTTATTCTGAGAATAGTCATAAATATTTACTCCTTTCATTTGTATACTTCCAAATGGAGAAATTTTTACAGCCTGAACTTTTACAGGTGTATTCCACTGATTTGAAAGGATCAAAGTAGTATTTCTAGCCAAAAAAGTTTGGATAAATGAGTCGCTAAACAACACAAAAAGACTTATAGGAATAGAAAATAGTGCGACAAGTAGATATAGCAGTATTTTAAATATCTTTTTTTTGATAATTTTGCAATATTTTTAGAGTTAATACCAACTATGAGCAAATATATTTTAGGCATAGAATCATCTTGCGACGATACTTCTGCAGCAATAATATGCGGCACAAAAATAGTTTCTAATATTGTTGCAAATCAAGATGTTCACAAAGATTATGGCGGAGTTGTTCCTGAACTAGCTTCAAGAGCTCATCAACAAAACATTATCCCCGTCATTCACAACGCCCTTCAAAAGGCAAATATAAGCAAAAATCAATTGAGCGCAGTAGCTTTTACAAGAGGGCCTGGACTTTTAGGTTCATTACTTGTTGGTACTTCTTTCGCCAAATCATTTTCTCTTGGCTTAGATATTCCTCTTATTGAAGTTGACCATATGCAAGCTCATATTTTAGCTCACTTTATTCAGGAAACACCAAACCAAGAAGTTCCAGAATTCCCTTTTCTTTGCTTAACAGTGAGTGGCGGTCATACTCAAATTGTTCTAGTAAAAGATTATTTCGATATGGAAATACTTGGAAAAACAATTGATGACGCAGCTGGAGAGGCCTTTGATAAAGCGGCCAAAATTATGGGAATTCCATACCCTGGAGGTCCTTTAATAGACAAGATAGCTAAAGAAGGGGATCCTCTAGCATTTAAGTTTCCTGAACCCAGAATAGCTGATTTAGATTATTCATTTAGTGGTTTAAAAACTTCTATTCTATATTTTTTACGTGATGAGCTAAAAAAAGATGATCTATTTATCGAAAAGAACAAAAAAGACTTATGTGCTTCTGTTCAAAGAACAATCATCAAAATATTAATGAAAAAGTTAATATTAGCTTCAAAACAAACCGGAATTAAGCAACTTGCTATTGCTGGAGGAGTTTCTGCCAACAGCGAGCTTAGATCTACAATGGTTGAAGAAGGAAAAAAACACAATTGGAAAGTTTTTATTCCAAAATTTGAATACAGCACAGATAATGCTGCAATGATTTCAATCGCTGGATACCTTAAATATATAAAAAATGAATTTACCGACCAAAGTGCAGCACCTTATGCACGGTCTTCCAGCAAAAAATAAATAAAAAAAAGAGAATTATTTAATAGTTCTCTTTTTTTATTGACAATTAAGAAAATAGTTCTTGATTCTGGTAAATTTAAAAAGGTATATCTCCACCCAAATAACAATTCAAACCTCTTTGCTCTAAGTAGCATTTCATATCTATCAGGCTCATACCTTTTCCTAGGTTTAAATTAGAACAATCATATTTTCTTCTTAAAGCATCCCATTTGCTAATACCCATTTCATGAAATGGCAATAAATTAACTTCCATAATTCTATTTGTCAACATAAAATCAGCTAAAGAAGAAATATTCAATCTAGTATTATTAAAACCATCGATAATGGGTACTCTTATAACTAATCTTCCCGACCAATGTGAATCACACAACATTTGAATATTTCTTAAAATCAACTCATTAGAAATCCCTGTACCTATAATATGTTCTTTAATAGACATATGTTTTATGTCAACAAAAATAAAATCGACATACTTCATCGCATTCAAAAAATATTCAGACTTGCAATATGCAGAAGTTTCAATTGCTGTGCTTATGTAATTCTGATCACATAATTTTAAACATTCTAACAAAAAATCATATTGAAAAAAAGGCTCTCCTCCACTAAAGGTAACTCCTCCATCTTCTCCCCAGCAATCTTGATGTTTAAGTAATTTAGCTATAAGATCTAAACAAGAAATTTTTTCTCCCACTAACTCTAACCCATCATTTGAACAACTTTGGACACATGAAAAAGAAGTGCAAGAAGCACAATATTTATCTAAAATTGTAATCCGTTCTTGATTAAACTTTAATGCATTAACTTCACAAGCTGCTGCACAAGAATAGCAGTGTTTACAGTTTTGCGACCGGAACAAAAGCTCTTTATTTGGATTCCAACTTTCGGGATTGCAGCACCATACACATCGCAAAGGACAGCCTTTTAAAAAGACTGTAGTGCGTGTTCCTGGGCCGTCATGAATAGAAAAACTTTGTATATCAAAAATAGTTCCTCTACAGTTCATCAATAATTCTTTTCTTCAAAACTACTACAAGTTTTGGCATTTAATTCACCATAAACCCAATCATCATGACTTAATCCGCAGCAAACACCTATTCCTTCAGTATTTTCCTCTTTAAAATATTGACAAAACTTACATTTCTCTTTCCTTAGAAAAGACTTACATACAGTATTGTCAATCTCAACAATCTGTCCGCTCTTTCTACAAATCCCTTTTGCAATATCAATGTTTGCAAAAAACTTACAATCACTATGTTTAAATTTCATAATCATACTTTATTATATTCAGTTCTTGCAATTACTTCGTCTTGAATAGGTTTACCAATCTCACACCAATATTGAGTAAAACCAGCAACTCTCACCATTAAATCTCTATAATTCTCTGGAGATTTTTGAGCAATTCGTAAAGTTTTTGAATCGATGATATTGTACTGTATATGAAATCCTCCTTTTCGCATATAAGCACGAGTCAGATCCAACAAACTCTTTGTGCCTTTTTTACCTTCAAGTGCTAAAGGATGCAATTTCATATTTAACTGAGAATTTTGCGATTTACTATGATCCCATTTTGTAGCCGAATTAAAAACAGCATATGGTCCAGATAAATCCGTGCCTGGATAAGCACTCATTGAACCATCAGAAAAAGTTGTTCCTGACAGTCTACCATCTGCCGAAGCAAGTGTTGCAGCTCCTTGAGGACCATGAGTTGAAACAGAAATCTGACATGCATACATTTTTTTTGCATATAGAGATTCAAGTTTTCTGGTCATTTTACAGAACCACTCTTCATAATCCTTTAAAATTTGGTCTACATAACTATCATCATTCCCAAATTTTGGAGCTTCTAAACAATCTTTATGAATTTCTTTCCATTTTTGTTCCTGATCATTTTCCTTTAATGCTATTGAAGAATAGACTCCTGTTGCTGCTGCATTTTTATAACCAAAATTACTTTCTATAGCTTTCACAAGAAGTTCTATCGAATACTTTTTTTCGTCAAAAATTAACTTCTTAATTGCTGACAATGAATTAACCATAGTAATAGTTCCACAGCTTTCTACATTAAATGTAGCATTATATCTATAACCTAAATTGCCAATATGTAGGCCTAAATCCAAACAATCAGGTTTTAGAAAAGAATTGACAACCGACATATTCTTCTTTCTCCATATATCATGTTGAATATTATTACATTTCACAAGAATATTACATGCATCTTCATAATACTTTTTAAACTGATAAACAAATTCAGAATATGTTGTAAATATTAAATTATGAGGTGGAAAGACTTGGATATTGGTCCGTAAATCTAATCCGTTTGTCAAAACCAATTCTAAAATCTTAGGATTTGAAATAAAATGTACTCCTACACTGGTAGGTTGTCCAGCACCACCAGGTATAAAAAACTCCTTTCCGTGCAATTTTAATGTTTTCCAACAAGAAGGGGAAGTCTCTAAACATCCTCCAATTGCCAATGCTCTTGCTTCACTAACAGTCATTCCTTCTTCAGAATACTGATCAATAATAAAATCAATTCCAACACGATTATTCATCCAAGCAGGATATCCAGCACCTGTCTTTGTACATTCAGCGGCTTTTAGCAAAAAGTATTCGGGAAGTTTTTCATCATAGAGAACTGACAAGGTAGGCTGAGGAGTCTTACATGTTATACCTGCCTCAAGAATTATTTCTTCTAATTCATTATTAGCTGCTTGCCCATCGTGTGTTATTCCTCCCAAGGTAAGATTATTAAATGTATTTCCAGAAAGAACACCACCAACAACACCCATAGAAGCAAAACAATCGATATTTGTAATTTTTATACGATAAAGCTCCATCAATTCGTGAACTTCATCCTTTGTAATAATTCCTTTTTCTATATCATGCTTATACCAAGGGTATAAAATCTGCCCTAATCTTCCAATAGCAAGACCTGATATTGCATCTTCATTAAGTGCAGCAATATGTAATGTATAAGAAAGTTGTAAAGCTTCACGAAAATTTACAGGAGGCTTATGCGCAATATTCTTTAATATCTCATAAGTTCTATTATACTCTTCTTTGATTTTTATATCACAGGCAGAATTATATAAATCTAATGCATGCTCTGCATAATTCAAAATCCAGTTCTGAATGCCTTCTATAACATTAATAACAGCCTCATAAAAGTACATTCTGTCCATTCCTAAAAGGCCGTCACCATCAGCTTTACCAGCAACATCATTCATACATTCCTTTGCCATTTGAATTAAATTATCAAAACCAAACTGCAACGGATAAAAGTAATTAATAACCTCTCTGCCTTGAGGTAAGGTATATCCTGAATCAAACATGCAAATCAATGATTGCATTATATTATCCTTAAAAGAAAAGTCAGGAACTTTCTTTTCATACTTTCTACTTAAGTCTTCAACAGATTTCCCTTCCCAATCTTTACTAATTTTAAGAAGAACAGGTATTTCTTCTTTTCTCATTCCAAATTTTCCAGCAATAGAAACTATATTACCAAAACTTTTAGTAACATTTCCTCCGCCATTACCAAACTCGCTAAGTTCATCTGCATTTAAATTTGCTGCTTGATCGGCTTCCTTATAAAGATCTTTTTTCTTAGCAAGAAAAAAACCTTCAGATAACCAAGGCATAGGAAAAGATCCTCGATAATTGTATGTTTTCTGCATTACAATTAATTCTCCGGGAATAATATTAGGAGTAATCCTAGAAAAAGCTTCTTTTAAAGCTAGAGCTCGTCTAACAACAGTTACTTCCCCCTCTAATTCTTTCCATTTTCTATTGTACCAATAAGGAAATTCCAAATCAGAACTGGATAGAGTCATATAATATACATCTCTTAAACCAGCAGCACGAGCCGAAGGTAATTGATTACTCATAGTCTAATTAAATTAAAGAATTTAGGTAAAAAAAATTGAAGTATGCACCAGCACAAAACCAATTCAGTAAACTATTCCTATAGAAACATATAAATCGCTAACACAAAAAACTCCACTAAGCCTAATAAAATAACCATTTCATAAATTATTTATTGCAATAAATTAATAGAATCAAAAACAGAAACCTAAAACACAAGAAAAAAACAGCATTTAACAAATCAAATAATTATCTTTGTATCATACACCTATAAAATTTCACTATACTAACTAAAGATTTTTCTTCCCTCACAAAATTAAAAAACATAACTCTATAATGTTATATGTTCCAGTTTTAATCGTTTTATTCTTTTTCTGTTTATATGTAATAGGAGCTGCTATTCCTGATAATAGATCTTCCAGCTTTGAAGCAATATACAAAGTAGAAATTCATAAAATTTGGAATCTAATTACTGATATTAAAGGTCAAACAAAATGGAGAAAAAGCCTAAAAAGAATAGATGTTTTGCATCAAGAAGGAGACTATATGGTTTGGACAGAACATTATTCTAACAATGT
>JBGRQE010000004.1:0-141252 GCA_041725955.1 Bacteroidales bacterium
ATTGTTTCTTTTCTTTCTGGTGTAAGTCAACACCACAAAGATACATTTTGAAAGCAACTCACTATTACCTTTAATCTCCATCACTATTACCTCTAATTTGACCTAAACCTCCTAGGTTTTGACTGAAAACCTCCTAGGTATTTAGTGAAAACCTCCTAGATATTTGATGAAAACCTCCTAGGTATTTAGTGAAAATCTCCTAGGTATTTAGTGAAAACCTCCTAGGTTTTAATGCAGATCAGAAAGAAGGGTAGTAGTGATTGGTAAAGCTACCTTGATAGGATACGCTTGTTCAAAACATTATAGACAGAGTGAAAATCTTAATCGCTATAGCTTATATACACTTGATTGAGTAACTACTTGATAAGTTTAAAATCAAAGATTTTAAGAGTTTAAAAAATATAATTCTCGTCTACTTTAAGAATATTATAAAGGCTATAATTTATAGCAATTAATGAAAATAGCCTGCAAAATAGCATAGATTCAATTGCTTTTATTTGTATTGTATGCAAAAAACGAAGTCTTCAATATTGAAAACTTCGTTCTTGTTTTTTTAAGATTACTTGTGTCCTCAAAAGTAACTCAATTTAATACCTCATTGGCCATGAAAATTTTAAATGAAACTTTATTGCGTAATTTTCCTTAAAAGATTCATAAGAATAAGGTCCGTAGCGATAGAAAAAAGACATTCCCAGTGCGCCATACACCTTGTCAATTCCTATACCACTTTCATAATAACCCAAATTCATTGTCTTTTTATCTGTATATACTTTTTTGTAAGATGAATCCAAATCTCCAATTCCCATATTATGGTATATTACCAGTTGCGGATTTATAAGCAAATCTGGATTTCTAAATATTTTGTGTCCGATAACATGAGTAATAAAAATGCCTGCATATTTATTGGAAGTAAATTCATTCCAGCGCATTGTATTAAAGCTGGGATAAGCATATACTCCGCACTTGCCATATGATGATTCCAAATTGTAAAGTGATGATTCAGGAACCAGTCCTTCCATATAACCTGCATTTGCTGTAATATAGGTTTTGCCTAGAAGCTTTAGATCTAAGAGGTAATTGATGTTTAAATCAATACGATTGAATTGATATTCGCCATCCAATAAATCATTTAAACCTGCAATGTAATTAATATGAAGTTCAGGATATTTTGTTCCCATCGAAAAGAGATGATCTGCAATACTTACGACCTTTTCAAAAGGAGTAATGTGCAAGCCAATATGATAGCCAGCCAGCCGGTATGAGGAATAAATGTTTTTTTCAGGCAATGGAATTTTTTCAAAGTTAAGGTAATCTTTGTCTTTTACATACACTCCCGTTTTTATTTTAAAATGTCTAAAAAGGCGAGATTCAAAGTAAGCGTTTGCCCTATGTGTATAATTCATCTCATTTATATAAAAGATGGTAAAATCTTTCTTTAGAAAATTAAAAGAACTGACTGCAGGAAAAAAATCAAGAGAGCCATATCTCTCAGCTTCAGAAGCAGCATTTACATGTATGCCAATTCCTTTTTCTATACTTAGAGGAACAAAAACATTAGCTCCATATTTCAAATGGTAATCCTTGAAACCGTAGGCAGCATAGCCTCCAAATTTCACATTCCTTGCAAATAGTATTTTTTTTGTCCATTTTAGTCCAAGACCAAGTCGTAGGCCCTCAAAATTATTATATCCAAATAAATATTTATAATCAAAATGATCCAGGAAATATCTTCCTAATCGGAAATATGAATTTGTATCTGGTTTTTTACTAATTATAGGAGCTTTTTCTCCAGTAACTACTTCAAAGGCTAATTCTGTATAACGATCTAAATTCTTCTTCTGGCCAAGGCTATCCCAAAATAAAGAAGCATCTCTTTCATAAAGAAATAATGAGTCACCTCTTAGATTCTTCCAATATTCCTTTGGTTTGTCCATGGCACTTTTGTCTGTAGATAAGCTAATAATTGATCTGTCTTTTGCAGATTCTTCTTTTAATATAAGCTTATCTATTTTGGAATCATATTTAAGAAAAAAACCATTCTGGTATTTAAAAATACTCAAGAAAGATATTTTCTTAGGGAAGTAAATAGAATCAGCATAACATTGATATTTTTGAGAATAAATTATTTCTGCACTGTCTATAATGTTTTGTGATTCGATTTCAAGTTTGAAAGGTAAATGCAGCTCAATATCTATTAATGCCCAGTTTTTTGAATGAATTTTAAAAGTGCCTGCAACCCCTTTGAAACGAGTTTTCTTTCGTCCAAAGAAATCAATTTGAAAGATAGTGTCCTTATTGTTAAGGCAAGTGGAATCCTTTAGAATGAAAGCATAGTTTTTTATTCCTTTTTTAGTAAATAATCCGGGGTATATCTCTTTACCTATTCCAATGTCATTTAACTTTATAAAGTTTTCATAAAAATTGTACATTTTAACACCTCCATGAAATGCTTGCCAAAAAGGATTTTTAAACCCACTAACATTAATTGCAGTTATTTTTTCTTTTATATTATTTTTTGAATACCAGTTTACATCGATTGTTTTTTCTGTAAGAGGAAGTGGAATATAATTTTTTCTTTTCTTTTTTTGTTTTGAGTATATGGACAAGCTATCGTTTAATTCTTCTGCACTTAAATTTCGGGGATCTTTCAATATATCTCCAGATATTTTTTCATAGACAGAATATTTCCAACGTGGGTACTCCCTAAAATTGTTTTGTTTTTTATGTTCGATTACATTTTCAATAATTCGTAGAGCAGGATTCTTTCCGGGATAGACCTTTACTTCATCAAGTATATATGATTTCGGATTTAGATAAAATTCATTTGCTTGAATATTCTCTTTAATTGTTACCTTTTTATTTTTATATGCTATTCGTGAAAAAGTTAGTGCAAAAATTCTTTGCTTTGAATGTATAATAAACTCCCCCTTTAAATTGGTTGAAACTCCTTGATTGCTGTTGTTTATAACGATATTTACATATTCAAGAGGCTTTTTACTTATGCTGTCTAGTACACGTCCTTTATATGTATAATATATATCTTGTCCCCGACATTGAACTATAGATACAGTAGTAAAAAATAATAATAAACAAAATAACTTATAAACTTCTGTTCTCTCTTTTTTCATACAGCAATTTATGCATTTTGTAATAAATCACGTATGAGTTGCTATAAGATTTATAGATGATTGATGGTTTTTATCAATAGGAATGATTCCCTAAAAATAAAGTAGGAGAGTCCTCAAACCATACATCTTGTTTTACCTTAATTTTGATTCTCAGAACAATTTTGTAATAAAAATGTCTAATTAAAGTTATTAATTAATTCTAATTCTGACTTTTACTCGAAGTTTATTATTCTAAATACCTATCCTAATTATTAAAACTCATTTATCTATAAAACCTAATCGAGATGAAAACCAATACAAAATTTACTACGGCCAAACTTTTGCTCTGTATTTTTACTTTTTTGCCTCTATGGAATATTGTAATAGGCCAAAATGATAAGAAAGAAAATCATGTAGTTTGGAATGAAATTCTAAATGGAGTTTGGAAAACCAAGATTAATAATGTCCCATCTTTTAATTTATTATCCATATCAAATGGTAAAATTCGCACTAATGCTATAAATGATATGGGTGAAGCGAAATTTCCTATTGATAAATCAGAAATTCATTCTTTTACTCGCAATGGAAAAACGTTTATTCGTTTCCCTTTGGCAAAGGGTGAAGAAATTTATGGTTTAGGCTTGAATTTTCATCATGTAAAAGAACGTGGAAGAATATTCCGTCTTCATATGGATCATTATGGAGGAACCGATAATGGAAGAACTCATGCTCCTGTTCCTTTTTTAGTGTCGTCAGAGGGTTATGGGATTTTTATTAATGCTGCAAGATATATTGATGTTAATGTGGGAGCAGCAGTTTCGAAAGATAGTAAACATCCTGCTATTCCTAAAGATAGAAATACAGCGAGCGACTGGACTGTAATGCCTTATTCTGATAATTTAGAATTTACTATTCCTGAAGAAGGCGTGGAGGTAATTGTTTTTAGTGGAAAAAATATGATGGAAGTTGTTCAACGATTCAACCTTTATTGTGGAGGTGGAGTTATTCCTGCAAAATGGGGACTTGGATTTATGCAACGTCTTAAAACTCTTGCTACGGAAGATGATGTTAAACAGGAAGTAAAACAGTTTAAGGAAAATCATTTTCCTTTAAATATGGTTGGCCTTGAACCTGGCTGGCATAGTAAAGCATATCCATGTTCGTTTGAATGGGATAAAACTCGCTTTCCGAATCCTGCGGAACTTTCTAAAGAATTAAAAAAAGATGGATACTATTTAAATCTTTGGTTTAACCCTTATTTGTGGCCCGGTTCAGCAATTGATAAAGCTGTAGAACCTTTTGTTGGTGATTATACTGTTTGGTGTGGTAATGTTCCGGATTTTACTATACCAAAAGCTCGTGAAGCTTTTAAGAATTTTATAAAGAAGCATCAAGTTGATATTGGAATTTCTGGATTTAAGGCTGATGAAGTTGATGGTTATGATGAATGGCTTTGGCCTGATATGGCAACATTTCCCTCGGGTAAGAGTGGTGAGCAGATGAGACAGACTTTTCCGAATCAAGTTGCAAGTGCTGTTGATGAAGTTTATAGAGAAAAGAATGAACGTACCTATGGATTGGTTCGTGGAGGACAGGCAGGTGGTGTAAATCTTCCATTTGTTATTTACAGTGATTATTATTCACACCGAGGTTTTATTACTGCTCTTGTGAATTCTGGATTTTGCGGAGTATTATGGACTCCTGAAGCACGTAATAGTGAAACAGCAGAAGAGTGGGTAAGAAGAATTCAGACTGCTTGTTTTTCTCCAATGGCAATGATTAATGCCTGGCAATCGGGTACGAAACCATGGGATTTCAAAGAGGTGTATCCATATGTCCAAGATGTAGCTTTTTTGCGTATGCGTTTATTACCTTATATTTATTCCACATTTTCTGAGTATTATTTTAAAGGAACTCCTCCTTTTAGAGCTGTTAATTTAGAACCTTCTTTTACTGATCAAATAGGTGTGATTAAGACTAAACTTGATGATACAAAAAATCCGTATAAAAAAGATATTGTCAAAGATATTACCGATCAATATATGATGGGAAATCACATTTTGGTTGCACCTTTTTTTGCTGGTGATACTACCCGTCAAGTTGTTTTGCCTAAAGGAAACTGGTATGATTTCTATACAGGGGAATATGCTGGAAATGGTGAGATTATAACTATTAAAGCTACATTGGATAAAATTCCTCTCTTCGTTAAAGATGGTAGTTTGATTCCTATGATGCCTCCAGTTGAAAATACTCGTGATTGGAAGAAGAATACTCCTTTAGAAGTTCGTCATTATGGAACTGCAGAAGGCGTTTTTTATCTATATGATGATGATGGAACTTCATATGATTATGAGAAAGGCGATTATACCATAAAAGAGTTGAGGTATAAGAAAAATAAAGGAAGTGTTAAAACCATTAAAAAAAGTCCGTATTGGACTTATGGAAAAATTACCTGGAAACAGATGTAATTTTATCTTATAGAAATGAGAGTATGGGGTTGTCCCTCAAAAAAAATATCTCTTTACCTACTAATTAGGTAAAGAGATATTTTTTTAATAATCTTAAAAACTGTTATTTACAGATGAATTTTGTGTTTATAGATTTTCCGTCAGCAAATTTAATCACTGATATCAATACACCAGTTTGCAACTGATCAGATTGTAATTGGATTGTGTTTTTTCCTGAAGTAATCTTTACTTGTTTATTTGCGATTTGTTTTCCATTTAGATCTGTAATATAAATCTCTGCCTGGCAATCTTTATCTGAAGAATATTCAACTGTAGCAGTTTTTGTATTGCTATTTGCCCAAACATTTGTCTCTGAATCAGTGTTTCTTGATATATTATTTAGGCCTGTAGGAGTTTTTTCTGTTGTTTTGACTTTTGCGGCATTTAAAATATCATATTTTGACTTATCAGTATTTTGCAGCAATCCAACAAATTCAATATTGTTTTCATTCCACGAAGGGTCGAGATTTACGGTAAAGGTTCTTTCTTCAACATTTGAAGAAAACTTAAGCTTTTCTCCATTTGCATTAGGAATAACCTTTCGGCTTACAAAATTTAGTTCTGTTTGATTTTTCCATTTAAATGGAATTTTACTTTCAGTAACTACTAATACAAAGGCTAAATCGCCTGAGCTTGTATAACTATCTACTTTTTCAGATCTCAGAACCACCTTATAAGTATGGTCAGCGGTTTTTGTTGCATTAATTTTAAAAGTAAATGAAGTCTTTTTTGCCAAACTTTTATCTACTTCGGGTTTGTATGTGCTATATACACTATTGTTTGGGTCACCACCAACATAAAAAGCAGATCCATCAAATCGCGCAGTAGGAAAACCTGTTATATTGTAGAAGTTTATTCGATTTGTAGATTCTTGATTTGAATATTTGTCGTTCCCGTGATATTCAATAATAGCAACTTTGTCGCCATTATTAACTAGATCTTCAGCAGCCATAGCTGCTCCAGGACAGTATCCGCACCATGTAGCTGTAGCAATTTCTACAACCGATAGATTTCGGTTAACTTTTTGAGCGAATATTTTGGTGTTTGCCGAGAGGCAAATTAAGAAAAAAATAAAAGCAGTGATTGTAATTTTTTGTGTTTTCATAGTACTTTAAATTAGGAGATGAGGGATTACTCTATATTACAATAACTGATTTAGATTTAATATCTTATGTTTGCTAGGGTGAAACTAATGTATTCGTGTTTTTGTGTTATTTTTTTGAATAAATTCAGATTGTTTCGTACTTTCGCGCCACTAAAAAAACTCTTAAACGCTAAAGTAAAACAAAATGAAATCTAAAGGAATACTGCTATCATTATTTTTGATTTGCTTTTTTTCGCTTACAATATTTGCACAAACTTTTCATAAAATAGAGGGTTGGCCTGATTCTACTAATACAAAAATTCAACAATACCTTGAATCTTCAAAAGCTGTTCAAGACAGAAAAGTAGCTGTTTTTGATTGTGATGGAACTATTTTAGGGCAATCTCCTTATTATCTGTCTAATGAAGTAATGTGTAATTACGCAAAAAATAATTGTGTAGGTAAGGATGATTTATTATCAAAAAATGCTGTAGAGCATATGTATAAGTATGTTAATGGAAAGGGAAATCCTATGCAGCCTCTGGAAACTATACTTACTCTTTCAGGAATAAGTCCGCAAGAAGCTGAAAATATAGGATGGAAATTGTTTCAGGAAAAAAAATATGCGGATAAAGTTTTTCCACAGATGAAACAACTTATTGCAAATTTAAAAGAATACGGCTTTGAAGTATGGGCAGTTACTGGTGCCCAGGAAGTAGTATATCAAAAAATTTGTAGTGATGTTTTTGGTATTCCAAGAACTCGTGTTATAGGTGCAAAAACGGTTATTGCCAATGGGAAAATCACTAATCAATTTGTGCCTCCATTGCCAGAGCGTGCTGGAAAAAAACATGTTATTGAAACCTTTATAAAAGCTCAACCAATGTTTGTTGTTGGTAACTCAAGAGGCGATTTGGATATGCTTCTTTATTCTAAAGGAATGCGTATTGTAGTAAATCCTGATTCTACAGAAAAAGCTACTGATCCAATTCTTAAAAATCAAACTCTTGAAAACTATTGTCAAGAGCATGGTTTTACAATAGTAAAATGTAAAGATCAACGTCCAGCGGGAGTTACCTACGATTGTGCCGATTTTGGTATTGAAACAAATCCTGCGAATTAATAAAAAGATATTTGTTTTTTACAGGAGGCTGTCTATATTAATTGCGGGTAGCCTCTTTCTTTTTTTATGTTATATTGATAATTATTATAATAATTCAAAAGTAATTATTAAATTTACGACGATTATAATGCAGGCATTAGAATGAATGAATTTAGATTAAAAGTTAATTCTGCTAGCTGTATTTAACAGTATTACATACAATTTGTATTTTCAACAAATATCAAATAACATGAAAAAAATTTCAATAAGTATTCTATTATTTTTGGCTACTATTTTGGTTATTCCTAATAATTTAAAAGCACAAGAAAAAAAAGCTAAATTTATTACTCCAGAATTATATGTTTCTTTAGTAAAGGCAGTAGTTTCAGAGGGGGAACAAAATTATTTAGGATATAATACATCTTTATATGCTTCCTTTAATTTTACTAAATCGTTTAGTTTAGTTTCTGGACTTTCTTATACCAAGCAAAGAACTGAAGAATCATTTTCTCATGGACACTTTGCTAGTTCAGATGTAGAGTTAAGAGCGGGTTATTTTTCTATTCCTTTAATGTGTCGATATACAGTAGGAAAGAAAGTTAGGTTTTTTTTAGATTTAGGAGTAATGGGAAGTTATGTTAACAGTGCAAAAGAAATAGGAACCATTCATAGTAGCGTATACAATGGAATGCAAACTGTTTACGGTGAAACAAAGATTGACAGAAGTATTGATGTCAACGAGTACCATATTATGCCTACTGCTGGGGTAGGAGTTAAAGTTGCATTAAAAAAAATAGATTTAATAGCACGTACAAGTTATCAAACTTCCTTGAAAGAGCTTGTTGGCAATATGAGCCCTGCTTATATTAATAATTTTCAATTTTCATTAGGAATTGGTTTAAGATAATATTTACATATATTTTGAGTGTGAAGCTTACTGTAATTCAGTAAGCTTTTCTTTTTTATATTTGCCGTAAATATTAAAAAAGAATGTATTTTGGACGGAAAGAAAAGAAGCGATATAAGCATTGGGGCAGAAGTTGATATAGTGTTAAAGAAAGATCAACGTTCAGGAGAGTTAACAAGAGGTTTTGTTAAACGTATACTTACAAATTCTTCTAATCATCCACATGGAATAAAAGTCATGCTAGAAGATGGGCAAGTAGGAAGAGTTAAATATATCATTCCAGAGGAATAAAAGTATTTATCTCATGAGTTCCATTGCTTTTTCTATTTGAGACTTTTGGATACTCATTTTAATATTTATAGGTATAATTTTGGAAGCTATTTTTCCTGATTTATTTTCATAAATAATTTTAAAGTAGGAAGTAAGTGGAAATCTGTTTTTTTTGAATTTGATTTTTATAATTTTCGATTTCTCTATTTTTAAGGGGAACCATGTTCTAATGTATTCAATTTTTCTGATTGTCAATAGTAATAATAGGACTGTAGAAATTGTGAATAATTTCCAGTTTTCATCAAAAAAACCTGAATATATTATATTATAAGAGAGTCCTGGAAAGAAAAATAAGTAAATGGCATTATATAATAAGAATCGTTTCTTTTCAAGAAACTTTTGTTTTTCGGGCCTGATCTCTTCAAGATTTGATATAACAATTTTATCTTCCAAAATATGGCAATATCCATGCCTAATTTTGAATTTTGGATTTTGACTCATACGATAAACAGTTTAATAGAATGTGAGAATTATCATACATAGAGTATTGTATGATTTTTATTTTTATGACTTTCTTAAAATGTTTTTTGTTGTGGACTAAGAAAAAAAGGAGCTTCTCATTACGAAAAGCTCCTTTTCCTTTTACAGAAAATTATCTTTTAAACTTCCCAAGTGTTTCCACTATTTAATAAATCGTCAACAGATTTAAATGGAGAAGTTTCTTTACAAGCTTCGATACAATCTTCTAATTGAGTCTCGAAAGTAGGGTGACTTACAGAGCGGATAACTCCTAGTGCAACAGGAAGGTTTGGCCCCTTCATACGAGCAAGCATTAGGTGAACACCAGTATCTTCCTCATATTTATTATGTACTAAGATATCATCTTCGGTAATGCCATTTTCGCCAATATTAACAACTTCAAGACTAGTACCGTGAAGGACAATACCTTTATCACGTTCTTTTCCGAAGATCATTGGTTTTCCATGTTCCAAGATTAATTGATTGTCAAGACGTGTTTCTTTATCAGTAACCGCTTTATGGGTATTGTGATTAAAGATTACACAGTTTTGAAGAATTTCTACAACAGATGTTCCTTTATGTTCAGCAGCTTCTTTGAATAAAGCAGCCATAACTTTAGGATTTGAATCTGTTGCACGAGCGAAGAATTGTCCTTGCGAACCAATTACTAATTCACCAGGATTAAAAGGATTTTCAAAAGTTCCTTGTGGGGAAGTTTTTGTTTTCAATCCCTTAGGAGTAGTTGGAGAATACTGACCTTTAGTTAAACCATAAATTTGGTTGTTAAACAATAAAATGTTTAGATCAATATTTCTGCGAATGGTGTGAATAAAGTGGTTACCACCAATAGCCATAGAATCGCCATCACCAGTAATCATCCATACACTTAGGTTAGGATTAGCTAACTTAACACCACTTGCAATTGCCGCAGCACGTCCGTGAATACCATGAATACCGTAAGTATTCATATAATATGGAAAACGTGAAGAGCAACCAATACCCGAAACGACAACAAAGTCTTCTTTTGGAATTCCCAATTCTGGGAATACACGTTCTACGGCAGCTAGGATGGCATGGTCGCCACAACCTGGGCACCATTTTACCATTTGATCACTTACAAAGTCTTTCTTTGTCAGCTTTACAGCATTCTGATCTAAGATTTCTTTTTCCATGACTTCCGACTGTTATTCGTTTAATAGGGCATTGAACTTATCTTCCAATTCCTGAATCATGAAAGGTAGCCCTTGGATTTTATTATACTGTAGGTACTTAAATTGTGGGTGTTTTATTCTCAGATACTTAACGAATTGACCATTATTGATTTCGCAAACAATAATTTTCTTAAACTTGCTAAAGATATCTGCGGTATTTTTTGGCAGTGGACTGATGTAGTTAAAGTGAGCCAAGCTTACGCTTTTACCTTCTTCCTGAAGTTGCTCAACAACAGTGCGCATTACACCAAAAGTACCTCCCCAACTTACTACAAGTAAATCACCTTCTTCTTTACCGAATACTTCTTGCTCAGGAATATGGTTGGCAACACGCTCAACTTTTTCTTCTCTGATTTCGGTCATTAACTGGTGGTTCATTGGATCCTGGGAAACGTTTCCGATTCCATTTTCTTTTTCAAGACCACCAATACGGTGACGTAGTCCTTCTGTACCTGGAAGTGCCCATTCGCGACGAAGTTTTTCTTCATCACGTTTGTATGGCTGATAATTTTCGTCATTAGCCTGAGCGATAGGAGCAGAAATCGAACGTAAATTAGCTACTTTAGGAATTTGGAATACCTCGGAACCATTTGCAATAGAACCATCAGTTAATAAGATAACTGGAGTCATATGTTCCAAAGTAAGACGACAAGCTTCATAAGCAGCAAAGAAACAGTCTGAAGGACTATTTGCCGCCAAAACGATAGTAGGGCATTCACCGTTTCTACCATAAAGAGCCTGCATTAAGTCAGATTGTTCACTTTTGGTAGGTAAACCAGTAGAAGGTCCACCACGTTGTACGTTTACAATTACAATTGGAAGCTCTGTAATCACTGCTAAACCAATGGCTTCGCTTTTTAAAGAAAGGCCTGGTCCAGAAGTTGAAGTAACAGCTAATGATCCTGAATAACTTGCTCCAATTGTAGAACAAATACCCGCGATTTCATCTTCTGCTTGATAAGCTTTTACACCAAATTGTTTGTGCTTTGTCAGTTCCTGCAAAATCTCTGATGCTGGAGTAATAGGGTAAGACCCTAGAAATAATGGACGTTTGGCATTTTCTGCAGCAGCCATTAAACCCCAGGCTGTTGCAAGGTTACCTGTCACATTACGATATCTTCCTTTATCAAGAGGAGCAGGTTCTACTCGGAAAGTATTACTTATAGCCTCGATTGTATCAGCATAATCGAATCCGGCCTTTAGAACCCTTTTATTGGCCTCAACTACTAACGGATTTTTCTTGAACTTTTGTTCAAAGAAAGAAAAGATTTGTTGATAATCCCTATTGAACATATAGAAGGTCATTCCAAGAGCAAACATATTTTTACTCTTAGTGGCCATTTTGTTATCCATGTTCAAGTCCTTTACAGCCTCTTTTGTAAGGGTAGTAATAGGCGCTTTGATAACATTATAACCATTCAAAGACCCGTCCTCAAGAGGATTGTCCTCAAATCCTGCTTTTACAATTCCTTTTTCTATAAATGAATCAGTATCGACAATAATGGTTGCCTCGTTGCGAGCCCACTTTAAGTTAGCTCGCAATGAAGCTGGGTTCATTGCTACTAATACATCTGCAAGGTCTCCACTGGTATAGACATTTTTATGTCCAAAGTGAATTTGGAAACCGGATACACCTGCAACAGTCCCTTGTGGGGCTCTAATTTCTGCAGGGTAATCAGGAAATGTCGCAAAATCGTTTCCTGCGAAAGCTGTAGAATCCGAAAATAGTGATCCTGTTAGTTGCATTCCATCGCCTGAATCCCCGGCGAATCTTATTACAACCTCTTCAAGTTCAACAACTTTATTTTTTTTCTCGAACATAGGGGATAGCTTTTAAATCGGGGCAAATTTAAATGATTTATTTCCCGATTGACCAAAAAAAACACTTTTTTTTTATTTTGTGTATAAATGTATGAAAACACTTAGGTGGTGTTAATAATGCTTGCTAGTCAAGCGTTTGCGTGCAGATAATGAAGAAAACAAATGTTTTGTTAGGATAAAAAAAATATTGATTCTAAATAAGGAATAGGTAGTTGTAATTATATAAATAAAAAAAACAGACCTCTTTTCTGGAAAGAGACCTGTTCTTTTATATCCTTAATGAAGTTATTTTCGAATAATATTATTCTGGGATGATAGCTTCAACTGGACAAACGTCAGCACAAGCGCCGCAATCAGTGCATGCATCAGCATCAATTTTGTAGATATCTCCTTCAGAAATTGCTTCAACTGGACACTCATCGATACAAGTACCACAAGCAGTACACTCATCAGTGATTTTGTAAGCCATAATTCAAAATTTTTAAATGTTTACTAAATGTTACTGTCTATTGCAAAAATTGCTCTGCAAAGATAAATCATTTACGGAATTGAGAAATTGTAATTTCAATTTATAGAAAATCTAAATTAATGAAGTAGAATTGAAATACTTATAGACAAATAATTAGTACACATTCAAAATTTGCAAATCATTTGTGCGCAAACGTTTTCTAAACTTTATTAATCCTTAATTGTTCTAAATAAATCGGTTGAAGGAACAGAAAAATCACCTCTAACTGGCTTAAAATTAATTAAAAGATTATGGATAGATATTCCTTTCTAAGCAATGCTGACCCTGAAGTTTTTGAGGAACTTTATAATAAATATAAGGAAGATCCGACTAGTGTCGAAAAAGATTGGCAAATGTTTTTTAATGGATTTGAGTTTGCCACTGGAAATAATGATCTTGTTTCTTCTGATTCTTTAGATCATGTTAAGGAGTTTAAAGTTATCAATCTAATTGAAGATTATAGAGAAAGAGGGCATCTTTTTACTAAAACAAATCCTGTACGGAAAAGACGTGACCACCGTCCTGCTCTTGATTTGGAAAATTATGGGTTAAGTGAAAATGATTTGGATACTGTTTTTCATGCAGGGTCTCAAATTGGTTTAGGATCTGCAAAACTTCGTGATATAATCGAAGCTTTAAGAATAACTTATTGCCAATCTATAGGAGTAGAATATAAATATATTCGTAATACAACTATTGTTCACTGGCTTGAAGATCGCATGGAGCGACTGCGGAATACTCCTCATTATCATACTTTGGATGATAAAAAATGGATTCTAAAGAAATTGACGAGAGCAGTCCTTTTTGAGAAATTTATTCATAAAAGATTTCCAGGTCAGAAGCGGTTTTCTCTTGAAGGTGCAGAGGCTTTAATTCCTGCACTTGAAGCTATAATGGAAAAAGGTGCTGAATTAGGTAATGATGAGTTTGTTATTGGAATGCCTCATAGAGGACGATTAAATGTTTTGGCCAATATTCTACGTAAACCTTATATGGAACTGTTTAGTGAGTTTCAATCAAAAGGATATAAAGATCAAGATTTATTGGGTGATGTGAAATATCATCTTGGGTATACAAATGCAAGATATGCTACTAATGGAAAAAAAATTAGACTTACTTTAAGTCCAAATCCTTCTCATCTAGAAGCTGTTGCTCCTGTTGTTGAGGGTATTGCCCGTGCAAAGATTGATACTTTATATAATGGTGATTATAAAAAAGTAACTCCTATCATTATTCATGGAGATGCTTCGATGGCTGGTCAGGGAGTTGTTTATGAAATCGCTCAGATGTCGGAACTCAAAGGATATAAAACAGGAGGAACTGTTCACCTAGCTATAAATAACCAAATAGGATTTACTACCGATTATCTTGATGGAAGGTCAAGTACATATTGTACTGATGTTGCTAAGGTCACTCAATCTCCCATTTTTCATGTAAATGGAGATGATCCGGAATCTTTAGTTTACACAATTCAGTTTGCTATGGAATTTCGAGAAGTTTTTAATAAGGATGTGTATATTGATTTGTTATGCTATCGAAAATATGGACATAATGAGGGTGATGAACCTAGATTTACACAGCCGATTCTTTATAAGGAAATCGAAAAACATCCAAATCCAATGGAGATTTTTCGTGATAAGATGATTGCTGAGGGTTTCGTTAAAGCTGATGATGCAGCTGCATTTGAGAAGCATACAAATTCTCGTTATGAAGAAAGTTTAAATCTTGCATTGCAAAAGGAAACTAATAATATTTCTTTTTTCTTGAAAGATATTTGGAAAGATATTCGTAAGGCAAAGAATAGTGATTTTTCAGAAAGTCCGGATACCTCGATTTCTATGGATACTTTAAAGTTTTTATCTAAGGCTATATCTGTCTTGCCTAAAGATAAAAAGTTCTTTAGAAAAACAGTTCGTTTGCAAAAGCAAAGGGGAGAAATGCTTGAAAAAACAGGTAAGTTGGATTGGGCTATGGCTGAACTATCTGCTTATGGAAGTTTATTGCTGGAAGGTTATCCTGTTCGAATAAGTGGTCAGGATTCGCAAAGAGGGACTTTTTCTCATAGACATGCTGTTCTTAGAGTTGAGGATAGCGAAGAACAATATATACCTCTTGCTAATTTGGATAAAATGCAGGCAAGATTCGAAATCTATAATTCTCCTTTATCAGAATATGGTGTTTTAGGCTATGAATATGGATATAGCTTAACTTCTCCTTATTCATTGACAATATGGGAAGCTCAGTTTGGTGACTTTAGTAATGGTGCTCAAGTTATTATGGATCAATTCCTTAGTAGTGCAGAAGATAAGTGGAATGTTATGAATGATTTGGTGTTGTTTCTTCCCCATGGTTATGAGGGGCAGGGACCAGAACATTCTAGTGCACGTGTAGAACGCTATCTTGCTCTTTGTGCCGAAAATAATATGCAAATTGTAAATGCCTCTACTCCTGCAAACTTTTTTCATGTATTAAGAAGACAACTGAAACGTGAGTTTAGAAAGCCATTAGTGATTTTTACTCCTAAAAGCCTTTTACGACACCCTCAATGTGTTAGTTCTGCAGAAGATTTTATTTATGGAGGATTTAAGGAAGTTATTGATGACGAATTTGTTGATGTAAATAAGGTGGATAAGGTTATTGTTTGTACGGGTAAGGTTTATTATGATTTAATAGCTCGAAGAAAAGAACTGAAAAATGAATCTGTTGCGTTGATTAGGCTTGAACAATTGTATCCTTTACCAAAGAGACAATTGATGAAGTTGTATGAGAAATATGCTAAAGCAAAGAAATGGATTTGGCTGCAGGAAGAACCTTATAATATGGGATCCTGGAATTTTATTCATGCTCATTTTCCTCAAATTCCATTTAAATGTATTGCTCGTCCAGCTTCAGGAAGTCCGGCAACGGGTTCCTTGGCATTTCATAAAATTCGTCAAAATAAAATCTTAAGTAAAGCTTTTGAACAATGCAATTGTCATAGGCTTGGAGAGGAGTGTAAGATGATATGTATAGGAAACTCCTGGCAAGATTTTATTGAGAAAAATGAAAAAACTGATAATAAAGATATAAAGAGTGAAGGCAAAGTCCACTCGTCAAAGAATTAATATAAGTAAGGTTTAGCACGTAATTTATGAAAGTTGAAATAAAAGTACCTAGTCCTGGTGAGTCAATAAGTGAGGTTCAAATTGCTGCTTGGCTTGTTGAAGATGGTGATTATGTTGAAAAAGATCAAGATTTGGTAGAGATAGACTCAGATAAAGCTACACTTTCTATTCCTTCTGATGTTTCGGGATTGCTGTATATTAAGGTTCCTGAAGGAGAAACAGTTTCTGTAGGCTCTGTTATTGCAACAATCGATACTGAAAGCCAAAAATCAACAAAACCTGAAAAACAAAAGGAAGAGATGCTGCCAGAAAAAGATAATTTGGTAGTACAAAAAGAAATGGAGACGAAAAAAACTTCCTTAAATAAAGAAACTCCTGTAGTTACTAATAAGGATGTTAAAGAGGATTCTGAAAAGCATAGTCAGAATATAGATGTAGAATTTAAGTTTTCTCCACTTGCTAAGAAGATATTAAAAAATTCAGGAAATACACCTTCTGAATTTTATGAGTTCTTGAAGAAAGTGAAATTTAGTAAAGATGATGTAGCTTCTTTTATAGATCAAAAAGAAAATCTTTCTAAACAGTCCGACTCACCTAAAGATAGAAATGAAGAAAGAGTGAAGATGTCCACGCTAAGAAAAAAAATATCTAAGCGTTTGGTTGAGGTAAAAAATCAGACAGCAATGTTAACAACCTTTAATGAGGTTGATATGTCTGAGATTATAGCCCTACGTAATAAGTATAAGGCGAAATTTGTTGAAAAACATAATGTTCGTTTAGGCTTTATGTCTTTTTTTACAAAAGCAGCTTGTATTGCTCTTAAAGAATTTAAACAGGTAAACTCTTCTTTAGACGGAGAGGATATTGTTTCATATAATTATTGTGATATTGGTATTGCTGTTAGTGCACCTAAGGGGTTGGTAGTTCCTATTATTCGAAATGCAGAGACACTTAGTTTGGCCGATATAGAAATAGAAATTAAGACCATGGCTGAAAAAGCCAGAGCAAACAGATTGTCTTTGGATGAAATGACAGGAGGAACATTTACCATTACTAATGGAGGTTTATTCGGATCTATGCTTTCTACCCCTATTCTAAATCCTCCTCAAAGTGCAATTTTAGGAATGCATAATATTGTTGAGCGTCCTGTTGTTGATAAAGGAGAGATCGTAATTCGTCCAATTATGTATTTGGCACTGTCTTATGATCATCGAATTATTGATGGAAAGGACTCTGTTGGCTTTTTAGTAAGGGTTAAAGAATTATTAGAAAAACCTGAAAAATTGCTACTAGAAGGTAAAAGTGTAAATAAAGATTTGTTGAAACTTTAATGCCTAATTAAATGATTTTCACTTTTTGGGCGTTATAAACAAAATTGTATAAATTCTTGTTGATTGTATGATTTAAGTTCTTAACTTTGCGACAGTAATATTTATTTAGTATCTTCAGGGCAGGGTGAAATTCCCGACCGGCGGTATAGTCCGCGACTCCCAATGGGATTGATTCGGTGAGATTCCGAAACCGACAGTAAAGTCTGGATGGAAGAAGATGTGTGAAAGCTTTTGCAGGAAATTTGAAAGTTTAATTTCAAAAAGATATATGCCCTGGACATCTTTATTGATGGTCTAGGGTTTTTTTTATGTATAACAAGGACGAAATATATATGAGTAAGGCACTGTCTCTTTCCTTAAAAGGCCGCGGCAGTGTTAACCCCAATCCTTTGGTTGGGGCAATAGTTGTGAAAAATGGTCAAATAATCGGAGAAGGGTATCATCAAAAGTTTGGTGGTAAACATGCCGAAATTAATGCTTTTGAATCTTTGACAGAAAGTGCCGAAGGCGCTGTAATGTATGTTACTTTGGAGCCCTGTTCTCATTTTGGAAAAACTCCTCCTTGTGTGCAAGCCATTGTGAAAAATAAAATATCTAAGGTGTTTGTAGGTCTTTTAGATCCAAATCCATTGGTTAGTGGGCGCGGAATTCGTTTTTTAGAAGAACATGGTGTTGAGGTTGTTTGTGGTGTTTTGGAGAAAGAATTGCAAAATGTTAATCGTATTTTCTTAAAATATATTACTACCAAAACTCCATGGGTTGTAATGAAAACTGCTATGACTTTAGATGGTAAAATAGCAAGTTGTACTGGCGATTCAAAATGGATTTCATGTGAAGAATCTAGACTTAAGGTGCATAAATTGCGTAATGAGCTAATGGGAATCATGGTTGGCGTTGAAACAGTAAAGAAAGATAATCCATTACTAACCACTCGTCTGGAACAAGAAGAAGTACATAATCCAATTCGAATTGTAGCAGATTCAAAGGCTTCTATTCCATTAGATTCAAGAGTTTTAAATACTACAGGACGAACCATTGTTTTCGTTACAGATGTTGCAGAAAAGCATAAAATAAAAGCGATAGAAGATAAAGGTAAAGAAGTATATATAGTTCGTTCCCATAAAGGACGAATTGACTTACATAGTGCACTTAGTAAATTAGGAGATCTGGAAATTGATAGCCTATTGTTAGAAGGTGGGGGGACAATTAATTTTTCTGCAATACAAGAGGGTATAGTAGATGAGGTGTATTCTTACATTGCCCCTAAAATTATTGGAGGATCGATATCAAAAACTCCTGTTGAAGGATGTGGTTTTGATATGATGAATAAAGCAGTTCAACTTCAACAAGTATCATATGAAAAGATTGGTGATGATTTACTGATTCATGGATATATTCATAAAGAGAAAGATATATGTTTACAGGAATAGTTGAGGAAATAGGAACCATAAAAGAAGTGGTTAAAGGTGCAAGATCAATTCAATTGACTGTTTCTGCTAAAAAAATCACTTCTGATATTAAACTTGGAGATAGTATTTCTACAAATGGAATATGCTTGACTGTGACAAGTTTTGGTTCGGATTATTTTATTGTTGATGTTATGCCAGAGAGTTTAAAACGAACTAGCTTGAGTGGTGTTCGTCCTGGTGTAAAGGTGAATTTAGAAAGAGCTTTATGTCTTTCCGATCGATTAGGAGGGCATTTGGTTAGTGGACATATAGATGGTCAGGGAACTATTGTTGCTATAAATAAGGATGATAATGCTGTTTGGTTTACTATAAAAACAGAGCCTTCTATATTAAAATATATTGTAGAAAAAGGATCTGTTGCAATTGATGGGATTTCTTTGACTGTTGCTTATGTGGATGAAGTTTATTTTAAAGTTTCTATAATTCCACATACAATAAAGGAAACTATTCTCCAATATAAACATGAAGGTGATTCTGTGAATTTGGAAAACGATATTACTGCAAAGTATATTGAGAAATTTTTGTTGGGAAAGGATACATATTGTAAAGATGGATCTAAGCAAAAAAATCAAGTGAGTAAGTCTGGTTTAAATATGGACTTTCTTACAGAAAATGGTTTTGCTTAAGAATAATCTTTTGGAATCGTAAAAAATTAGATATGAATAAGTTTAACACCATAGAAGAAGCTATTGAAGATATCAGAAATGGCAAAATGATTGTTGTTGTTGATGATGAGGATCGTGAGAATGAAGGTGATCTAATGATGGCTGCTGAAAAAGTAACTACCGAGGCAATTACTTTTATGGCACGAAATGGGTGTGGTTTGATTTGTATGCCTATGCTTGAGGAGCGTCTAAATCAATTGGATATTCCTATGATGGTTAAGAATAATACAGATCATAAAGAAACCGCATTTACTGTTTCCATTGATTATAGAGGTTCCACTACCGGAATTTCAGCTAAAGAAAGAGCAGAAACAATTCTTGAGGCAATAGATCCTGCTGCAAAGCCAGATGATTTTACCAGACCAGGGCATATTTTTCCTTTGAAAGCAAAGGAACATGGAGTATTGGTGCGTGCTGGCCATACTGAAGCAACTATTGATATGGCTAGACTTGCCGGTCTTTATCCTGCAGGAGTGATTTGTGAAATCATGAAAGAGGATGGTGAAATGGCAAGAGTTCCAGATTTAATGGAATTTGTAAAAGAGCATGATCTAAAAATAATTACGATTGCCGATCTAATTGCATATCGCAGAAAAACTGAATCTGTAATACGAAAAGAAGCTATTGCAGATATGCCTACAAAATATGGTAACTTTAAGGCACACGGATTTGTTGATGTTAATACAGGAGATCATCATGTTGCTTTGATAAAGGGAGATGTAACTACAGATGAACCTGTTCTTGTGCGTCTTCATTCAGAATGTTTGACTGGTGATGCTTTTGGTTCTAATAGATGTGATTGTGGAGAACAATTGACAGAGGCTTTAAAGCGTATAGAGCAAAATGGAAGAGGAGTGTTGCTGTATATGCGTCAGGAAGGTCGTGGAATCGGACTAATTAATAAGCTAAAGGCATATGAACTTCAGGAAAAAGGTTTTGATACTGTCGAGGCCAATCATGTGTTAGGATTTAAAGCCGATTTGAGAGATTATGGTGTTGCTGCAGAAATTTTAGCAGCTATGGGAGTTCAAAAAGTTGACTTGATGACAAATAATCCTGCAAAGATTACTGGCTTAGAAGGGTATGGACTACAAATCGTTCATAGATCTCCTATTGAGATGACTTGTCATGAGAAAAATGAATTTTATATGCTTACTAAATATAAAAAAATGGGGCATATGCTTCATGGTTTCAATGGGAATCATAATGGCGAATCCTCTGAGTTGGCATTTAATGAAAAAGAAGTAATTAATTAAGAAAAATAGATAAAATGAATATATTAGAAGGTAAGTTATTAGGGCAAGGAATAAAAATAGGTATTGTTGCTGGTCGTTTTAATGAATTTATAGTATCCAAATTATTGGGTGGCGCTCTTGATGCTTTTCGTCGTCATGGTGGTGATGAAAAAGATGTGGATGTTGCATGGGTTCCAGGGGCTTTTGAGATTCCTTTAGTAGCAAAAAAAATGGCCAAAAGTAAAAAGTATGATGTTGTTGTTTGCCTTGGTGCAGTAATTCGTGGAGCTACTCCTCATTTTGATTATGTTTCTAATGAAGTTACCAAAGGTGTGGCATCTGTAGGTTTGGATACAGAGATCCCTGTTATTTTTGGTGTTTTAACTACTGATTCAATTGAACAAGCAGTTGAACGAGCAGGGACAAAAGCAGGAAATAAAGGCTTTGAGGCTGTTGTAAGCGGTATTGAAATGGTTAATCTATTGAAAAATATATAAGTGAAATCACGTACCTTTTGATTTAACTTTTTAGGTCATCTATTTTTAGGTGACCTTTTTTTCTGGTTTTCAGATAGATTTAGATTTTAATAAATAAAATGGGAGGATCAAAGCTTCTAATAAGAAATACCTCTCTCCTCCCTTCCTTTCTTGTCCAATCTTGATACAAGAATAATATAGATTTCAATGCTATGCAAATAGTTTTATATTTTTTAAAATTTATAAAGCTCTGAATATTACTTTTTAATTTAAGAACTTCTTTGTTTTTTACTGTGATTAATTCCTGCTTTGCCTGCTATTGTTGAGTTTTGTCAACTTTCTTGTTTTTGTTTAGGTTTGTTTTATTAATGTTTGTTATTGTATTTAGAATGATAATAAATATTTTTTTCTAAACTGAAATGTCTTCTGTAATCATCAATCAGAGGATAATTGATTAATTATTTCTCTTTTTTTCTAGTAAAATTCAATTGTCATTTCTTTTAATTATAACTAAAAAGGGTCTTTTTAGTCGTTTTTTTAAGTAAAAAGAACATGTTTTCACTACGTGTAAACACTTAAAAATTAAAAAAAACAAAAATAATATCATGCTAAAGTGATGATCTAATAAACACTAAATCAATCTTGTGGCATTGTTGGTGGGGTTTGTGGGTGGAAATTAAGGGGTTGTTTTTAGAATAAAAAAGCTGTAAAATTGTTGTACCCTTAGGAAGTACAAATTTTTTTAATGAAAGACACGGAAGTATTAAAGCAAATAGGTCTTACAGACCAAGAAGCGAAAGTTTATCAGGGATTGATAAAAAGGAAGTATTCAACAGCATCGGAATTGTCAAAAATGGTTGGCGTTTCCCGAGTTAAAGTATATGGTGTTTTAGAATCTCTGAAGGATAAAGGATATTGCGAGGAAGTATTAGGTAAAATAAAACGATATGCCGCATTACCACCAGATAATATTTTTCCAGGAGTAATTGAAGAGTTGAAATTACAACAAGAGCAACTTCATCAATTGTTTGAGCGATATCAAAGTCAATATGAAGAATTGAAAGAAGAGGCTGATGAGAGTCTTGAATTTGTGAGTATTCTTAGTAGTAGGGTTTCTATACTCGATTATCTAGAAAAAATGCAAAGTCAGGCAAAGAAATCAGTAAAAGCTTTTGTTAAAAAACCATATGTAATGAACGTTGCTGAAATAGAAAGTATTAACACTATTCAGGAAGATCGTCAGGAAAATGGAATTACTTATAAGGGGATTTATGAGGCTGACTATGAAAATTCAGATCATTTTATTCAAATGCTCAAGTATTTTGAAAAATTAGGAGAAAGGGTTCGCATTGTCGAAAAGTTACCATCTAAGTTCTTCTTATTTGACAAAAAGGATGTCATTCTTCTGTTGGAGGGGAAAATTGAAAAGACAGTTACAGCAATGACTATTGAGCATGAAGATTTGGTTCAGACTCTTTCTGAGGTGTTTGATCGCTATTGGAAACGAGGGTGTACCATTGAAGATTTTATGAAGAAAATTTGATTGAAATAGATTTTGTTTGATTAAACCAAATTGTTACGAATGCATAAAATAATTTTACTATTTAAAATGTGCTTGGTTTCTTTAATCTTGTGTTTCTCTTTTGGGGAATTGAGAGCGCAGGTCCAGGCAAATAATTTTAAGGAGAGTTTTGAGTCCGAAACATTTCCTCCTACAGGCTGGACAGCTTCTAATAATAAAGGCTGGAGCAGAGATAAAGGAACTACTTTTGGTCCGGGAAATGTTACCAACGGAACATATGCTGCTATGGCAGATATGTATAATTTAAATACTGGAGTAAAAGCAGAATTAATTACACCTGTTCTTGATTTTTCTTCTATGACCAATCCTGTATTTAAGTTTGATTGGAATGCTAGACCTGGAGATAGTCCACAACCTATAATGAAAGTTTTTCTTTCTGAAGATGGTGGAGCAACCTTTCCTAAAGAAATATTTTCATATGAAGCTAATGGTTTGACAGCCGTTTGGAAAACAGAGCAGCTTTTTCTGGAAGCTAAATCTAATGTTAAACTGAAATTTCAGGTAATTAGTGATTATGGTTCAAGTAATGTATTTCTTGATAATATTCGTGTTGTAGAAGCTCCTGATAAAGCGGTATCATATTTATCAACTCTAGGAATGTCTTTTGATGTTGTTCTTCAAAATCAAAGTAAAGAATATGGTTTGTATTTTAGAAACCTTGGAGCTAAGCCTCTTGTTCTTGAATCAACTGATATTAAAGCTCCTTTTAGATTAAAAGAAGACTTGCCTATCACTTTGCAAAAAGGCGAACAAATTGTATTAAACTTTGAATTTGCTCCAACCAATAAAGGTCCTTTTCAACAGACAGTTAATTTTAACTTTAATGGAGAAACTTCTGGAGATAAAACTCTTATTTTAAACGGAGTTTGTGTTCCTGAAAGTTATTCTTATGAGGGATTTGAAGAGCCATTACTTGATATTTGGGATATAGAAACTATAGTAAACTTACCATGGTCTATTTCTGATGAAGGTGTTGAAGGTAAAAAGCAACTTGTTTGTGGTTCTAAGTTTCAGGCTGCTGAATTTTTAAGTTCTACTTCTAGGATAACTACTCCTGATATCGTTACTCGTGATGGAGATTATCTTGTTTTTTACGCATATAAAGTTGGTAAGTCTAAAGATACAAAGCTTGAAATTCAATACCTGAATGAGAGTGGAGAATATGTTAAGTTTAAGAATGTACCATTAAGCTCATCACCTTCTATTTATGCTTATGATTTAACTGAGCTTCCTGTTGACCATGCTCGTTTGGCATTTTTTGCTATTACTGGCGATGGTTATAGTGGTGTAGGTATCGATGGATTACGTTTTCCTTATACTTATTTAGGTGAAGATATTCCTCCTGTAGCAAAAATGACCTATCCTAACGACTTTGATTCTGATCTTCCATTAGATATCACTTTGACATGGGAACGTGAAGCTAAAGCCAGAGGATTTTATCTGTATGTAGGAAAAGAAACTAATCCTAAAATGCCTGAAGTGGGAAAAGATCTTCCTGAAGGTTGGATGGATATGAAAAAGGCAACATCCAAAAAGCTTGATCTAGAATATAAAACTACTTATAGATGGTTGGTGGTTCCTTATAATGAAAATGGAATACCTGTTGATAATAAGATTAGAACATTCACTACCTATAACGATCCTACAATATCAGCTTACCCTTATTATCAGGGATTTGAAAAGCAGGCTCCTCCTGTGGGCTGGATAAATCCAGATAGAAAATGGTACCAGAATTCATTGGCAAGATCAGGGAAACATGCAGCGGCAACCAGTTATAATCATAAAGGTCCTGCTATTATGTATACTCCAAATTTTGTTGTTGGTGATAATAACTTAAGGGTATGTTTCTATTGGAAAGATGATGGTCTTGTTGAAAAATTTGATAGAAAAGAAGCTCGTACACGTGTAATTGGCTCGGATACTACTTATTTTGAGGTTTCTGCAGATAATGGTGCAACTTGGACTATTCTGGATAGAAATGTTGGAAAATCATTAGGTGCGACTAAAAAATATTCTAAATCTCAGCATAATCTTACATCATATAAGAACAAATCTGTTCAATTCAGATGGAGAGATATAAACTGGCAAGAAGGTAAAGCTATTGGTGTTTGTGTTGATGATTTTAAAGTGGAAGCAATTCCTACTACTCCTTTAGCAGAGTTAAATTTGACTTCATGGAATTTTGGTCAGGTTAAAGTAGGCAAAAAGGAAAGCTGTCCATTTAGATTTTCATTGACTAATGACGGAATCGGTACTTTGAAAGTAAAAGAGATTATAGGTTTAGAGGGAACTTGTTTTTCTACTGATTTGAATCCAAAATATGTCAATCTGACTTATGCAAAAAGCAAGCAATTCCGCTTTTATGTTAATCCTGATTCAAAGGGAGCAAAAACTACTAAGGTTGTATTAGATTGCGGTGAAGCTGGAAAATACGAGATTGAATTAAGTGCAGAAGGTTTTGTTCTTGAGAATGTAAATGGTGATTTTGAAAACGCAATGGACTTTTCAAATGAAGTTGCTCCATTTATAAGTATTGATAAAGATAAAATCAACAACTACTATTCTGGTGATTTCTATTTTAAAGGTGAAAAGAAAAAGAATGGTTTCTTTGTGTTTAATCCTAAAGCAACCTATCCTCCTATTGATAATCAGAAAGAATACCGTGCTCATTCTGGCGATAAATATATGGTTGCATTTACTATAGATAGCCCAAATCCAGAAAAGCCAATTCAAAATGATGACTGGTTAATTACTCCAAAAACTAAGGTTAAAGCTGGTGATAAGTTTACTTTTTGGGCTAAGTCAATTACAGATGCTTATTTACTGGAACGCTTAAGGGTTTTAGTTACTGAAGGAGATCCTTCTGATACAGATAATTATACTAAGATTCATGCTGAAGAGTACTATAATATTCCTGCTGATGCATGGAATATACTAAGCTTTGATTTATCGGAATATGCTGGGAAGAATATTAGTGTTGCAATTCAATGTGTTTCTCTAGGATCGTATATGTTAATGATTGATGATGTTGCTTTTGAATCTGCTACAGGTGAGAAAGAGGTGATTGATTTTGAAGGTGATATTAAGGTTTATCCTAATCCTGCTGATGATAAGTTATCTATAAATCTTCCCGAAGATGCAAAAATCCAATTGATTGATGTAGAGGGTAGATTATGGTATGAGCAGAATATTCTTGAAAATGGATCCAATGATTTGAATACCTCAGGACTTCCAGAAGGAGTATATATCTTGAAGTTTGAGAGTAAAGATAAGAGTTATTCCAAAAAGCTTGTTATCAGACACTAAAATCAACAAAACGTAAGAAATCATGAAAAAAAGATATATAAAGTATTTTTTGCTGATTTGTGCTTTTGCCTTGAGTATAAGTTCTCAGTCAATGGCAGAAAACTTTCAGCTAATTGAAAATAATAAGAAAGGAATGAAAATTCACCTTCAATTAAAGAAGGTGGATGTTCAATCTGTAACAAAAGATGAGTATTCTTTTTCAAGAGTATTTATTCCAGGAGCATATCCAACTGGCGATGTTGGTGGTCCTGAACTACCTGTAATCAATCGTTTGATTGAAATTCCAAATGGCGTTGAAGTGAAGGCTTCTGTTATTGAAGGAAAGAAATATAATGTTGATTTAACCGAAGAGAGTAAATCAAAATATCTTTTCCCTCTGCAAATGTCTGCTTCAAAAGCGGGTAGTATTGATGGTGATTTTGCATTCAAACCTTCTTTATATAAGAATTATGTAAAAACCAGAGGAGTTTCTAACACTCCTAAAGTTGAAATATTAGGTAGCATGCGTGGTAAAAAGATAGCTTTGCTTTCTTATTCTCCTGTTTCCTATGATTTTGAAAAAGGTGCACTTCAGCAAGTATTGTCTGCCGATATTCAATTAGAGTTTATTGGTGAGGCTAATGACGAGGTAAATCCAGCTTTATATTCTCCTTATTTCGAGAATGTATATGGTCAGCTTTTGAATAATCGCAGCATTAATCCTGATAAATTCTGGAATGTTCCTGTAAAGATGCTAATTGTGACTGTTAAAGGTTATGAGAGTCAAATTCAGGAATTGGTAAACTGGAAAATCCAAAGAGGATTTGATGTTGAGCTTGCTTTTAAAGAAGATATTGGTGCTACCAAAGAGGAAATAGCAGCATGGATTAAGAAGCAATATGATAATGCTACTCCTAAAAATCCTGCTCCTACATTTTTGTTGATGGTTGGTGATAGTTATGATGTTCCTGCTTTTGAGGGTAAGTATACTGACAAAGCAACCGATTTATATTATGCTTCTGTTGATGGCGATGAGTTTCCTGAGATGTTTTATGGTAGAATTTCTGTTTCTTCAGCAGAAGAGTTAACTGCTGTAATAAACAAAACAATTAAGTATGAGAAGGCTCAGTTTACCGATCCTAACTATTTGACAAAAGCTGAATTTATTGCTGGTATTGATGAACAGAATCAATGGCATGAGAAAGTAGGTAAGCCTGCTGTTAGTTATATTACCAACAACTACTATACTCCTGTTAATGGTTATACTGATGTTAAGCAGTATGTTGGTCCTTATTCTGGTTATGATACCCGTTTAGAAGAAGGTAATGGTTTTGTATATTATACAGGTCATGGTCTTGTAACCGAATGGATTGAGCCTAAGGTTACTGTTGAAAAAGCCAGTGCTTTGACCAATAAAGGCATTCCGTCTTTTGTTGTTGCAAACTGTTGTTTGTCTGGTAACTTTGGTGAAGCCATCTCTTTATCAGAGGCATTCTTGAGAAATGCCGAAGGTGGAGCTGTTGGATATATTGGTAGTGCTCCAACTTCATACTGGTTTGAAGATTTTTATTGGGCTGTAGGTGCTTTTGCAATGAAAGGTAATAATGACGGTTATATTCCTACTGTAGCAGAATCTAGTTTGGGTGCTTTCGATGCATTGTTTACTAAAGATAATATGGTTGGCGATGCTGTTCGCTTTTATGGAAACTTAGCCGTTACTCAGGCGCATACTCAAAACTTTCCTACACATAAGTCGAGTTGGTACTACTGGGAAGCCTATAATTATTCAGGAGACCCTTCTGTTTCTATGTATAATGGAATTCCTAAAGGTATAACAGCCGATTGTCAGAGTATTGTTTTGGGTTCTGATAAAGCTTTTATTTCTGGTGAAAAGGGTGCTTATGTAGCCGTTTCTCAAAACAATGTGCTTTTGGGAGCTGGTTTGATTGGTGAATCAGGTAAACTTACCTTACCGATTACTCCTGTTAATGCTGTAGGAGAAGTAGACTTTGTAGCAACAAAATCAGGAAAGAAACCTACAATTAATAAGGTATCGGTAATCGAAATTGATGGTCCTTACTGCCAGGTTCTTAGTTATAAGGTTTTTGATGTTGAAGGAAATGAAGTAAGCGAAATCAATGCTAACGAGAATTACGATCTTCTATTTGAAGTAAAGAACTACGGAAAAACTAAAGCTACTGCTGCTAGTTTTGTGCCTAAGGTTATTGATGATAATATCTTAATTTCAGATTTAAGCGCTATTCAAATTGGCGAAATTGAAGCTGGTGATGCTGTTTGGGCAAAGAGTAATTTACGCATTAAAGTGGGTTCTTTTGTTGAGGATCAAACTGTAGGTACTTTTGCTTTAACCTTGAAAGAAGGATCAGAAACTTGGTTGAACACATTATCGAAGAAAATTAATGCTCCAAAACTTCAGTATACTGCATGTTTTGCTAAGAAAGGTATTCCTATGTCTGGGCAAAAGCGTCAATTTGTTTATGAGGTTGTAAATATAGGTCATGCTACTCTTAAAGGAATTGCTAAGACTATTTCATTTACAGGAGTTAATGCTACATCAGTAAATCAGGATTTAGATTTTTCAACCCTAGCAGTAGGAGAGAAGAAAAAGATTAGAGTTGAAACTACATTCGAAAATGCATCTGCTTATAAAAAGGGTAGTGCAATTCTACATTTAACTTCAGAAAATTTGGCTAAGCAAGACTTACGCTTTTTCTTTTCATTCAATGTATTTGATGATTTTGAAAGCGGAGATATTAGCTTTAACGACTATATAATGTCTGATGATTCTAAGCCATGGAAAGTGGTTAATGATGATTTTTATACTGGCAGATACAGCTTGCGTTCTCCCGAAGTAAAGGATAATAGCAGCAATTCTATATCTACAATGGTTAGAATGACTGGATTGTCTGAAATTAAGTTTGCATTTTATACAGAGATTGAGGATAATAACGATTTCCTTAGATTCTTGGTTGATGGTAAAGAATATGGCAAATGGTCTGGTGTTAACGTATGGACTGAAGTGAGCTTTGAAGTTGGTTCTGGTTTGCACAAACTAACTTGGGAATTTGCAAAGGATGCTTCTGGTAAAATTGGCGCTGATGCAATTTGGATTGACGACATATTTATTACCAACTATGAACTTTATTCAGACAAGGATGCCCCAGAGCTACTATCTGTAAAAGGTTTAAGAGGAGTGGTTAATGAAGATTCTAAAGTGCAAATCTCTGTTCAAGATCGTTCGGAAGTAGCTTCAATCAAGGCAGTTGTAAAACTAGGTGATAAGCAAAAAGAATACGACTTGATCAAAGATACACGCTTATACGAATTCAATAAATCAACTTGGTCTTTCACTCTTCCTGCAGAAGCAAGTCCTGTAAAAGGAATTTGTCAGTTCGTTTTAACTGATAACAAAGGTAATATTAGCCATTCATCTGTTTGTGCTTCTTCTTTTGCAAAGGTTAAATCTCTATCTGATAACTTTGAAACTAAAGACTTCTCGAAGTTGGATTATACCTTTGAAGGAGATGTTAACTGGACTGTTACAGAGGTTGAAGGTTCATATGTGGCAGAGTCTGGATCGATTACGCATAATCAAAAGACATCTTTGATTCTAAACGAAGATTTTGTTATTGATGGAAGTGTATCATTCGATTTTAAAGTTTCGTGCGAGAAGAAATATGATAATCTACAGCTTTATGTTGATGATGAGTTGATTAATACTTGGTCTGGTGTTTATGATTGGAGAAGTTCTGGTGATATTGCTATTGCTGCAGGTGTACACAAGATTGAGTGGAGATATTCTAAAGATAATGATAACTCAAGTGCTTTAGATAAAGCTTGGGTAGATAATATTGTAATTAATGGAGTTGACGATCAAAATCAATTCACTGCAATTGCAAAACCTAAATTTGTATCCGAGCCTTCTAAATCGGGGGTTGTAGGTACAGAGTATGATTATACTTTAAAAGTGGAAGATCCTAACGGATTCTTACTTTCTGTTAGCGAAACTAAACTTCCAAACTGGCTTACTATTACTAAGATTGATGAAACTAGCTATCGTGTTTCGGGTATTCCAAACAGAGCGGGTTCATTTATCTTAAGTTTAACTGCTTCTAACGGTTTTACCACTGAAACTCAGGAAGCAACTATCGTAATTACTGAAAAACCAGTTGGTTTAGACGAGACTGCAAATATGACTATTGTGGCTTATCCTAACCCTGTAATTGAAAGTCTACACTTTAACAAAACCTACACAGAAGTAGCTGTGTGTAACATTCAGGGACAGAGATTACTTACTGCAGTAAATTGCAATAAAGTAAACTTAAGTACCCTCGAAGGAGGTGTTTATCTTGTAATTGTTAAGGATCGTGCTGGCAACATATTACGTAAGAAAATTATAAAAAAGTAATAACCTAGGTAGGTTTATTATTACGGCAGAATTTAACCCTAACAGTATTCTAGCATTCTTCAGATATTATTCAGAAGGATGTTAGATGCTGTTTTCGCATAAAATTATCAATCTTAAATACATTTCTTATGAACAGAACTTTTATAACCCTTTTGTTTACGGCTCTGAGTATGATCGCTTTTGGTCAGAATAGGGGAGCTCAACTTTCTTTTTCGACGGCGGAATTAAACTTTGGTGATGTTGAATTAAACCAAAGCATAACCAAAACCGTAACTATTACTAATGCAGGAGATGCTCCATGGTATCCAGGTTCAGCAACTTTGACAGAGCCTTTTAAGGTTGAGACTATGCCAGGTATGGTATCTCCAAAGGCAACTTTTGACCTAAATATCGTATTCACTCCAACAGCTGAAGGCGATTTCTCTCAGGATATAACTTTCTCTGGTAATCATACCAATCAAGATGCTTCATGTGCCATCAAAGGAAAAGGTATTGCTGCAACACCAAAAGCAATTATCGAATTTTCTGCAGCAGAGCTTGATTTTAGTGATGTTGAATTGAATCAGAGTGTAACCAAAACCGTAACTATTACCAATACTGGCGATATGCCTTGGTTCCCAGGTTCTGCAACAATTGTTGCGCCATTCAAGATTGAAACTATGCCAGGTATGGTATCTCCAAAGGCAACTTTTGATTTAAATATAATCTTTACTCCTACAGAAGAAGGCGACTTTGGTCAGTTTATGACCTTCTCGGGTAATCATAGCAATCAAAATGTTTCTTGTGCCATCAAAGGAAAAGGTATTAAAACTAATGTTGGACTAAATGAATTACAGGCTATGAATATAAAGATTGGTCCTAATCCATTTGAGGATAATTTGAAGGTAGTCTCTGATTTTGATATCGAGAACATTACTATTTTTGATGTAAACGGACGTATCCTAAAGTCTGTTCCGGTAGGAACCAAAGAATATACGCTAAATCTTAGCGAATTAAACCAAGGCGTTTATCTAATTCATATGAAAAATAGAGAAGGTTCTTGTGTTAAAAAATTAATAAAGAAGTAAGCTTCTTTATGATATTTTGCGTTTTAATTTGAAGCAAACCTCTTCTGCAATATGAAGAGGTTTGCTTTTTTTATGCTCTATAATTAAGCATTTACTTCAAGAAGTTGACCCATACTAAGTATAAGCACGAGGTTTTATAGTAGTTTATGCCATTGATTTAAGTAGTGAAAGTGAATAAGCCTGCCCATGGATGTCATACTTGACGCACCGTCATCTGCAAGCTGACGCACCGTCATCTGTAAGCTGACGCAGGGTCAGGTGTGAGCTGACGCAGGGTCAGGTGTGTGTTCCATTGCCATGAAATTTCTATTGCTAGTAATGGTTTGTTCATACACAGCACCAGCTTTGTTGCATACTGCGCCATAGAATAGAGAGATATTAGGAGAAAGAGCCAGAAAGTAGGGATAAAGGAGTTGAACACAATAACCATTCGTGGTAAAAAAGGAAAGGGATTTTCATTAATATGAAAACCCCTTTTCAGTATAAGATCTATAAAAATCCTACTTCTTCAATTCTTCAATAAAGTATTTGTAGAAGTTAGGAATAGTTTCAATTCCTTTGAAGAAATTAGATACTTGGTAACTTTCGTTTGGCGAGTGAATTGCATCAGCATCCAAACCAAATCCCATAAGAATAGATTTAATACCAAGAACATCTTCGAAAGTAGAGATAATTGGAATACTACCACCCGAACGAACAGGAATAGCTCTTCTTCCAAAGCTATCTTGAAATGCTCTGTCGGCAGCCTTATAAGCAGGAAGAGTAGTTGGAGCAACATAAGCCTGTCCGCCGTGAAGAGGAGTAACTACTACCTTCACGCTTTTAGGAGCTGCAGCTTCAAAGTATTCCTTAAACATAAGAGCAATCTTTTCGTGGTTTTGGTTAGCAACCAAACGACTTGAAATTTTGGCGTGAGCTTTTGAAGGAAGTACAGTTTTTGCACCTTCTCCGGTATATCCACCCCAAATACCGCAAATATCGAAGGTTGGGCGAATTCCAGTGCGTTCGTTCGTACTGAATCCTTTTTCGCCTTCAAGTTCTTCAACCTTAATGCCCGCTTTGTATTCTTCTTCGCTGTATGGAGCTTCGGCCATAAGCTCGCGCTCTTCTTGGCTACATTCCAAAACGTCGTCATAAAAACCAGGAATGGTAATGTGTTTATTCTCATCCATGCAGTCGCTAATCATATTACAAAGAACGTTAATAGGATTTGCTACAGCACCACCAAATAAACCACTATGAAGGTCGTGACTAGGTCCGGTCACTTCAACTTCCCAGTATGAAAGTCCACGAAGTCCGGTAGTAATGGTAGGCGTGTTTTCATTAATCATACCCGTGTCAGAAACAAGAATAACATCAGCCTTAAGCATTTCCTTGTTTTCTTCGCACCATTTACCTAAGCTAGGAGACCCGATTTCTTCTTCACCTTCAATCATAAATTTCACGTTGCAAGGCAATTGATTGGTTTTTACCAAGTATTCAAATGCTTTTGCATGCATAAAACCCTGACCTTTGTCGTCGTTAGCACCACGAGCATAGATTCTTCCATTTCTAATTTCTGGTTCAAAAGGATCTGATTCCCAAAGATCAATAGGATCAACAGGCATCACATCATAATGAGCATAAACCAATACTGTAGGCAAGGAAGGGTCAATTATCTTTTCACCATAAGCAACAGGATGGCCTTCGGTAGGGTAAACTTGAGCTTTATCTGCCCCAGCATCAAGCATGCATTTAACCCATTGCTCGGCACAACGTTGCATGTCGTCTTTATGTTCCGACTGAGAGCTAATAGATGGAATTCTTATTAGTTCAAAAAGTTCTGACAGGAATCTGTCTTTATTTTCTTCGATGTATTGTTTAATGTCTTTCATAACTTCTTTATCTACCTTAAAAAAACAGAGGGTAAAGGTAAAAAAATACTAGTGATTTTTTACATTTGTTGACCTAAATCTCATCAAGAGATTTATTGAATTGAATTGGGCAGGCGTTTAGCATAAAGAGAGTCTTTGTGCATAATATAAAGTAACGCTGAACTTTAAATATTTTGGAGATGGAAAAAATTAGAATCGCCATTAATGGATTCGGAAGAATTGGTCGTGTATTTTTACGTCAAGCTTCCAAGAAAACCAATATGGAGGTAGTTGCCATTAACGATGTGGCAGAGGTGGATGCATTAGGTCATTTACTTAAATATGATTCTGTGCACCGTGCGTTTCCTGGAACAGTAAAGGTTGAAGGAGAAGATTTGGTAGTGAATGGACAGGAAATTAAGGTGCTTCATGAACCAGATCCTTCAAAATTACCGTGGAGAGAGATGAAGGTAGATGTCGTTATCGAAAGTACGGGTTTGTTTACACACCGTAAAGACGCTATCAGACATGTTGAAGAAGCAGGAGCTCGTAAGGTAATAGTTTCTGCTCCGGCACAAGATGAAACCGATTCAGTAAAGTTTGTTGTTTTGGGAGTTAATGATCATATTATCGATCGCGATGAGAAGATCATTTCAAACGCCTCATGTACAACAAATAATGTTGCTCCGTTAATAAAGATCCTAGACGGCTTTTGGGGGATAGAAAAAGGTTTTATCTCAACCGTTCACTCTTATACGAAAGATCAGAATTTGATTGATGCTCCACACCGCGATTTTCGCAGAGGAAGAGCCGCAGCTTATAGCATTGTTCCAACAACTACAGGAGCCGCAAAGGCTTCTACAAAGATATTTCCTCACCTAATCAATAATCTTGGAGGTGGCGGAATTCGGGTTCCTGTTCCCGATGGTTCTCTTACAGAATTAACTTGTACATTAAGAAAACCAGCTTCTGTTGAAGACATAAATAATGCATTCAAAGAAGCTTCACAATCATCAATGAAAGGGATTTTAGAATATACTGAAGACCCTATCGTTTCGGTAGATGTGTTGGGAAATACTCATTCGGCATTGTTCGATTCTAAGCTTACCGCAGTTTTGGGGGATAAAAATAAACTGGTAAAGGTTGTTGCATGGTATGACAATGAAATGGGGTATTCAACACGACTGGTTGAATTAATAGAGAAATTCGTCTAGAAGCGTTGTTACTGACTGTTTATAATAAATAATTCCATTAGGTTATTGTTGAAAGACTTGCATAATCTAATGGAATTTTATTATTCAGACATGTCACTTCTAAATAGGTTTTTTGATTAACCTAAAAGATTATTCATATTTTGAGAACATATTTTGTATAGTTATTATATCGGAAAATTAAATAGTTATGAATGTGTAAAAAGGGGTTGTTATTACTTTATTAAATTAGACATGGAATGAAAAAAGACATTTTACTTGTTGAAGATAATTTGTTAAATCAGAAACTTGTCATTACTATTCTGAAAAAAGCTGAATATTCATTTGATATTGCTCAAAATGGGCTCGAGGCTGTGAAAAAAGCCTCACAGAAAAGATATCGTATGATATTAATGGATATACAAATGCCACATATGGATGGGTTGCAGGCGACAAGACACATACGAAAGTACGAATGTATAAATGGGATTAATCCTACACCTATTTATGCAGTTACTGCCTATACAGAAGATTACGACGTTGAAAGATTTTTTGAGGCAGGAATTAATGATTTTATAAGAAAACCTTTTACCTTTCGGCAATTAATTGACTTTATAAAAAAGGATTAAAATCATCTTGTTATGAAAGCTAAATTAGAAGCATTTGAAAGATTGTTGTCTGTAATGAATGATCTTAGAGCTCAATGTCCATGGGATAAAAAGCAAACTTTGGAATCATTGAGATATCTAACCATTGAAGAAACATACGAGTTGTCAGATGCAATTTTAAATGGAGATTCGAATGAAATAAAGAAAGAATTGGGCGATTTGATGCTTCATATTGTTTTTTATTCAAAGATTGCTTCAGAAACCAATGATTTTGATATAGCTGATGTTTGTAATGGGATATGTGAAAAACTAATTCGCAGACATCCTCATATTTATAGTGATGTAAAAGTTAAAAATGCTGATGAAGTAAAAGATAATTGGGAAGCCATTAAATTAAAAGAAGGAAACAAATCAGTATTAAGTGGGGTGCCTTCTTCATTACCACCTTTAGTAAAAGCTTTCCGAATTCAAGAAAAAGCCAGAGGTGTCGGCTTCGATTGGGATAATAAAGACCAAGTTTGGGAAAAAGTCCTGGAAGAACTCGATGAATTTAAAGCCGAGATTGATGCCAATAGTGCAAAAGAAGTTCAAGAAGCAGAATTAGGTGATCTTATTTTTTCATTGGTGAATTATTCACGCTTTATTGACCTTAATCCTGAAGATGCGTTGGAAAGAACCAATAAGAAGTTTATAAAGAGATTCCAATATTTAGAAGAAGAGTCGAAAAAACTTGGTAAGTCCTTACGCGATATGACTCTTGGTGAGATGGATGATATCTGGAATAGAGCCAAATTAGAAGAATAAGAGCTTGTTGTTTATTGAATAATAGGTGTATATACATAAACAAAACGAAGCTATTCAGAAGAATAGCTTCGTTTTGTTTATTATAAATAAGTTGTTCTTTATAGATTCGATAGGTGGTACGATAATAGTTGCACCTATTATAATTAAATGCTGTTTTCTTAGTGGTTTGCCAAGTAATCACTAACACCATCTGCTGTAGGTTTCATTGCATCTTCCCCAGGTTTCCAGTTTGCAGGACAAACTTCACCATTTTCTTCAAAGAATTGAAGAGCATCTACCATTCTTATAGATTCATCAACACTTCTTCCTAAGGGCAAATCATTTACTACTTGATGGCGAACTATTCCTTGCTTATCTATAAGGAATAAACCTCTGTAGGCGACAGCTTCTCCTTGGAATTCCATTTCACCGTCTTCGTTGTACACATATTCTCCTGCCAGAACGTCGTAGTTTTCGGCAATGGTTTTTGATAAGTCGGAAACCAATGGGAATTTGACGCCTTTAATTCCACCGTCTTTTCTTTCTGTATTTAGCCATGCCCAGTGAGAAAACTTGGAGTCGATTGAACAACCAACTACAGCAACGTTTCTTTTGTCAAACTCCTCTATTTTATCTTGAAATGCAATTATCTCTGTAGGGCATACAAAGGTAAAGTCTAAAGGATAAAAGAAAAAGAGTACATGCTTTTTTCCAATGTATTGTTCTAATGAAAACTTTTCAACAAATTCTCCTCCGTTTATTACTGCATCTGATTCAAATAAAGGTGCTTTTTTCCCAACTAATACTGACATAATTTTATAAATTTTGAACTGATTATTACAAATTTATTTTGTGTCTTTATGCGAATTATTTCTTAATAAAGATCATTCAGATTAACATAAATTTGACGGTCTTGTTCAAAATCGTAAAGCGTTATTTTGCGTATTCTGTAATAATTTTTCCAATAGGTATATAGAGATTCATAATAAGTCTTTCTCGATTGGTCGCTATCTACCTGAGCTCTATTTAGATCGTTAACGTCGTTAACTTTTCCGATAAGATATCTTTTCTTTGTAATGTCATATCTTAACTGAGCAATTGTATCTGATTTAGCTGCAATTGCCAATTGATTTTTTTGGATGTTGAATTCCTGTACAGCCAGATAAATGGATTGCTCATAATCAACTTCCTTTTGATCGACACTAGTTTTTACCAAATCGAGATTGGATTGAGCCATTTTTATCTTTCCTTTATATTCACCCCAATTTAGAATTGGAATATTAAGTTGCAAGGTTATATTCTGATTTTCTTCAAAGTTCTTATAACTATTTGCAATGTCTAGCCCCTCTGCTGTTAATCCGTATGTTGCATTAAGGTTGATATTATACCTTGAGTATCTGTTCCTAGCCAAATTACTCTCGGCTTCAAGCATTTCTTTTTGATAAGTTAAAGTAGTCGAAGAATTGGCCTTTGATTCAATTAATGCTTTAGCTAAAGGAATTTCTATAATTTCTTCAGGTTTAGGAGTTGGAGCAATAAGAACTATGTTTTTATCATCTTTGATTCGAAGAAATGATTTAAGCTGAAAAAGAGAATTCCCATATGATATATATGCTTGTTCTTTGTTTAGGCGAGCATTCATAAGATTTAATTCTAATTCCAGAAGTTCATTCTCTGCAATTTTACCAAGCTTATATCTGCCTTTGGCAATTTTATATAGGGTATCGTAGTTCCGTATATTCTTTTCTGCAATTTCAATTGAAATTTGATCTTGAAGATGTTGAAAGAAAAGTGATACAGCTCTTGCGTTTACCTCTTCCATCTCTTCAAGATATTTTCTTCTGGACTCCTCATATTTAAGAGGTTCAATCTTTTTTGCCCATCTTAAAGTATTATAACCAAGAATATTTTGATTGTAAGATAAATAAATAGGTTTACTAATAAATTGAACTTTTCCGTTTTTAGTGAAATTTAAATTCTCTGTTCTTTGTAAATTCGTGTTAATACCAAGAACCCCGTTGGTAAATCCTATTCTTTGTTTTAGCGATAAGCCTGCTTGATTAACGAAGGTATTTATCGATCTTGAAGCTAATGAACCATCCTCCTGAATAACATTTGTAATAATATTTTGATATGCTGGTAGGGTTGCATTTGCTTCTAAATAGGGGAGGAATTGAGCTTTAAAAGATCTGTAATTCCAATAATTAATAAGGAAACGATGCTTTGCTATTTTTGCATCTGGCGATTTGTCTTTCGCTAATTTTATAATATCCTCTAATTGAAAAGCAATAGGTGTACTTTCTTTCTCTTTATTTGTCTGTCCAATTCCCTGCAAGGGAAGTATAATACAAGAGATAAGAAATGTAAAAAATATATTTTTCTTATTCATGTTTTTGGTTTTAATTGTGTCTCAATGATTCGACAGGATTTTGTTCAGCAGCTTTTTTTGCAGGCATATATCCAAACAATATACCTACTGCAGCAGAGACAAAAAATGAAGTAATTATAGCTTCAATAGATATTATGGTTTTAATATCAGCAAATTGAGAAATTAATTTTGATAATCCAACTCCTAATATTACTCCAATTATCCCACCTGCTATACTTATGAAAATCGATTCAAGAAGAAATTGTAATATTATATCTTTCTTTGTTGCTCCAATTGAGCGTCTAACTCCAATTTCACGAATTCTTTCCATTACCGATGCCAGCATAATATTCATAATGCCTATTCCTCCAACAATCAATGATATTGACGCAATTGCACCAAGAACGATATTAAAAATCTCTTTGTTTTTTTGTTCTTGTTTTAAGAGTAACTCAGGTACCTCTACTACAAAATCATCGACTTCTTTATGTCGTCTTTTTAGAATTTTTATTATTAATTCAGCAGTTTGAGAAAGGTCTTTAGAATCTTTAACTTGGACAACTAAGCGATTTAATTGATTGTTCCCAAATTCATTTCTTTTTTTCTTTGATTTATTATTATCGCCAAAGATGATGAATCTTCTACCTCCATTAGCAGCAATTTTCTTATGCGACCGATCCTTATATCTAGAGTTGATAGTGGTGATTGGTACAAATACATCATTATTATAGTTTGATTTTACTGCAGCATTTGAACTAACTTCTCCAATAGAATAGTTTTTTAGTACTCCAATAATTCTAAACCAAATTTTGTCGCATTTAATAGTTTTTCCAACAGGATTTTCTTTAGGGAAGACTTTGTTTTTTATTCCATTACCAATGACACATATAGGTTTAATTAACTTTTGTTGTTTTTCAGTAAATAACTTACCTGTTTGTGTTTCTAAATTAAATAATGCAAAGAAATTGGGATCTACTCCTTTAAGGTTTGCCGCTTTTCGCTTTCCATTTTCTGTTATATGAATGCTATATTCAATTTCCGGACTAACAGTTTTAATTCCAGGTACAAGTTTTTTTAAAGCTTTAGCGTCGGCAAGGCTAAGCCCTGGAGAGAAATTGCTTTTTTTATTTTTCCCATTATTATCATCATCTTCCTTTTTTTGAACATCTTCAGTTCTTTTCGCGCTGATAATAATGTTATTTACTCCTACTAGCTTTATTTGGTCAAGAATTTCTTGTCGAGCTCCTTTTCCTATAGACATCATTGCAATAACTGCAGCAACTCCAAAAATAATCCCCAATGCAGTTAAGAATGATCTAAAGCGATTTGCAAATACAGCTTCCAGAGAAATGGATAGTATTTCCAAATAACGATCAATATTTTTCATAATGATTAATTTGCGTTGTTCAAATTATTCTTTGGCCTTCTTTGTTTCTAATCTCTTTTTTTTCTCCGTAGGAATTCTATTTAGTTTCCATTTTTCAGCATTTTCAGGAGCTAGTAAATATACTTTGTCATTTTCTTTTAAGCCTCCAATGACAGTTATATAATCATCATTTGATTTTCCTGTAACAATTTCTTGTTTTTTCTTTTTATTAGTATAGACGAAGACAGTGCTATCTTGAAAATTTAATGCATCTAAAGGTATATAAAGAGCGTCTGGAATTATTGCTGTAATTATTTCGTTTTTGGTAGTCATGGCTGGTCTTAAAGTAGTGTCAGATTCATTAATTTCAATCATTACTTCAAAAACCTTGGTGTCTGTTCCCGAAAGTTCTTCTCCAACATTTGCAACAGAGGTTACAGAACCACTTAATTTTTTATCAGGGAATGCATCTATACCAATATTTACTTTTTGCCCTTTTTTTACTTTTGAAATGTCAATTTCGTTAACATAGGTTTTGGTTAACATTTTTGTTAAATCAGGTAGAGTGGCAATTACATTATCCCAAGTAGATATAGTAGCCCCTATTCCTTTTTTTGATCCATCCCAAGAGCGCTGATAGATAACCATTCCAGCTTGAGGAGCTACGATATTAAATTCATTTGCGAGACTTTTACTGTTTTCAACAACATTTTCAGATTTTTTCAAAGAAGCAGCAACATCTGCCATTTCTGCTTTAGCTTTACTAAACTTTATCTTATAATTTTTTACTGCTTGACTGTATGCTCTTTTAGCTTTATCAAGATCGATTTTTGCTTGACGCTGTGTGGCCGGTGGCTCGTAGATGGATTGATTTACAACAATATTCTTTTGTTCAAGTTCGAATTCCAGATTGATAAGATCATTTCTCGCAGTTCTAAGGTTAAGAGTGGTGTCGAGCTGGGTTTTTATGTATTGCGACCTTTGTTTTTCGAGATCGATTTCTTGCTCTTTGATTTTATTTCCAAGTTCTGAAGCATCAAGGCGGGCCACATATTCGCCTGAATCTACTACCGTACCATCAGGAATTATATGTTCAATTTTTAACTGCCAAACTGCTGCAGATCTTAGTTTTATTGAATTTGGTCCGTATATTTTTTCTGAATTCTTTGCTTCCAATTCTCCTGTTGTAGTAACTGGAATAACAAATTCTCCTTTTTGAACAGAGGTTAGTAAATTAGCTCTAGTATTTTCTTTATCTCTTCCAAGATATAGTCCCCATATGATGATGACTAATAAAACAATGACTCCCCAAGTAATTTTTTTCTTCATATCCAAAAATAAAAAAAAAGAGCTTCTAAAGAAGCTCTTTTATTAATTTTTTAATATCATAGCCATCTGCTTCGGCTTTAAAGTTTCTTATAATCCGATGCCGTAAGACATCGACAGCGACGGCTTTTACATCTTCTATGTCAGGAGTGAATTTACCATTAATTGCAGCATGGCACTTTGCTCCTAAAATAAGGAATTGTGATGCTCTTGGGCCAGCTCCCCATTGTAAATACTTTTCAGTTAAAGGGTGAGCCATTTCGCCTGAAGGCCTTGTTGATGCGACTAAACGCACTGCATAATCAATTACATTATCAGCAACAGGAATTTTTCTAATTAACTTTTGAAATTCTGTTAACTCATTAATACTAATTACAGGATTTACAGATTCTAGTTCCCCAGCAGTTGTGTTTTTAACAATTAATTTCTCTTCTTCAAATTTAGGATATTCAAGTAGAATATTAAACATAAATCGATCTAGTTGAGCTTCGGGTAGGGGGTATGTACCTTCTTGTTCTATTGGGTTTTGAGTAGCCAATACAAAAAAAGGTTTATCTAACTCCCAGCTCTTGCCTGATACAGTAACTGCTTTTTCTTGCATTGCTTCTAAAAGAGCAGCTTGTGTTTTTGGAGGAGTTCTGTTTATTTCATCGGCCAAGATGATATTTGCAAAAATAGGTCCTTGGATAAATTTAAATTTTTTACTCTCGTCTAGAATCTCAGTACCGATAATGTCTGATGGCATAAGATCTGGAGTGAATTGTATTCGGTTGAATTTTAACCCCAGAGCTTTAGATACTGTATTTACCAATAACGTTTTTGCAAGTCCAGGAACCCCTACTAGCAAAACATGTCCTTGACATAAAATAGCAATCAATGTTTTTTGAATTACTTCCTCTTGCCCAACAACAGTCTTTGATATTTCTTTTTTTAATTGATGATATTTATCAATCAGTGCATTAATTGCCCTAATATCTCCATCATTGCCTTTTTGCATCATTATTTACTTCTCTTTTCTAATCCAGGGATGTTTAAAATTACAGTTCTGGTATGTGTCGTTAATTTTTATGTAACTATCTTTTATTGCTCCATTAATCCATTTTTGGATGGATTCTTTTTTCTTGTTTTCAAGAGCCATTTCTGCTATGCGGTTATAATCCTCTTTTAAATCTGCTCTATGAGGTTTTGATTTTGAAACAAGGGATAAAATTCTATATGCATTTTGACCTTCTTGGTCAACAAAAGGAACTGCGTTGGATATTTGACCTACTTTAAGACCCTTTACAATATATGCCAATTGCGGATCTACTTGATTGAGTTGATCAGCTAAAAACTTATCACTTTGATCAAATGGATTTACCAGTAGTCCTTTGTTCTGTTTATTTTTATCATCAGAGGATTTTAGCGCTTGATCAAAAGTTATAGAATCTGTACGGATTAAGTTTGCAAGACTATCAAGACTATATTTTGCCTTTGCCAAGGCTTCCGGAGATACTTTCTTTTGTAGAAGGATGTGTCTTACATTAATACTATTTCCTCTTCTTTCAACAAGTTGAATTATATGAAAACCGAATTTTGTTTCTACAATATCTGATATCTCACCATCTTTTAATTTGTATGCAACAGCTTCGAATTCAGGAACAAGTTTTCCTCTTTCCATAAATCCTAGTTCACCACCTTTCTTTGCTGAACCTGGATCTTCCGAGTATAAAATTGCTAGAGTAGAGAATTTTTCTCCGTTAAGGACTCTTTTTCTAAGATCGTTTAATTTTTTCTTAACCTCAAGTTTTTCTTCTATAGATATTGGAGGTTGTTTTGTTATTTGTGCAATTTGAAATTCTGCATTAATAAGAGGAATACTATCTTTGGGTATATTTCTAAAGAAATGTTTTACTTCAGAAGGGGTAATAGTTACTGTAGCAGTAATTTCATTTTTTGCCAAATTTTGAAGAATATTTTCTTTAATCCCTTTTCGAAGTTCTTCTTTTATTTCCTCTAAGCTGCGGTTATAAAATTTCTCCATCTTTTCGGTAGAACCAAATTGAGCAGTGAAATATGCTAGACGCTGATCCATTTCTGCATTTACTTGAGCATCTTTTACTACAAGACTATCTAGTTCGGCTTTCTCTAAAAGTAATTTTCCAAAGAGTAAATCATCAAGTAATTGACATTTTACTTCTTCGTCAGAGCCTTTTATGCCAGCTTGCATACTAAGCTGTGCAAATTGATTTTCAATATCCGATTTTAGGATTATATTTTTTCCTACAACAGCGGCAACCTCGTCGATAACCTGACCTTGAGGTTTGTCTTGAGCAAAAGATTTTCCAGATATTAGAAAACAAGTTATTGTCAGAATGATAGCTAGTTTATTATTCATTGTCAGTTACCTAAAAAAATTATTTATTTAAATGCCGAACGTTTTTTAAACCTTAAATATACAACACCCATCAATTATAAGGCAAAAATCATGCAATTATTTTTTATTTTCTTTTATTTATACAGTTTGAAGTAGTTAAAATTATTCATCAAATTAGTTGTATTGCAATTAGGCCTCACTATTGGGCATTTTTGTGTGTGCCTATTTTTATAATATTATCTTAAATGGCAATAACATTCTATATATTGTTGATGCTTTATTTAAATCTTCTTGCTTTCTGAAAAATTATTTATTATCAATTCTAATAAATTTCGAAGTCTCCCTTTTCCAATGCGTTTTCAAAAACTATTTTACGCATTTTTTTTAGTAATTTCTTTTTTCTGGAATTTAAAATCATTGAGATAATTCTCTTTTTTTCAAATTCTAATGGCGAAACCCCATTTTTAATACGGAAATCAAAAAAGTATACTAAGTAAGTAATCGATTGATCTGTTACAGTTACTATTCGATTATTTTTTAGAAAGGCTTCGTGATTATACGTTTGTAAAGAAACAATTTTTTGAATTCGATCAAAAGATACCCAATTTTGATCTTCAATTAAATATTCTAAACGATTTGCTTTGCAATAATTGATCAATGAATCTGCATGAATATTTTTGCTCTCCATTATATCCTTCAATTCCCCTATGTGTTCTGAATCACTGTTGAGTTTTACACAGAAAAATTTGATTATATCTTCTTTCAACTCAAAATTTACTTTATGATCGAGATAATATTTTTCAATTTCAGATTCTGTAATTAAAGTGTCAAGATTGTTTTTTACATACCAATCTTCGTATGTATATATTGTTAAGGAGTTTTTGTATTTTTTTATAAGCTTTTCAATACCTTCCTTTTCCTCAGGAAGATTGTCTTCTGCTTTTTGTAAAATTACTTGTTGTTTTAGCCAAGTATTTATTGCGTTTTTTACAATAATTAGACTATCTCTAGCTCCCGTTCCTGCGGGAATAATATTTTTTATGTCATCCTCATAAAGGTATTTCCCATATGCCTTTGCAAGTACTACACCTTTTCTTTCGTCAGGTCTACTACAACTTATGGTAAATAAGATTCCAATAAAAAGAAAAAAAATAGCGGAATAATGTTTTTGTCTCTTTTTGCCCATAAAACCGATATTTATTCAAATGTCTTTTAAAACAAGACAAAAATAAACAGAAGTCTTTATATCTATATGTAACATACTTTGGATATAAAGACTTCTGTTTAGAAAAAAGATTCTTATTTTTTTATTTCAATTTTTTCAAAAACATTTTCGTTGATCATAACAGGATATTTTTCACGTAATTCTTTTATCCATTGTTTCTCAAGAAAGTTTTGATAATCAGCTGTAATTATACCTTTTGCTTCTTCTAATTTCTTAGGTTCAGGTTCAATTACATTCATGATTTTAATAAATACTACAGAATTGCCAAGCTCATCCTCAAAGTTTTTGCTAAGGCCTTTTTTCCAAGGGATTTCATCTATATAAGCATTCTTATTTTTGGTGAATTTACCCTCTTGGATTTTTACATTTAAAGTAGTATCAGCATTAACTTTATTTCTAATTTCAATTGCATCAGTATTTGAGCTAACAATATCTCTGACTTTGTTTACATTTTTAGGATCTTTCACGGTAAAAATCATTGCATTTACCCTAGTTTCCCACATGTATTTATTTTTATTGGTTTCATAAAAATTCTTTAAACCAGTGGTGTCAGAAATTGCTTTTGACCAGATTTTATCGTCACTTAAATTGAAAAGAAGAATACCATCTCTATATTTATCCATTAATTTACTGAAGTCAGGATATTTTTGTTCAAGATGTTTGTCTTCATAATTAAGAACAAATTCTTCGATAAATTCTTTGTAAGATTTATCAAGGTAAATAATGGGGTTATTATTGATTTTACCCTTTTGTTTACTTACCAGATAATTTACAAAGTCAGATTGAGGATATTTTTTCTTGTCAAATTTATAAAGAGGAGCAGATAAATCTTTATAGTTTTCAATATCAATCATTCCATTAACAAGGTTTGTGTCAGCTACTAGTTTTGTGAAAAGCTTTTCCTTGTTTTTTGAATATGGTTTATATTTGTAACTCTTTTCAAGGTGTAATACTACTGCATTACGACTTTTCAAGTTACGATTATCGCGTGATAGTCTACTTTTTATCTTTTCCTTTTCTTTATCAAAAGATGAAGGAGTTACTTTTGAAATTAGCTTGATAATATGATAACCATAAGGAGTTTGTACAGGTTGGCTAATGTTTTTTCCTTGAATGGTATCTAATTTCAAAATGGCTTCAATAACGGGAGCAACCATTCTATTTGCATGGAAGCGAGGTAATAGCCCGTTTTTTGGTGCAGAACCTTTGTCTTCTGAGTATTTTTTGACAGCTTCGTTCCATGGCATGCCTTCTTTTAATTTCTCAGAAATTTGGTTTATTTTTTCCTTTGCCTGTATAGAATCATTATGATTTACTCCTGGATTTACAAAAATATGCGCTATTTGCATAATTCCAGGGGTAGGTTGTTTGTTTTCAATCTTTACGAGATGGTATCCAAAACGAGTTCTTATAGGAAGAGATATTTCTCCAACAGGGGTGTTGTATGCTGCAGATTCAAATGGATATACCATGTCGAATGCACTAAAATATCCAAGTTCTCCTTTATTACCCTTCATAGCAGGTCTTCTGCCTGAAGCTTTCTGATCTCGAGCAGAAGGATCGTCAGAGTATTCTGCGGCTAAATCTCCAAAGCTTTCCCCGTTCTCAGCTTTTTCTCTGATTTCAAGTGCTTTATTGTAAATTTTCAAAGTGTCTTCGGGTGAAGCATTTTCTTTAACTCTCAAAAGAATATGACTGGCCTTAACAATTTGTTTTGTTCTGTCGTAAGCTTCTTTAATAAGCTCTTCATTCACATCACTATCTACAAAATAAGGCTTGGCAAGTTGCTCTCTATATCCCGCAATTTCCTTAATATATGAAGGAATTGTGTCGTATCCTAAGCTTCTTGCTTCTTTTACTTTTAGCTTAAAATTGATGAATAAATCAAGATAATCATTAAGTGATTTTTTGTCTATAACCCCTTCTCTTAAATTATTTTCTTTATAAGCATCAATAAAATCGTTTTGGGATACTTTTTCGTTTCCTAAATCGATTAGAACATCTTTTTCTTTAATTTTTTGAGCGTTTGTGTATTCGGCACAAAAGACAAAGGCAGCACTTAGTGCTGCAACTTTGAAATAGTTTTTTACTTTTAAATACACAGGTCGATGTGTTTTTCTCATAAACGACTGGTTTTTTCTGGTTACTCCATTAACGTGTACTATAGTTTGGGGCTTCACGGGTAATTGTAATATCATGAGGATGACTTTCTGCAATTCCAGCAGGCGAAATCTTAACAAATTTAGCCTGATGCAAAGTACTGATATCATTAGATCCTGAATATCCCATTCCTGCTCTTAAACCTCCAACTAATTGGTGAATTACTTCAGAAAGCCCTCCTTTGTATGGAACTCTACCTACAATTCCTTCAGGAACAAGCTTTTTTACATCGTCTTCAGCATCTTGGAAATATCTGTCTTTAGAACCTTTTTGCATAGCTTCCATAGAACCCATGCCTCTATAAGTCTTAAATTTACGACCTTCATAGATTATGGTTTCTCCTGGTGATTCTTCGGTTCCTGCAAAAAGTCCTCCAGCCATAACCGTATCAGCTCCACCTACGATAGCTTTTACAATATCTCCGGTATAGCGAATTCCTCCATCGGCGATAACAGGGATTCCTGCTTCTTTCACTGCTTCTGCAACATTCATAATTGCTGATAATTGGGGAACACCAACACCTGCAATTACTCTTGTAGTACAAATTGAACCAGGTCCAATACCTACTTTTATAGCATCTGCACCAATCTTTATTAGGTCTATAGCAGCTTCTGCAGTAGCAATGTTTCCAATTACCAAGTCGATATTTTTATAGCTCTTTTTGATTTTCTTAGCCATTTCCATTACATACTTAGAATGTCCATGGGCTGTATCTAGAACAATTGCATCAACTCCAGCATCAGCTAGTGCTTTTACTCTGTCAGGAGTATCTGGTGCAATACCTACAGCTGCAGCTACACGAAGACGTCCATGACTATCTTTTGATGCATTTGGACGTGCTTTAATTTTGATAATATCTTTGTAGGTAATTAATCCGATAAGTTTTCCGTCGGTAACAACAGGCAATTTCTCAATTCTGTTTTCTTGCAGGATATCGGCTGCTTTTTCAAAGTCTGTGAATTCATTTACAGTGATTAGTTTTTCACTGGTCATAACTTCACTGATTGGTCGACGTAAGTTTCTTTCAAATCTCAAGTCGCGATTGGTTACAATTCCAACAAGGTGGCTTTGTTTATCAACAACTGGAATACCCCCAATACTGTATTTTTTCATTAAATCTAGCGCATGGTACACCAATGCCTCTTTGTCGAGAGTTATTGGGTTGATAATCATACCATTTTCCGCTCTTTTTACCTTACGTACTTCTTCTGCCTGGCGTTCGATACTCATATTTTTATGAATAACACCAATACCTCCTTCTTGAGCCATTGCAATAGCAAGTTTAGACTCAGTAACGGTATCCATCGCCGCAGAAACGATAGGAATATTTAATTTAATATTTCTAGAGAAATAGGTGCTTAAGTCTACTTCTCTTGGCAATACATCAGAGTATGCCGGTACTAATAATACGTCGTCGTAAGTTAAACCTTCTCCGACAAATTTTTCTTCTTTCAAGGACATGATCTCATGGTTTTAGGTGGTGCAAATGTATTAAAATTCATTTAATTTTAATATCCTGTACCTGTCTAACCTTTACCTATCTTCATATTCCATGAATCGATTGCTCGAGTTTATGTGAAAATTTGGATAAGATTACTTCTTTCAACGTAATTTTTTACAATTAAAGTGTAAGAAAGATCTCTTAGTATTTGTTTGTTAATATTCTTTCAAAGTATCTGTAAATTTCTAATTGTGATCTTAATAAGACTTGACTTTCTGATGTTTTGTATTTGTTAGGAGGGTGTATGCTAATTTCTCTGGCTTTCATATTATCTTTGAGTTGCAAGTTAATAATATCCCAGAGTTCTTTTTTTAATTCGGTATCATTTATAGGAGTGCAAATTTCAATTCTATGATCTAGATTTCTTTTCATTAAATCAGCTGAGCTTATGAAAAACTCTTTGTTCCCATTATTAGCAAATATAAATACTCGAGAGTGTTCTAAATAACGATCTAGAATACTAATTACTTCTATATTTTCACTTTGGCCTTCAATTTGAGGAATAAGAACACATATACCCCTAACAATAAGTTTTATTTTTATTCCTTCATTAGAGGCTTCATATAGTTTTCTGATTATTTTTTGATCCACTAAGGAATTCATCTTTAGAATTATCCATGCTTCTTTTTTTTCCTTTTTATTTTGAATTTCCTGATTGATTTTACTTATTATAAAATCGCGTATAGCGAATGGTGATACCATTATCTTTCTGAAGGAGGGAGGGGTAAATCGAGATTCAAAAAGTTCAAATATTTTACGTATATCTCTTGTTATGTTTTTATTTGAAGTTAAAAGACTTTCATCAGCATAAATTTTAGCTGTTGATTCATTATAGTTTCCAGTACTAATATTCCCATAATATACATTCTCGTTATTTTCCTTTCTTCGAATTAAAATAAGTTTGCAATGCACCTTAATTCCAGGGATTGTCTTTATTATATTCACACCTTCATCTTGAAGCATTTGACTCCATTCGATATTTGCTTCTTCATCGAATCTTGCTTGTAGTTCAAGGAAAACAGTAACAGACTTGCCATTTCTAGCAGCATTAATTAGAGCATTAATGACTTTAGAATCTTTTGCTGCCCTGTATAAGGTCATGCGTATAGATTTTACACTTGGATCTATACTTGCTTCTCTTAATAAATCGATTATATATTGAAATGACTGGTAAGGAAAATGTAGTAGTATGTCTTTTTCACGGATTGTATTTAAGATACTTTTTCCTCTTTGAAATTCTTTATGTGAAAGTGGAGGTAGTTTTTTGAACTTTAGATGAGCAGGTCCGATCTCAGGAAAATTCATAAAATCTTTAAAGTTATGATATCTTCCCCCTTTTCGTAAGGTGTCATTTTGTTTTATGCCAAATTTTCGAATTAAATTTTCTAAAAGGTTTTTAGGTATTTTTTCGTCATAAACAAATCTAACAGGTAAACCTCTTTTTCTTTGTTTTATACTTTCTTGCATAGTCTCAAGAAAGCTTTTTGAAATATCGCTATCGATATCCAGTTCAGCATCTCTGGTAAACTTAACTGTATAGGCGTGATATTTGTCATAGCCTAATGTAGAGAAAATATCTTTTAGACAATATCTAACAACATCATCCAGCATTAAAAAAGCCATTTTACCATCGTGTTCGGGCAAAATAAAGAAACGAGAAATCTTATCGGTTGGTAGCTGAACTAAGGCATATTGCTCGGGTTTTATGTTAGAGCTGTCTGATAAGACAATGGCTAAATAAATACTTCTGTCTTTTAGTGTAGTAAGGTTGCTGTTAGAAGATAGTATCAATGGAAATAAATGTGGGCGGATATTACTATGAAAATATTTCCTAACATAATCACCTTGATTTACATTCAGTTTCTTTTCATCAAGCATGAAAATGTTTTCATTTTCAAGCTCTTTTAATATTTTATGAAAGCAAGCAGTAAATTCTTTTTCTTGCTGTTCAATGATTTGATTTATTTTAAGGAGAATCTTTTTGGGTTTAAACTTGGGTTTTTTGTGTTCGAATTTATTGTATAATTTTTGAAGACGCTTGAGGGTAGCAACACGAACACTAAAAAATTCATCTCTGTTATTCGAATAAATTCCTAAGAATTTGATTCTTTCGATTAAGGGATTTTGAGGGTCGTTGGCTTCTTGAAGAACCCTTCCATTAAAGTGAAGCCAACTGATTTCTCTATTGATTGTGGAAAAATGGTTGTTATTGGGCATAAATATTAGTCTGATTTAAGCATTCGAGGCGAAATATAAAACTTTACAGAGAATGGTGCAGAGTGAATTTCCGTCCACTTTTTGGTTGCAAATTCAATGCAAACAGCTCCACTTGTAGGTAAATAGTCAATCTTAGGATCTATAAAGTTGTTAATTAGTTCGCTGATTTCAGGGTTGTGACCAACGATAAAAACATTTGAAAAGTTTTCTTCCAAAGGATATAGCAATTCAAAATAATCATCTGAAGTAGCTTCATAAAGAACGTGTTCTTCTTGGATTCTGTTTTTTGAATATTTAAATAAATCAGCAATAACTTGAGCAGTTTGCAATGCTCTTGTTGCTGTTGATGAAATGATTAAGTCGGGTTTGTTTGTTCGTTCTTTAATGTATTCAGCAATTTCATGAGTGCGTCTTTTCCCTTTAGGTAGTAACGGTCGTTCGTGATCGGCGATTTTATTATTTGCCCACGAAGACTTTCCATGTCGTATAATCGTAATTCTTTTCATATAAGTTCGTTCTTTATTCCACGTTTAATAAAAATACTAAAAAAGCTTTGATTATTTGGGAGGTCATTAACTTTGGTTTGTTTTCCTATTGCATAAGCATTTGTGCTAGAAATGTTTTGTTTCCTTATGCTTTCAAGTTTAATATCAATCTTATTCTTTGGTGTGGTTTGAAGTAAATTACCGCATACCCCTGCGGTCGACGACCGCAGTACCCTGTTGTCGACGATCGCATACCCCTGCGGTCGACGATAGCATACCCCTGCGGTCGACGATCGCAGCACCCTGTTGTCGGTATTCTTATAATCGATATGAATATATATTTTGTATAGAGGATTTTTGTGAAATTAATCTATTATACAAACCTATGTCAAATAGGAAAGGGAGAATGCAACTAATTTCTTGTCTATTATAAAAAAGGAAAAGGCTGTCCTTTAGTATGTAGGACAGCCTTTTCGTTATAAAAATCTTAATTATTCGCTAGATATTAATATGCAAACAAAGGGAAAACTTTCATAAGATTGTTTACTTTGTTTCTAACACTTGCAATAACTTCTTCATTGTCAATATTGCTGATTACTTCGTCAATCAAATCAACGATTGGAGCCATGTGCTCTTCTTTTAGTCCACGAGTAGTAATAGCAGGAGTACCAACCCTTAAACCTGAAGTTTGGAATGGAGAACGGCTATCAAAAGGAACCATGTTTTTATTTACTGTAATGTCAGCTTTAACAAGAGTGTTTTCAACTTTTTTACCAGTAATTTCAGGGAACTTACTTCTAAGGTCGATAAGCATTAAGTGATTATCAGTACCATCAGAAATAACATTATATCCTTTGTCCATAAATGCTTTAGCCATAACCTTAGCATTTTTAACTACCTGATCAATGTATTCCTTATATTCATCAGTAAGAGCTTCTCCAAAAGCAACAGCTTTTGCAGCAATTACATGCTCAAGAGGTCCACCTTGAATTCCTGGGAAAACAGCAGAATTAATAAGATCAGACATCTTTTTAACTACTCCTTTTGGTGTGGTATATCCCCAAGGATTTTCAAAGTCTTTTCCAACTAGGATAAGACCTCCACGAGGGCCACGTAAAGTTTTGTGAGTAGTTGTAGTTACAATATGGCAGTGCTCAATTGGATTATTAAGAAGTCCTCTTGCAATTAATCCGGAAGGGTGAGAAATATCAGCCATTAGAATAGCATCAACTTTATCAGCGATTTGACGCATTCTTGCATAATCCCAATCTCTTGAGTATGCAGAAGCTCCAGCGATGATTAGTTTAGGCTTAGTTTCTAAAGCCTTTTCTTCCATTTTATCATAATTTACAGTACCAGTTTCTTCATCAACAGTATAAGCTACTGGTTTGTAAAGTATTCCAGAGGAGTTTACGTGAGAACCGTGAGATAAGTGCCCACCGTGAGAAAGATCAAGACCCATAAAAGTGTCGCCAGCTTTTAGGCATGCTAAGAAAACAGCCATATTTGCTTGTGCACCAGAGTGAGGTTGAACGTTCGCATATTCTGCACCAAAAAGTTCTTTAGCGCGATCTATAGCCAACTGCTCAGATTGGTCTACAATTTCGCACCCTCCATAATATCTTTTTCCAGGATATCCTTCTGCATATTTATTGGTCATTACAGAACCCATAGCTTCCATTACTTGCTCACTAACAAAGTTTTCAGAAGCAATAAGTTCAATGCCATGCATTTGACGCTCTTTTTCTTGAGCGATTAAACTGAATATTTTATCGTCTCTTTTCATAATAATATCAAACTTTATATTCTTTCAGAATACATATATTTCTGAATAAATAACGAGCAAAGGTAAAAATATTCCATAAAAAGGATGAACTCAGGTTAATTTAAAATTGTTTTGGTTAAATTGCGTTCCTCATAGATAAAAGCACATCCTAAATGATTAAATTCAAGAAATTTAAACTAACGAATGGTTTGACTCTTATTGTTCATCGCGATGAGTCATCACCAATTGCAGCAGTAAACGTGCTGTATAAGGTAGGGGCCAGAGACGAAAATCCAAATAAAACAGGCTTTGCACATCTTTTTGAGCACTTAATGTTTAGTGGCTCAGTAAATATCCCAAATTATGATTTTCAGGTAGATAGAGTTGGTGGTGATAACAATGCATTTACAAATTCAGACTATACTAACTATTACATTACACTGCCAGTTCAGAATTTAGAAACAGCTTTATGGCTAGAATCAGACAGGATGTTGGGGCTCGCTTTTAATCAAAAAGGACTTGATGTACAAAAATCTGTAGTTGTAGAGGAGTTTAAGCAGGTGTTTTTGAATCAACCTTATGGCGATGTTTGGCTTTTGTTAAAGCCATTAACATATAAAAAACATCCTTATCAATGGGTAGCTATTGGAAAAGATATTAGTCATATTGAAAAAGCTAATATGGATGATGTTCGTGCATTCTATAAGAAATATTATAATCCAGATAATGCGATTCTTTCGATTGCTGGAAATGTTGATCCAGATGAAGTTTATGAACTGGTTAAAAAATGGTTTGGTGATATTCCTTCAGGCGAAAAAATAATACGTGATATTCCGCAAGAACCTGTTCAAACTGAATATCGATCATTGGAAGTGAAACGAGGTGTTCCTTTTGATTCTATTTATATGTCATTTCCAATGTCTGACCGTCTTTCTAAGGATTATTATACCTATGATTTGTTGTCTGATGTTTTATCGAATGGATTATCATCAAGATTATATCAACGACTAGTAAGAGATAAGGCCTATTTTAGAGAATTAAACGCTTATATATCTGGTGATTTAGATGAAGGGTTGTTCATAATAAGCGGAAAGATATATAGTGGGGTATCTATGCAACTTGCAGAGGAATCTATTTTGCATGAGTTGAAATTAATAAAAGAAGAACTTATTGACGAAGACGAATTACAGAAAGTGCAGAATAAAATTGAAGCAAATTTGAAATTTGCGGAATTAAGCCTTCTTAATAAAGCAATGAATCTTGGATATTTTGAAATGCTTGGAGATGCAGGGATGATTAATCAGGAAACAGATAAATATCATAAAGTTACAGCTGAAGATATTCGGAATATTGCTGCCGAAACATTCAAAAAAGAGAAATGTAGCGTACTTTACTATTATGCTGAAGAACAAAATCCTCAAAGCTAAACCTAAATTTTAAAAAAATGACTTTAAAAATAGATCGTCGAAAAGGAGTTGAGCCAAAAATGCTTGATAATTTTTCTATGGTAAAACCAACAATATATCACTTGGATAACGGAATTCCTGTTTATGAAGTTTCTGGTGGTAGTCAAGAGGTAGTGCGAATTGAGGTTGTTATTGATGCAGGATCATATTATCAGAGTGTGGCAGGACAGGCTATGCTTATGACTCGTATGATGGTTGAAGGAACTCAAAAGTATTCGGGTAAAGATATTTCTGATATTACAGAATTTTATGGATCTTTTATTAGTAATTCACCCGAAAAAGATTTTGTTTCTTTTAGTGTTACAGCATTGAATAAACATCTGGAAAAATTATTGCCTGTTTTGGAAGAAGTGATTTGCTGTCCTACATTTCCTGATGCAGAAAGACAGAAATTGATTAATGCCCAAAAGCATGATTTGGCTGTTGACCGGCAAAAAGTTCAAACACGAAGCTTTTTTGAATTCCAAGAATTAATTTACGGAAAAAAATGTCCTTATAGAAGTATTACTAAAGAAATAGAGTTTGATTTGTTAACTCCTGAGTTGATTAAAGATTTTTATGAAACTCAAGTTGGTCCAAAAGCTGTAAAAATCTTTGTAGCTGGTTTGCCTGAGAAAAATCTTTCTACTTTATTAAATAAACATCTTGGTGGAAAATGGGGAGCGTCGAAACTTAAAACTCAGGATAATTTTATTGTAGATAGTGCAAAAGCCGGTAGGCATGATATTGTAATTCCAGGAGCAATTCAATCTGGTATTATGCTTGGTTATCCTATAATTTCCAGAAATCATCCTGACTATCATTTCTTGGAAATTACAAATATGGTTTTTGGAGGATACTTTAATTCCCGATTAATGTCTAATATTCGAGAAGATAAAGGTTATACTTATGGAATTCATTCCCATTTTGTCTCTGTTTTGCATACCTCATTTTTCTACATTAGTACAGAAGTAAATTCACAATTTACGGAACCAACCCTAAATGAAATATATAAAGAGATAGACATTCTTAGACAAGATAAAATTAGTGTAGAGGAGCTAAATCAGGTTCGTACAAACCTACTTGGAGGTTTTATTCGTTCTTTGGATGGTCCTTTATTACAAGGAGGCAAGGTTCGTACAATGGTAGATTATCAGCTTGGAGAGGATTATTATCAAAAATATTTGGATGCGATTTTAAGTGTTACTCCTGATGATATTTTAAATACTGCACAAAAGTATTTTGGAAACGAAAAGTTTATTGAAGTAGTTGTTAGAGGATAACTGATTTATAAATATTATTTTATAAAAGCTGCCAATAAAAGGCAGCTTTTTTTAGTTTTTGATATATTCGCAATTCATTTATGAATACAAGAGACAATATATGAAGTATTGGGCGATATTTTTTCTTTTTATTATATATTCATTTTCAGTAGAAGCACAGCATACCAAAGCAAGTATTACCTGTTTAGAGACATTGGATGATGGTTCAATGGTTATTAATTGGTCAAAAGCTAGTGATAAAGGGTTTCAGAAATATCAGATTTTTAAAATTGATAAAGTTTCACCTGCACCTAAAGAAATTTTGAGCACGTCAAATGTTTCTGATCTAAGTTTTGTGTATAAGGAGGCATATGCTGATTATGAATCTTCTAGGTATTTTATAAAAACTGTTTTTAGTGATCAGATTAATTCTTCGGATACAGTTTCTAATATTTACTTGTCGTTATCAAAAAAAGGTGCTTTAGGAGAAATAAAGTGGAATAAACCGTACAAAGAAAAATCAGGTAAATTTAAGTTTGATTTGTATAAAGGGCTAATGACCAATTTAAAGTTTTATAAATCAACTTCAGATATTATTTTATCTGAAACAGGGTTTGATTGTTCTAGTCCAGATTATTATCAAGTTAAAGTAATGTCTGATTTAGGTTGTGAATATATTTCAAATAAAGTTTGTGTAGCTTGCTTTTGTAATGATTATACTTTTCCTCCAATAATAGATTCTGTTTCGGTAAAAGAAGGGAAGGTTCAGCTTGGTTGGGAGCCCAGTCAACAAAAAAAAGTAGTGAGGTATTTTATTTTTCGTAAAGTGGGAAATAAAAATATTATAATTCATATTAACGAAGGTATAAATAATACCTTTTTTGAAGATGATCAGGTAGATCCATGTTCTTCTTCTTTTGAATATTCTGTTAGTGCAGTTGATAGTTGTGGGTTACCTTCTCCATATTCTACATTTCAGCATAATTTATTAATTAAAGACATGAAATTCGACCCTTGTACAAAATCAGTTGAATTTTCCTGGAATAATTACCTTAATGCAAATTATAATATTAATGCTTATGAAGTTTGGGGTGGGGAGATATTGCAAAAGCCATTTATTATGGCAAAGAATAAAGCTACAAAGACGAAAATTAGAATAGAAGGTCTTAAGGTTAATAGTAACTATAAATTTTTTATTCGATTAAAAGGTGATAAATTTTCCTCTACATCTTGTCCTGCAGAAATAAAAACTCCAGATTATAATCGTCCAGACACTTTAGCCTTGTTTCAAGCAACTGTTAATGAGGAACAGATTGCAGAGATTCGCATGCGATCTGATCGTAATGTGAAAATAGAGGGATATAATATTTTTCGTTCTGATTCAAAAGATGGTCTGTTTGAGAATATTGGATTTGTCAATTATGATGGGAAAATACCATCGGTTTTTCAGGATCATAATGCAGAAACTCAGAAACAGAATTATTTTTATAAAGTACAAATTATTGATGAGTGTGGACTGGAACGTCAAGAATCTCAGGTCTTACAAACAGAGCTGTTGAGAGGTGAAAGTGTTGATGATGCTATCAATCAGTTATTTTGGAGTGTATATGATACTTATAAGGGAGGAGTAAAAGAATATCGAATTTATAGAAGTAAAGGAGCAGGATTTTTTCCTAACACTCTACTTTCTGTTGTATCTTCTGGGTCTGCAGACTATAAAGATAATATAGCTTCTATTATCGGCACTGATGGTTTTTACAATTATAGAATTGAGGTTATTCCAAATGATTTAAAAAATTATAAAAGTTCTTTTAGTAACCTATTTGTTTTGAGAGGAACGCCAGATGTTTTTATTCCAAATGCATTTAATCCAAATGGTGTAAATAAAGAATTTCGCCCTGTAGGAAAAGACTTAAACCCTGAGGGGTATAAAATGATTATATTCAATAGGTGGGGACAAATTATTTTTGAGAGTAATAGTCCATTTAAAGGATGGAATGGACAAGTTAATGGGAGTTTAGCAGAACCTGATACTTATGTTTACCAAATTATTTTTCAAAATTTGGATGGTTCAAAATTTGAAAAAAAAGGTATACTAATGCTTGTTAGGTAATTTTTATTAATCGTTGTATTATAGATGATTCGTTATTATTTATTATGCTTTTATAATATTGTTTGTTTTTATTTTGTTAGTGAAGTAAAGGGTGAGATTTCGTAATTTTTTCCTTCCTGATAAATCACCTAAAAATTATAAAGTCATGAAAAACAAAAATAATAATAAGCTTTTCCTTCGTCTTAATTTAGATAAAATTAGTAGCATTGATGTTCACAATCTAAAGCAATTGAACGAAGGTGTAAAAGGTAATAGATCTATGGCTTGTCCTCCAATAACTAATACATGTCGCACATACTGCGGATGTTTTTAATTTTATAAACTAAATTAAAAAGAATTTTAGAGGGGAATCCATTACATATGGGTTGCCCTTGTTTTTTAATGTGTATTTTAATACAACTAATGTGTATAGCGGATTGTGTGATTAATTAATTTCTATCTTTATTATGAGAGATAAAAATAACAAAGAAATATCTATACATCTTAATCTTAATAAGATTACTCAAATTGGTTCTTCTAAGAAAAGGTATTCTAATAATATATTTAAAAATAAATTAATGGACTGTCACTTTCTAACTCATACTTGTAGAACCTACTGCAATTGTATGTAGCTTTTTAGTTTTAATATTATTTAGGAATTGAATTCTGCTAGTTATTTCCTGTTGAAATCCATAGTGGATGGTTGTTTTTAGAATTTGATAGTTTTTGTTAAGCTGATATTCGGTATTAACTATAGAAGATTGATAATTACTTTTTGTTGAGTTCGTTTCTGCTATATAAACTTGATGACTATTAATTAGTCTTTCATTTTGTGTAGGTTGACTAAAAACTATAAATATTTACTAAGATGAAAACAAAAGCCGAAGTATCAGGTAAGCTTTGCTTAAATCCTGAGAAAGTAAGCTCTTTGAAAGTCAATAAGATTTTTGGAGGTGCAACCGCAGGTTATACAGTATGTACTGTTTGTTGTGGAGATAATTCCATGTCGTGTGGTCCTACGGAAGCTTTTTAGTTAATTGAAATTGAAGAAAAGAAAAAGAGCTGCTTGAATATTCAAGCAGCTCTTTTTTCTTTTAAAAATAAATATTTTAGTATGCTTTCGCAAATATTACTCTGTGTTTTGATGGATTACCTGTAAGTATACATTTACCATCTTCTTCTTCAGGATCTATTGGAATAGCGCGAATTGTTGCTTTAGTAGCATCTTTTATTTTTTGTTCTGTTTCGCTGCTGCCATCCCAATGAGCCAATACAAATTGGCTATTTTCAATTTGTTGTTCAAATTCTTCCCAGGTATCTGCCTTAACAGTATTTTCTTCTCTGTGTGTTTTGGCTTTGTTGAAAAGATTTTTTTGGATATCATCGAGTGTTTTACAAACAAGATCAACAACTTCATCTGTAGAAACAATTTCTTTGGAGAGGGTATCTCTACGGGCCATTTCAATGGTTCCATTTTCAAGATCTCGAGGTCCCATTGCTAGCCTAACAGGAACTCCCTTGAATTCATATTCGTTGAATTTCCAGCCTGGCTTATAAGTGTCTCTGTCATCAAATTTAACACTTATACCTTTATCTTGAAGTTGTTTCTGTATCTCTTTTACTTTAGCAGAAATTTGCTCCAATTGTTCCGCTTTTCTGTAAATTGGAATAATTGCAACTTGAATTGGTGCTAACTTTGGAGGAAGTACCAATCCATGATCATCTGAGTGAGTCATAATTAAGGCACCCATTAGACGAGTAGAAACACCCCAAGATGTTGCCCAAACATACTCTAGCTTATTCTCTTTATTTAGGAATTTCACATCGAAAGCTTTGGCGAAATTTTGTCCTAAGAAATGAGATGTTCCCATTTGCAATGCTTTCCCATCTTGCATCATTCCCTCAATACAATAAGTTTCAAGAGCACCAGCAAAACGTTCGTTTGGTGATTTTACCCCCTTAATTACAGGTACTGCTAGGTAGTTTTCTGCAAAATCAGCATAAACTTCAAGCATTTGTTCAGCTTCTTTTACAGCTTCATCTTTTGTAGCATGAGCAGTATGTCCTTCTTGCCATAAAAATTCTGCAGTGCGAAGGAATAATCTTGTACGCATTTCCCAACGCACAACATTTGCCCATTGATTACATAAGATAGGTAAATCTCTATATGATTGAATCCATTTTTTGTAAGTATCCCAAATTATAGTTTCAGAAGTTGGGCGTACAATAAGCTCTTCTTCTAATTTGGCATCATCGTCAACAATAATACCTTTTTCCTTATCATTTTTTAGACGATAATGAGTTACTACTGCACATTCTTTGGCGAAACCTTCAACATGGTTAGCTTCACGGCTAAAGAAAGACTTGGGTATGAATAAGGGGAAATAGGCATTTTGATGACCTGTATCCTTAAACATTTTATCCAAAACACTTTGCATCTTCTCCCATATAGCGTAACCATAAGGTTTAATCACCATAGAGCCCCTTACTGCAGAGTTCTCCGCTAAATCAGCTTTTACTACAAGCTCATTGTACCACTGCGAGTAATTTTCCTCCCTTGTTGTGAAATCTTTAGCCATTTTTCTTTTGGTATAGTATTTGCTTTTAATTTATTCAGTTAAATTCGCCACAAATTTAATAATTTAGTGGAATTCAAAGCAGCTATTTTAAATTGTCTTAAGACTTCGGAGGTTTTCTATGAAACGATTCTTTTTAATATTTATGATTAGTGGTGTTGTTCTTGCACTTTCCACGTGTTCGACAATGAACCAATCATCATTGCCTTATGATGATATTTATTATCCGGGAGGAAACTCTAAAGATGTTAATCCTCAAAAAAATGATCAGTATGCATCTGATCAGCATCAGTCAAAGTCTCAGGGAAATAATTATAATTACTATTATAATTATAAACGAGATAATAATAATGATTCGAATAGTCGATTAACCAAAGACACAAGAGATTTTTCTAATATCCAGCGTAACTATGATAGTTTGTCACGAGCTAATGTAGAAGATCCAAATTATCAAAATAAGTCCTATTATGATGATATGTATGGAAATAACAATTATAGTGGATCTGATGATTATCAATATACAAGACGTTTACAAAGGTTTCATGACGCAGATGTAAATGTATATATGGACGATTATGACGATTATGATTATTATACCGATGGGTATGGAGGAACAACTAATGTTTATGTAAATAGTGGTTATGGATATAACCCATATTCTTATTGGAATTATTCTCCAGGATTATCATTTGGCTCTTCATGGAATTGGGGAGGTGGATGGAGTTTTGGTCTAGGATGGGGGTATAATTATTACCGTCCTTGGAGGTATCATAATCCATACTATTATGGAGGTTATCCTTATTACGGAGGTTATCCTTATTATGGAGGCTACTATCCTCACAATGCTTATATTTATGATAATGGTAATAATTATAATAGTGGGAGAGGAAGAGTATATGGGCATTTAGGCTCAAACAATGGTGTTTCTAGAGGTATTTCTTCAAGTAGAGGAAGTTCTGGAAGTATAACTCCTTCATCAGGTTCTTCAAGAAGCCAAAATGTTACTCCCTCATCCCCTTATAGAAGCTCTAATTCTTCAGAAAGAAGTTCCTCTTCTAGAGGGCGTTCCTATGTAAAGCCTAATTCAAATGATCAGGCAAGGTCTTTATCTGGAGTAACACGAGGAACATCAACTCCGGGAAGAACGATTAATGGTAGAAGTGGTAGCTCTGTAAGTAGAGGAACCGCAGTTGCTCCATCAAGATCAAGTTCTAGTGAACAAAGTAGAAGTGTTCGTGCTCAAAGCAGATATAGTAAACCTTCATCTGTCTATGCAAAACCGAGATCTTATCGTTCTCCAAATTATAGAACCCCAAGGTCAAGTTCTGAATATAATACTCGTGGATCTATGTCAAGAAGTTATAATAATAGATCTTCCTCTCCTAGTAGAAGTAATAATGCTTACACTTCTCCACGAAGAAATTCTTCTCCTTCAAGAAATTCATATTCAGTGCCAAAACGAAATTATAATCCCTCAAGAAGTACTACTTCTCCAAGTCGTACATTTACTAGTCCTAGTAGAAGTTCATCTCCTTCAAGAAGCTATTCATCTCCAAGTTCGAGTAGATCTTCAGGAAGTTACTCTGCTCCTAGTAGAAGCTCTTCAAGCTCATCTAGTTCTGGTAGAACATCATCAGGAAGAGGTAGATAGTAATATAAATTGTGTTAGCTAAAAAAAACTTGAAATTATGAGAAATAAAATAATTGCAATACTTTTCTTTACAGGTATAGCCATTTCTGCTCATTCACAAGATTTGTATGATGTGATTCGTTTTGGTAGGATTAATCCGGGAGGAACCGCTCGTTCTGTAGGTATGGGAGGAGCGTTTGGCGCATTAGGAGGAGACTTAAGTACCTTAGCTGTAAATCCTGCTGGTATAGGAGTATTTCGTGCTTCTGAATTTTCTGTAACCCCTTCTTTGTATTTAGCACATTCAAAGAGCGATTATTTGAATAATTCCTATGAGGATAGTCGTACGAATTTTAATCTTGGGAATTTTGGAGTTGTTTTCTCAAATGAAATAACAGATCGTTTGGGAAAAGGAGGCTTCAAGTTTGTGCAATTTGGAGTTAGCCTAAATAGAATTGCTGACTTTAATAATAAATATTATATGCAGGGTAGAAATTATGGCTCTTCACGTGCAGATATATGGTTTCAACAAATTCAAGGAAAGAGTTTGGCTGATTTACAAAGCATGTACCCTATAGATCTATACCCAGCTTATCAAGCATATTTGTTTAATCCATCAGGGAATAATAATTATGACACTTTTTTACCTGATATTCCTGGATTTCAAAAATCAGGAAATAAAGAAGCTTCTTTGCTCCAGACTTATACTATGGAAACCAAAGGATCTTTAAATGAGTTTGATTTTAGTGTTGGTGCTAATTACGATGATGTTTTATATATGGGATTTACTTTAGGAGTACCTTATATTCGATATATTGAAAACAGTTCGATTCGTGAAGAAAATGATTTAGGACTTGCGCCAAGTCCTGGTTCAGATCCTCAACAATCATTTTTTAATAGTTATCAATTTGATTTTACCCGTGAGATATATGCAACAGGTATTAATTTAAAGGGAGGTATTATTGTCCGCCCTGTAAAGTTTTTACGTTTTGGTTTTGCCGCACATACTCCAACATGGTATCCTACTGTTAATTTCTCTCAGTATTCAACCATAACTACAGATCTTTTCCATGAAGAAGAAGAAGGTAAAGCAGCTGGTTTTTATAGAACTGTACAGGATTCTAAAATTAATGAGTTTGAATTTAGAATGCGAACTCCTTATCGTTTGATTGCATCTACTGCTATAACTTTTGGAAAAGCAGGTTTGTTAAGTGCCGATTATGAGTTTGTAGACTATCCTACATCAAAGTATTCTGCTAGCGATTATAATTATACCAATGATAATAGAGCGATACAAAATATGTATAAATCAGGTCATAACTTTAGAGTGGGAACAGAATGGCGCGTAAATAATTTTAGCTTTAGAGGAGGATTTAATTATTTCACTTCTCCATTTGAGAATAAAGATTATAAGAATGCTGAGGTCTTTGGTTATAGTGCAGGTCTTGGATTCAGAGAGCGTAATTTTTATTTTGATCTAGCTTGGGCTTTACAAACCACCAATGATGATTTTTATCCTTATAGTAACCAGGGAGTAGGAATCACATCTGAATTAGCAAAAAATAAACTTTCAAGCAATAGAATTCTAATGACATTTGGTTATAGATTTTAAGTAATTATTATAAGCTGCAAAAAGGCCACCCTTTATCTGAAAGGTGGCCTTTTTATGTTTTTTTACGGTTGAAATATTATTTGTAGTAATTAAACTTATAAGAGTTTTTTTCTCCTGTACTTACATTAACATCAACATCTGTAGGATATCCTTTATCATTGAATTTGTAGGAATAGTCTATGGTAATTACTGATCCGTTGATGTCTATAGTTTCCATTGAAATTAAATCTTCAGAAATTAATTCAGGTAGTTTGACAATAAATCCTATTATGTGATTAATTTTAAACAAAGGATTTGGGTTTTCAATATGCTGATAAGTACGCTTATCTTCCATTGGATTCCCGACTTCGTTAAAATAAGTGTGTTTTTCTTTTACAAGATTATTGTCTTTGTATTCAAACTCATCTGTCATTACGGTAACGAGCTTTCCATCAATGACATTCTTTTGAACAGTTTTTCTTATTTTTTGATTTTCGTTATAGAAAAGATGTAGTTGTTTGCCTTTTTCCCATTTTCCATCTTTCATGTGAAATTTATCGATGATTTTATCATTCCCAGATGTATTAATGGAAAGTGAATCTTGAATTATGTCATTGTAAAATATTTTTGAATGATCAAGTTTATTGTTGTTATCATAGTAGAAAATAAATTTTAGTTTCTTGTCCGAATGAAAGAACTTAAAATAAGGATTTATATATTTACCTTCCACGACAGCTTTAACTAATAGTCCGTCGTGATTATACGTATATTGGCTAATAGGGACATCATTGTAAGTAATTTCTTTTACAAAGATTTTCTCTTCACTAGGGGTTGGCACAGTGTCATCATCATTTTTACATGATGTTGATAATAACAGTGGAATTGAAAATAAAAACAAAAATTTAATTAGTTTCATCTTTTTCTAGTTTAGGTTTATACCGGGGAGGTAGAATAAAAGTAATGTTTTTTTTTAAATTTAGATGAATATATGCGTGCAGGTTTGTAATTATCCGTTTTTATTCTGGGAGTTTATAGTTATTTTAATCGATTTAGTCCTGCTTTTGCTTTTTGTGTAATACTCGTTTTATATTCTTCAAAATCCAGCTTTAGACATAATTCATAATAATAGATAGCTGTTTGAGTATTGTTTTTTATTTCGAATAACTTTCCTAATTCTAAAGATGATTTTCCTGAGAAGTACCAACTTTTATCTTGACTTTTTTCAAGACTTTTTTTGAAATATTTTATTGCAAGATTAATTTTCTTTTGTTCCTGAAATATTCTAGCTTTTCGGTAGATAACTTCGATTTGTTCTTTTGTAGATAGCTGATTTATATTCGGAATGTTATGAAGTATACTTAGTGCATTATCAAAATAACCGCCATCAAAAGCTAATCTAGCTTTTAAAAGGAAAATATTAGGAGGATTTTGACTATTAAATTCTTTCATAGCCTGAATATCGGCATCGATTAAAGTAGCTCCATTTTTGGGGATTTCGTTAATCCACTTCAAATAATCTGTTTTGTTGTTTTCAATTAAATAGGCCCATGCTAGATGTCTTTTGGCTTGTCTTAGGTAATGAGAACCTTTAAATTCTATTATAAACTTATTTAAGTAATATTTAGAAAGAGGATTCCCTTTTTTTAGAAGAACTTCACCATGCAAGAGATTTAAATAGTGGAATTTCTTCGATTTATTGTAAGTTTTTTTATTATTTAATATATGTAAAGCGCTGTCGTTTTGATAATTTTTGATGTAAAGATTAGCTAATAAAAATGTTTTTATTGAAGAGCTTTTTATACTGTGAGTTTCTTTTATAAATTTAGTTATGTTTTTTCTGTCAGGGCTTAAGTTCATTTCAATATAACCTAGAAAAAATAATGACTCTGTTTTGAGATGAGGATACCATACTTTCCAATTCTTTGATTCCTTAACAGAATTTAATTCTTGTTTCCCTTTTGCAATATTTCCTTCTAAAGTACTTACAAAAGCCAGCATTCTCTGATAAGTTTTAGGGATTGATCCTATCAAGGTATGTAGTAGGCCAAGGGCTACATAATTAGGTGCAAATTTAGGATGTTGTTTTGTGTTTTCATTTAATAGTTTAAAAGCTTTATTAACTTCAAACACAGCAGTAAAATATTCACCGAATTTTATTCGTGTAAAAGCCCAATGTAGAAGAATGACAGATTTGCCATAGTTCTTCCAAGGATTATTATTCTTTAACTTGTCGAATGCTTTTATTCGTTGGTTCTTGTATTTAGATAGTTTTTCAAACTGCTTATATTCTTCTCCAATAAATAGTTCTAAAAAATCAGCATAATTTAGGAGTATGTGCGGGCTAGGGTCAGAGGGATTGTCTTGCAATAGCTTATAACACTTTTTTTTCCCCTCATCAAGTTGTAAACGATCTAATAATAAGTATATGGAGTCTTGTTTAGTTAGATTGTCTTTAGAAATAAATTCCTGACTTTTAGAGTTTGTCGAAAAGCTAAGTATTGATATAATGGAAAGGAATAAAATATTTGCCCAGTTTAAATTCATTTTATTTGTAGTCTTAGAATATACAAATAAAAGAAAAAGTTAATTAGGGATAAAAAATCAGGAGTATTTTTATATATAAATTCACATAAAAAAAGTTTGAAATTCTTTTATGTAAGAACTTCAAACTTCTAAACGTTTTTCGAATCCTTTTATGAAAGAAGTAATTAAATTCTTTCATTAATTTCTGAATCTACAAGAATACGACCACAGAATTCACAAACAATGATTTTCTTATGCATTGCAATATCTAAAGCTACCTGAGGTGGAATTTTGCTAAAACATCCTCCACAAGCACCTCTTTCAACAGGTACAACAGCTAAACCATTTTTTGAATTTGCACGAATTCTGGTATACGCAACAAGTAAACGTTCATCGATATCTTTACGTTTCTCGTCTGATTCAACTTGAAGAGTTTCTTCTTCTCTTTTTGTTTCCTCAATAATATCGTTTAATTCTTCTTTTTTCTGATTTAAGTCGGCAATACGCTCCTTAAGAATGCCTTCAGAATCTTTAATTTGATTCTTGATTGCTTCAAGCTTAAAAGAAAACTCTTTGGTTCTTTTTTCGCAAAGTTGAATTTCTAAGGATTGAAACTCGATTTCTTTAGACAATGAATCATATTCGCGATTGTTGCGAACATTCATCTGTTGTTCTTCATATCTTTTGATAAGAGCTTGACTTTCCTTAACTGCATTCTTTTTCTCAGAAATGGCTGCTTCAAGCTCAGAAACTTCTTGATCGTACTTTTCTTTACGAGTTTCAAGGCCGGTTGTCTCATCTTCCAGGTCTTGAACTTCCAGAGGGAGTTCGCCACGCACAATTCTAATCTTGTCAATTCTGGAGTCGATGCACTGGAGAGCATATAAAGCAACAAGTTTCTGTTCTACACTTGCCTCTTTTCCTTCAGCCTGAGCAGTGTTGTTAACATCAGCTTCTGTTTGCTTTTCTTTGGCCATAATAATGTTAAAATTAAATGATTTATAAGTACTTGATTGAATTCGTATTTACCTCTGATAAACGGACAGCAAAGGTAGGAAATTTTTCTTTAATGTAAGAAGATAATAATTCTACACTAAATTGCTCACTTTCATAATGTCCGATGTCTGCAATAATTATTTTGTTGTCCGCTTCAAAAAAATCATGATACTTAACGTCTCCAGTTATGAAAATGTCTGCATCACTACGAATTGCATCTGATATCAGAAAGGAACCACTTCCTCCACATATAGCAACTTTTTGAATCTTATCTTTGTTCAATGTGCTATGGCGGATTATTGAACATCCAGAAATATCTTTTACCTTATTTAAAAATAGTTTTACATTTTCTTGTTCAGGTAAAAAACCGATAATTCCAGATCCTATGCTTGGATGAGATAGATCTACGTCATAAATATCGTAGGCTACCTCTTCATATGGGTGATTTTTTATAAGTTCATTAATAATCGTACTACGTTTCCATTTTGGGAAAATAGTTTCTAATCTAATTTCCTCTTCTCTGTGTAATTTTCCTTGTTCGCCAACAAAAGGTTTACATTCTGATGAAGCCCTAAAGCTACCTGTTCCCTTTACTGTAAAAGAACAGGAATCATAGTTTCCTATTGTTCCAGCACCTGCTTTTGCAAGGGTGTCTTGCATTTTCTCAAGGTATTCTATAGGAACAAAGGTTACTAGTTTTTGTAATAATCCTTTTTTTGGGCTTAAAATTTTATTTTTTGTTAATCCCAATTTCTGGGCAAGAATTCCATTTACACCATGTATAACGTTGTCGAGATTAGTATGAGCTGCATAAATTGCAATATTATTTTTTATTGCTTTGCTAACTATTCTTTGGGTAATGTTTTGATTATTAAGTTTTTTTAATCCACTAAATATTAATGGATGATGTGAAATAATCAAATCACAACTATTTTGAATGGCTTCTTTAAGCACTTCTTCTGTTACATCAACACAAATCAAAATTTTATGGATATTTTGATTTGGATCTCCAATTATCAAGCCCGCATTATCATACGATTCCTGCAACATTAGGGGGGCTTTGTTTTCTATGCAATTTGTTACTTCTTTGATTAAAAGGCTTTTCATCTAAGCTAGAATGTGATAAAAATTACTAATAATTGGTAAATATAACTTGAATTTCTGTTTTTTATGATTTAAAATTGATAATTTTGAATTTCTGAAAAAAAATTGGGTTTTTTAATAAAAAAGCGGAATCCTTATAGGATAATCAGAACTTTTTACGTTAATAGAAAGGACAATAATAATAAAATCAAAATCGGGGTGAATTTGTTTAGAATATTTCTTATGCCATTTGCCATGTGTTATGGGTTGGCGATAGTTATACGTAATTTACTTTTTAATTGGAGGATTTTACCTTCAAAAATGTTTAATGTTCCTACGATTGTAGTAGGAAACTTAAGTGTTGGAGGAACAGGAAAGACTCCACATGTTGAGTATTTAATCCGATTACTTAAAAAAAATAAAAAGCAGATTGCTACTTTAAGTAGAGGGTATGGGCGTAAAACAAAAGGATTTATTCTTGCCAATTCAAAGTCTACTTTTCGTGATATAGGAGATGAACCCTTACAGTATGCACATAAGTTTCCTAATATTTTAGTTAGTGTAGATTCAAATAGATGTCGCGGAGTTCAAAAGTTAATGGATTTAAAAAAGTCTCAAAAACCTGAAGTTGTTCTGTTAGATGATGCTTTTCAACATAGATATATAGAGCCAGGATTATCTGTTTTGCTTACTGATTATCATAAAGTTTATAAACAAGATTATTTGCTTCCGGTTGGTACTTTACGCGAAAATAGAGCAGGAGCAAAGCGTGCTGATTTTATTATAGTTACAAAAACCCCAAAAGTTTTAAGTCCAATCACAAAACGTAGGTTAATGGAACTGCTTGCATTGAGAAAAGATCAGAAATTATTCTTTTCTTATATAGACTATGGTTCTTTTGTTCCGATGAATAAAGTTGCTGAAAAAGCTTTGCAAGATACATATAATACAATTGTCTTATTTACTGGCATTGCAAATCCGTATCCTTTGCACGAGCATTTGATTCAATTTTGCACAGATTTAACTCCAATTAACTTTGCCGATCATCACGCTTATACCCAAAAAGACCTGAAAAAAATTAGAGATATTTTTGTTAATGTATTTTCAAAAAGAAAGATTATTCTTACTACTGAAAAAGATTCTAAAAGACTCATTGATTCAGAGTTATATGATACAATAAAAGACCTTCCTATCTGTTATATCCCAATCGAAGTGAAGTTTCATAAGGGAGACCAAGGAGATTTTGATAAACAAATTTTGAATTATGTTAAAAAAGATTCAGGAAACTGCTGATTTTATTAAAGATCAAACCAATTTTGAGCCAGAGGTTGGTATTGTTTTAGGGACTGGCTTGGGAGGTTTAGTAGAAGAAATAGAAATTGAAAAAACATTGGAATATACTGATATTCCTAATTTTCCGGTTTCAACAGTGAGTGGTCATAAGGGATGTTTGTTATTTGGGAATTTAAATGGACGAAAAATTGTTGCTATGCAGGGTCGCTTTCATTTTTATGAGGGTTATTCTATGCAAGAACTTGTGTTCCAAATTCGTGTAATGAGGTTTCTTGGAATTCAAATGCTTGTTGTTTCCAATGCTTGTGGTGGAATGAATCCTGCATTTAATGTAGGAGATGTTATGATCATTCGTGATCACATAAATTTGTTACCAGGAAATCCTCTTATTGGTAAAAATATTGATGAGTTGGGTCCTCGTTTTCCAGATATGGGAGAAGCATATTCAAGAAAACTTATTCAGTTGGCAGAAAAATATGCCAATGACCAAGGAATTTTGTATCAGAAAGGTGTTTATGCCTCTGTTACAGGGCCAACATTTGAAACTCCTGCTGAATATAAATATATTCACATAATTGGAGCAGATGCTGTTGGAATGAGTACTGTTCCTGAAGTAATCGCTGCAAGACATATGGGTGTTCCTGTATTTGGAATGTCTGTAATTACAGATCTTGGAGTGGATGGCGTTGTAGAAGAAGTTTCTCACGAAGAAGTAATTAAAGCTGCAAAAACAGCAGAGCCTAAAATGTCAGCAATGATTAGTGCTGTGGTTAAAGGATTTGACCAAGTACTTTAAACTAGAGATTTTTAGGAACATAAATTTATCTCATTTAGAATCCTTTTTTGATCTAAATTTGGGATATTATGTTTCATATCCTTTTTTCGTGATCGTAATGGTTATGATTTAAGCTTAAATAGGATTTGATTTTTATTATAAAATTTAAAAAGCTGGTTAGATGATTTGCCTAATCAGCTTTTTTATATTTCCCATGTTATAAAGCTAAATTGTCTGTTTCTCGCTATATACTATAGTTGTAACGCTATTATGCTTGTTTAAATAAGGAAGGCTTTTTTCTTATTTAGATTAATTTAATATTAATTAAGTTAATTTAAGGAATACGAGTTTTGAATCATTCGTTCTTATCTTGTGCATGTAAATATTGTTTCTGGTTAATATAAACCATGTTATGAGAAGATTAGAAAAAAAAGTCAGAGTAATGAGAGTAAATGACGGTATCGGTGATGCTATAGGCGACGGTTTAGGACTAGGTATAGGTCTAGGACTAGGTTTAGGTATTGGCGATGATGTGAATGACGGTGTAAATGATGATTAAAACTAGTCAATTATTCAAGACTCAAAATAGGTGATTATTCACCATTTCAAATTATAAGGTTGTCCTAATATATTGGTTAGGGCAACCTTTTGTTATTTATATAGGAGCATGGTCTTGGTATATGATTTATATAGTATTATTGTTATAGATTAAAAACTTAGCTTTCTATCTTTTTCGATATAGTTTTTTCTTTTTAAGTTTGCATAAAAGCTTCTTTTTAGAACAGATAAAATGACAAATTATAAACTTGTTGTAGGGCTAGAGATTCACGTACAAATTAATATTCAAGAAAAAGCATTTTCAGTTGAAACATATGAATGTAATGCTATTCCTAATTCACAAACTGGATTATGGAGTTATGCATGTCCCGGAGTTATGCCAAGTTTGTCTTATCAATTAATCGCAAGTGCTATTAAATTGGGCAGTGTTTTTTCTTCAGATATTTCAAATGAGATTTATTTTTCCCGTAAAAATTATTTCTATCCAGATATGCCAAAGGCTTATCAATTAACTCAAACTAATCCTATTTGTAAAGGAGGTTATCTACGTGTATTTCGTTCAGATAAAACTTTTTTCAATGTCGATTTTAAGGAAGTTCATATAGAAGAAGATTCTGCAAAGAGTAATCATAATCAAAAGTCTAGTAATTTAGATTTTAATCGTTCTGGAGTAGCTTTGTTGGAAATAGTAACTGAGCCTGATATTTATTCGTCTGCAGATGCTAAGGATTTTTTGAATGAATTGAAGAGAAATATTCAATTCTTGCAAATATCTGAATGCGAAATGGAAAAAGGAAGCTTAAGATGTGATGTTAATGTTTCTGTAATTAGTGAAAACCACAAATATCCCCGTACTGAGATAAAAAACTTAAATAGTTTTTCTGCTGTCAAAAAAGCTATAGAAATCGAATATAATCGACAGTGTAATCTTATATCGTTAGGTAATGATTTGAAAGAGGAAACTCTGGTTTATGATGCTAGGAACAAAAAAACTTTTTCTATTCGTCAAAAGGGCGAGTTTATGGATTATCGTTTTTTACCGGAAAATGATATTCTACCTATTTTAATTACCGAAGAGGATATTTGTGCATTGATTCAAATTGAAGGTAAAATGTATGCTGATTACTTCTCATCTTTAATATATAAATATCAAATTTCTTATTTACGCTCAAGAGAAATATGTCAGAAAAAAGAATATGTAGAGTTAGTACTTTATTTCATAGAAAAAGGATTCGAACCTAAATTGGTGATTAAAGTCTTATTTGGAGTATTAAAAGATCTTATTTTCTGTAATAATTCTGAAGTTTATATTGATGAATTAGAATCATTTTTAATGAATTTAGAACAATCGCAGGTAAGTGATTATATTTTGAAAAAAGTATTTTCGGCACGTATAAGTAGAAAAGATAAATTGACGAATTTACTTAATGAATTTATAAAAGAAGAGAAGGTTCCTATCTTTGAAGAACAAAAAATTATACTGTCGAAGTACTTACTTTATAATTTTCCTGAAGAAATAAATAGATACAAGGCTGGAGAGAAAAAACTACTTGGTTTCTTTATAGGAAAAATCAGACATATAGATGGTGTGGAAATTGATCCTTCCAAAATAAGAGTACTTTTGGAAGAGATTTTGTAATTGCTTTTTTATAGTTAGAATAAAGAGAATAAAATATATACATTATGAAGTGGAAGAGTTTTTTGATTGTTATAGGATTGTTATTACTTATTGTTTCTTGTAATAAACCTAAAAATCAAGTAGTGATTAAGGGTAATTTATCGCAGTTTCAAGGTGAAGTTATCTATTTGTCGGAATTAGAACCTCGAAATTTATACGATATAGATTCTTTGATATTGCAAAAGGATGGTGCATTTGAGTTTAAGTTTATTGCAGATAAGATTAATATATATAGACTTTTCGTAAAAGGTTCTCCTGTAATAAATATTGTGGCATCTCCAAATCAAGAAATTTCTATGCAATCGAATCTCAGAAATTTTGAAGATCTTAAGATTGATGGTCCTGCAGCTATGCAAGACTATGTGAGTGTTAGTAATAGTTATGGTAATTTTGTTCTAAGACTCGATCCTTTAATTAAGAAGTATAAGGATTTGAATAACGGATCTTCTTCTATGGCTTTACAATCAGAAATAAAAGCAAGAATACTTATGTTTCGTGATAGTCTTAGAGATGAAAACCTTACCTTTATAAATAAACATCCATCTTCTTTACTCTCAATTATGGCATTGTTTCAAAAACTAAATCGACAATCATTGTTTGATATAACTAAAGATTCTACACTTTTCTATAAGGTTGATTCTGCAGTTAATACTCGTAATTTGAATAATGCTTTCGTTCATTATTTGAATAAAAAAATTGCTTATGTTAAGCGAAATCAATTGAAAGCAAAATTAGCCGAAACTCGAATGAGAGTAGGTAATGCCATACCTATTGTTAGTATTCCAGCTCTATCAGGTGAAAACGTTCGTATTGGTGAAGAAACAGAAACTTCTAGATTATTGTATTTCTGGTCGTATAAGGATTCTCAGTCAAGAATAATGAATACTGAGTTGTCGGTGATTTATAAAAAAGAGACTAATCTTCCTGAATTATTATGTGTGTCTTTAGATTCTGATGAACCAAAGATATCTTCTGCAATCAGGAAAGATCATTTGCCAGGGAAACAGCTTGTCGAGAGAAATGGTCTTAATGGAATTGTTGCCGGGATTTATGATGTTCCAAAAGACTTACCATATTTTATTTTAATTTCTAAAAGTGGAAAGATAGAATATGTTGGAAATTCTTTGCCTTTAGATTTTTTACAACAATAAATAATCATAGTAAACGTAAGCTAATTGTGAAGTTAATGGGATGGAATATCTAATTACACAAACCTAAAGTCTATTTATTTTGAACTGGATCACGAAAGCTATTCAAGTCTTCAGCAGTTTTGCTTGGGGAACTCCATTGCTAGTATTATTATTAGGGGGAGGAGTCTTTTTTCTAATTTATTCTAGGTTTCAGCCATTTAAGTATATTGGTCATGCCGTAAGAGTATTAAAAGGTGATTATAAAGAGAAAAATGTTCATGGTCAGATTGATCATTATGAAGCTTTATCTACGGCTATAGCGGCAACTGTTGGTTTGGGTAATATTAGTGGTGTAGCTGTTGCTATTACTATGGGTGGTCCGGGAGCAATTTTTTGGATGTGGGTAAGTGCAATTATAGGAGTTTCAACAAAGTTTTTTACATGTTCTCTTGCTGTGATGTATAGAGGAAAAGATTCTAAAGGAGAATTTCAGGGTGGCCCCATGTATGTTATTGAACAAGGCTTAGGTAAAAAATGGAAGCCTTTGGCAATGTTTTTCTCATTAGCAGGTATGATTGGTGTTTCGCCGATGTTTCAAACCAATCAGCTAACAGAAATTGTTGCTGAAATTTACCAAAGACATTTTATTGTAGGGGATGAATTTTATTTACGTTTGATTATAGGAATTGTTATTGCTGCAATTGTGGGCGTAGTAATTTTTGGTGGTATTGAACGTATTGGTAAGGTTGCAGGTAAAATGGTTCCTTTTATGGTTGTTTTATATATAGTTCTTGTATTATTTATTCTTGTCGTTAATTATAAGTCAATACCAGCCTCTTTTGCATTGATTTTTAAAGATGCTTTTTCAGGAACTGCCGTTTTAGGAGGTTCTTTGGGAGCGCTTATTGTTGTTGGAGTAAAGCGAGCTGCTTTCTCAAATGAAGCAGGTATTGGTACTGCACCAATGGCTCATGGAGCAGCATTAACAGAGGAGCCAATCCGCGAAGGATTAGTGGGTATGTTAGGGCCAATTATAGATACAATAATTGTTTGTACAATGACTGCCTTAGCAATTATAGTAACTGGTACATGGAAGGAAAATGTTAATGATGGGATTACACTAACTATGGATGCTTTTTCAAATAATATTCCTGTAATTGGACCTTATTTACTGCTGTTATGTGTAATTATTTTTTCTCTTACTACCTTGTTTGCATTTCCTTATTATGGAAGTAAATGTATGGGATATTTATTTGGTGCCAAGTATAAATGGATTTATAATTATTTATTTGTAATTGCTATTCTTATAGGTGCAGTTATTTCATTAAGTACGATTATTGACTTAACTGATGGTATGTATGCCATGATGGCATTTCCAACTATGATATCTGCTTTATTGTTGGCTCCTAAGGTGAAGAAAGCCGCTGATAATTATTTTAAGCGTTTAAAGTCAGGAGAATTTGATCAACCAGATAAATAATATTTGATACTTTCTTTCGCTATTCATTTACTATGAATAATTAAGAATAGAAATTTTTATTATCATTCTTTTGTAAAATGAGTACCGAGGCTGAATTTAAAGAAATATTTAATCTTTATTTTAAAGATTTAGTAGCTGTGGCTTATGTCTATACCCGTGATATGGCTGTATCTGAGGATATTGTTCAGGATTTATTTCTGAATTTGTGGGAAAAAAAACAAGGCGAAAATTATCATACATCACTTAAATCATACTTGTTTATTGCAGTAAAAAATAGGTGCTTAAATTATTTACGTAAAGAGGGTAGAAAACGTGATTATATAAAAAGTACTAAAAGTACTACTTCAGAGGAATTAGCTTGCTCTCTTGAATTGAAAGATACTCAGAGTATTCTGGATAAATCATTAAAGCAACTTCCTGAAAAATCCAGAAAGATATTTTTACTTAATCGTTTTTCGGATAAATCGTATCAAGAAATTGCTGATGATTTAGAGATTTCAAAAAAAACAGTAGAGTTTCATATTTCTAAAGTTTTGAAGTGTTTGAGGGAGGTTTTTAAAACCAACTATATTATCGATCTAATATTTTTTCGAAAAACATTAGGGTTTAAGTTTAATTTATTGTCTTCATTTAAAAGTATACCAAGATATGATAGATGAAGAATCAATGGATTTATTGCTATTGAAATATTTTAAGGGTGATATATCAAAGAAGGAAAAAGAACTTATAGATAAATGGCTTAATGAAGATTCAAAGAACAAGACGTTTTTTGATCAAGCTGCTAGGATTTGGGAGGCAATGGAAATAACACCTTCTCTTGAATGTGATTATAATAAGGCTTGGAATATTCATTTGTCAAAACGTAAAGCAAATAAATCCTCCTTTTGGAATCAGTCATTTTTTATTAGAGTGGCTGCTATATTTCTCTTTCTTTTAGCTTTAAGTTCTGTAATCTTCTTTGTTAAGAATAGGAGTACACAAATTAAGATTTATGCCTCAAACAAATCGAGAGAAATATTTCTTCCAGATAGTACAAAAGTGACTTTGAATAAAGGTTCTGAGCTTTCCTACGCCCAGAATTATAATTATCGTAAAAATAGATATGTACATTTAGACGGAGAAGCGTTTTTTGAAGTTAACCATAATCCTCAAAAACCATTTATTGTCAAAACCAATTGTGTTGAAGTTAAAGTGTTGGGAACTCAATTTAATTTGAATTCAATTTCGAATAATAAAATTATCGATTTGAATGTTTTTGAGGGGAGGGTATCATTTAAGGATTTACAAAGCAGAAATATTATTATTGTCGATAAAGGGCAAAAGGTTCATTTTGATAGAGAATCAAGGATTTTTTCCAAGCCTAGTTTGTTGGAAGAAAATTCTATTTCCTGGAAAACCGGCGAATTGGTATTTAGAAACCAAAGCTTACAAGTTGTATTTAATGATCTTGAAAAATATTTTGATCGAAAAATTATACTTAAAGATAAGGCTCTGGGAAAGATGAAAATATCTGCACGTTTCTATGAAAGTGAATCTATTGAAGAGATTGTGAAGTCAATTAGTATAGCATTAGATATTCCTTTGAAATTAAAGGATAACTGTATTACCGTTGAGAATTAAATTTTCTCAGAAACTCTGACAACTAAACGCACTAAAAAATCGATTTAATCGACAAATTTTTCATTATGAAAAGATTTACTGTTTTCCTTTTTATATTCTCCTTTATTAGTTTTGGCATATTTGCAAAATCAGGAGCAATTGATTTAGATAAAGTTATTGATTTCCAAAAGAAAGAAGTTACATTGGGTGAGATTTTTAATACGCTTGATGATAATTCCATACCAATTATTTATAGTCCAGATAAAATTACCTTAGATCAGCAGATTCGTTTAAGCGGCTCAAAGCTAGCGCTTAAAGATGTTTTGTCTTTGATTAAAGATCAGGCAAATATCAAGATTAAATCTAATAATAATCATATTGTTTTTTCACAAGGTGAATTTCGGAAGTATACTATAAGTGGCACTATTAAAGACCAGGATAATGGAGAAACTTTGATAGGAGCACAAGTTTATGTGGCTTCTTTAAGGGATGGATGTATTAGTAATTATTATGGCTTTTATTCATTGCAACTTCCAGAAGGGAAATATACAATTAGATATTCGTATTTAGGATATGAAAATCAATTGTGTGAAATTGATTTAACTTCTGACTTAAAAAAAGATATTAATCTGCTTCCTTCTTCTGAAGTATTACAAGAAGTTGTTATTCATGGAGAAGATACGGATCGAATTCATCAGGTAGGTTTAAATGGAGAAAAAATAAGTGTAAATAGAATAAAAACTATTCCCACAATGCTTGGTGAGCCTGATGTGTTAAAAACTCTTCAATTGCTGCCTGGAGTTCAAACTGCTCATGAAGGAACCAATAATCTCTCTGTTCGTGGAGGTAGTTTTGATCAAAATCTTATTCTCTTAGACGAAGCCCCATTGTATAATCCTTCTCATACTCTTGGAATTTATTCTGCAATTAATTCTGATGCTGTAAATAATATGGAGTTTTATAAAGGAGAAATGCCTGCAAGATATGGAGGTCGATTATCATCAGTAATTGATATTCGTATGAAAGAAGGTAATAATAAACGTTTCTCTGCTTCAGGTAGTCTTGGTCTATTGTCTAGTAAGCTTTCTGTTGAATCACCTCTTTTTGATAAGAAAACCTCTTTTATTCTTTGTGGTCGCTATTCTTATGCCGGTTATGTGGCTGATTTGGCTTCGGACTTAGGTGAAGCTGTTGGTTTTAAAGATTTATATGAGAATTTTCAGAAAGGAAATAATGTCCAATTCTTCGATCTCAATTTTAAAATAAATAGGAAGTTAAACGATAAGAATAGAATATATCTTTCTGCTTATACAGGAAAGGATCAGTTTTATTTTAAATCTTTTAGTGACAAAATGAATTTAAATTGGGCGAATACTACTTCTACTCTAAGATGGAATTCTATTGTAAGCAGTAAGATTTTTCATAACCTAAGTCTGATTTATAGTAATTATAATTATGCATATAAGCTTTTGGATGATTCTCGTAAGTTTTTATGGACTGCAGGTTTATCCGAGTACAAAGTCAAGAGTGACTGGGATTTTTATTTAAATTCTGATAATCATATTCGTTATGGTGCTGATTTATCAAAGCATAATTTTGATCCAGGTAAGGTTGAGCCTAGGGGAGAAAACTCAAATACGAAAAGTCTGAAATTAAAAAATAGAAGTGGTCTGCAGTCGGCATTATATGTAAGTAATGAGCAGAAAATAGGTGCTAGATGGAAAGCTTATTATGGTTTAAGATGGTCTTTTTTTCAAGGAGAAGTAAAAGGGTTAAAAACGATTAACTTTAATTATCCGGAACCGCGTTTATCTCTTGGATATGATATAAGTAAAAATATTTCTTTAAAGACCTCTTATGTTCGCACTGTCCAGTACCTTCATATGATTGCAAATTCTTCTTTAGGATTGCCTACAGATATATGGTTACCTTCTGCAGCCGATTTAGTTCCTCAGAAAGCTGATCAGCTGAGCCTAGGAGCATATTCTAGTTTTGATAAAGGTGGTTATGAAGCTTCCGTTGAGGTTTTTGGAAAGAAATTTATTGATATAGTAGATTTTAGGGATAATGCAGATTTGTTTTTAAATGAAAACCTTTCTCAGGAGTTATTAAAAGGAAAAGGTAGGGCTTACGGAGTAGAGTTTTTGTTAAAGAAAACTAAGGGAAATACTTTGTTTTGGTTAAGCTATACATGGTCTAAAGCAGAGAAAAAAATTGATGGAATAAATGACAATAATTGGTACCCAGCTTCTTTTGATAGACGCAATTCAATAAAGCTTACATTAACTCAAAAGTTATCTAAGGCATGGGCTGCATCGGCCAACTTTGTTTATTCTACAGGAAGTCCAATAACAGTACCTGTTGGAATTTACCAATATCAAAATGCTTCATTTATTCAGTATAGTAAACGTAATGCCTATCGTTTACCTGATTATCATCGTTTGGATATTTCATTTAATTATAATAGTCCAAATAATAAAAATCGTAAGTGGAAGAGTGAATGGAATTTTGGATTATACAACGTATATGGGCGTAAGAATGTATTCAGCTTGTATGTGAAACAAGATGCTTATGATTTGACTCAGCAACAAGCTTACCAAATTTATCTATTTACATTTATGCCTAGTGTAACTTATCGATTTAAATTTTAAGGAGGATAAAAAATGAAAAGACTATATATAATTTTGCTGGGCTTTATATGCTTGGTTTCGTGTAAAAAGGAATATAATTTTAAAATTGATTCAAGTGTTCAGGATCGTTTGGTTATTGAGGCTAATTTAAATAACTTGAATACACCTCAAATGATCAGGCTTACTCAAATGGAGAAAATGCTTAAACCTGTAGATCACAGTAGTTCTGGGAATAAAAAACATGGAATTCCTGTAGATAAAGCTAAAGTGGTGCTTACAGATGGAAAGGGGAAAAGTTATACATTCAAACGTTATGTTGAATTTGAAGGTGCTACATTTAATGGATATTATCGCTTTGAAAAACAAATCCCTGCCCATTCAGGTGACAAATTTACTTTGACAGTTAGTGTAAAGGGAAAGGTGTATAAAGCCGAAAGTATTGTAGAAAGTTGTCCGGATATCATTAAAATAAAGTATACTTTGGCAAAGAGTGAAATTCCAGGAAAAGAGGATCAATATGTTCCTTTAATTAGTTTTACAAATCCCGATAAACCTGCATATTATTTGCTTAGGGAGGTTGAGGTCAATACCAATAGCGATGGAACAGAATTTATTTCATGGAGCAACCGAGCTTGGACTTTCAGTATTTTATCGAGTAAGATGTTAAATAAAAATGTTGTCGACTTGCGTGTTGATGATGGGCAATCTCCAAGTGGTTCTTCATTTTATTTGGGAGGACCTGGAAGTACCATAAGGGTATATATGTTTGCTTTAAATAAAGAGACGTATAAGTTTTATGAAAGTTTAATTCGTCAGTTTGATAATGATGGAGGTGCTTTTCAACCTTTTCCTTCATCAGCACCAACCAATTTTTCTAATAATGCAATTGGTTGGTTTAATATATCTGATGGAAGATATGCAGATGTAAAAATAGGTAAGTAATTATTTTTCACATACAACAACTGTAGGCATGGTGTTTTTAGACCATGCCTCTTTTTTGAAATTTCCAAAAAAGACAGGTTCTCTAAATGAAGTTTCTTTACTTATTTTTTTAAAGTCAGTACTTTGAATTGGAAATAAAGGAATTTCATTTTCAATAATATGATTATTCTTTTTTATTATCAATTGAGTATGAAATCGAATTAAAGGAGATCCTTTTTCAAATTTATAATTTCTGTGAAAAATAACTTCTTTAGATTCAATGCTTGGCAAGCTTTCTTTTCTGTTTTCTATGATGTTATCATAATTTACTACCTGCAATAAAATCTTCCCACCTTTTTTAAGAATATGATGACATTGCGAAAAGAAGTTGCTTATTTCTTTTAAGTTCTTTAAGTGGGCAAGAGTATTTCCGAAACAAATAATTATATCAATAGAATTTGGTCGGAATAATGTTTTTGTATCCAGCATATTTGCTGTAATGAATTCTGAGTCAAGTTTAAGAGCTAGTGTTTTTCTTTCTGCTTGTTGTATCATTTCTCGATCACTATCAATGCCCGTTACATTATGTCCTTTTGAACTTAACTTTAGAGCTAGTTCTCCTGATGCACAACCTATATCGGTTATGCTTATTTTTGGGTTATCTATATATGACAAAACAAAATTTAGCTGTTGCGGATTGAAGGGGAATATTTGGTTATACCATGGACTAATTGTCTTATAAAATTGCATATCAATAAAAATTTGTTTTTTGAGATGTGTATTTCGAATGATTATCTGTCATTTTTACCATGAAAGAAACAAAGAACACTAAGGTATAGTTTTTGATAAAATGCATTTTAGTTGTAAGTTTATTGAATAAAGTTAAGGTTTTTGACAAAAAGATATTTTATGATAAAAGGAGAATTACAAAGAATAAAAATAGCAATGTCTATACCCTTTGTTTTATTATGTGCTATGTGGATTATTCATTTAGTAACATCTTTATTTCCGATTGAACTTGGTGTTTATGGTGTTTTACCTCGTACAATTCATGGTTTAAAAGGTATAGTTTTTGCTCCTTTTATTCATGGCGATTGGTCGCATCTTATGGCAAATTCATTGCCGTTTTTTGTTTTGTCAACCACCTTGTTTTATTTTTATCAGAAGATTAGATTTAGGGTTTTTATTGGAATCTGGATTTTTAGTGAAGCACTACTTTGGCTTGGTGGGCGTAATTCATATCATATTGGCGCTAGTGGAGTAGTGTATGGTTTAGCTGCATTTCTTTTTTTAAGTGGAATTTTGCGAAGAGAAAAGGCTTCAATGGTTATTTCTTTGTTGGTTAGTTTTTTATATGGAAGTATGATTTGGGGTGTTTTACCTTGGTTTTCAAAACCAAATGTGTCATGGGAAGGTCATCTTTGGGGTTTCCTTGTTGGTTTTCTTTTGGCATTTTATTACAAGAAAAAGGATCGTCAGCGGAAAAAATATTCTTGGGAAACAGCAGATACAGATATTGAAGAGAGCGAAGAAGATGCTTACTGGAATGTTCCTCTCCCAGAATCAGAAACTCGTAAAAGAAAGATAAATATAAAAGGAGAAACTGCTATTATTTTATTTTTATTCCTAGCATTTGTTGCGTTTTTGTTTTTGTTCCGATATGGAAAAGAATTTATGTAAGTTTATATGTTTAAATGAAAAAGGCTGCCTTATAGACAGCCTTTGACTTATGTTTAATCGTTGTTCTTTACGGCCTTGTTTTTTATTACGAATAGATTATACAGGAATAAAATTAGGGCGGAAGCTATGCCTATAATAGCAATTACATACCAGAAATTTTGTGGATGATAATTATTCCACAATAGAGTGGTGAGTTCATGACTATTCATGTTTAGCTTTTCGCACGCCGCTTTCCAATAACTATCGTAATTGCCGTTTGGGGGAGGAATATGAATTCCTTTTAAATTTAAATACTTGGCAAGTAGAGCGTATTTGTCTGATAATCTTTCATAACCAAAACCTGAAACAATACCTCCTAAGAAGTTACCTCCGGCAACAGGTAAAAAAGACATGCCTATATATAATCCAACATTTTTTGGTGGAGCAATCCTTCCGATATATTCAGTGATTTTTGGTGAACTAGCCATCTCTCCTATAGCAAATATTACTAATGCAATTACAACATAAATAGCGTTGTCAAAAGCAAAAGTTAAGGCTCCTCCTATAGAAGCAACTATTATACCGCATATAATTGAAATTACAGGTTTCAGTCGCATAACTATTGTCGAAATAAGCAACTGTAAAACAATAATTGCTAGTGCGTCAAAATCAAGAATAATTTCAGGATTTACAGTTCCTTGTGGAGTTCCTAATGCTTCTGCCAATTTTGGAGAAATATTATGGAAGAAATTATATAAAGTGGTAGTATCTACCCATTGATCAATAAAATTAGGTAGAGAGAAAAACATCTGGAAGTACATAGTCCAGAAGCCAATAATAATAATTAAGAAGAAAATAAATTTTAGATCTTTTAATACAGTGTATATATCTCTAAAGACTTTGGTTAGTGCAACCCCTAACTTCTCTGTAGTTTTATTTTTTACAGGCTCTTTAAAAAAGACACTTACAAGTATCATGTTTATTGCAATAGAAATTGCCGACATTACAAATACAGCTTGCCAGCTAGTATTTCTCAAATGTGAAGCTATTAAAGGGCCAATAAAACTACCAATATTTACTGTCATGTAAAATATTCCAAAGCCAATTGAGCTTGTCTTTTTATTAGTTGTTTTGGCGATAGTTGCTGAAACTATGGGCTTAAATAATGCGGCACCAATTGCAACAATCATAAATGCTAGCCACATTCCACCATAACTTTTAACATATCCCATTAAGAGATATCCAATAATTAAGATAGAATAAGATACATACAATATTTTTTTATATCCGAATTTATCGGCAATTGTACCCGTAATTATGGGTAATACGTATAAAATACCACTAACAACTCCCAAGAGCAAACCTTTTTGACTTTGTGAAAAGCCTAGTGCCCCTTCATCTTTAGATCCTGTAAAATATAAAGCTAAAATTAGAAACATACCATACCATGCAAGCCTTTCAAAAAGCTCCATAGTGTTGGCAGACCAGAATGTTCCTGGGAATGAAAGTTTCTTCTTTTTAGAATTCTTCATAAGAAAAATGATTGTTTATTTACAAAGAAAAGGGTTTTTAAACTTTGTTTTAACAGGAAAAGTAATGTTATTTATATAGGAAGGTTAATTGTAATACGATAATTTTTATTTATTATTTTAATTACGATTTTTTATATTAATTGATATCTATAAATATACTCAAATTTAATGTATGTAATTGATTTAAAATCAGGATATTTCTTTTTTTGATAATTGGTTTTGTTTTAAATCTTATTGATCTAATCTTAAATTAGAATTCTATATAATTTTTTACTTTTTTTAATATTGAGTCGTTTATTGAATAAAATAATTGCAATTCGTCTATAGAATAAATAGTATCGTGTTTGTTTCTGTGTAAAAAAATTTCTTTTGTTAGTTCATAAGAAAAATATGGATGCTTTAGAATAATTTTAAAAGAATCCTGGTTTATTTTTAATTTTCTAATTGAGTTGGGTTTTGTAAATACCTGAGATTTAATCCTCTTAAAATTTTTAGTTCTCATCCCATATACTTCTTTTAATTGTTCAATAGAGTAAAATCCTCCAAGCAACTTTCTGTATTTTACTATTTTTGAGGCTGTGTAAGGACCAATTCCTCTTACTTTGCATAAATCTATACTATCAGCAATATTAAGATCAATAAATAACTGACGACTATATTTTCTTTTGTTTATCTTGTTTTTTGTTTTCTTTTTTTGAACTGTTTCTCTTTTTTTGTTTTGTAAGTTATTTCTTATACAAGTATTGATTTTTGTTTTTTTGATATGATTTAGAGAGTCTTTTTTTAATTGTGCAATATATCCTTGAAATTCTTTTAATACAGCCTTTTCTTCAGCCGACAGTTCATCGGGTTTATATTTAAGATAAATTCTACTAAGGAAAATAATGTTAATAATGATTAGCAGAAAAACAAAACCTCTTCTTTGCTTGGGAGTAAAAAGAGTATATTCATATTTGAGTTTTCTTTTTAATTTCATTTTTGTAGGAGGGAGGCCTGAGAAATAAGAAACTAAGCTGTTGTTGAATCATATAATTTCGCAACAGCTTAGTATATTTGATTTATTTTGTTTGTGAAGTCTTAATTGATTTCCAGTATGCAGTAAGATCTCTTTTTATTTCAGGAGCAAGAATAAACATTCCTAAAATGTTAGGAAACGACATACATAAAATCATCATGTCGCTAAAATCAAGTACTGAACCCAATTCAGATGATGATCCAACTACAATAAAGAATAGAAAAATTATTCTATATATATTATCCGATATTTTTCTTGAGCCTGTAAGCCTTTTTATAATATCTCCAAATAGAAAATCAAAAGCTTTTAGTCCGTAATACGACCATGAAACCATTGTTGAGAAAGCAAAAAGTAGAATTGTAATTACCAATACATATGGATACCATGAGAAAACGGTTCCAAAAGCTTCCGAAGTTAATTCTGTTCCTTCAAGATTAAGTGGATTTGTGTATGCACCAGTAAATATAATTACTAAAGCGGTCATAGTGCAAATAAGCACAGTGTCGATAAATGGTTCAAGAAGAGATACAAATCCCTCTGTAACTGGTTTGTCTGTTTTTACGGCTGAGTGCGCAATTGCAGCCGATCCTACACCCGCTTCATTTGAAAATGCAGATCTTTGGAAACCAATAATCAGTACGCCTATTACTCCTCCTTTTAAAGCACCAGGATAAAAAGCACCTTTTACAATAAGTTTAATAGCTTCTCCTATATCTGTTATATTGATAAAGATAATAATCAGGGCAGAAACTACATACAGTATTGCCATAAAAGGAACAACTCGACTGGTAAATTTTGCGATGCCCTTTATTCCTCCGATAATTACCAAACCTACCAATAGAGCTAACACAGCTCCAAAATAAGGACCCATATTACTTAAACCTGGCATGATTACAACCAATTGACTAAATGCTTGATTGGCTTGGAACATATTTCCTCCACCAAGCGATCCTCCAATTGCTAATAATGCAAATAAAGCTGCTAATAACTTACCCAACCATTTTAGATTTTTTTTCTTTAGGCCATCCCTTAAGTAATACATGGGGCCACCAGAAACTCTGTTGTCAGCATTTATCTTTCGATATTTTACTCCTAAAGAACATTCGACGAATTTTGAGGACATTCCTAACAAACCGGCAACAATCATCCAAAATGTAGCTCCAGGACCACCTAGAGTTATTGCAACGGCAACTCCTGCAATGTTTCCGAGTCCAACAGTTCCGGATAGTGCTGTTGTTAAAGCTTGAAAATGGTTTACCTCACCTTTGTCTTCTTTATTGTCATATTTTCCTCTAACAAGGTCGATGGCATGTTTAAATCCTCGGAAATTTATAAATCTCATCTTCACTGTAAAAATTATTGCTCCAATAACCAGCCATAAAACGATTATGGGTATTTGTTCCTTCACAGGTTTTCCATTAGGATGGTACATTATGTTTCCATCTTTGTCGCGTAGAATAGGGTCATATATGCCAAGACTTGCAAAAGGATCCCAAAATATGATTTTAGAAAACACATCTACTACAGGAACAAAATAACCATTTATTATTTCTGGTAGTGAATGAGTTGGGATGGGAATATCTATTACTGATATTGCCCCGGAAGAATCAGTAACCTTGATCTGTACATCTTCTCCTTCAGTTATATATTTTCCTGTAAGACTGTTCTTATGTATATGCTGTAATGACCACTCTGTTTCATATGGAGGTTCTCCTCCAGTAATATCAATAGAAACTTTAGTGTCATTTAAATCTTCAGAAAGATTAATAATATTATATTCAACCTTTAGCGGTTTTTTGGTTGTAATACTGTCACCCGATTGACCAAATAGTAAGCCGGAAAAAGCCGTAAATAGTAAGATAAGTAGATAGTGCTTCATTTTGATTTTTATGTTTAGGTTTATAAAGTTTTGATTTCAAGAATGAGCTAAAGGGAACTTACTTATGATATTTTCCGCATTAATTTTTCAAGTTTTTCAAACTGATAAGGAGTGCCCAGAACAAATAATTTGGATTTGAAGGATAATTTTATGTCGGGGGATGGATTAATAACATAATCTCCTTCTGGCGATTTATAACCAATAATATTTACTCCAGTTTTTTCTCTTAAGTCTAGTTCCCTTATACTTCTGGGGATAAATTCATTTGCATAATGCGATAAATCAAATTCATGAATTTGATTTAGGTCAAGACTTGGAATCGAAAGTTGATCTAAGAATTCTACAATGTCTGGTTGAGTAATTAATATTGCCATATGTGTTCCGCCTACTTTTTCGGGCATAATTACATTATCAACTTTAGCTACTCTTAATTTTTTTAAAGCATTCTCTGAACTCGCTCTGCTAATTATTTTTAATCTTTCGTTTAATGCTCTGGCACTTAAAACAACAAATAGATTGTTTGCGTCATTTGGGAGTGTTGTTACGAGTGCTTTTGCTTTATGGATGCCTGCTTTTTCCAAAGTGTCATCATCTGTAGCATCACCCTCCAGAAATCTTATGTTTTTATCTTCATTATGTGAAATAATTTCAGTGTCGTTATCGATAACAAGAAAAGGAGTTTCGCTTTCTTCTAATTCTTTTGCTACTTGACGGCCATTTCTTCCAAATCCAATAATAATTACATGATTTTCCATAGTTTTAAATTTTTGAAAGCCCTTTCCTAATAAAGAAACTAATTTTAATTCTACAATGTGTGATGTTATAATTGAAATAGCATAAGCATACGTACTGAAACTGATAAGTATTAAGAAAATGTTGAATATCTTGCCTGCATTTGATGATTCCCATAATTCTCCATACCCAACAGTTGAAATAGTTATTATAGTCATGTAAAGTGAATCAATAAAGTTTTGATCCTCAATAATCATATATCCAACAGTTCCAATAATTACGATTAGTGCTAATAAAAATATGGCAACCTTTACTCTGTAAAGGCCTTTATTTTGTCGTTTTTTTCTCAAGATAGAAGAATTTAAGTGATAGTAAACAAATATAGTGAATAGTGTATTAGCTCCAAAATCAAAAAGAACAGTTTTTTTGCATAAAATTTTTATAGCTTTTTAAGTGAACAAATGTATTTGTTGTAATGTATTAGTCTTTAATAAATTAAAGCTTACTTATTATGAATCAGGATAAACTGTCAAAAAGTTATTTATTGATACCCCTTTTGGGATTGATAATTTCATTCGTCTTTTCTGTGCTTTGGATAACTCCTCATTCCGAGCACTCGGTGCGTTTTTGCTTACGCTCAACAGCATTGGTGTCATGGGTTTTTTATATGATTGCTTTTTTATCTGCTGCTGCCCCAAAGATTTTTAAAAATTCTTTTGGGAAAAAATGGCGTCGTATAGGTATATTCTTCTTTTGGGGGTTTATAGCAAGTCATACGGTTCATCTCACTAATATTTATTATCTGGTTGATGTCTATTATGGGGGAGATCCAACGCATTTAAGTAATTATTTTCCAAAGATGGGATATATATTTATATATGTAATGTTTTTAATGAGTCTAAAACCTGTTCAAAATGTCTTGGGTCAAAAGCTATGTGCTGAGTTCTTAAGTTTTGCAGTTTACTATATTATGTTTGCCTTTACTTATGGCCTTTTTGATATAACTACAGCTTCTTTTAATCTTATACAGTTTATCTTATACTTAATTACTTGGATTGTAATATTTATTAGAGGATTTTCTAAACCTGGTTTTGATAATATAAAGGTTCGTCAAACAGATAATGTAATCCTCCCTTGGTAAATCCTTATCTATCAGGATTCGAAAAGTAGTTTATAATGGGATTGCACATATTAACGTTCTGATAAAAATCATTACATTTGTCCCTCAAAAAATAGGAACACGAATGCTTGACAAATTAGAAGCTATAAAAAGACGGTACGAAGAGATTGCCGAACAGATGAATGATCCTGCTTCCCAAGCAGATATGAAGAAATTCATTCAGTTGAATAAAGATTATAAAGAGCTTGAGCCTGTAGTACATGCCTATAAAAAATATAAAAATGTACTAGATAATATTGAGTCGGCAAAAGAGGTCTTAGAAACAGAAACTGATGACGATTTTCGTTCCATGGCCAAGGAGGAGTTAAGTGAAATGACTACCAGAAAGGGTGAAATGGAAGAAGAGATTCGTTTGTTAATGATTCCTTCTGATCCAGCTGATAATAAAAATGCCATTCTTGAAATTCGTGCAGGTACAGGTGGAGATGAAGCAAGTCTTTTTGCAGGTGACCTTTATCGAATGTATACAAAATATGCTGAAACCAAAGGTTGGAAAACTGAAGTGGTCGATCTTACCGAAGGTACCATGGGTGGGTATAAGGAAGTCATAATGAATGTTAGCGGTGATAATGTGTATGGAATTTTAAAATACGAATCGGGTGTGCATCGTGTACAACGTGTACCAAAAACCGAAACCCAAGGACGTATTCATACTTCTGCTGCATCTATTGTTGTTTTGCCTGAAGCTGAAGATTTTGATATTGATTTGAAAGAAAGCGATATTCGTAAAGATATATTTTGCTCTAGTGGACCTGGTGGACAATCGGTAAATACTACTTATTCAGCGGTTCGTTTAACCCACGTTCCTACCGGTGTTGTAGCTACCTGTCAGGATGAAAAATCTCAGATAAAAAACCTTGCCAAAGCTATGAAGGTATTGCGTTCCAGAATTTATGAAATGGAATACCAAAAGTATATGGAAGAGGTTTGCTCAAAAAGAAAAACCATGGTTTCTACTGGAGACCGTTCTGCAAAGATTCGTACCTACAACTGGCCTCAAGGTCGTGTAACTGATCATAGAATAGGACTTACCTTATATAATTTGCAAGATATTATTGGTGGTTCTATTCAGGAAATTATTGATAAGCTACAACTGGCTGAGAACGCTGAGAAATTAAAAGCGGAATTTGGTGATGAATAAGCAGCAGTTGGTCGATATAATAAAAAAGAAGAGGTCTTTCCTTTGTGTAGGACTGGATTCTGATTTGGATAAAATTCCTGATTTTTTGCTTAGTGAGGAAGATCCTGTTTTTGCTTTTAACAAGCAAATTATAGATGCTACTTTACCTTATGCAGTTGCTTATAAGCCTAATATAGCATTTTATGAAAGTAGAGGAATTGAAGGTTGGAAAAGTTTAGAGCGTACAATGAATTATTTGGCGCAATTTTCTGATGAAGCTTTTACGATTGCTGATGCAAAAAGAGGTGACATCGGAAATACTTCTAAGCAGTATGCCAAGACCTTCTTTGAGTATATGAATTTTGATTCTATTACTGTTGCTCCTTATATGGGTGAAGATTCGGTAACTCCTTTTTTAGAGTATAAAGATAAGATAGTGATACTGCTTGCTTTAACTTCTAATAAAGGTGCATTTGATTTTCAATTTATCGAAAATAAGGATACTCATAAACGTCTTTTTGAAGAAGTTCTTGCAAAAAGTTGTGAATGGGGAAATGAAGAAAATATGATGTATGTTGTAGGAGCAACTAAAACTGAAATGCTCATGGATATACGACAAGTTATTCCCGATCATTTTCTTCTTGTACCCGGAGTAGGAGCTCAGGGGGGAAGCCTTGAGCAGGTTGCTAAATATGGCTTGAATAAAGATTGCGGCCTTTTGGTTAATTCTAGTAGAGGAATTATCTTTGCTTCTAAAGAAACTGATTTTGCAAGTATTGCTGCAGTGAAGGCAAAAGAATTGCAAGAACAAATGGCGCAAATGTTAGAAAAAGCTCGTATTATATAGATATAAGTATCTGATAAAAAAAGCTTGTTTTTGCCAAGAGCAAAACAAGCTTTTTTTTATGTATCAAGATATTCAAAAAATTATTTGTCAACAATTTTATCGAAAGGGATTAGAAAACCCTCTTTTGTCCTTTTGCCAAATCCAACTACAAAATCACCTATGTCTTCTTCAAAATAATAGGTCCCTTTTTTTCTGGAAAACTTTATGTTGGCGCCTTTAGCGTTTAGGTCTTCCAATCGGGAATAAAAAGTTGTTTTTGAAATGCCTAACTTTCTTGAGAATGAAATTGGTCCACCTGTAGTTTCACTTTTGATCTTCCAACACATATGGCTGATTTGGCTATTTTTTGAATTATCCATTCTATTAGAGTTTTAAATCTAAGGAGGACTTGAGACTCAAGAAACAAATTTAAGAATAAATACTATTTTATCAATTATTTCTTTATCTTTTTGTATTCAATTTAAATTGATCTGAATTCAATATTTTTATCCTTAACTATAAAGAGGTGTTTTAAAGGTATTAATTATGCTTAACCTTAACTTTGATATTCTCCAAGAGATACTTTTTATGGATCTTAAACCTCCTAGATATTTGATAAAAACCTCCTAGGTATTTAGTAAAAACCTCCTAGATATTTAGTAAAAACCTCCTAGGTATTTAGTAAAAACCTCCTAGGTATTTAGTGAAAATGCAGTAGGTTTATGGGTAATCAATATTATTGCTGGTAGTTATTTAAGGTAGTAATGATTGCTGTAGATAGCTGTATATTTAGTTTTGGTATATGCTATGATTCTAATAGATTTGATATAAAAAAAACCATCTCATTTGAGATGGTTTTCCTTTATTTTAAGACAGGCAGATTTTATTTTGCAAAGTTAATTGCTCTGGTTTCGCGTATTACAGTAATTTTAATCTGTCCTGGATAAGTCATTTCATTCTGAATTTTGCGAGATAATTCATAAGAGATTTTTTCTGCTTCAAGATCTGAAACCTGTTCGGCAGCAACAATAACTCTTAATTCACGACCCGCTTGAATGGCGTATGTTTTCATTACACCTTCATAGTCCATTGCCATTTCTTCAAGTTTGTGCAAACGTTGGATATATGCTTCCACAACTTCTCTACGAGCTCCAGGTCGAGCTCCAGAAATAGCATCACAAACCTGAACGATAGGTGCAAATAGAGAAGTCATTTCAACTTCGTCGTGGTGAGCACCAATTGCATTACAAACTTCTGGTTTTTCCTTAAACTTTTCAGCAAGTTTCATACCTATAATTGCGTGTGGCAATTCAGGTTCGTTATCAGGAACCTTACCTATATCGTGGAGCAAACCAGCTCTTTTCGCTTTTTTAGGATTCATTCCTAATTCAGAGGCCATTGTAGAAGCTAGTTTTGCTACTTCAATAGAGTGCTGTAATAAGTTCTGTCCGTAGGAAGATCTGTATTTCATTTTACCGATCAATCGAATTAGTTCAGGATGCATATTATGAATGCCAAGATCAATTATGGTTCTTTTTCCTGTTTCAACGATTTCATGTTCAACTTGTTTTTTGATTTTTGTAACCACTTCTTCGATACGTGCAGGGTGGATACGTCCATCAGACACCAATTTTTGAAGTGATAAACGTGCAATTTCTCTTCTTACAGGATCAAATCCTGAAAGGATAATTGCTTCTGGAGAATCATCGATAATGATTTCAATGCCAGTCAAAGCTTCAAGGGCTCTAATATTTCTACCCTCACGGCCAATTATACGACCTTTGATTTCATCATTTTCGATATTGAATACAGATACGGTATTTTCTATTGCATGCTCTGCAGCTGTGCGTTGCATGGTTTCTATAATCATTTTTTTGGCTTCCTGGTTTGCAGAAAGTTTAGCCTCTTCAACTATGTCCTTAATTTGAACCATAGCTTCAGAGCGAGCCTCTTCAACCATGCCTTCTTTAAGTTTTTCTTTAGCTTCTTCTGCAGAATAACCTGAAATTTCTTCTAGTTTAGAGTTTTGATTATCAATGATAATTTCAAGTTCTCCTTGTTTTTTATTTACAAGATTTACTTGATTGGTTAGGCTTTGCTTGATTGTATTAATCTCTTTATTTTTCTTGTTAAGATCTTCAAGCTTTGAGTTTAAATTTGACTCTTTCTGTCTTAGTCTATTTTCGACTTTTTGTAGCTGTTGATTCTTTTCGTTTATCAACTTTTCATGATCAGTCTTTAGCTGAAGAAATTTTTCTTTAGCTTGCAAAATCTTATCCTTTTTCATTACCTCCGCTTGTTTCTCAGCTTCTTCGATAATGTGGATATGCTTCTTCTCCAAGACCTTTTTAAGAAGCGTTCTTCCTAAAGCGAGGCCTATTCCAACTCCCACAATGATAGCTACAACTATAAACAATATATTTTCCATAAGGATTCGAATCTTTATGCTCTGGGGAAGGAATCTATAAAATGAGAAAAAACCCACTGAATGAGGGTGTTATGTAAACCCCAAAAAGACACTTATAGGGTTGCCGAACCATTCGAACGTCCACTGCTGTATAAATACAGACTTATAAATAAGTTGAGGCCTGTCCTACAAGCTCTTGAGCTAGACCCTAATTTTAATACTGTTGAGTTTACAAACAGCTTTCATCCAGCGGGTATATCTTAAAATGTTGAAAGAACCATTTACTCTTTCTTTTCGTCTAATTCAGTAGAGAGCACAGCATCAATTTCCATTAATCGATCATATACTTCACCTGTTTTTTGATCAATTTCTGTTTCTTTCTTAATGGAATTACTAGCAAATTGTAACACAATCATCGCCAACAAATCCTGCTTGTCTTTAAAAGCATAACTCTTCGAGTAAGTTACAACTTTATCGTTGATTAGTGCCGCTGCCTTTCTAATTACTTGCTCTTCTTCTTTTTTGATAACCATCTTATATGGACGGTCAGCTATATTTAGACTAATGGTTACTTCATCCATTTGTTGTCTTTATTATATATTGGGCTAATTTTCGAGAAAACTGATGCATTTGTCCAGATCTTGAATCAAAAGGTCAATCTTCTTCTTCATTTCCCTTGTCTCATTTCCAGATTCTTTTGCCCTAGCAAATTTTATATTATTGATCTCTTCTTGAAGATTTTGAATATTTTCATTCTTCTTCAGAAGCTCTTCTCGTAATTGCCGATTTTCACTTCTAACTACATCTAGCTCTGCAATTACATCCCTTTGTATTTGCAGGAGTTTTGCAATTTTGTATTCAATTCCCGAAATAAGAAACTTAATATCTTCCATGAAAATCAGAAATTTGCGATTCGCCTGCAAAGTTACTTAATATGGGTATAACTGTCAATACTTCCTATTTAGTATTTGTGTATTATTTTGCGAATTATTTATAAACAATTCAAAAGAAGCCATTTATTTATGAAAAAAAATAAAAAATAAATGAAACGATTTGTGCTTTAATGGTATTTCTATAATGAATAAGCAATCATTTTTGGCAAATTTAATGATTTTCGCCAATATTTAGAACAATCATAATATGATAAATCCTTCCCTTATTAGTGAAAAATTTATTCACTTTGTTTGGCAATATCAACTTTTTCATAAAGCTGTTTATCTTGTGTCTGGTGAATTACTCGAAGTACTCAATCCTGGTATGTTAAATTTGGATTCTGGTCCCGATTTTCTTTCTGCAAAAATTAGAATTGGACGTACCTTATGGGTAGGAAATGTAGAGATACATATAAATGCTTCGGATTGGAAAAAGCATAAACACGATAATGATAAAGCCTATGACTCAGTGGTTTTGCATGTAGTTCTTAATTCTGATTGTTCAATATATCGTTTGAATGGTATAGAAATTCCTTGTTTGAATCTTGCCCATACTATTCCTGATTCTGTATTTACTACCTATCAAAAAATGCTTTTATCCGAAAAACCATATTGTGCGAATATGATTTCTTCAGTACCTGTATTTAATATAACTAAATGGTTGGAAAGGATGGGGGTTGAGCGTTTGACAACAAAGAGCTGTATATGCGATAAAGAGCTTGTGTATCGACAAAATTCGTGGGAAGAATGTTTTTTTACCTTTTTATGCCGCGCATTTGGAGGAAAAGTTAATCAAGATCCTTTCGAATGTTTGTCTCGAATTGTACCTATTAAGGCCTTGGCAAAGCAAAAGAATAATTTGGAAGATATTGAAGCCATTTTATTTGGACAGGCAGGTTTTTTTTGTGAAGAGCAGAGAATTAAGATACATGATAAATATTATAATCATTTGGTTGCAAATTATAAACATTTAAAGAACAAATACGGATTGGAGGAGATGGATTTTAAGTATTGGAAGTTTATGCGTATGCGCCCTGGAAATTTCCCAAGTATTCGTCTTGCTCAGTTGGCTTTTTTAATTCATTCTTCCTCTCACTTATTCCGACAAACTATAGAAGCAGAAAAAGTAGATGATTTGTTTCGGCTTATGGCTTGCACTGCTTCTTCTTATTGGGATACTCATTTTCGTTTTGGAGTAGAGTCTAAGAACAGAAAAAAACGGTTGGGAAGAGGAAGCCAACTTTCTATAGTTATAAATGGAATTATTCCTCTTATGTTTCTTTATGGAAAGCGCAAAGCTAAGCCCGAAGTTGTTGACAAGGCTCTTTCTTTTCTGGATTCTTTACCCGTAGAGAAGAATGCAATTGTACAAAAGTTTCAAAAAATAAAAATGCCTTTATTTTCAGCAATGCACTCGCAAGCTGTCTTGCATTTATATAAAAACTATTGTTTGCAAAAAAGATGTTTGGATTGTGGAATTGGTTATTATTTATTGAGAATGGAATAGATTTGTTTCTATTCGTACAGAAATGAAATTATTATAACTTCGAAGCGTTGTTGTGATGTGTTCTTTTGAATGGGAAAAAATGACAGAAACTTTATTGGATTTGATTAGGCCTGGTATTCATTATGGGTTACATTTTGTAGCTCCTTTGGGTATCGCATATGTTTTTTATAGGAAGAATTATTTGAGAGTTTACTTAATTCTACTCGCTACAATGTTAGTAGATTTAGATCATTTATTAGCTACTCCTTTATTCGATCCTTGTAGATGTAGTGTAGGTTTTCACCCCTTACATTCTTATGTTGCTATAGTTATATATGCAATACTATTATTTTTTCCAAAAATTCGAATTATTGCAATAGGACTATTGTTTCATATGTTAACTGATTATCTTGATTGTTTGTGGCTATAAATTATTCCATTTATTGAACCAGGTCTTCGGCTTTGTCAATTAATAGTTTACGTCGCACTTTTTTTCTTAAAGCCAACCATGGAAGCGATATTCCTATAGTTAATACCAGTAAGATAAAGAATAGCCTTAAACCATTTTGAGTAGCAGAGAAAAATAAAGTTTGCTCACTTTGAATATTATCAGACAGAGCGAGTTTTACCACTCCTAAAAGAGTTTTATATCCATAATAGCCAGGAATCATTGGAATAATTGAAGGGATAGAAAGCACAAAAGGGCTGGTATGTTTTTTACTTGAAAAAGGGATGCTTGCAAAACCTACAAAACCTGAAGCAATAAAACTAGCAATAATTATTCCTACGTCCAGATGAATTGCAGAAAACTTTATTAGACCAGCAATGGCACCCAAGCTGAAAACAGGAATTATTGTTCGGTTAGGAATATTAAATAATATTCCAAAGCCTGCTGCAGCAACTCCAGACCAAATTACCTTGAATAATATTGTATAAATGATTTCCATCCTTCTAGATTTTTGAAATATCGAATAGGTACATAGCAACAAAAAGTCCTAAGGCTATTGAGAAGATGATTAAAAGTCCGTTTATAAGCCTTACTAATCCGTTTATAATATATCCTTCAGTGAAATCGGTAAAGGAATTTACCAAGGGGACACCTGGAATAAGAAATAGTACAGAAGTAGCTAGTGCTATTTCTGGTTTATAACCTAGATTAAATATTATTCCTATTGATGCTATTGCAGAGGCAATAAAGGCACTGGTAAAAACAATTACATAGGGATTGTGATTTCTTTTTGCTCCCTCTTGCCGGCTAAGTAAACCGAAGAATGTAGCTATAAATGTAATAATCATATTTAGCCAGTTTCCTCCAAAGATTTCGCAAAATGCAGCCCCGGCAAATGATACTGCTAATAGAATAACTATTCTTGGGTAATGTTTTAGATTCTCAATTCTTTCAATTTCCTTTTCAATTTGAGAGTAAGACCATTTTTCATTCAGAGCATGGAAACTTGCTTTACTTAGAGCTGAAACCTTTTTGAAGTTTACCCCTATGGGATCAAGAGTTTTTACGGAAGTTTTAAATTCTTCAGTTTCTTTATCTTTAAGGGTCATTATAAATTTGGTATGAGTCATAAATACTTTAACCTGAAACCCTAAGGTGGTAGCAAATTGATTTATTATTAGTAATATTCTATATGTACTGGCTCCCGAAGACATTAACATTGCCGAAATTTTTAATAATATGTCTAAGGATCCAATAAGATGAGAGTTTTTATCTGTAATCTTATTCTTTTCCGCTTCTTCAGTCATTTCGTTTAGCGTTTTGTTTTAGGAAACTGAATAAAGAGAAACTTGTTCAGAGGAGTCTTATTTTATTTAATGATGATTTTTTATAAAAAAAAAGAGATTGTCCAAAACGAACAATCTCTTTTAATATAATTTATGAATTTTAGTATTCAAAAGTACCATTAGGAGTTTTTACACTCACTTTTTTTCCTTCATATTTTTCGCAACGACCAATTACTTGAGCTTTAACACCAAAAGATTCACTTATTGAAATTATATCGTTTGCAATATCTTTAGAAACATAAATCTCCATTCTATGGCCCATATTGAAAACTTTATACATTTCCTTCCATGGAGTTTGTGATTGCTCCTGAATCATTTTGAATAGAGGAGGAATTGGCAACATATTGTCTTTAATTATATGTAGATTATCGACAAAATGAAGAACTTTAGTTTGTGCTCCACCACTACAATGTACCATTCCGTGAATTTGAGAACGATAATTCTCTAATATCTTTGCAATTATTGGGGCATAAGTGCGAGTAGGAGCAAGTACTAATTTTCCAGCATCAACACCTTCAACCTCGGTTGAATCGGTTAGTTTAACATTTCCTGAGTAAATTAAATCTTCAGGAACAGAAGGGTCGTAACTTTCGGTATACTTAGTCGCATATATTTTATTGAATACATCATGACGTGCTGAGGTTAAGCCATTGCTACCCATGCCACCATTGTATTCATTTTCGTACTTTGCCTGTCCATAAGATTCAAGCCCTACAATTACATCGCCTGTCTGAATGTTGTGGTTTGAGATTACATCATCTCTCTTCATTCTTGCAGTTACTGTTGAATCGACAATAATTGTTCGAACCAAATCACCTACATCTGCAGTTTCTCCTCCTGTACTATGAATGCCTATACCTAATTGACGCATTTCTTCCAAGAATTCTTCGGTTCCGTTTATTATAGCAGAAATAACTTCTCCTGGAATAAGGTTTTTATTTCTTCCAATTGTTGAGGATAACAAGATATTATCTATTGCTCCGACACACAAAAGATCATCTAGGTTCATAACGATAGCATCTTGTGCAATACCTTTCCATACAGATAAGTCTCCGGTCTCTTTCCAGTATAAATAGGCTAATGAAGATTTTGTTCCGGCACCATCTGCATGCATAATATTGCAGTAATCTGAGTCGCCCATAAGGATATCAGGAATTACTTTACAGAATGCTTTTGGGAACAGGCCTTTGTCTATGTTCTTGATGGCATTATGCACATCTTCTTTCGAAGCGGAAACTCCGCGTTGGTTATAGCGCAAACTATCGCTCATTTTAGATATGGGTTTATAAATTATATGGGGCAAAGGTAAACTTTTTGTAATTGTTTACAGAAAGAAATGCGTCAAAAAAAAGCTACCCCTTAAGGGTAGCTTTGACTTACTTATTGTTGTTGGCTTATGAGCATGAAGGGAAACCTGAATGGATTACCCCATCTTTTGCGGCGGCAAGATGGGCTTTTTTTTTGATATAGCAAATAGTTTTTCTTTATTAATTGAATTTACTTTTTTCGTTTCTTTTTCTTAATATCTTTCGTTTTATTTTAATAGACTTTCTTTCTTTTATTTATAAATTATTGATGCTACCTTGTTTTTGTCTTGAATCATTATCTGAATAGCCTATTCTTTTGGATTTATAATTTTAAGTTGTATGAAAAAAACATTCTTAATTTTTATACTCCTGTTTCATTGAGATAAACTTGCCGATGTATGTTTGTGAGAAGATATAAAATGGAAATCGATAGAATTGTCATTTTACATTAATTTTCTTATTGAAGATTTTTCTGCCAATGATATGCCCGATCTTTTTGAAGTTAAAAATCTGAGATGTCTTTTGATTAAACTAAAACGGAATAATCACAAATACCATCAAGTTTTGTGATTATTTTTTTTTACTCTTTAAGAAAGAAAGGGTTATAGGTATGTTTGATTGTTTTTGTTAAATTGTGCTATTCTTTGGAGTGTAGTTTTAAAATTTAAATTCTATCAACCTGTAAATAATTTCTAATAACGTATGAAAAAGTCTTTATTAATAATTTTATTGGGAGCTTTATTTCCCTGCTTTTTAATTGCTCAAAAGCCTTTTGTTGCAAAATGGAGATCAGATAAAAATGGTCTTGTAAAAATTTTCACTAGTGAAGAATTTAAATATAAATTTTCTGTCGATTGGGATAATGATGGGATTTATGATGAATCTAATATTGATTGTAGTATAAGCCATCAGTATAATGGAAAAAGCAAAGATTATACAATAGCCATTAAAGGCGATTTTCCTCATATAAATTATCAAAATTTTCTTGTTGATGTATGCCAGTGGGGAGATATTAAATGGAAATCAATGGAAATGGCCTTTCTTAAAAATGATCTTATAGAATATTTTTCGGCAGAAGATGTTCCTAATCTTCTAGATGTAAAAAGTATTAGATCCATGCTTTATGGAGCAACTAAGTTTAATGGAGATATTGGTAGGTGGGATGTGTCGTCTGTTGAAATTATGTATGGTTTATTTTTAGGTGCCAGTATGTTTAATAAAGATCTTAGCGATTGGGATGTTTCCAAAGTGAAAGACATGAGTTTGATGTTTGCTGATGCTTTGTCATTTAACCAGAACTTAAATGATTGGGATGTTGGAAAAGTTAAAACAATGGAAGGAATGTTTTATGGAGCAAAAACTTTTAATCAAGATATAGGAAACTGGAATGTTTCCAGAGTAGATAATATGAGTTTTATGTTTACCAATGCACTGATGTTTGATCAGAATTTAAGTGATTGGAATGTTGGAAATGTTAATTCAATGAGAAATATGTTTTCTGGGGCAAAAAAATTTCAAGGGGAAATAAGTTTATGGGATATAGTAGGTGTTTATGATATGGCTAATATGTTTACAGATGTGAGTCTTTCAACTGAAGTGTATAATCGTATACTTATTGCTTGGAGTGAATTACCAGTAACCTTCCATATTTGGTTTAATGCGGGCAATACTTATTTTTCAGGTGAGGAAGCACGCAAGGCTCGTGAAAAACTGACCAATGAGTGTGATTGGATAATTACCGATTTGGGTGAAAAGACTGTTGGCATTGAAGAAAATAAAGAAAATTTAGAAAAGAAAACACTTATTTATCCAAACCCAAGTTGTGGTAAAATATATCTTCAAATTCCTGATATTAAGCAATGGCCTATTGAAATTCGGATCATAAATTCAAAAGGATTTGAGGTTTATAATAAAATCTGTTCAAATTCTAACATCCAATTGAATTTGGATTCAGGTGTTTATGTAATGATTTTAAGACAAGAAGATAAGATTTATACTGAGAAATTGGTGATCAAGTAGGTTTTGTGTGATCAAAGCTTTTAATCAAGAAAATGTTTTTATTAGGCATGCCGACTTTCAAAATTATTTTTAGTTTATTTATAAATTATGATATATAAAAAATAAGCTACCCCAAAAGGCAGCTTATTTTTTTGACTGTAAAGTCTATATTAAAAAACAATTTTATTTAAAGATAAGTTTCTTCTCTGTTCTGTCAAATTGGAATTTGCCAAATTCTGATAATAATTTTTGACCAAAGACAATAGGATTCTTTTGATTTACTCGTACTGAGAATTCAACATCATACATTACCTTATTGGCAATTCGTATTTCTGAAACAATAAATTTGGAGTTGTTCTTTACAGTTCCTTCTGCAAGAATCTTTTCTGCGTCACCTATAAAGTTCTCTTTTCCTACCAAGCCTCTTGACAACCAATCTTTGATAGTTGCAAGATTAACAGAAGGAGACGAGAATTTCTCGTAATAGAATTCCTGAGTATATCCATTTATGTTACATGGAATAATCATGATTCCTGTTTTAGCTTGAGTTTTAAAGGCAACAGAATTGTCATCAGGATTCATAACAATGGTAACTGAATCGAGAGATGGATTTTGATTAGCATCAAAGTTTTTGCTTAAAACTCTAAATTCTGTACGACGGTTAAGTTCGTAGGCCAGCTCTTTCTCTTTCGGATCTTTGATGGTATTTATATAATCTTCATTTAAAAGAGTGCCTTTTTTGAATAAGAATCCATCGCGTACAATATCTTTCTTTAATCTACGGGGAACTCTTTCACCATAACCTTTTGCAACCAGACGAGCAGGTTCAATTCCTCGATCAACTAAATAGTCAACAGCAGATTGAGCACGTTTTTGTGATAGAATATCATTGCTTTCTTCAGAACCACGAGGGTCGGTATGAGAAGCTAACTCAACTCTTACATTTGGGTTTTCATCTAAAGTAGTAATTAGGCCTTGAAGAGAATCCTGATACTGTTCTTTAAGATCCCATTTTGCTAAATCGTATAGAATGTCAGGAAGAACCACAGATTCTGTAGGAATAGGCATAATCATTTTGTCAACAGTAAAATCTTTGCCACCTTCCATACCTACAGTTGTTTCTTTTGCTTTGGTGTTAAAGAAATTTTCCTTGGTAAAGATTAACTCATAAGAAGTGTTTGGCAAAACCTGACTCTTACCAAAGGTATAAAAACCTTTGTCGTTAGTAATCGTAGAGGCAACTGTTCCATTACTTCCCACAAGTCTTACTTTTATATTTGCTGCAAATTGCAACGATCTTTCATTTTTAACTGTACCACTGATCGTAAATTCCAATGGAGGTACATAAACTTCAAAAATATTGTCGTATCCTCTGCTGTTACTGCGATTCGAGGATAAGAACCCATTATCACTATCCTTCTGAAATACGATACCAAAGTCGTCACCTTCAGAGTTTATTGGAGCGCCAAGATTTTCAGGTTCTCCCCAACTACCATCAGATAAACGATGTGAAACAAAAATATCAAGACCTCCCATTCCAGGGTGTCCGTCGGATGAGAAAAATAAGGTGCTATCATTTTTCAGGAAAGGAAAAACCTCGTTGCCAGGAGTATTGATTATAGGGCCTAAGTTTTGAGGGCGTAAAAACTTTTCGGTTTTTGATTTCCTTACAGCATAGTAAAGGTCATGTTCTCCAAAAGAGTTTTTTAATCTTCCAGAAAAAATAATCATTTTTTCATCGGCAGTTAGAGTAGGGTGACCTACAATATCCAAAGAATCAACACCATTAATTTCGACAACTTTAGGATCGCCCCAGCTACCCCCAGTGCGTTTAGAATACATAATAATACAACCGTTTTCTTGCGACTTGCGATTAGGACAACGGGTAAAATACATGGTGTTTCCACGGTCGTTGATAAAAGGGGAGCCTTCATTGCCTTTAGAGTTTACAATTTCCTCTTCATCAACAGGTACGGGGGTGCTCCATTCTCCTTTACGATCTTTTTTAGCAGTAAAAAGGTCACTGAAATTTTGATCAGTCCAAGCATCTTTTTCTTTTCCTTTACCACCATCACGAGTAGAGGTAAATACGATTTCATTATAATTATCGCTGATATAAGCAGGAGAGAAATCTGATGCTGTGGTTGAGTTTATGTCTTTAATTTTTGTTATTGTATATTTAGAACGGCCATTTGTCCATTCTGGAATTTTTTCGACAGAAATAATACCATTGGTTCCCCGAATGTCATCTGGTTCAATTTCATTATATGCTTTGTATTGTACAAGAGCATCATCATACATTTTTCTTTTTTTCAGTGCATCGGCATAGTATAAAACAATTTCAGGTTGCTTTAATTGGTAGTCGGCTTTTATTAATCGTTTAAGATAAGGAATCAGTCTCTTATATTGATTGGTAAAGCGGTAGCACTCTGCAATCTGAAAATTGATATCGTTTTTCTTATCTCTATCTTTGGTCTTTTTGTAGGCCTTTTTATATTTTTCAATTGCATGGTAATACTCATTTTTTGAAAATGCCTGATCAGCCGCCCTAAGGGCAAGCTTTTGGCCATAACCAAAATTCGAGCATGCTACCAAAGCTACAAATAAAGCTATGATTCTGAAAATCTTCATGTCTTATTGTTCTATATTATGTATTTTATTCGGAATAGTGCCTTACTATAACGTTGTTAATTAGAAGTTTATTTATTCGTTTTTTTTTCTTCTGTAGAATTTGATGTTTGTTCTTTTTCTTCTATATGGTCAATTTTGTCGATTTCGTTGTTGATTTCATCTTTGATTTGGTAAGAAGCTTTTTTTACTTCAGCCCAGGCTTTTCCAAATTTTCTTGCCATTTCTGGTATTTTTTTTGGTCCAAAAACTACCACAATAGCAAAAATAATGAGAAGAAGTTCCATACCACCAATGTCCAAAAAGATAAGGATCATTTTTTTGAAATTTTTATGAATAGCAAATTTAATAAGTATTTTGAAATGAAGAAGAGCTTTTGTATCATACAAGCTTGCAATTGAGCGTTTTTTTATTTCTATCTAAAGTTACAATGAGTATTCTTTGAATAATAAATTATTATGCAGAAAAAAGATGAATTAAGATCAATTATGTTAGTGGGTACAGGCTCTGATGTTGGCAAAAGCCTTATTTGTGCTGGATTAGGACGTTTATTTTATCAGGATGGCTATTGTCCAGCTCCTTTTAAAGCACAAAATATGTCGCTAAATAGTTATCCAACCCTAGATGGATTGGAAATTGGCCGAGCTCAAGCTGTACAAGCAGAAGCTTGTAAACTTTCTTGCCGTGTAGAAATGAATCCTATTTTGTTAAAGCCAACAACTGATCAAAAATCTCAGGTAATTTTAAATGGAAAAGTTATAGGTAATCAAACAGCAAGAGAGTATTTTTTAGGGAAAGATAGGGATAAACTTTTCGAGGAAGTTTCGAAATCATATACTCGTCTTGCCAATGAATTCAATCCTGTTGTGCTAGAAGGGGCAGGTAGTATTTCGGAGTTGAATCTTAAAGATAAAGATATTGTTAATATGAGAATGGCTTTAGCTTCAGATGCTGCTGTTTATATTGTTGCAGATATTGATCGTGGAGGTGTTTTTGGTAGCTTATATGGAACTATGGAGTTATTGGATGAGAAAGAAAGGGCACAAATTGAGGGAATCATAATAAATAAATTTCGGGGAGATATATCTTTGTTTGATTCAGGCATCGAAACTTTAGAGCGTATTTGTAAGGTTCCTGTTGTAGGTGTTTTACCTTTTTTTAGAGATATTTATATTGAAGAAGAAGATTCTGTTGGTCTAAAACAATTTTACTATCAAGATAAAGGGGATTTAATTAATATAGCTGTTGTTCTTTTAGATAAAATGTCGAACTTTACAGACTTCAATGTTTTAGAGCGGCATCCTTTAGTGAATTTATTTTATACCGACCGTTCAGAAGATTTAGATAAAGCCCAAATTATCATATTGCCAGGTTCAAAGAATACAATTTCAGATTTACAGTCATTACGGAAAAAGAAATTAGATAATGAAGTTATAAATGCTGCAAAATCAGGAAAAACTGTAATTGGAATTTGTGGTGGATATCAAATGTTGGGGAATCATATTTATGATCCCAAATGCATAGAGGGTAATCTTAAAGAAACAAAAGGGCTTGGATTATTACCAATAACTACTACTATTTCGGAAGAGAAGATCTGTAGACAACGAACCTTTTGTTTCCGTTATGATGAGCAAACGCATAGTGCAAATGAAGCATATGAGATTCATATGGGAGAAACCACTCTAAAACATGATAGTTATATGAATATCCTTGATGACGGAAGTTATGAAGGTTGTTTTATATCTCCAAAAATATGGGGTAGTTATTTACATGGAATTCTTGATAATTCGTGTGTGATAAAAAGTTTGTTATCTCCTTACTCTCATTGTGTAACAGATGATTTTGTGAATTATAAAGAGTTTAAGGATAAAGAGTATGATCGTTTAGCTTCTGTAATTAGGAAGCATTTAAATATGAATCTCGTGTATAAAGCTTTAAAAAAGTTTTGACATTAACATAAAAGGCAATATTATTGCCTATTCGAAATAAGGATTTCCCATCCCCATGTTTAAAAATTTAATGGTAAAGAAATATAGCATTCTAGCATGAGTAAGACGGCAATTTTTAGTACATCTGAATCGGGTAATAATCTGGCTAAGAAAATAAGTGAGGAATTTGGGTTTACAGACATATTTACAGTAAAAAATTCTTCAGATTATTTTCATATTGATTCATTTAGCGAATTTGTTGAATGGACTTTTGATGAATATAAAGAAATAGTATTAATCGGTGATTTAGTTGATTCAGTTTGTCATCTAAGCCCTTATCTTAGTAAGGCAGATGCTGATTTATTAATTTTGAACATTGATATTAATGGTGATTATGTTCAAATATTAAAAACAGATAAGAGTGGTAAAGCTAATTTTAGAGCGCTTACTTTAGCAGGAATTACTAGTGGAGAGGCAATTTTGTCTACCCAGGCAAAAGCTAGTAAGGATTGGGAATTGGAAACTTTGGCCGATCGATTTGATTGGGAAATGGATGTTTTTGGAGATATAGAAAGTGTTACAGCATTATTTCGTAAAAGAGTAAAAGTTGCTTTGTTATTAGAAACACGTGATAGTGGTAGTGCATATTTAGAACGTACATGCCCTAGCTTTGCAGATATTTTTTACCATAAAGAAGATGTTTGTGAAGATGATTATGAAATGCTTATCGCAGTAAGTCCTTTATTGCATCATTTTGCGAAACCGACCATTATTTTTCGCCCTAAAGTGTTGACACTTGGAATGGGATGTCATAAGGATTTTCCTGAGGGGTATTTAGTACAAGATATACGAAACCGCTTAAAAGAGTTTGGTGTATCGTATAAATCAGTGCGAGCAATATCGACATCTGAAAATCGTGCTCAGGAATCTGCTCTTTTAGAATTGAGTGGAGCTTTCCATGCTGAATATAAGAGTTTCTCGGCAAATTTATTGAATCGAATAGAAATTCCAAATCCATCTGAAGTAATATTGAAGCATACTGGTTATCGAGGTGTTGCTGAATCAGCCTCTTTAGCTGCGTGCAAATCTAATTCTTTGGTAATCGAGAAACAAAATGATAAATCTTCAGGGTGCAATCAATATTTTACTTGGTCTTTAGCAATTGACCAGTTATATTTACGTAAAGGTCAGCTTGAAGTAATAGGGGTTGGACCTGGTGATATTGATTTGTTGAGTGTACATGGTAAATATTTGATTGAAAGAGCAGATATGATTTTGTATTCTCAGAATACAATACCTGAAGAGTTAATACAAATTTCAAAAAAAGGTGCTGCATTGCGTTCTACTGATAAGCTTGATCAGAAACAAATTGTAGAATTGGTATACTCCTTTTATAAAAGAGGTTTGATGACTGTATGGTTACTTCCTGGCGATGCATGTTTATTTAATAATATACAAAATCAGTTAAATTCGTTTTCCGATTTTGGTTTGGAGTATAGGATTACACCAGGAGTTTCGGTATTTCAATCCATAGAGTCTAAGATGCGATCTAAGTATTTAATGAAGACTGATCAAGAAGAATTTTTATTATACCGAATAAATTCTTTGAATCTTGAAAGCCAAAAAACTTCTATAATGGAAGGGGCAAATGAATTTTTGAATATATGTATTCATGCTGATCGTAATGTTGTTCCCGACTTGCATTCTTTTTTACAAGATATTTATGGTGAATCGGCCCATGTGGTTATTAGTACACAGAGTATTGAATTTGGTGTTGAATTGCATTGTTGTGAGTTGAAAGATATGGCTAAAGTGTACCACAAAAATATTACTGGAGAAGCAGTGATTTTAAGAATAGGAATGAACTTGACTAAGGATAATATATAATTAAAATATACTAAAAAAGGCTGATCAAAGAGATATTGATCAGCCTTTTTTAGTATTATTTAAGGCATTCTTATTTATTCTGTTCTAATGCTTCGATACGTTTGATAAGCATTTCAATTTTTTGATTTTGTGTATCAATTTTCTTTTCTTGGTCTATAGTGTAAAGAGTAAGTTCTTCTACTTTTTCAACAAGAATAGTGTTTATTTTCTTTAAATCAAGTCCTTCTTTTACGATTTCATTTTCAGAAGGAATTCCTGGCAAATGCTTATTTTCTTGAATATATTTTTCAAGCTCATAAAGGCTTTTTCTTTTATATCCAGGTTCAAAAACATAATCAGGAAATGATCCAATTGTAAGGCTAATTCTATTTGCAAATAAGGTCTTGTCCACTTTTACGTTTCCTGCTACCTGCAAGCTTTGTTCAGGGGTGTCTGTTCCAATACCTACACGACCATTATTTCTTACACTAAGTATATTTGCATTTTCTGGTGCATTGAAACTATAAACATCATTTCCATTATTCGTTTGGAAAGACATTTTGTATGTGTTGTTATCTGAAGGGTTATTTAGTTTACAATTTACTCCATTATCCCAAATCATTCCTTTTGAGAAAAGTACTTCTCTTCTAAATTCTACTTCAGCATTTGGTTTTGAAGTTCCAAACCCAATTTCAATAATACCCTTTTTTCCATTTTTTTTCTGAAGGCGTGCCCCAAATCCAATATCACCATTTTCATCCGAGATGCATAAAGCGGGGTTTCCTCCAGAAATACCTGGCTGTTGCTTAAATTGGATATTAAACATTTCATAGTTTCTATAGTTTAGGTAAACTTTATTTCCACTATTGTCCCAATAAAAGTCTGATGAAATTGTATTTGTAGAAGTCTTAGGATCTACTTTGTTTTGGCCAAATAATAGAGATCCCGAAGTGCATAACACCCCCAAGGCTATTGTAATTAGTCTTTTCATAGATAGGTTTAGTTTTTTTGATTAGCCTTAGACTAATCAGTTCTTATAGCTTCTTTGAGTTTAATTAACTAATTGTTAACAAATAGTAAGTGTGAAATATTGTGTTTCTGATAATAAGATTGATTTTAAAATAGATTTTATTTTTAGAAAAGGTATTAATAAAGGAAAGTATAATTAGTACAAAAGTAAAAAGGCTGCCCTAAATATTTAGGACAGCCTTTTTTTCTGAAGTGTTATCTAGAAATTATTTTTTCTTTTTAAACTTCTTACTTTCCTTTTTGGTTTTTTCTTCATGATCCTTATCACCACCCATCAAATCGTAAGCGATAGGAGACGCTGTAAATAATGAAGAATAAGTACCAACTACAATACCCAATAATAAGGCAAATATAAATCCTCTTAAAACTTCACCACCAAAAATCATAATAGTAGCAAGTACAAGGATTGTAGTACCAGAAGTGTTAATGGTACGAGCCAAGGTAGAGTTCAAACCATCATTCATATTCTGACGGATTGATTTCTTTGGATATAGTTTGGTGTATTCACGAATACGGTCAAAGATAATAACTGTATCGTTAATCGAGTAACCAATAATAGTAAGGATTGCTGCAATAAATGCCTGATCGATCTCAAGACTAAATGGAAGAACACCATATAGAAGAGAGAATGCTCCAATAGTAATTAATGAATCGTGGAACAAAGCAATTACACCAGCAGCACCATATTGAGCTTTCTTAAATCGAAGTGCGATATAAATAAAGATCAGTAATAGTGAGAAGAAGATTGCTAAAATAGCATCCTTTTTAATGTCGTCTGCAATGGTAGGTCCAACTTTTTGTGAACTTAATACTCCATAAAGTTTCTTCCCTTGATCTCCTTGAGATAAGAAGTCGTTGGCGCCAATAGGATTCTTCATAAATGGATTTAATCCATCAAAGATAAGAGTGTTTACAATTGAATCCGCAGCAGGAGTTTCATCGTCAATTAAAAAGTCGGTAGTAACTTTAACTTGAGATTTACTTCCAAAGGTTTTTACCTCAGGAGCATCACCTTCAAAAACAGGAGTTAAAGCTTCTCGAATTTCAGCAACATTTACATTTTGATCGAAACGAACAACGTAATTTCTACCTCCTTTAAAGTCTACACCATAATTTAATCCGCGGATGAAAAGAGAAGCAATTCCTACAACAATCAAGAAGATAGAGAATACATAAGCTTTCTTTCTTGCTCCGATGAAATCGAAGTTTGCTTTATTTAAGAAGTCTTTTGTAATTACATTATCAAGAGTGATCTTCTTATTTCTTTTCAATATGCCTGAGAATACTAGACGAGTAATAAAGATTGAAGAGAACAGAGAAGAAAGAATACCGATGATTAATGTAGTAGCAAATCCTTGAACAGGACCAGAACCAAATGTGAACAATACGATACCTGTAATTAAAGTAGTAATGTTACCATCAATAATAGCAGAATAAGCATTTGCATAACCATCTTTGATTGCTTGACCTATAGCTTTTCCAAGGCGTACTTCCTCTTTGATACGTTCGTAGATGATTACGTTAGCATCCACAGCCATACCCAAGGTAAGAACGATACCAGCAATACCAGGAAGTGTTAGAACAGCTCCTAGTGAAGCAAGAACACCGAAGATAAAGAATACGTTAATAATCAGTGCCAAGTTAGCTACCCAACCAGCTTTGTTGTAAAAGAAGATCATGTAGATCAATACCAATACAAAAGCAAAGATGAAAGAGTAAAGTCCAGAACTTACAGCTTCTTTACCCAAAGAAGGACCTACAACAGATTCTTCAACAATATGAGCAGGAGCAGGAAGTTTACCAGCTTTAAGGATGTTTGCTAAATCTTTTGCCTCTTCAACAGACATTGAACCGCCAGAGATTGATGAACGTCCACCAGAAATTTCACTATTTACATTAGGATAAGAATAAACATATCCGTCAAGAACAATAGCTATTTGATTTCCTATGTTTTCTCCAGTTAATCTTTTCCAAGTACGTGCACCTTCACCATTCATTGCTAATGAAACTTCAACACGACCATTCTGATCATAATCCTGGCGAGCATCAGTGATAGATTCACCACCCATTGCAGGCATACCGTCACGACCAGCTTTTAAAGCAACAAGGTCAAGGATGCCAGGGCGATTATTATCTGGTTTAACAGTCCAAGCAAGAACTAAGTTTCTTGGGAAAATACTCTTAACCTTTTTAAGCATCATATTGATGCGAGCAGTATCTTTTACGGCAGCAGAACCAATTCTTGCAGACTCAAAAGGTTGACCTGTTTGAGGATTTACAGAAGGGTATAGGTAGCTCCATAATGGATTATCTGCTTTTTGTTTGTTAAGAAGTTCTTCTTTTGATTCACTTGCAGTAGAATCACCAGTAAGCTCACTAATTAATTCGTCTTCATCTTTTTTATTCAGACTGTCTTTCTTACCAGTTTCTTCTACAGTTTCTCCAGAAGGATCTACCGGATTTTCAGGGTTATCCTGTTTGATCTCAGTATCAATCTTTTCTTCTGGAATTTCTTTTACTTCTTCATTTCCTTTTTCTGTTTCAGCAAGTTTTTGGTTTGCTTCTTGGAAATATTGGAAAACATCATTGAATTTATAGGTTTCCCAGAATTCAAGTTGAGCAGTTCCTTGAAGAAGTTTTCTTACACGCTCAGGTTCTTTAATACCTGGAAGTTCAACAAGAATACGTCCTGATTGAGAAAGCTTTTGGATGTTAGGTTGAGCAACACCAAAGCGGTCAATACGAGTACGAAGAATGTTGAAAGTACGATCGAAAGCTCCATTAGCTTCTTTACGAATTACCTTTAAAACTTCAGCGTTTGTTGAGTTAGGAGTAATACCTTTGTCTTTGAATTCATACAAGAAAATTGATGCTAATTTTGCGTTAGGATCAACTTCTTTAAATGCTTCTCCGAATAGAGTTACATAATCTTCCTGACTTTCTTTTTGATATTCTTTAGCTTTTGCAAGAGCAGCGTTGAAAGTTGGATCTTGACTGTTTCCTGAAAGGGCTTTGATAATATCTGCGGCATTGACCTCTAAGGTAACGTTCATACCTCCTTTAAGGTCAAGACCAAGGTTAATTTCTTTTTCTTTTACCTCTTTATAGGTGTACTTTCTAATGAGGATATTCATTGCCACTTTATCAGAAACTGAGTCTAGATAGTAAGTTTCCCTTGCTTTAGCGATAGAGTCAATAAAATATCCTTCTAAATCGGCATTTCCTTTGGCAAGTTCCTTGGCAAGCTGTTCTGTCTTTTCGCTAAATGCATACTCCTTTGCTTTCTTTTCAATTCTGGAAGCGAAAAAAGTGAATAACAATTGGAAAAGACAAACAGCAGCGAAGGCAATCGCAAAAAATCTGATAGCACCTCTGTTTTGCATTTGTCTTGAATTATTAAATTTTACTTCGTTTTTCGAGCACGCAAAAATAGAATTTTATTTGGAATATAGCAATTATAATACCAAATTAAGCGCCTCTTTATTACTCTATTTGAGTAGAAAGAGCTTATGTTTATTGATAGATCAGTAGGCTGACTTAATGTTGATTTATTTGCTTTTGTTAAAGTCTTTTCTGCTTAAAAAACAGAGGCTTGCAAGAATATTATATTGAATTATCTTGCAAGCCTCTGTGTGTATTTTTAAAATAATGTTTTATGATTTATATCTAATCCATTTCCATAACTCTTTATAGTTCACTTTTTTACCATACATTAATATACCTGTACGATATATTTTTGCTGCAAACCAAGTAGTTCCAATAAATCCTAATACTAATAAAATCATTGATAAGATTAATTCCCATGTGGGCACTCCCAATGGAATTCTTCCCAGCATTACAATAGGTGAGGTTAGAGGGAACAATGATAAGAAGTAACTAAGAGAACTATCAGGGTTATTTAGTATGCTGCTCAAAGATACCATTGATATAATTAACGGAATAACAATGGGTAGCATAAATTGCTGTGTATCTGTGTCGTTATCAACAGCAGAGCCTATAGCTGCAAATAAAGCAGCATAAATCAAGTACCCGAAAATAAAGAAAAATGCAAAAGCTAAAACTAGGTTGAGAATAGGTAAATTATCAATTATTTCAATTAATTGATTTGTTAAAGAATTCCCTCCTGCATTATCAATAGCTTCTTGTATTTGCGGATTTTGGATTTGTGAAATATTTAAATGCGATTGATTGCTTGGAGTTACAAAAGTTACTGCTATTTGATATACTCCAAAAGATAAAATTACCCACAAAACAAATTGCGTTAAGCCAACAAGGCTTAGTCCTAAAATTTTCCCCATCATCAACTGAAAAGGTTTTACTGAAGAAACTAAAACTTCAACAATTCTATTTGTCTTTTCTTCTAAAACCCCTCTCATGATTTGACCGCCAAAGAAGAAAATGAAAAAGTATACCATTAGACCCGAAACAATACCAATTATGTAGTTTACAGTATTAAAACTTTTTGATTCTTTGCCTTCATCGTCAAGTTTATATGACTCAATATGTACATTTGCTTTTATGCTTTTTCTTAATGCAGGATCAATTCCTATTGCCGCCATTTTAGTGTTCTCAATTTCTTGAGACATTGTTTTGGAAATGTAAGAAGTGAGATCAAAAGGTATTTGTGCTTTCGAATATAATGCTGCTTTACTTGGTAGATTTAATTGTGTTTTTGGTATATATAATAAGGCATAATCTCCACTTCCTTTACTTATAGAATCTTTTTGACTATCGATATCTCCAAAAACATATCTAAAATGATAATTGTCTTCCGTTCTAAATTTATCATAATAAAGTTTTGACTCATCTAAAACCGCAATCGTTTTAGGTGTCGATTTATTAAAATGATCAATAATTATAGGAGAGAACATTAATAAAGCAATCATTATAGGACCTAATAAGGTCAAAACAAGAAACGATTTCTTTCTTACTCGAGTGAGATATTCTCTTTTTATTATAAGGGATATTTTGTTCATGGTTGATTTTTTAACAATTAAATTCTTTAGTGTTTTCTACAGTTTGAATAAAAATTTCATCCATACTAGGAAGGATTTCTTTTAGTCCAAGAACAGTTGAATGATTTATGGTATTAGCAATTAATTCATTCGGAGAACCACCTTTGGGTAATCTGATCTTATAAAGAAATGTGTGATCATCTAAAGGATCTGTATTGAGAACTTCAAATTTTGGATCAAAAATGATATCCCTTTTAACATCGCTTAGTTGAATTTCATAAATATTTGGCTTAAAGTCTTGTTTTATTTTTTTGACAGAGCCGTCTAAGACTTTCTTAGATTTATTAATTAGTGCAATATTATCGCAGAGCTCTTCAACAGATCCCATGTTGTGAGTCGAAAAAATAATAGTAGTTCCTTTATCTCTTAAGTTTAATATTTCTTGTTTTAATAAGTTTACATTAATAGGATCAAAGCCACTAAAAGGCTCGTCGAATATTAGTAAATCAGGTTCATGAATAATAGTTGTAATAAATTGAATTTTTTGAGCCATTCCCTTTGATAGCTCTTCGACTTTTTTGTTCCACCATTGTTGAATTTCAAATTTCTCGAACCAGTAGCGTAGTCTTTTTTTTGCAGTTGAAGTTTTTACCCCTTTTAATTCGGCTAAATAGATTGCTTGTTCCCCAATTTTCATTTTCTTGTACAATCCACGCTCTTCAGGGAGGTAACCTATTCTTGCAATATGTTTTTGCGATAATGGTTCTCCATCAAAAGTTAGATGCCCGCTGTCTGGTGCAGTAATTTGATTAATTATTCGAATTAGTGTTGTTTTTCCTGCTCCATTTGGTCCCAAAAGTCCAAAGATCCCATGTTTTGGAATATCTATCGAAACCTTGTCAAGAGCACGATGATTTGCGTAGTTTTTAGTTACTTCCTTTGCTGAAAATATATTTTCCATAGTGTCAATTATTGCGAATAAAAAAACGAGCTAAAGATATGAATGCTTTCATTCTATCAGTAGCTCGCTATGTTATTTAATGTTAAAATCTATTTAAGAGAAAAATTCTCTCATTCTGTCAAAATAACTTTTGTCTTTTGCAGAAGGATTAGGCTTGAAATTTTCGCTTTCTTTTAGATTTTCCATAATTGTCTTTTCTTCCTTAGAAAGGTTTTTAGGAGTCCATATATTTACAGTAACTAAAATATCGCCGTGGCCATAGCCTTGTACATCAGGTAAACCTTTTCCTTTTAGGCGTAAGATTTTTCCCGCTTGAGTACCTGCTGCTATTTTTACTCTTGCTTTACCCGAGATAGTTGGTATTTCTACTTGGGTTCCAAGAGCAGCATCTGGAATACTAATAAAAAGATTGTATAGAAGATTAGATCCGTCTCTTTCGAGCTGAGGGTGTCTGATTTCTTCAATCAAAACAATCAAATCTCCATTAATTCCATTTTTGGCTCCTGCATTTCCTTTTCCTGATACAGATAACTGCATACCTTCAGCAACACCTGCAGGAATTTGAATGCTTATAACTTCTTCTCCTTGGATAATGCCATGACCACTGCATTCGTGACATTTTTCACGAATTATTTGACCTTCACCTCCACAATGAGGGCAAGTACTTGTGGTTTGCATAGCTCCCAAAAGAGTGTTTCTTATTTGGCTTACTTGACCTGTACCATTACATGTTCCGCAAGTAGAATATCCACTTCCATTTTTGGCTCCACTTCCATTACAAGCTTGACATGGAACATATTTTTTTACCTTTATCTTTTTCTCAACGCCATTGGCTATTTCATCAAGGGTTAGCTTAACTTTTACGCGTAAATTACTACCGCGATTGACCCTTCTTCGGGAGCCACCGTCACCTCCAAATCCACTAAAGCCACTGAAACCACCACCAAAGGCACCTCCAAAAATATCTCCAAATTGGCTAAATATGTCATCCATACTCATGCCACCGCCAAATCCGCCGCCAGCAGCACCACCTACTCCTGCATGTCCATATTGGTCATAGCGTGATTTCTTTTCTGGATTACTTAAAACTTCATAAGCTTCTGCTGCCTCTTTGAATTTATCCTCAGCACTATTATCATCAGGATTTTTATCTGGATGATATTTAAGTGCCATTTTTCTATAGGCCTTTTTTATTTCTTGTTCAGAGGCACTTTTATCTACTCCAAGTACTTCGTAATAATCTCTTTTGTTTGCCATGACTTGATTCCTGTTTAATCCTATCTGATACTTAGCAGCCTACTACTACTTTTGCAAATCGGATTACCTTTCCGTTTAATTCATAACCTTTTTCGATTTCATCTATAACTTTTCCTTTTTGTTTTTTTTCTGGTGCAGGAATTTGAGTTATTGCTTCATGGAAATCTGTGTCGAAATCTTTACCAATAGATTCAATAGGTTTTAGACCTTCTTTATCGAGTATACCACCAAGTTTATTGAAGATTAGAGTGATTCCTTCTTTTTCAGTACTGTTCTCTTCAACAGATTTTAAAGCTCTTTCAAAATCATCGATAACAGGTAAAATTGCTTTGACAATTTTTTCACTTGCATATTTGCTAAGATCTGCTTTTTCTTTAAGCGTTCTCTTTCTGAAATTGTCAAATTCTGAATATAAGCGAAGATATTTATCGCTGATTTCTTTATTTTTATTTTCAAGATCTTGAATCGGATCTGCTTCTCCTTCTGTTTCCTTCACTTTTTCCTTGTTTTTTTCTTCGTTCAAGATTTCCTGTTCTTGATTTTCAAGCTGTTCTTTGGTCACTTTTTCCTCTTTGACCTTGTTGTTTTTTGCTTGTTTTTTACTCTTTCCCATATATTTTAAGTGATTTCCTGATCAAAAAATAATTTTCTGTTAATGCAGGTGCACAAACAAAAAATCTGCCAACACAAACAATTAAGTCATATTGGCAGAAAATATTGTTCAATTATGACAATTTATGGAATACGTTCAATATCTGCGCCTAATTTTCTAAGGCGTTCGTCAATAGCTTCGTATCCTCGGTCAATTTGATGTATGTTTTCTATAATACTTGTCCCTTTTGCTGATAGAGCTGCAATAAGTAAAGCAACACCTGCTCTGATATCGGGTGATGACATTTGTATTCCTCTAAGATTAGATTCTTTGTTCATTCCAATAACAGTAGCCCGGTGTGGGTCACAAAGAATAATTTTTGCTCCCATGTCTATTAACTTATCAACAAAGAATAATCTACTTTCGAACATTTTTTGGTGTATCAACACGCTCCCATTTGCTTGTGTTGCTACCACAAGAATAATACTAATTAAATCAGGAGTAAATCCAGGCCATGGAGCATCAGAAATAGTAAGGATTGAGTCGTCAAAAAAGGTTTCCAGTGTGTAATTTTCTTGTCTTGGAATAAGGAGATCATTTTCTTTTTGAATGATTTGAATACCCATCCGTTTGAATGTTTGTGGTATTATTCCTAGTTCTTCGATATTTACATCTTTAATTGTAATTTCAGATCCTGTCATTGCTGCCATTCCAATAAAACTACCAATTTCGATCATATCGGCAAGGAGGCGGTGTTTTGCTTCGTGTAAATTTTTTACACCTTCAATATAAAGAAGATTTGAGCCAATGCCTGTAATTTTTGCTCCCATTTGGTTGAGCAATTTACAAAGCTGAACGATATAAGGTTCGCATGCAGCATTAAATAGGGTGGTATTTCCCTTGGCTAAGCTTGCTGCCATAATTATGTTGGCTGTGCCTGTTACAGAAGCTTCGTCTAAAAGAATATATTTACCTTTGAGACCATTTGGAGCAATTAATTCATATTTAGAATCTTCATTGCTAATATTTAGTGTTGCTCCAAGTTGAATTAGTCCGTCAAAATGTGTGTCAAGTCGTCTACGCCCTATTTTATCTCCACCAGGATGTGGTATTGCAATTTTTCCAAATCTAGCTAGCAGGGGACCCATAATCATTACAGAACCTCTAAGTTTACCGCCAAGATTTAAATATTCTTCGCTTTGGAAATAATCATGGTTTATTTTATCGGCTTGAAAAGTAAATGTTCCTTTTACAGGGTTCTCTACCTTTACACCACTTTGCTTTAAAATTTCAATAAGTTTGTTTACATCATGTATGTCAGGGACATTCTCGATACTTATTTTTTTGTCGGTGAGTAAGCATGCACAAATCACCTGTAAAGCTTCGTTTTTTGCGCCTTGAGGTGTTATGGAACCTGAGAGCTTTAGGCCGCCATTAATCTTAAATTTGCTCATAAATTAAAGCCTGTAATAAGTAGTGTGAAGTTTAAAAAATGAAAATCAATTTACCTTTTACTATATTGTTGTCTTCTTTGGCCGTATGAACTTCCAGAATTTGAACTGCTTCTGCTCTGTCCGGTGTGACTTGTCTTTTTCTTGTTCTTCTTTAAGATATCACTTGTTGAATGCAATCTAACATGGTCTGCATTTAGTTCTTCGTCTGATAATACCTCTAAATGTTTAAGGATAAGCTCATCATTTACAGAATCTCTATTCCATGTTAAATATGACTTTTTCATATGATTAGCGATAACCTGAATAAGAGCATTCTTTTCCTCTCCTTCTTCAAATTCTTTGGCTTTTTGAATCATTGAGATTAGGTTTTTGCCATAATGGCGGAATCTAATTCTTCTTGTGCCATAAGGTAGTCTTTCAGGCTTGGAGTATAGTTCGTCCTGATTTGGTTTTTCGAAAGGAGATTCGACATCTAACTTGAAATCGGAAATAATATGCAGGTGATCCCATAGCTTATGGCGGTAATCTCCGGATTCTTTAACAGAAGGGTGCATTTGAGCCATAATATTAACAATAAAGTAAGCAATGCGAGTACGTTCTCCACGATCTTCAATTGTTAATGCAAATTCCACAAGTTGTTGGATGTTTCTGCCGTATTCTGGAATAACTAGATGATTTCGTTGTGTATTATAGTCCATATTGGTATATCGTTATACTGATTTTTTGAACCTATCCCCAAACTAGATAAGTGCTCCCAAGGGGAAGTATTAATAAATAGAGGTCTTTCGTCTGCAAATATACGTTTTTTTAAATTGTTGCAGAAATTGAAAAGGTGCTTTTTAAAAACAATAACTTAACATTTTTATATGGAAACGAAAGATCTATTATAACATTACATTATAAAAGATATATTTCCTTACTTTAATAAATATGGGTTTGGTGACAGACTAACTAATTGATAATTAATTGCAATTAAGGATTTTCAAAAAAGTCTTTAGTCTTATCATATTTAATGACATTATGTTTTTCTAAACTTTTATGGTGTTCAGTTATTCGTAATAAGACTAAAGATTTTCTTGAAATTATATATAAGATTAAAAAAGTTTTTTATTTGTATACTTATGCTTTAGATAGTTTTGCAAATTTTAGAAGCAATTGTTTCTGTCCAACAGAATAGAATTGAATGCTTGCTTTTTTGTTTTGTGCTGATCCATCTACTGAAATGACTTTTCCTTTGCCAAATTTTTGATGGGAAACCTCTAGTCCTGGAATTATTTCGGATGAAGATAGTGTTGTGTCAGTTTTAGTGTTTGTGGCTTCACTTTTTTGAACGTCGCTAAGTTTACGTAATTTCTGTTTTTGTTGATTTTTGAATCCTGAAAATCGTGTTCCTTGTAGATTAGGAACTTCTCTTTTTATTACATTTTGAGTAGTCAGGCGAGGGTCTATTTCTTCAATAAATCGACTGGGTTCGCAAATAGTAAGTTGTCCCCATTTATATCTGTTTTCAGCAAAAGATATATTCACTTTCTTTTCAGCTCTAGTAATTGCGACATAAAAAAGTCTTCTCTCTTCTTCAAGTTCAGTTCTGGTGTTGATACTCATGATTGAAGGGAAGAGGTTTTCTTCCATCCCTGAGATATAAACATAAGGAAATTCCAGCCCTTTTGAGGCATGAATTGTCATTAGTGAAACCCAATCACCATCTTGCTTGTCATTTTCGTCTGCATCAGTAAATAGGGCAATATCTTCCATGAATTTATCAAGAGTTGCAATTGAATTTCCTGGTTTTGTCGTATCTGTAAATTCTTTAATTGCATTTAAGAGTTCTTCGATGTTTTCGTACCGACTTACTCCTTCAGGAGTTTTATCCTCGAAAAATAATTTGGTGAGGCATGAGGCAGAAGCAATCTCTTTTGCTAGGTTATAGGCAGGGAAGGAGTGTAACTGAGCGTTGAATCTTTTTATCATATTAGAAAAATCCAATACTTTTTTTCTTGCAGCTGCAGTAATGCCGGCGCTTTGTAGTTTTTCGGGAGTCATCATTTCCCATAAACTTATGTTATTTTGATTGGCATGAATAATTATCTTGTCAAGGCTGGTATTTCCAATTCCTCTTGCTGGATAATTTATTATTCTTAATAGAGCGTCTTCATCTTTTGTATTACAAACCAATCTGAAATAAGAAAGAAGATCTTTAATTTCTTTTCTTTTATAAAAACTAAGACCTCCAAAAATTTTGTATGGAATGTTTTGCTTTCTTAATGCATCTTCAATACTTCTCGATTGAGCATTTGTTCGATAAAGTATAGCAAAGGATGAGTTGGGAATTTGTTGATTTAATTTTTCCTGAAAAATTAAGTTGGCAATTAACTTACCTTCTTCGTTTTCATTTTTTGTTTTATGTATTTGAACCAAATCTCCCTCATCGTTTGAGGTCCAAACATCTTTTTCTATTTGCTCCTTATTATATTTTATTATTGAATTTGCTGCTTTTACGATATTTTTTGTACTTCGGTAATTTTGTTCTAGCTTAAATATTTTATTGTTAGGATAGTCTTTTTTGAAATTTAATATATTTTGAATGTTTGCACCTCTAAAAGCATAAATACTCTGTGCGTCATCGCCAACAACACATAAGTTTTCGTTGTTTGCTGCAAGTTTTTTTACGATAAGGTATTGAGAGTCGTCGGATTCTTGGTACTCATCAACCAATATATGTTTAAATTTATTTTGATACTTATATAATGTGTCTGGGAAATCTCTGAAAAGGACATTGGTGTTGTACAGTAAATCATCGAAATCCATTGCATCCGCTTTTTTGAGCTCCTTATTATATAAGGTATATAAGTCTCCAACTCTCGCTTTTCCTGTAGCAGCATCTTGTTCTTTTAGTTCTGTGCTTCTGTTGTAGGTGACTGGTCCAATTAGATTAGATTTTGCTCCAGAAATTCTTTGTAAGACATAATTGGGAGCATATATCTTTGGATCAAGATTTTGAGCTTTTAAAATTTTCTTGATTAACCTTTTTGCATCATCGGTGTCGTAGATTGTAAAATTGGAAGGGTAGTTTAAAAGATGTGCTTCTTGTCGCAAAATGCGAGCAAAAACAGAGTGGAAGGTACCCATCCAAATATTTCTTGCTTCAGGGCCAATTAGCTTGGAAATACGATCTTTCATTTCTCTTGCAGCTTTGTTTGTAAAGGTAAGCGTAAGAATATTGAATGGATCTATTCCGTTTTCTATAAGGTAAGCTACACGATAGGTTAAAACTCTTGTTTTTCCCGAACCAGCTCCGGCTATTACCATAACAGGGCCGTCGATGTGTTGAACAGCTTTTTTCTGCTCTTCGTTTAATGAATCAAGTATATCTTTCACAGCGCATTTAATTCTTCAATTTAGCAAGCAAAAGTAAGTAAAATATTTTTCAAGAACTTTCTTGTAAAGAAATTTGAGTTTTAGTTTATGTAGAGGTTGAAGAAATTTATTTTTGTGTTTATGGAATTAATTTGATAAGTATAGTTTTGTGTTTTTCTAAAATTATTGAATTTAAATTTACTAAAAGTAAAATAGTTATGGAAAAATACAGTTTAAGAATTAGAAAAAAATTAATGCCGTTTTTTGCCTATTGTTACGGGATTTGGAATTTTTTTTAAGAAAATATAGAAAAAAGACTGTAAATGTCTTGTTTTTAATAAAAAAGATATCTATTTTTGCGCCCTGAATAATGGCGATGCTTTTCTAGTGAAGAGCAAGAATACGCAGGGACCTGATAAACTGAAACGATATAGGTACCATTCTTTTTTTAGCCTTTCGCTTATTGTTCGACGATTTAGGCTAAAGCAGAATTGTTTCGTTCCCACCTATCAGGCACTCCTATGTAGTTTTGTGATAATTAGAAGAGAATCAAAGAGACGAGAGGTCTTTTTTTGATTTGGCAGTTATTTGTTTGAAAAAAATTTATACTTTTGCGCACTCGAAAAATGGTGCTTAACAAAAGAGGAATAACAAAACTAATAGTTTAAAATGCCAACAATTCAACAGTTAGTACGTAAAGGACGTGAAAAGCAGGTGTATAAGAGTAAGTCTCCTGCTTTGGATGGATGCCCACAAAGACGTGGGGTTTGTGTCCGTGTTTACACTACTACTCCAAAGAAGCCAAACTCTGCTATGCGTAAAGTAGCAAGGGTAAGGTTGACTAACGGGAAGGAAGTAAACGCTTATATCCCAGGGGAAGGTCACAACTTACAAGAACACTCAATCGTTATGATTCGTGGTGGTAGAGTAAAAGATCTTCCTGGTGTTAGATATCACATCATTCGTGGTGCTCTAGATACCTTGGGAGTAGAAGGAAGGATGCAGAGAAGATCCAAGTACGGTACAAAGCGTCCAAAACAAAAGAAGTAATTTAACTAGCGAAAGTTCGATTTAGTAATGAGGAAATCTAAACCAAAAAAGAGGATTATACTTCCTGATCCAAAGTTTAATGATGCTTTGGTAACTAAGTTCGTTAATAACCTTATGTTTTCAGGAAAAAAGAATATATCTTACGATATTTTCTATGATGCGATGGAAATCGTAACTGAAAAAGTTAAGGAAGACGGATTGGAAGTTTGGAAAAAAGCTTTGGCTAATGTGACTCCTGCTGTAGAGGTAAGAAGCCGTCGTATTGGTGGAGCAACATTCCAGATCCCTTCAGAGATTCGTCCAGGAAGAAAACAGTCAATCGGTATGAAGAACCTGATTAAGTTTTCTCGCAAGCGTCATGAAAAAACCATGGCTCAGAAATTAGCCGGTGAAGTAATGGCTGCATACAAAGAAGAAGGTGCTGCCTTCAAGAGAAAAGAGGATACCCATAGAATGGCGGAAGCTAACAAGGCATTCTCACACTTTAGATTTTAATTAAGGATTAGTCACTTTTGAGAGAGTAAAGAGAAGTAGCGGAAGGAAAAAAATGTCAGGAAAACTCAAATATACCAGGAACATAGGGATTATGGCTCATATTGATGCGGGTAAGACCACTACTACTGAGCGTATCCTATATTATACCGGCCGTACTCACAAATTGGGTGAAGTACACGATGGTGCTGCGACTATGGACTGGATGGTTCAAGAGCAAGAGCGAGGAATCACCATTACATCAGCTGCAACTACTGTTTTCTGGGATTTAGAAAATCAGAAATACAAGATTAATATCATTGATACTCCAGGTCACGTTGACTTTACTGTTGAAGTTGAGCGTAGTTTGCGTATCCTTGATGGTGCTGTTGCACTATTTTGTGCTGTAGGTGGTGTTGAGCCACAGTCTGAAACCGTATGGCGTCAGGCAGATAAATATCATGTACCAAGATTAAGTTTTGTTAACAAAATGGACAGAACTGGTGCTGATTTTTACAGTGCTGTTGAAATGATCAAAGAGCGTTTAGGCGCAAATCCAGTTCCGATTACATTACCAATTGGTGCTGAAGATGATTTTCGTGGAGTAGTTGATCTTATTCAAATGAAAGCTTTTGAATGGGATGAGACTTCTAACGGAACACAAATTGTAGAAGTGCCAATTCCAGAGGATATGGCCGATACAGTTGAAGAATACAGAATGGCTCTTGTAGAGGGAGTTGCTGAAGAAAGCGATGAGCTTTTAGAAAGATATATGGAAGATCCTGAGTGTATCACTGTTAAAGAGATGATCCATTATATCCGTAAGGCAACTACTGAAATGCGTATTACTCCGGTAATGTGTGGTTCTGCCTTCAAAAATAAGGGTGTTCAAATGTTGTTGAACTATATCATTGAGTTCTTACCAAGTCCATTGGATGTTCCTTCAATTACTGGAACAGATCCAAACACTGGCGAAGAGCTTGTTCGTAAAGCCGATCCTAATGATAAGTTTAGTGCATTAGCATTTAAGATTGCAACAGATCCTTTCGTAGGAAGAATCTGCTTCTTTCGTGTCTATAGTGGTACTCTTGAAGCAGGAACTTACGTTTATAATGCGAATACTCGCAAGAAAGAGCGTATTTCCAGAATCATGCAGATGCATGCGAACAAACAAGAGCCTCTTAAGAAGATTGAAGCAGGTGATATAGGTGCAGCTGTTGGTTTTAAAACCATCCGTACCGGTGACTCTCTCTGTCATCAAGACAGTCCTATTTTGCTCGAGTCAATGACTTTCCCAGAGCCAGTAATTAGTGTTGCAATTGAGCCAAAAACTCAAGGCGATGTGGATAAGTTGGGCGTTGCTCTAGGTAAACTTGCTGAAGAGGATCCTACTTTCAAAGTTAAAACTGATGATGATACCGGACAAACTGTTATTTCAGGTATGGGTGAACTTCACCTTGATATTTTGATTGACCGTTTGAAGCGTGAATTCAAGGTTGAATGTAGTCAGGGTGCTCCTCAGGTTGCATATATGGAAGCAATTACTTCTGCTTACACTCACAGAGAGGTATACAAAAAACAAACTGGTGGTCGTGGTAAATTCGCGGATATTCAGTTTGAATTGATGCCTGCTGAAGAAGGTAAGTCTGGATTGGAATTTGTTGATGTCATCAAAGGAGGAAATATTCCAAAAGAATTTATCCCTTCTATTGAAAAAGGTTTCAAAGGTGCAATGACTAACGGTATTCTTGCTGGTTACCCAATTGATGGTATGAAAGTAAGACTATTCGATGGTTCTTTCCACCCTGTCGATTCCGATCAACTTTCTTTTGAAATGGCTGCAAAGTTAGGTTTCAAAACCGCGGCAAAACATTGTAAAAGTGTTTTGATGGAGCCAATTATGAAGATCGAAGTAGTTACTCCTGATGATTATCTTGGAGATGTTACTGGCGATTTGAACAAAAGAAGAGCAATCCTTGAGAATATCGAAGCTAAAGTGGGTGTGCAGGTAGTTAAAGCGAAGGTACCTTTGTCTGAAATGTTTGGTTATGTAACTCAGTTACGTACGATAACTTCAGGAAGAGCTACTTCTTCGATGGAATTTCACTCCTACGCAGAAGCACCTCGAAGTGTTGCAGAAGAGGTGATTAAAGAAATCAAAGGAATTACTGAGTAATTTCGAATTTAGAATCTAATAATTTTATTAGCAAAGTGAGCCAAAGGATTAGAATAAAACTGAAATCATACGATCATAATTTGGTTGACAAATCGGCCGAGAAGATCGTAAAGACAGTAAAATCTACAGGAGCTGTTGTTAGTGGACCAATTCCATTGCCAACTGACAAGCAAATTTTCACTGTAAACAGGTCAACTTTCGTAAACAAAAAGTCCAGAGAGCAGTTTCAACTTTGTTCTTATAAAAGACTTCTTGACATCTATAGTACTACTACCAAGACTATTGATGCGCTAATGAAGCTTGAGCTGCCAAGTGGTGTAGAAGTAGAAATTAAAGTCTGATAACTGATAGACTAATATTACAGGGTAAAAAAAATTAGATAAAATGTCAGGAATTATTGGTAAAAAGATTGGAATGACCAGCATCTATGATGCAAATGGTAAAAATATTCCCTGTACTGTAATTGAGGCAGGTCCTTGTGTGGTAACCCAAGTTCGCACCACAGATAAGGACGGCTATGAAGCAATTCAGCTTGGTTACGGGGAGAGAAAAGAGAAGCACACAACTAAAGCTTTAAAGGGTCATTTCGAAAAAGCCGGTACTACTCCGAAGAGAATTCTTGCCGAGTTTACAAGGTTTGAAGAAAAGAAATCTTTTGGTGACGTTGTAAATGTTGATGTTTTCCAAGAGGGAGAATATGTAGACGTTACAGGAACCACCAAAGGAAAAGGTTTCCAGGGTGTTGTAAAAAGATATAATTTCGCTGGAGTTAATGATGCAACTCATGGTCAGCACAACAGATTGAGAGCTCCAGGTTCTATTGGTGCTTCTTCTTATCCTTCAAAAGTATTTAAAGGAATGAGAATGGCAGGTAGAACTGGTGGTCAAACCAAGAAAATTTTAAACTTGGAAGTTGTGAAGATCATCGCTGAAAAAAATATCCTAGTTGTAAAAGGCGCAATTCCTGGTGCGAAAAATTCATATTTAAAAGTTGAAAGATGGAGTTAGTAGTACGTAAAATCAACGGAGAAGAGACTGCTAAGAAAGTTCTGCTTAAAGATGAAATCTTTAGTATAGAACCTAATGATCATGCCATTTACCTTGATGTAAAGCAAATTTTAGCGAACAAGAGACAAGGTACTCATTCCTCTAAAGAGCGTAATGCAGTTTCTGGAAGTACTCGTAAGCTAAAGAGACAAAAAGGAACTGGAACAGCACGTTCTGGTGATATTAAGTCTCCTATATTTAGAGGTGGTGGACGCGTTTTTGGACCTCATCCAAGAGACTATCATTTCAAACTCAATAAGAAATTGAAAAGACTTGCTCGCTTGTCTGCACTTTCTTATAAAACAAAAGACCAAGAAATAGTTGCTCTAGAGTCGTTTACTTATGAAGAGCCTAAGACTAAATCTTTTGTGAGTTTGTTGAAAGCTTTACAGGTTGAGAATGAAAAGACACTTTTTGTTGTAAGAGAAATCAACAGAAATGTGCTTCTTTCACTACGTAACATCAAAAAGGCTAGCATTATCAGAGCAGATCAATTGAATACCTACGATATTCTTAACGCAAAGAAGTTAGTTATTGCAGAGGATTCTTTTGAGGCAATTGAGCAAATGTTCGCTTAATAAAACCTTTAAATCTGGAACAATGAATATTATAATAAAGCCGATAATCACGGAGAAAATGACTGCCATTAGCGAGAAAATGAATAATCGCTATGGATTCATCGTAGATAAAAGAGCAGATAAGCTGCAAATTAGAAGAGCAGTTGAAGAAATTTACGAAGTAGAGGTAGATCAGGTGAACACCATGAATTATTCCGGAAAAAGTAAGTCTCGTTATACCAAAACAGGTATACTTACTGGTAAAACTAAGGCGTTCAAAAAAGCGATCATAACTTTAGCTGAAGGACAAACTATTGATTTTTTTAGCAATATTTAAGGATAAATGGCTTTAAAGAAATATAAACCGACAACACCTGGTCAGCGCTTTAAAGTAATTAGCGCTTTTGATGATATTACCGCGACACAGCCAGAAAAAAGCTTATTGGCTCCAAAAAAGAAATCGGGCGGTAGAAATAGTGAGGGCAAGATGACCATGAGATACATGGGTGGTGGTCATAAGCAGAAGTATCGTATTATTGATTTTAAACGTGACAAGGATGGAATTCCTGGAACCGTTAAAACTATCGAATACGATCCAAATAGAACTGCACGTATTGCCCTTGTAATTTATGCAGACGGAGAAAAGAGATACATAATCGCTCCTCATGGACTAAAAGTGGGTCAGCAAATCCTTTCTGGTAAAGGTGCAGCTCCTGAATTAGGAAATACTTTGATGTTGAGTGAAATACCTTACGGTACTATCATTCACAATATCGAATTACGTCCTGGACAAGGTGCTAAGATGGCTCGTAGTGCTGGCTCTTATGCTCAGCTAATGTCTAGAGAAGGCAAATATGCTATCATCAAACTTCCTTCTGGAGAAACTCGAATGATACTTCAAGTTTGTAAAGCTACCATTGGTATGGTATCTAATATTGACCACAGTCTTGAGTGTTCAGGTAAGGCAGGTCGCAGCAGATGGTTAGGACGTCGTCCAAGAACCAGAGGTGTGGCTATGAACCCTGTTGATCACCCAATGGGTGGTGGTGAAGGTCGTTCTTCTGGAGGTCATCCAAGATCTCGCAAAGGTTTACCATCTAAAGGTTTCAAAACCCGCGCAAAGAAGAAGGATACTAATAAGTATATCATTGAGAGAAGGAAAAAATAATCCGGTAAACTGAAAAAAGAAGATCGAAATGGCTCGTTCACTTAAAAAAGGTCCTTTTATACATTTTAAGCTGGAGAAAAAGGTATTAGAGAATGTGGAGTCAGGCAAGAAAACTGTCATCAAAACCTGGTCCAGAGCATCTATGATTTCACCAGACTTCGTAGGGCAGACTATTGCCGTACACAATGGAAATAAATTTATTCCAGTTTATGTCACTGAGAATATGGTAGGTCACAAATTAGGAGAATTTGCGCCAACCAGAACTTACAGGGGACATTCAGGTAGTAAAGATAAAGGGAAAAAATAGAAAGGCTTTAAAATAATGGGAGCAAGAAAACATAACAAAGCTGAGCAGTATAAAAATGCAAAGAAAACTCAATATTTTGCCAAGCTAAATAATTGCCCTACTTCACCTCGTAAAATGAGGTTAGTTGCTGATATGGTCCGTGGTATGGATATTGAGTTAGCGCTTAACGTTTTGGAGCATTCTCCGAAAGAGGCTTCAAATCGTGTTTACAAACTTCTTCGTTCTGCTATTGCCAATTGGCAAAACAAAAACGAAGGAAGCAGATTGGAAGATAATCACCTGTTTGTACAAGAGATTTTCGTTGACGGTGGTCGTACTTTGAAGAGAATTCAACCAGCTCCACAAGGTCGTGCGCACAGAATCCGTAAGCGTTCCAATCATGTAACTTTAGTGCTTGGTAATAGAATTATTGAAGAATTGAAATAATCACATTTAAGCGGATATATTAAATGGGACAAAAAACACATCCAGTAGGTCTTAGATTAGGAATCATTAAAGGTTGGGAATCCAACTGGTATGGTGGAAGATCTTTCGAAGGTAAATTGATCGAAGATAACAAAATTCGTGAATACCTTAAGGCACGTTTGGCAAAAGCTGGGATTTCGAAAATCCTTATTGAGCGCACTCTTAAGCTTGTAACTGTTACTATCTTTACTGCTCGTCCTGGTATTATTATCGGAAAGGGAGGCCAAGAAGTCGATAAGCTTAAAGAAGAGCTTAAGAAGCTTACTAAGAAGGAAATACAGATTAACATTTCCGAGATAAAAAGACCTGAGCTTGACGCAGAAATCGTAGCGAGTACTGTAGCAAGACAGATCGAAGGAAGAATTTCTTTCCGTCGTGCAATTAAAACTGCTGTCGCATCTACTATGCGTATTGGTGCTGAAGGTATCAAAATCCAAATTAGTGGTCGTGTTGGTGGTGCTGAAATGGCACGTAGCGAGACTTACAAAGAAGGAAGAATTCCTCTTCACACCTTAAGAGCAAATATTGACTATGCTTTGGTTGAAGCTCATACCACTTATGGTCGCATTGGTATAAAAGTATGGATCTGTAAGGGAGAAATCTTTGGACGTCCAGAATTAGTACCTATGACCGGTATCGGCGGAAGTAAAGGAAAACAGAATCCTCGTCGTGGTGGTCGTGGAAAGAGAAGATAATTAAAGAAATTGTTAATCTCAAAATATAACCTTAACAATGTTACAGCCTAGAAAGACTAAGTTCAGAAGAGTTCAAAAAGGCAGAATGAAGGGGCTGGCTCAGCGTGGAAATCAGCTGGCCTTCGGTTCTTTCGGAATTAAAGCGCTTCAATCTGCATGGATCACTGGACGTCAAATCGAGGCAGCCCGTCAGGCGGTTACCCGTTATATGAAGCGTGAAGGGCAAGTTTGGATTCGTATTTTTCCAAACAAGCCAATCACCAAAAAGCCTGCTGAAGTTCGTATGGGTAAAGGTAAGGGTGCTCCAGAATATTTTGTAGCTCCAGTTACCCCAGGTAGAATTCTATTCGAAACAGATGGTGTTCCTTTGGAAATTGCTAGAGAGGCACTTCGTCTTGCTGCTCAGAAACTACCTATTACAACCAAGTTCATAGTAAGAAGAGATTACGTTGAAGAAACTAATTAACGGAAATGAAAAAGGAAGTAATTAGAGAGCTCGGCACAGCAGAGCTAAAGGAGAGATTGGCTGACGAAAGAATGCAGCTCACAAAACTGAAATTGAATCATGCAGTTTCTCCTATCGAGAATCCAAATAGGATAAATGCTTATCGCAAAACAATTGCTAGGCTTTTAACCGAACTTAGAAGAAGAGAAATTGAAAATAAATAGCGCAATCTGACAATGGAAAGGAACTTAAGAAAAGAAAGAATAGGACTGGTTGTAAGCAACAAGATGGATAGATCTGTCGTTGTAGAAATCGGTAGGCGTGAAAAGCATCCTATTTACGGTAAGTTCGTGAAGAAAACTTCTCGCTTCATGGCTCATGATGAAAAAAATGATGCCAATATTGGCGACACCGTAAAGATCATGGAAACCAGACCGCTGAGCAAAAATAAATGTTGGAGATTAGTTGAAATAATTGAAAGAGCTAAGTAATTATGATACAACAGGAATCAAGATGTACAGTTGCTGACAACAGTGGTGCCAAAGAAGTATTATGTATTCGCGTTCTTGGTGGTACCAAGAAAAGATACGCTTCTGTAGGTGACATGGTCGTTGTTACAGTAAAAAACGCTATTCCTTCTGGTAACATAAAGAAGGGTACCGTTGCTAAAGGTGTTGTAGTACGTACTAAAAAAGAAGTTCGTAGAAATGATGGTTCTTATATCCGCTTTGATGATAATGCTGTCGTTTTGCTCAACAATTCTGGTGAAATGATCGGTACTCGTATCTTTGGTCCTGTTGCCAGAGAGTTACGTGATAAGCAATATATGAAGATTGTTTCATTGGCACCTGAGGTGCTATAAGAATAATATTTGATAGCCATGCGAACTAAATTAAATATAAAAAAAGGAGATAACGTTAAAGTAATGGCCGGCGATTCAAAAGGCCAACAAGGACGTGTACTCCGTATAGACGCTGCCAAGAATAGAGCAATCGTAGAGGGTGTGAATTTGGTGTCTAAGCATACTAAACCAAATGCTGAGAATCCAAAAGGAGGTATTGTAAAGCAAGAAGCTCCTATTCACATGTCTAACCTGATGCTCATGGATCCTAAAGAAGGAAAACCAACCCGAGTTGGCAGAAAATTCGACGAAAAAGAAGGAAAAAGAGTAAGGTATTACAAAAAATCAGGGGAGGTTATTAAGTAATGAGCTATTCACCAAGACTTAAAGGTAAATACTTTAAGGAAATCATGCCTGCTTTACATAAGCAGTTTGATTATAAGAGCCCAATGCAGATCCCTGCACTGAAAAAGATTTCTATCAATCAGGGTTTAGGTGCTGCAGTTGCGGACAAGAAATTGATCGACTACGGAGTTGAAGAGTTGACTCTTATCGCTGGTCAGAAAGCCGTTCCTACTTATTCTAAAAAGGATATTTCTAACTTCAAACTTAGAAAAGGAATGCCTATCGGTACCCGTGTGACTCTTCGTGGTGATGTAATGTACGAATTTCTAGACAGGCTTGTCGCTGTTGCTCTTCCTCGTGTAAGAGACTTCAGGGGTGTTTCTGATAAAGGATTTGATGGTCGTGGTAATTACTCTTTCGGTATTACTGAGCAGATCATTTTCCCAGAAATAAACTTAGACAAGGTGAATAAAATCAGTGGTCTGAACATCTCTTTTGTTACTTCAGCGAAAACTGATAAAGAAGCTTTCGCTCTGTTAAAAGAATTTGGTTTACCTTTCAAAAATCAAAAGAAGTAGAATAAGTTATGGCTAAGGAATCAATGAAAGCGCGTGAGCGCAAAAGAGCAAAACTTGTAGAAAAGTATGCCGAAAAACGTGCCGCTTTAAAAGAAGCTGGTGACTACGAAGGGTTACAGAAACTTCCAAAGAATTCTTGCCCAACTCGTTTGCACAACCGTTGTCAGCTAACCGGCCGTCCAAAGGGCTACATGCGTCAATTCGGTGTTTCACGTATTAATTTCCGTGAAATGGCGCTCAAAGGATTAATTCCTGGAGTAAGAAAGGCAAGTTGGTAGTTAATTGAGTCGAAATATCTAAACCGAAAAAAGAGATGTATACTGATCCAATAGCAGATTATTTAACCAGAGTCAGAAATGCCGTTTTGGCAAGACATAGAGTGGTTGAAATTCCTGCTTCAAATATTAAAAAGGCTATTACCAAAATCCTTTTTGATAAAGGTTATATCCTGAACTATAAGTTCGAAGATGAAGGTGTTCAGGGAACAATTAAAATTGCCCTTAAGTATCACCCAGTTACTAAGCAACCAGCTATTAATAAGCTGGAAAGAGCAAGTCGTCCGGGTTTAAGAAGATATGCAAATGCATCTAATCTTCCTCGAGTACTTAATGGTCTTGGAGTGGCTGTTCTTTCTACCTCACAAGGTGTGATGACCGACAAAGAAGCTCGTAGGCTTAACATTGGCGGTGAAGTTTTATGTTATGTTAGCTAATTTAAAAAAGGGTAGTATAATATGTCAAGGATAGGAAAGTTACCAATAGCCATTCCACAAGGTGTTGAAGTAAGCGTTTCAGATAAAAACGTTGTAACTATCAAGGGAAAACTTGGTGAGCTTCAACAGTGTATAGATTCTGTCATTACCGTTAAGGTAGAGGAAGGAAAAATTCTAGTTGAGCGTAATAGCGAAGCAAAAAATCATAGAGCAATGCATGGTCTTTACAGATCTCTTCTTTCCAATATGGTTCAAGGAGTTTCTGAAGGATACAAAATTGTACTTGAATTTGTTGGTGTTGGTTACAAAGCGGAAGCTAAGGGCCAAATTCTTGAGCTAGCTCTAGGATTTTCTCACAATATATTCTTTGAAATTCCAGCAGAAGTGAAAGTGGAAGCTGTTACTGAAAGAGGTAAGAACCCATTGGTTACCTTAACTTCTTTCGATAAGCAGTTGGTAGGACAAGTTGCTGCTAAGATTCGTTCATTTAGAAAGCCTGAACCATACAAAGGTAAAGGAATCAAATTTCTTGGTGAAGAAATCAGAAGAAAAGCAGGTAAAGCTGGAGCGAAATAGTATTTATTGTAAATCTGCCTGATTTAGGCGCTAAATCCCTACTAGGATGGCGATTAAGAATATAAAAGAATTTAGAAGAAATAGAATTAAACTGAGAGTTAGAAAGGATATCTCTGGAACAGCTTCTAGACCAAGACTCTCTGTTTTTAGAAGTAATAAGCAAATTTATGCTCAGTTGATTGATGATGTTGCAGGAGTTACTCTTGCAGCAGCTTCGTCTTCAGAAAAAGCATTCGCCGATTTTAAAGGTACTAAACTTGAGCAAGCTGCTCAAGTTGGTAAATTGATCGCTGAAAGAGCTGAAGGTAAAAATGTTGTTGATGTTGTTTTCGACAGAAACGGATATCTTTACCATGGTAGAATCAAGTCTTTAGCAGAAGCTGCAAGAGAAGGAGGACTTAAATTTTAATGGCTATGTCAAACGTAAATGTCAAAAGAGTAAAATCCAGCGAAATCGAGTTTAAAGATAAGTTGGTTAGTATTCAGAGAGTTACTAAAGTTACCAAAGGTGGTCGTACTTTCAGTTTTTCAGCTATTGTTGTAGTTGGAAACGAGGCAGGTATTGTTGGTCATGGTCTTGGTAAAGCTAAGGAAGTTACCTCTGCAATTGCTAAAGGAATTGATGATGCGAAGAAAAATCTAATCAAAGTTCCTGTTCTCAAAGGTACTGTTCCTCACGAACAAGTGGGTCGCTACAGTGGTGCAGAAGTTTTCATTAAGCCTGCAGCTCCTGGTACTGGAGTAATTGCTGGTGGTGCTATGCGTGCTGTTCTTGAAAGCGTTGGTGTGAAAGACGTTCTTGCTAAGTCAAAAGGTTCTTCTAACCCTCACTCTGTTGTGAAAGCTACCATTGATGCATTAGGAAAATTGAGAGATCCTCAAACTATAGCACAGTTAAGAGGTGTAGATTTGAATACAGTTTTCAACGGTTAATTTTTTCAATAAGATGAAAAAACTTAGAATTACTCAGATTAAAAGTAAGATCGGCAGACCTGAACGCCAAAAAAGAACCCTTGCTGCATTAGGATTGAAAAAAATGCATCAAACTCGTGAGATCACTTTGAATGATCAAACTAAGGGTATGGTTGAAAAGGTTAAGCATTTGCTTAAGATCGAAGAAATTTAATTGATTACAATCTAATAATAGGATATAAAATGGATTTAAGTAGTCTTAAACCAGCTGCAGGATCTGTTAGGAACAGAAAAAGAATAGGCCGTGGACAAGGATCAGGACGTGGAGGTACTTCTACTCGTGGTCATAAAGGTGCTCAGTCTAGATCTGGTTACTCTCGTAAAGAGGGTTTCGAAGGTGGTCAAATGCCTTTGTACCGACGTGTTCCTAAATTTGGATTCAAAAACATCAACAGAAAAGAATATAGAGGTATTAATGTAGAAACTCTTCAGGCTTTGGCTGAAAAGAAGAACCTTACTGCTATTGATCCTCAAATCTTATGGGAAAATGGTTTGGTAGCTAAAAGAGATCTTGTTAAGATCTTAGGAAATGGTGCATTAACTATTAAGTTAGAAGTTAAAGCTCATGCATTCTCCGGATCTGCTCAAGCTGCTATCGAAGCTCAAGGTGGTGTAGCAACTAAAATCTAAACTGGATGAAAAAGTTTAAGTTAATCGAGACAATTAGAAACATTAGTAAAATTCAAGATCTTCGTACAAGGATTCTATATACCATTGGTATTATCCTTATTTATCGATTAGGATCTTATGTGGTTTTACCAGGAGTGGATCCAAATATGCTAGCTAGTCTGAAAAATCAGACTAGCGATGGCTTACTTGGATTATTGAACACTTTCTCTGGGGGGGCATTTTCGAATGCTTCCATTTTTGCATTAGGAATCATGCCTTATATTTCTGCATCCATTGTGATTCAGCTTTTGGGGATGGCGGTTCCTTATTTTCAAAGATTGCAGAAGGAAGGTGAAAGTGGACGTAATAAAATTAATCAGATAACCCGTTGGTTAACTGTAATTATTACAGCTCTTCAGGGTTCTGCATATCTGGCTAACTTAGTTGGACAGATTCCTGCAGGAGGAATTTATCCTTACGATCCAAATATTACTACTCCTAGCTACTGGGGCTTTATTATTCCATCTGTCGTTATTCTTGTCTCTGGAACCATGTTTGTTATGTGGTTGGGAGAAAAAATTACAGACAGAGGAATCGGAAACGGTATTTCTCTTATCATTATGATAGGAATTATTGCTAGGTTGCCTTTTGCTTTATTTGGTGAGTTTGTTTCTCGCTTAGAAGAAAAAGGTGGAGGTCCTGTAATATTTATTGTCGAACTTGCTGTTTTAGTTTTTGTTATCTTATTAACTATTCTTTTGGTTCAGGGTACTCGTAAGATCCCTGTACAATATGCAAAAAGAATGGTAGGTAATAAGCAATATGGTGGTGTTCGTCAGTATATACCTTTGAAAGTAAATGCTGCAGGTGTTATGCCAATTATTTTTGCTCAGGCAATTATGTTTTTACCAATTACCTTGATGGGTTTTTCTGATTCATCAACCGGTTGGTTAGCAGGTTTTGCTGATTATAACGGTTTCCTTTATAACTTTACTTTCTTTATCCTTATCGTGTTGTTTACTTATTTCTATACTGCGATTACTGTGAATCCTTCACAAATGGCAGAAGAAATGAAACGTAACGGAGGATTTATTCCAGGAGTAAAGCCAGGAAAGAAAACTACTGAGTTTATTGATGGCGTAATGTCTAGAATTACTCTTCCAGGATCATTGTTCCTTGGTATCGTAGCTATTTTACCTGCTGTTGTTGGTAAAGTAGGTGTAACTGCAGCTTTTGCTCAGTTCTATGGAGGAACTTCTTTACTGATTCTTGTTGGTGTTGTTTTAGATACTTTGCAACAAGTTGAAAGTCATTTGTTAATGCGTCATTATGATGGATTGACAAAGTCTGGAAGAATAAAAGGTAGGACTCCGGTTGCTATGTAAAACTTTTTTCTATCTTTGCCGGATGATTATTTTGAAGACTGACGAGGAGATTGAGCTATTGAGAGAGAGCGCTTTACTAGTTAGTAAAACGCTCGCCGAGGTAGCCCGTCATATAAAACCGGGAGTTTCAACCGGTGAACTGGATACCATAGCAGAAACTTTTATCCGGGATCATAATGCTGAACCCGGATTTAAGGGCTATGGAGGATTTCCAGGGACGCTTTGCGTTTCGGTCAATGACGAGGTCGTTCATGGAATTCCTGGTAGAAGAATACTTAACGACGGAGATATTATTTCTGTCGATTGTGGCGTTCTTATGAATGGCTTTTATGGAGATTCTGCTTATACTTTCCCTGTTGGGCAAGTAGAAGAGAAGATTTTGAAGTTACTTGATCGAACAAAAAAATCACTCTATAAAGGTATTGAACATGCTGTTGTTGGTCGACGTCTTGGTGATATCGGGTATGCCATTCAGTCTTATGTGGAAAGTTTTGGCTATGGTGTTGTTCGCGATTTAGTAGGACATGGCTTAGGGCGTAATCTACACGAAGATCCTCAGGTTCCTAATTATGGCCGTAAAGGTAAAGGAACAAAACTAGAGGATGGTATGGTGATCGCTATTGAGCCTATGGTAAACCTTCGTTCTAAGAATGTGACTCAAGATGAAGATGGATGGACAATTCGTACTGCGGATAGTTTGCCATCAGCCCATTTTGAACACGATGTCGCCATACGCAATGGCAAAGCAGATATTTTATCTTCTTTCGATTTAATCGAAGAAGTTTTAGGAAAAAACCAGTAAACTTAGTATGGCAAAGCAAACATCTATAGAACAAGACGGTACTGTAATCGAGAGCTTAGGTAATGCCATGTTTCGTGTTGAATTAGAAAATGGACACACCATTACCGCTCATATCTCGGGTAAAATGCGTATGCATTACATCAAAATTTTACCTGGAGATAAAGTTAAAGTAGCAATGTCACCTTATGATTTGTCTAAAGGACGAATCACTTTTAGGTATAAATAAAGAAATTAATGGAGAGGTTGGCAAGCAAGTTTGTTTGTCTATATAGTGTAGGCTAAACCTCGGAATATCTACAAATTTTATAATTTGAGCAATTGAAATGAAAGTAAGAGCATCTGTTAAGAAAAGATCTCCCGAATGTAAGATCGTGCGTCGCAAAGGAAGATTGTACGTTATTAACAAAAAGAATCCAAAGTTTAAGCAGAGACAAGGTTAATCGTCTCAATTGTTAATTTAACATTTAAAGAATTATACAATATGGCAAGGATTGCTGGTATTGATATACCTAACAATAAAAGAGGAGAAATCAGCTTGACTTACATCTTTGGGATAGGTCGAAGTACTGCTCAGAAAATTTTGAATGAAGCTGGTATTGACGTGAACAAGAAAGTTCAAGATTGGTCAGATGACGAGCAAAAACAAATCCGTACAATTATCGGTGATAATTATAAGGTAGAAGGTGAATTGCGCTCTGAGGTCCAGTTAAACATCAAACGTTTAATGGATATTGGTACCTATAGAGGTATCCGTCACAGAATAGGTCTTCCTCTTCGTGGTCAGTGTACAAAGAATAACGCTCGTACTCGTAAAGGTCGTAAAAAGACAGTTGCGAATAAGAAGAAAGCTACCAGATAATTAAATTAGTTAAGTTGTATTAGGATATTGTATTATCTTTTGAATCATGGCAAAAAACACCAGAAATACGAAAAAAAGAGTCGTTAAAGTGGAGCCTGTTGGAAGAGCTTATGTAAGCGCCTCTTTTAACAATATCATTATTTCGTTGACCAATAATGCGGGTCAGGTTATCTCCTGGTCTTCTAGCGGAAAAATGGGCTTCCGTGGGTCAAAGAAAAACACTCCATACGCCGCTCAGCAGGCTGCAGCTGATTGTGCCAAAGTTGCCTACGATCTTGGCCTTAGAAAAGTTAAAGTTTTTGTGAAAGGTCCAGGTTCAGGACGTGAATCTGCCATCAGAACTCTTCATACTTCAGGCATCGAGGTTACTGAAATTAAGGATGTTACTCCATTACCACACAACGGTTGTCGTCCTCCAAAAAGACGTAGAGTCTAATTGATGGTCGCATTTAATTGTGCTGTTAGTTAATTAAAACATTTAGTAACGCGATTTGAAATAAATAGAAATCATGGCAAGATATACCGGTCCAAAGACCAAAATAGCTAGAAGATTTAAAGATCCTATCTTCGGGCCTGACAAATCATTTGAGAAAAGAAATTATCCTCCAGGACAACATGGGGCTTCTAAGAGGAGAAAAAAAGTTTCTGAATATGGTGTTCAGTTACTAGAAAAACAAAAAGCGAAGTATACCTACGGTATTTTAGAGAAACAATTTAGAAATATTTTTAAATTAGCATCTAGAAAAAAAGGTATTACTGGTGAAAACCTCCTACAGCTTTGTGAATCCCGTTTAGATAATGTAGTATACAGATTGGGTATCGCTCCTACCAGAGCAGCTGCACGTCAGTTCGTGTCCCACCGTCATATTACAGTTAATGGCGAAATCGTGAATGTTCCTTCTTTCTCCGTGAAAATCGGTGATGTTGTTGGCGTTCGCGAAAAATCCAAATCTCTTGAGGTGATCACCAATTCACTTTCTTCTCGTTCTGATCAGTACTCTTGGATCGAGTGGGATAGCGACAAACTTCAAGGTCGTTTCTTGAATTTACCAACTCGTGAAGAAATTCCTGAAAATATTAAGGAACAACTGATCGTCGAATTGTATTCTAAGTAATAGTTGAATCTGATTGGTTAACCCTCTAACATCTTTTGTTTATGGCAATTTTAGCATTTCAAAAACCAGATAAGGTTATAATGAATGAAGCTGATGATTTCAAAGGAAGCTTCGAATTTCGTCCTTTGGAACCAGGCTTTGGTATCACAATAGGTAATGCACTTAGAAGAATCCTGCTTTCTTCACTTGAAGGATTTGCAATTACATCTGTGAACATTGAGGGTGTCGTCCATGAATTTTCCACAATAGAGGGTGTCATCGAAGATGTGACAGAGATTGTTCTCAATCTCAAGAAAATTAGGTTTAAACAAAAGCTTGAAACTGAAACAAGCGAAAAGGTAAATGTTGTTGTTGGTGGACAGGATTGCTTTAAAGCTGGCGAGATCAATAAGTTCTTGACCAATTTTGAAGTCCTAAACCCAGACGTAGTTATCTGTAACATGGATCCTTCTGTTAAACTTGCCCTCGAACTTACTATTAAGAAAGGACGTGGTTATGTTCCTTCTGAGGAAAATAAGGATTCTAATGCACCTCTAGGTACTGTTGCAATCGACTCTATTCACACTCCAATTGTAAATGTTAAGTTTGCAATAGAGAACTTTAGAGTTGAGCAAAAGACTGACTATGAAAAATTGGTGCTAGATATCGACACCGATGGTTCTGTTCATCCAAAAGACGCTCTTAAGGAAGCTGCGAAAATCCTTATCCATCACTTTATGCTGTTTTCTGATGAAAAGATTACTCTTGACTCTGACGAGAAATCAGTTACAGAAGAATTTGATGAGAATTCATTACATATTCGCCAGCTACTTAAAACCAAGCTTGTTGATTTAGATCTCTCTGTTCGTGCTCTTAATTGTCTTAAGGCTGCGGATGTAGAGACTCTAGGTGAATTAGTGGCTTATAATAAAAGCGACTTGCTTAAGTTCCGAAACTTTGGTAAGAAATCTCTTACCGAGTTAGAGGACCTTGTTAAAACTAAAGGCCTTGAGTTTGGGATGAATGTTTCTAAGTACAAATTAGATAAGGATTAATTGAAATGAGACACGGAAAGAAATTTAATCACTTAGGTAGAAAGAGCGCCCACAGAAAAGCAATGCTTTCAAATATGGCGGCATCCCTTTTTATCCATAAGCGCATTACTACAACCTTGGCAAAGGCAAAGGCGCTTAGATTGTATGTAGAACCTTTGATTACTAAATCAAAGAACGATTCTACACATTCAAGAAGGGTTGTTTTTAGCTACCTTCAAAATAAATTCGCAGTTAGCGAACTTTTTAGAGAAATCTCTGTTAAAGTAGCTGACCGTCCAGGCGGATACACCAGAATTATCAAGCTAGGTAATCGTCAGGGTGATAACGCCGAAATGGCAATGATCGAGTTGGTTGATTACAACGAAAACTTGCTTGCCGAAAAAGCTTCTACCAAAGCCAAGACTCGCAGAAGCCGTCGTGGTGGTAAGAAGAACACTGCTGAAGCTCCTGCTGTGGAAAACACTGCAGCTGAAGCTCCAAAAGATGAGAATACCGAAAATAAGTAATATAGATCTTATTTTATTTAAGAGGATAAAGTGTAATTCACTTTATCCTTTTTTTTGCTAGAAACATCTCTAGCTCTTTTAAAACTCCAAATTTCTATTGTTATGAGTCAGATTATTGATATTCACGCAAGACAAATCCTTGATTCCAGAGGTAACCCAACTGTTGAAGTAGATGTAATTACCGAAAATGGTGTTATTGGCCGTGCTGCTGTTCCTTCTGGAGCATCAACTGGTGTGCATGAAGCTGTTGAACTTCGCGATGGTGACAAGAATACTTACCTTGGTAAAGGTGTGCTGAAAGCCGTGAATAACGTAAATACTGTTATAGCCGACGAACTACTTGGTTATGATGTTACTGAGCAAAATGAAATCGATCATAAAATGATTGAACTTGATGGTACTCCTAATAAAGCTAAGCTTGGTGCTAATGCTATTCTTGGTGTATCTCTTGCTGTTGCTCATGCTGCTGCTCAAGAAACTAATCAACCTCTATTTAGATATGTTGGTGGTGTAAATGCAAACACTCTTCCTATTCCAATGATGAATATCATCAATGGTGGTTCTCATGCTGATAATAGCATCGACTTCCAGGAATTTATGATTATGCCTGTAGGTGCTGAAACCTTTTCTCAGGCTATTCAAATGGGTGCTGAAGTATTCCACCATCTTAAAGCTGTTCTTAAAGAAAAAGGATATTCTACCAACGTTGGTGATGAGGGAGGTTTTGCTCCAAACTTGAAATCTAATGAGGAAGCTGTTCAGGTTATCCTTACTGCTATCGAAAAAGCTGGTTATAAGCCTGGCGATGACATTTGTCTTGCTCTTGACCCTGCTTCTTCTGAATATTATGATAAAGAAGAAAAAGTATATCACCTTAAATGGTCTACCGGCGAAAAATTAACTCCTGCACAGATGGTTGAATTCTGGGCCGACTGGGTTAGTAAATATCCAATCATCTCTATTGAAGATGGTATGGACGAAGACGATTGGGATGGTTGGAAACTACTTACTGATGCAATTGGCGAGAAATGTCAGTTGGTTGGCGACGATTTGTTTGTTACCAATTCTAAGCGTTTAGCTATGGGTATCGATAAGGAAGTTGCAAACTCTATCCTTGTTAAGGTGAATCAAATTGGTTCTTTAACCGAAACTATCGATGCTGTTAACCTTGCATACAGAAATGGTTATACTGCTGTTATGAGTCACCGTTCTGGTGAAACTGAAGATACTACTATTGCTGATCTTGCTGTTGCTCTAAACACTGGTTTAATCAAAACTGGTTCTGCAAGCCGTACCGATCGTATCGCAAAGTATAATCAATTGCTTCGTATCGAAGAACTACTTGGTGATAACGCTCGTTACCTAGGTAAGTCTTTCAAATATGTGAAGAAATAATATTTCCTTAGATATACATGATTAAGCCGTCTGTGTTCAGACGGCTTTTTTTATACCATATTGACAACCAACCAAAGCCATAATAGTGAAGATAGTTTTATTATTTGTTGTTTGTCTGATACTGTTACTATCCAGGCACAAGACAAATCATTTCCCGATTATATAGAGTGTGTAAAAACAGAACAAAAGCTTTGTCTCGAAGAATATAAAAGGCCGAAAAGCTTTGATGTTAGAATCGAAATTCGATAGTTCTAGAAGAAGGGGAATCATGTGTATATATATTATCCCCTACAACATAAGACTGTAATATTTCATGGAATATTTTTCTCTAAGGTAAAGAGATCAAAAAGAAGGTTTCGTCGAACAGTCAAGAGTTTTGAGCTTAAAGATTAAGAGAATTCTGTATATGTTATGTAATTGAATTTATATGCTATAGTTGGGAGAATTATAAAATCTTACGGTTTGCAAATCAGCTTTTCGGTCCAATTATTGAAATGTTTGCAGTTTTTCTTTAGGTAATCAATGCCAATGATTCCTGCAATGTCAGCTCCTGCACTAACTTTGTTATATTCAGGAATAAGTTCGATAATTCTTTTGGAGGGTGCTGTTTCTGGATTGTCGTTTATCAATTCAGCATTGCCATTCTTTGAATCTAGCAATTTTATAAGCTTTTCTATCGACTTGGAGTGATCAAAGTATTCCAATTCCAATTCTTGAGGTTTAGAAAGAATCAAGCTTTCAAACTCATGTAACTGTATGTAAGGAATAAACCTTGAGTCGTTTATGTCTTCTTTAAATGCAATTTCCAGGTACTTTACCTTTTCATATGGGTTGGCAATTTTGATTGCATCTTGATATTTCGGAAAGCTTGTTGGAAGTGCATATAAATCGAACATAGTCGAAAAGCGGGCATTTGGGTCTGTGTCTTCTTTTAGCCAACATAAAATATCCTTCTTTGCTTTTTCGTAATTAATCAGCCCGCCTCTGTACTCTTTTCTTTATAAACATCCTTGCTTAGCTCTGATGAAATCTCCCCCTTGCCAATCAATTTCGAAATGGTTTGAATTTTCCCCGGCTTCCGCACCCGTATTCATGGGTAAGAGC